>JBDGWG010000051.1:0-21956 GCA_039585235.1 Gemmatimonadota bacterium | reverse complement strand
CGCAGGGCAAGACGATCTGGCCTGGATTCCGCGATTACCACGTGATCCAGATCCAGTAACTGGCACGGCGGGCCGGTGTAGACCCGGCGCGTTACAACGAAGCGCCCGGCGGGAAACCCTGGCGGGCGCTTCTGCATCCTGGACCAACCGCGAGCGAGGATAGCGTCACGGCACTACCGAGCCCCGGGCCGTCAGCCCTTTCGCAGGCTCCTCTGCAACGTCTCGCCCAGCCAACCGCCCACCAGCGCGAGCAGGATGCCCAGGGCGAAGACGATGACGAGCGAGACGAGGGCGGGTGGCGTTTCGAAGTAGACCGCCATGAAGACGCCGTGAGCGACCATGAGCCCGGCCGCCGCGATTGCCGGTTCGATCATCGTCTTGCCCGGCGAGAAGAACCCGACCAGCACTCCGGTGACGAAGAAGGCTCCGACCAGGACGGCCAGATCCTGACTCGGGGAAGAAGGCAGGAGCGAGCCCATCAGGAAGAGGGCGTACGTGCCGAGTGCGAATCCGACCACGACGCTGACGAGCACCCATGGCCAGTCGATCGGCCGGTCGACGTGCGCCTCTTCCAGCGTTCCCTGCAACATCTCGCCGACGTAGCCGCCGATGAGCGCCAGGATCAGGGCGTAGAACGGGCCGGCGAGCCAGACGAGCGTGGGGACTTCGATTCCCATCTGGAACGCGACGAGGGCTATTGCGAGCACGGCGAGCATCAGCCCGGCCACCGCCGCCTCGCGGAGGGTTTCTCCTCTGGAAGCGGCACCGACGAAGATCCCCACGAGAAGGACCGTCAGCGACCCGATGAGACCGTCCACCGCCGGCCGGTCAAGGTACCGGTCGACGATGTTGATGAACACCGTAATGACAATGACCCCGAAGACCACGCCGACTACTACCCAGGTCCACCGCATGGCCCCCGGCTGTGCCCCCGCAGCGAGCGATTCGCGCTCGGACTCCATCGCACCTCCTGTCAGTTCTGATCGGGAAATACGGTCTCGGCCGCTGGACGCTCAGGCGTCTTTGCGAGACCCATGATAGATCGGGCTTCCGGGCGCCGGCAAACGGCAGGGGCGATCGTGAACCGTAGAGGCTACCCGGACTTCTTGACCGCCTCCCGGGCCTGCCACAGGTGGCGCCTCTGGTGACTCTCCATCGCGCGCAGCCACTGGCCGAGGCTGAGCTTGAGAAGCGACATGGCGGGTGAGGCGACCTTCACCCGCGCCAGGTCCACGCCTGACGCCAGGTGCAGTGTCTCGATATAGCTGTCCTGTAAAGCGAGGAACTCCTGGACCGCCTCTTCCATGTCGTACGTCTGGTGCGGCGGGTGATACAGCTTCGGGGCCTTGAAGCGGCGTTTGGGCGGCAGCTCGTCTCCTCCCGCCTGACGGGCGAACCACTTCTCAAACCGCCCGTACTCGAAAGGACCGTGGGCCAGCCAGGCGTTCTCGCGGGCGCGCGCCACGCCGGCGTCCAGCGCGGGAATCATTTCCCGGGCTGTGGCAGAGAGGTGCTCGACGCACTCGGCGGCCGACCAGGCTTTCTCCGCGGGGCGCATGTTGTACAGCGCAGGATCGAGCGATCCGGTCAAACTCCGGATCTCCCCCTTGGCCCAGCGGAAGCCGGCACGATACCCTTCCAGCTCGGGAATGAGCGGCTGTTCCGCCGTCGGGGGCTCGAGTACGCTTCCCCCGGGCAACCCTTCGTTCATCTCCGGCATCCTCTCTTGTGGAGCGTAGCGGTTCCCCGATCATCAATATAGGTCGCGGGAACGTGAGGCCAAACGAAACCGGATCCGGTAGCGATTCCGGAGAAGCGCGCGACGATGACGATACGACTATTGAAGCGACCTGCCGGACCGATCCTGAGCCTGGTGGCACTGCTCGTCGGCGCCTGTGGCGAGGCGGCGAATGAGCCCATCCGGCTCCAGGCGGCCGTCGATACGGTGGACGGCGTGCAGCGACTCGTGTACCCCGAGACCGCCGCAGCCGAGCTCGCCTGGCAACTCGACACGGTTACAGTCATCGGGGGTTATGAAGCCGCTGCGGAAGAGTACCAGTTCGACCAGGTCGGGCCCGGCAGCCTGGCGGGGACCAGGTCGGGTGAGCTGTTCGTGGTCGACCAAACGGGAATGCGGGTCCTCGGCTACGACGCCGACGGCTCGTTCAGCGGCTCGTGGGGACGCGAGGGATCCGGCCCCGGCGAGCTCCAGATGCCCGTGGGCCTCGGTGTGGGCCAGGGCGATACGCTCTGGGTGCTCGACGGGAGCAATCAACGCATCACCTTGCTTCCGCGCGACCCCGAGGCCGAGCCGGCCAGCGTTCCTTTCCCCCAGGGATCGACGATGATGGGCGGACGCATCGTTCCCGTGACGGATGGCGCGTACGGGGTATTCGCGATGTTCTCGTTCCGCCCTGGCGACGATGCGGGACCGCCGCCCCGTCCCCTGGTCAGGCTCGCACGAGACGGAACGGCGACGGACACGGTGTGGACGGCACCAGCTCCGACGTTCGACCGGGTGGAGGTGGTCTCGGGCAACCGCGTCATGGTCATGATGGCGCAGCAGTCGTTCGCCCCCCGTTTCTTCTGGGACCGGTTTTCGGATGGCGCCTTTGCGATCGCTGACGGGCCCGAGTATGACATCCGCGTGGTCGGTCCAGACGGTATCGAGGCATCGCGAATTCAGCGCGATCCGGTTGCCCGGGAGACGACTCCCGAGGACGAGGAGTTCGAGCGGGAACGCGTGCGCGAGGCCTCCGTCCAGGGAGACTTCCCAGGGGCCGAACAAATGTTGGAGAAACGGCTCGAGGCACTGACTTTCGCGGAGCTCGTCCCGCGAATCTCGGGTCTTGCGATCGACGATGTGGATCGCCTGTGGGTAGGCGTGTCGGTGGGCCGGCCCGGTGAGACCGATCGGATCGACGTGTACGGCAGGGACGGAACCCTGTTGGGGGAGGTCCGGTCCACGGAGTTCTTTCCGGACCTGCTTTACGGTGACGGGCTGCTCGCCCGGTTGACGGAAGATGAGCTCGACGTCCAGCAAATCGTCGTGTACCGCCTGGTGGAGGGCGAGCCGGCCAACTGATGGGTGGCCGTTCGGCCTCCACTACGGCCCTGCTGGATCCTCCCGGCTGAGCCGGTGGATCAGGAGGGCCGCTCTCTGGGTCATCACGGCGATCGACGGCAGGTCCACGGTCTCCCGGGGGGTGTGCGCGCCGCTGCCCATGACGCCGAGACCGCCGAGCGCGTCGGTGTACTGGGCCGCGAATGAGATGTCCGCGGCACCCCTCCGGCCTGGATCCACGGCCTCGATCGATCCAAATCCGAGATCGCGGCTGATTCCATCCAGCCGCTGCAGAAGGGCGTAGTTCCCCTCCGTCGGAGCCATCGGCGGGTACGAGTCGCGGAATCGGATCCTGGTCGACGCCTTCGGTAGGCTCTCTGACACGATTTCCCTCATCCGCGCCTTGGCACTCTCCAACTGCTCGCAGGTCAGCGTCCGGAGATCGCCAGCCACCGTGACCGTCTGCGGAATCACGTTCGTCTTCCCGAACGCTTCTCCACGATCGAGCTGTGCGTCGTAGGTCACGCTCGTGCCACCCAGAATCAGCCCGGCTCCGAACGTGAGGTAGTCCTCACCCCGAAGATCCTCGTAGAACCGGGTGAGGATCCGCGCGGACTCGAAGATGGCTCCCGCTCCGTACTTCTCGCTGAAGATCACCGACGAGTGCCCCCGGATCGCAGTTACCTCGAGCGTCCAGCCCGTGAATCCACGGCGTGCAATGGTAGCTGAATTCAGGCCCCCGACGCCGCCCTCGAAACCGAGGGCCGCGTCACTTCGCCGGGCCGCGCCGTACAGGTCCGCTCGTGAGACGGAAAGGGGATCGCCCGTCGCCTCCTCATCGCCGAGCAGCGCCACGATGATCCGGACGTTCTTCAAGGCGCCCGCATCGGCCAGCGCCTTGAGGGCGTAAAGGATGACCACGTCTCCACCCTTCATGTCCGCCACGCCGGGGCCACGAGCCTCACCGTCCTCCAGCATCTCGAAGGACTGGAACGGACTGTCCATCTCGTACACGGTGTCGAGGTGCCCGATCAGAAGGACCCTCTTGCCCGAACCCCCGTCGATCTCCGCGAACAGGTGCCCCGCCCGATCCATCTCGACCGGCATCTCGATCCACCGCGTCTCGAATCCGAGGTTCGCTAGCTCGCCCTCGAATTCTCGCCCGACTTCGCGCACCCCGGCAGGGTTCATCGTCCCGCTGTTGATATCCACGATTCTCCGCAGGAACGCGATCGCTTCGGAAGACCTCTCCTCCACCGCGTCGGCGATACGCCGCTCCACAGCGGTCAGGTCTCCGTCCCACCTGGCTCCTGCCCTGGCAGCCGAAAGGGATTGCGCGGCCACGGCATGCTCTGGCCGACCTTCCACCCCGGAAGGAACGGCCTCCAGTCCGAGGGGTGACGCAACCACCGCCTCCAGATCCAACGGCGTCGTCTCCGTGCCGACCTCCGCCAGCACTGGAACCTCGGACCCATCGGTCGGAGCCGATGCGCACCCGGCCGTCAGCATCACCGACGCCACCAGTATCCGAACTTGCCTCATGCGTCCCACTGCCTCATCGTTAATCCGAACAAACACCGAATATACCCTTTTACCCGAGATCAGGATTCTCGCCCGACATGAGCCGGCGCAAGAGCCCCGTGCCCGACTGGATACCCCGGAACCTGCCCGCGGCTCCCGGCGTGTACCAGTTCGAAGATGCGCTCGGGACGCCGGTCTACGTGGGGAAGAGCGTCAACCTGCGGCGCCGGGTGCGGGGCTATTTCTATGGAGGCGGACCGAAGGACGAGCGAATGGCACTCATGGTGCGGCTCGCTCGCGGCGTGCAGGTGCACCGCACGGGAACCGATCTCGAAGCGAAGCTCGAGGAAGCGGACCGGATCGAGCGGTTCCGTCCCGCTTTCAATAAAGTCCTCAAGAACCGTTCGAAGGGATGGTACATCGAGGTGGACTGGGGGGCGCCCTTCCCCCGCCTCCGTGTGATCAGCCGTCCGCGGCGACCGCGGGCCAGGCATTTCGGACCGTATCGGGGCCGTCGCCAACCAGCCGAGGTGGTCCAGCTCCTCGAGAAGATCCTTCGTCTTCGCAGTTGCGCCGGCGCGATCCGTCCCGACCCTGAAGCGTCGCCGTGCCTGCAGCACGGAATCGACCAGTGCACGGCTCCGTGTGTCGGCCTTGTCGGGATCGACGTGTACCGGGCCCAGGTTCGCGAAGCCGTCCGCCTGCTGGAAGACCCCGAACATCTCCGCGTCGCATACGACAGGTTCGTGCGCCGTCGTGATCGGGCGTCAGCGGCTGGCGGACTCGACGAGGCGATCTCGTGGCAGCGCCGTCTCGGCTGGCTGGAGGAACTGGACAGCTATCGGTACGCGCTCGAAAGGCCCTGGGTGGATCGATCCTGGCTCATCGTCCTCCCAGGACCGGCCGAGCCGGAGCGGGTCCTCGTTCCGGTGGCACTCGGGAGGGTGCTGGAACGAAAGACCGTGTCCTGGAGCGATTCCGACTGGTCGAACGCCGTGGAAGACGCGGTCTATAAGGTCCGCATGCACGAGCTCCGGGCAGAGGCGGTGTTTCAGGCGGCCGACCTGACACCGAGCCTCATCGTCACGGCGTGGCTCGACAGCGGCGCCCCGGGCGGAATCGCATTCGACCTGGAACGGACCGACGCCCGGTTCGTCGTGGAACGCCTGCGCCAGGATGCGAAACCGGAGCGGGATACCCTTGCTGCAGAGGAGTCCGCTCCGGTTCGGTCCGTCGCCTGAGTCTGGCTGGCTGTCAGCCTTCCCCTTCGGGCTCGTCAGAGGGTCTCCTGCCGCGTGCGCTCCGGATGGTCGGGGGCACCGTGGATATCCACCGGAAGCAGAGATTCCACGAGGCCACCGCGGGTCTCCCAGGCGTCGTACTCTTCCGCCAGTTCCAGTTCCCAACGCCGGCCGATGGCTCGTAGCCGGTCCTCGAGCCAGTCGGGATCGGGAAACTCCAGCTCGCGCTGATAATGCAGCGCCAATTCCCGAATCTTCTCCCGGTACGGGCTAGCGTCGATCGCCACCGCGGGTAGCTGGGAGTGGCGGCCACGATACGTGAACACGGGAGCCGGCTTCCGGTGGGGCGCCAACGGATCGACGCACCGCTTCATCCGGGCCAGGGTGATGGCGTCGCGGACAATCTTCCCGGTGGCCTGGTGATCGGGATGCCGGAGGCCGCGTCGCCACGAGTCCCCCCAGGTGAGGACAGCGTCCGGCTGGACCTCCGCGATCACGCGGGCCACCCGGGCCGCCGCCTCGGGAGTGGCCTGAACAGCGGTATCGGGGTAGTCGAGAAACCGCGTCTCCACTCCCAGGATCTCGCCGGCGACTCGTCCGTGCTCGGTGCGGCGCCGGATGATCTCCGCGGTGGGTATCGGTCCGAGGGCCTCGGTCATCTCGCCGCGGGTGAGCCAAAGGAGCACGACCCTATCGCCGACCTCCACCTGGGCACGCATCGCGGCGACCATGCCCACCTCATCGTCGGGGTGGGCCAGGGCCACGAGAAGGGTCTGTCGGATTCGGTTCTGTCCCGGCTCCGTCACTCCGTCACGCCCGCCGTCGAATCAGCGGAGGAACGTCAGCCGTACGCCGGCCGTCACCGGGATGACCCAGCCCGTGTCGAAGCCCGGATTCAGGAACACGAGCGTGTCGTACTCATCCATCACCATGAAGTAGGCGGTGCCGTTCACGAAGATGTTGATCCACGGCTTGAGCTGATACCCGATCTTCGCGCCACCCTGAAATGTCAGGTACATCTCGTCGAACCCGCTCGCCGGATGCCCCACGTCGAACGTCTCGTCCACCTTCATCTTCATGGCTCCGGCGCCTACATTGAGCATGAACGTGAGCGGCACGGTCGCCAGCCGGGGACTGTTGAAATTCACTTCGAAGCTGCCGCCAAAGAACATCAGGTCCTGTGGAGGCGACAAAACGACGCCGAAGCTGTCGGTACCATCGTCCAGCTTCATGTAGTCGAAGTCGCCCCGGATCGCCCAATTCGGATGGAAGTTCCACAGGAGGCTGGCACCTGCCAGTCCCCCGACACCCGTGATCGTGGCCATGTTGCCCGCGGGGATGGCTACGCCGCCCCGCAAATCGACCGACACCTTGCCCGTGGCAGGCTGCGTCAGCCCCGCGCTCGGAACCGCGAACATGGCCAGGACTGCGAGAAGCACACCGTACTTAGTGGCGTTATGCAACGTTTCCTCCTTCGTTGGCGGGCCTCAAACAGCCGCCTTCCGGACCACGACGTGCGCCAAATCAGCGCATAGTTCCGCCGCGACCGGCGTGATCAGAACCGGAACAGAACCAACCTGACTTGTGCAGGATCCTTGCCACGCGACCGATGGGCGCCGGCACCCTTCATTCGTCGCCCGGGACGCCCTCACCGACCACTCGCTTGACGAGGCTCTCGGCGGCGATCACGTGGCCGTGCTCCCAGCCGTTGATGAGCCGAACCGTCTCCAGGGTGACCGTGGACGGGAAGCGCATGAAGAAGCGCTCGGCCGTCATTTCATTCGGCACCCGAACGATCTCCAATCTCTTCGGTGCGAGATTGATCCAGCGCTCTTCGTTCATCGGCGCGAAGCTCTCCAGCGACCTCTCGAACGTGACGGCGTACTTTCCCATGCGGGACGTCGGCGTGTACCCCATGAATCGGTATACCAGATCCCCATGCTTCACGAACAGGACCTGACCGTCCAGGGTCCCCTGCTCGGTGGCCACGCGGAACGTCCCCTGCACCGCCCGTAGGCCGTTGACCGTTCTACTCCGGGCGCCCAGCCGCTCGATCCCCTGCTGGTCGAAGAATGTGTTCGCCGCTTCCTCCGGCGTGCTCCCCTCTCCCAGGGTAAGCTGCATCACAGCGTCCTGCTCGGGTGACTGCGCGAGTACGGCCGTCGGCGCGTTTTGCGTGTCCCACGCCTCCGGGAACCGGAATTGTAACCGCAGCTCCGGGTGCACGAACCGTCCTTCGACGAAGAACCCCTGTGCGGGATCCTGCCCGAACATCATCCCGTCGATGCGCTCCACGTACTCATCCCTTCGGACGACGCCCCCTTCGATCTGCGATGAGGCCATCCGCTGCTCGGCCGCGATCACCCGGTTGCCTGGATCCGGATGCGTGGATTGCCACTCCGGGACCGCCCCACCCGAAGCATCCCGCTGACGCTCGAGAATCTCGAACATGTCAACGGCGCCCTGCGGATCGTAGCCGAGCCGGGTCATGTAG
Source organism: Gemmatimonadota bacterium (assembly GCA_039585235.1). Classification (GTDB taxonomy): domain Bacteria; phylum Gemmatimonadota; class Gemmatimonadetes; order Palauibacterales; family Palauibacteraceae; genus Benthicola. The sequence continues at coordinate 13,636 of JBDGWG010000051.1, read as the reverse complement.
CGGAAACCAAGCTCGTCGGACTGGCTTTCGTCATCCCGCCCGAACTTCATGAACAGCATCCCCAGGCCACCGGACAGCGCATCGCCGAACGGGCGCAACTCCGGGACCAGGACGATGGATGCCACGAGACCGATCTGCATCAGCTGAGCGCGGCTGATCTGCTCCACGCTGTGACGGGCCGTGATGTGCCCGATCTCGTGTCCCAGCACCGAAGCCATTTCGGCCTCGCTGTTGAAATGGGCCATGATCCCGCGAGCCAGGTATACGGGCCCGCCCGGAAGCGCGAACGCGTTGATGACCGGATCGTCGGCGATCTTGAAGGACCAGGGCAGGTCGGGCCGCTCCGACACGGCCGCCATGGCCTGGCCCACCGAATCCACGTAGGCCTGCAGCGCCGGATTGTCATACAGGCCCATGCCCGCGTCCACCTGGAGCATGGCCTGCTGTCCCATCTCGATTTCCTGTCCCTCGCTCACGAGGGAGAACATGCGTCCGCCGGTGGCCGGGTTCACAGCGCATGCGCTCAGCGAGAGCAGTATGGCCGCGCCGGCGGTTATGTGGCGGATTCGGGCGTTCCTGCTGAGCACGGTCTGATCCATGTGTCAGTATTCCTCTGGCGGTTCCTGTCACTCACCGGCAATCCCGGTGCTTGCCGCCTTTCGGGACAAGATATGTGATTGTGGCGTGGGCACCACACCGCCGGTTAGAACCCACGCAGACCTGGCCTTGAACTTTACTACCCCGGAAGCGTTCAGATACCATGGACAGGCCGACGCGCACCCACGCCTCAAGAAAGGAGAGCGTTCATGCCCGATGGAACCGGTGACCTCGTTTGGGAGCGTGTGCTTGAACCGGAGGAGCTTCCCGATGACAGGGTGACGGCGGTGACCTGCCACCACCGAACGGTCTGCATGACCCACTTCGAGGGTGAGTACGCAGCGCTGGATAATCGGTGCCCGCATCAGGGCGGCCCGCTGGGAGAGGGCTCGATCGAGAACGGAATGTTGCGCTGCCCGTGGCACGGCTGGGATTTCCACCCTTCGACCGGCAGACCTCCCGGCGGGTTCGACGACGGTGTGGACACGTTCCCGGTGGAGGTGCGCGAAGACGGGGTGTACGTAGGGTTCCCGCCGGAGTCCGAGCCGGTTCGTACCGTTTCCGATGTGATGGCGGAAACCCTGGTGGAGTGGGGCGTCCGCTGGGTCTGGGGTATGGTCGGACACTCGAACCTCGGACTGGCGGAAGCGCTGAGGCGCCAGGAGGCTCGGGGTCGCCTGCGCTATTTCGGCATTCGGCATGAAGGAGCGGCGGCGTTCGCGGCTTCCGCGTACGGGAAGCTCACGGGTCGGCCGGCTGCCTGCTTCTCGATCGCCGGACCGGGAGCCACGAATCTTCTGACCGGTCTGTGGGACGCCAACGTGGATAGGTCGCCGGTACTGGCTCTGACCGGTCAGGTGGACACTCAGGTGCTGGGACCGGGAGCATTCCAGGAGGTCGACCTGCGGGCGGCGTACGGTCAGGTGGCCCAATGGAGCCAGACGGTGCTCCCCACGAGCCGCCATGCCGAGCTTGTCAACCTGGCCTGCAAGAGCGCCATCCTGAATCGCGGGGTGTCGCACCTCATATTCCCCGACGAGGTGCAGACGCTGGACGTGGGCGGCGCGAAGCCGGGCGGGCCCCAAGGCAGGCTTCCGGCCCGCGAGATTCAGCCGCCGAAGGAAGCTCTGGACCGGGCCTCGGAGCTGTTGGCCGCCGCGCGCCGCCCGGTCATCGTCGTGGGGCACGGGGCGAGGTTCGAAATGGAGTCGGTCGTGACGCTGGCCGAGCGGCTGGGCTGCCCGGTGATCACGACGTTCAAGGGCAAGGGGATCATCGGCGACAGCCATCCGCTGGCCGGGGGAGTGCTGGGCCGGAGTGGAACGCCCGTGGCCAGCTGGTTCATGAACGAGTCCGACCTTCTGTTGGTGTTCGGGGCGAGCTTCAGCAACCACACGGGCATCACCCCCAAGATTCCGACGATCCAGGTAGACTTCGATCCGATGATCCTGGGCAAATTCCACGCGGTCACGGTTCCCGTATGGGGAGAGATCGGCGTCACGGCCCGCCTTCTCCTGGAGCGAATGGACGGCCGGGCGGGTGCCGAGGATCGGCGCTCGGAGATCTCCGAGCGCTGGAGCATCTGGCGGGAGGAGAAGCGGCTCCGTGAGACGGACGACAGGGGCAGGGGCCTCGGTGCAGCAGCGGTGTTCGCGGCCATGAACCGGCACGTACCGCCGGACGCCATCATGCCCGTGGACGTGGGCAACAACACATATTCGTTTGGCCGCTACTTCGAGTGCGAGCGGCAGTCCGTCCTGATGTCGGGCTACCTCGGGTCGATCGGCTTCGCCTACCCGGCGGCCCTGGGAGCGTGGGCGGCGACGCAGGAAAGTGATCCGCGCTTTCACGGCCGGCCGGTCGTCTCGGTCTCGGGCGACGGCGGATTCGGCCAGTATATGGCGGAACTGACGACTGCGGTGAAATACTCTATGACGATTACGCACGTTCTGCTGAACAACGGCGAGCTGGCGAAGATCTCGAAAGAGCAGCGGAGCGCGGACTATGACGTGTGGCAGACGGAGCTGAGCAATCCGGATTTCGCGGAGTACGCGCGCCTTTGCGGTGCCCTCGGGATTCGAGTTGAGAAGCTCGAGGATCTCGACGCTGCGCTGGAGAGGGTACTGGGACACGACGGACCGAGCCTGGTGGAAGTGATCACGGATCCGGACCTGGTGTGATATGAGCGGATCGAAGGCAGGCCGTCCCGAACGAGTGGCACGGTGGAGCGCCCTCGAGGACCGAACGCCCTCGTATGCGCTGGTCAGCGACGTGGACCTGGTCGTGATTCGCTTCGATGACCGGGTGTCAGTTCTCTACGGACGCTGTCTGCACCGGGGGGCGCTCCTGTCCGACGGCCGGGTGGACGGCGACAACCTGATCTGCGGGGTCCACCTGTGGGACTACCGTGTCGATACCGGTGTTAGCGAGTACGCGAACGAAGAAGCGCTCCACCGCTTCGAGGCATGGATCGACTCCGATGCCGACGCCGTGTTCGTGGACGCGGACGAAGTGGCGGCATGGTCCGAGGATAACCCGCAGCCCTACCGCCGCGACGAGTACCTCGGCCTGTACCAGGACGTGCACGGCACACCAGAGGAACCTCACAACAGGTACATCCAGGAGCTGGCACGAGACGGCCTGAGCCGGTTGGGTCATCATGGGCGGGTCTCGGCGATGGGTGTGCCCCTCACAGACCTGCCGCGCTGGGACGACATCCAGGTTCTGACCGCCCAGCTCGCCCGACGCCCGCTCGCGGATGAGGTGGATGTCTCGACCTCCCTGGTGGTTGGCCCCGGCGCCGATCGACCGCTGCACCTCGAGATACCGATTCTCGTCAGCGATATGAGCTTCGGGGCCCTGAGCGAGGAGGCGAAGACGGCTCTCGCTCGAGGCGCCGAGCTGGCGGGCACGGGAATCTGCTCGGGCGAGGGCGGGATGCTGCCTGAGGAGCAGGCGGAGAACGGTCGCTACTTCTATGAGCTCGCGTCCGGCCGGTTCGGTTGGGACCTCGAGAAGGTGAAGCTCTGCCAGGCCTTCCACTTCAAGGCGGGGCAAGGAGCCAAGACCGGAACGGGTGGTCACCTTCCCGGGCACAAGGTCACGGGCCGGATCGCTGAAGTGCGGGGCATCCCCGAAGGGCAGGCAGCCATCAGCCCGTCCCGCTTCGGGGACCTGGCCACGCCGGCTGATTTCGCCGAAGTGGCGGCGCAGGTGAGGATGGCCGCGGACGGCATCCCGGTCGGATTCAAGATGTCGGCGCAGCACATCGAGGACGATCTCGACTTCGCGCTCGAGGTGGGCGTAGACTACGTGATCCTGGATGGGCGCGGCGGCGCGACCGGTGCCGCTCCCGACATCTTCAAGAACAACATCTCGGTTCCGACGATGGCGGCGCTGGCCCGCGCGAGACGGCACCTGGACTCGCGCGACGCTGCGAAAGTGACCCTGATCATAACCGGTGGGCTGCGCACCGAATCGGACTTCGTGAAGGCGCTCGCATTGGGCGCGGACGCGGTGGCGATCTCGAATTCGGCACTTCAGGCCATAGGCTGCCTCGGCATGCGAGCGTGCCACACCAACAACTGTCCCGTAGGCATCGCCACGCAGAAGCCGTCGCTCAGGGCAAGGCTGGTGATCGACGCTTCGGCCCGCCGATTGGCGAACTACCTTGGGGCGACCGTCGAGCTCATGCAGGTGCTGTCCCGAGCCTGCGGGCACGCGCGTCTGGGCGATTTCGGCATGACGGACGTGTCCACCTGGAATCGCGAGATCTCGTCGTTGACGGGAATCCGCTATGCCGGCGTCCCGGCGCCTGGAGGAGATCCGTCATGAGCCCGTTCGCCCCTGACGAAGACACGCGTATCCGGTTCGCGAGTCGCTGGGTCCGGCTGGGCGATCCTGCGCCCGGAACTCTGAGGGACGCCAGGCTGCAGCTTCACTGGGCCCTGCAGCCCCTGGCGGCGTTTGGTGATTCGTTCGTCCCGCCTCGCCCGGACTACAGCCATTCCTCCGTGACGTGGAGCCCCGAACGGAGGTCTTTTCTGTCGGAAGCGACGGTCGACGGATCCGCTTTGCGCCTCGGCCTTCAGCCCGGCCAGTTCGCCTATCGATTATTCGGGTCCGGGACGCATCAGTTCGGTTCCCTCGACCTGCGGGATCGGACTCGGTCGGAAGCCGAGGCCTGGCTGCGAGATGAACTGGAGGCACGGCTGGGAGAAGTCGCCGGGGCGTTCACGCCCGGGGTGCCGGAGATCCCGGCGCACCCTGTGGGAACGGGAGCGCCCTATGACGCGGGACCGGCCGAGCTGGCGGAGATGGAGCGCTGGTTTCACGACGCCTCACTCCTTCTGGAGGCCGTTTCCGCTGCGGAGGAGGGAGCCTCCCCCGTACGCTGCTGGCCCCATCATTTCGACATCGCGGTGCTCATTAACCTGGACGCCGGCTCGGACCCGCCTGTCGGGCTCGACGAAGCACGGTCTGTGGGCATCGGGTTGGCGCCCGGCGACGATTCGTATCCGGACCCGTACCTGTACGTGTCACCCTGGCCATACCCTGACCCGACAGTCTTGCCGAAGCTGCCGCCGCCAGCCTACTGGCATACGCAGGATTGGACTGGTGCGGTGCTGACGGCGGACGACCTTGTCGGTGACGGCGACGAACGCGCACAGGCGACGCGCGCGGCCAGCTTTGCACGTGCGGCCATCGCGGGCAGCCGGGCGCTGCTTCGGCGCTAGAAATCGAGCGGGGGCGCCCGGTCTACTTCAGCCCGACGAGTCCCCGGCCCCTCCAGCGGTCGGAATCCGGACGTCGAATCACCTGCCGCCTCCGCCACAGCAGGTACATCGCCGGAATCACCACCAGCGTCAGAAGCGTCGACGTGATCATCCCGCCCACCATCGGCGCGGCGATCCGCTTCATGACATCCGCGCCCGCGCCGGTGCTCCACAGGATGGGCATCAGGCCCGCGATGATCGCGACGACAGTCATCACCTTGGGTCGGAGGCGGCCCAGGGCGCCCTCCGTGACGGCCGCTTCTACGTCGTTGGCATCGTTCATCCGCCCCTCGCGCTCACGGTCGTAGAACGCCTCATCGAGGTAGATGAGCATCACGACGCCGGTCTCCGCCGCGACCCCGGCGAGTGCTATGAAACCAACCCAGACCGCGACGCTGGTGTTGTAGCCGGCGAACCACAGGTACCAGATGCCGCCTACCAGGGCGAAGGGCACTGAGAGCATGACCATCAGGGTCTCGGGGATGCCCCGAAAACTGAGATACAGCAGCAGCATGATGATCCCCAGGGTTACGGGAACTACGACTTTCATCTTCTGCTTCACGCGCTGCATGAATTCGAATTGGCCGCTCCAGAGCAGCGTGTATCCAGACGGCAGAACCAACTGAGCGGCGACGGCTCGCTGCGCCGTGCTCACGTAGCCACCGATGTCGCTGTCCTCGGTGTCCACGAAGATCGTAGTCACCGGAAAAGCGTTCTCCGTCTTCACCGCCATCGGCCCCTGGCTGACCTCGACACTGGCCACCTGCCCCAGAGGAATCGGGGTACCGTCCATGGCCGGCACCAGGACTTCGCGGATCTTGCCCACGTCGTCCCGGAGCTCGCGGGGGTACCTGACGTTCACGCTGTACCTTTCCCGTCCCTCCACCGTGATGGCCGCGTTCATTCCACCCACGGTGGCCATGATGGCGCTGTGCACGTCACCCACGTTGAGCCCGTACCGCGCGGCCTCCGCGCGATCGATGTCGATGTCGATGTAGTACCCGGACACGCCCCTCTCGGCGAAAGCGCTCCGGGTGCCGGGAACGTCCTGCATGATCCGCTCGACCTGCTCACCGAGGGCCTGGAGGGTGTCGAGGTCGGGACCGAAGATTTTGACTCCCACGGCCGTCCGAATGCCCGTGGCAAGCATGTCGATCCGGCCCTTGATCGGCATCGTCCAGGCGTTGGTGACCCCCGGAAGTTGGACTACCGTGTCCATCTCCTGCACCAGCCTCTCGTACGTCATGCCTGGGCGCCACTCGTCCTTGGACTTCAGGGTGATCGTGGTCTCGAACATGTCCAGCGGAGCCGGGTCCGTCGCCGTCCGGGCACGCCCGGTCTTCCCGAGGACCGTTTCGACCTCCGGGAACGAGGCCAGCACGCTATCCTGGTAACGCATGATCTCCCGGGCCTGGGCGATCGATACTCCCGGAACCGTGGTCGGCATGAAGAGGAGCGAGCCCTCCTTCAAGGGTGGCATGAACTCGCTTCCGAGCTGCTTCCATGGAAGCACCGTGGCGGCGAGAACCAGGGCCGCCAACGCGATCACCAACCATGGCCTCCGGGTGGCAAACCGGATGATCGGCCGGTAGTGCCACTGAAGAACGCGATTGAGCGGATTGTCTCGCTCGGGCCGAATCCTCCCTTTGATTAGGTAGCCCATGAGCACGGGCACCAGAGTAATCGACAGGAAGGCCGACCCGGCCATGGCGAAGGTCTTCGTGAAAGCCAGAGGCTTGAACAGCCGGCCCTCCTGCTGCTCCAGCGCGAAGACCGGAAGGAAGCTGAAGGTGATGATCAGGAGCGAGAAGAAGAGCGGTGGCCCTACCTGCTTCGCGCTCTTGAGCACCACGTCCCAGGTGTCGGTCTCCTCATCGGCTCGCTCGATGTGCTTGTGCATGTTCTCGATCATCACGATGGCGGCATCCACCATCGCGCCGATCGCGATCGCGATCCCTCCGAGGCTCATGATGTTGGCGTTCACACCGATCGCCCGCATCACGATGAACGAGATCAGGATTCCGATGGGCAACGTGACGATTGCCACCAAGGCGGACCGGAAATGAAGAAGGAATACGATCGCCACAGCCGCCACGATCAGCGCTGCGATCGTACACCGTCCGCAGGCGCACCCCAGGTGGGAGCCCCTTCTCGATCTCAGCGATTCGCTCTTTCACGAGCTGAATCGTCTTGTACGCGTCGGACCCGAACCGCATGACGACGATTCCGGCTACGACCTCACCGCGACCGTCGAGGTCGGCGGCCCCGCGCCTCGGCGCGGGCCCGATCTGCACCGTCGCCACGTCGGCGATCCGGATTGGGGTCCCATTCGGCGTCGCCCCTACGGCGACGTTCTTGATATCGTCCACGCCCTCCAGGTAGCCGAGTCCGCGAATCATGTACTCGCGGCCGCCCATCTCGAGCACGCGCGCTCCGATGTCCACGTTGTGCGCCGCGATCGCCTGCGTGACACGGGTGACCGGGATGTCGAAGGCGCGTAGACGTTCTGGGTCAACCTCCACCTGGTACTGCTTCTCGAAACCGCCCAGGCTGGCCACTTCGGACACCCCCGGCACGGCCGTGAGCTGATACCGGATGTACCAGTCCTGGAGCGAGCGCAGTTCTGACAGGTCGAGGCTGTCCGACTCGAGCACGTACTCGAACACCCAGCCCACTCCGGTAGCGTCAGGGCCCAGAGTCGGCTCGACGCCGGGCGGGAGTTGCTGCCGGATCCCGTTCAGGTATTCCAGGACCCGCGATCGAGCCCAGTAGATGTCCGTGCCGTCGTCGAAGATCACGTATACGAGACTGAGGCCGAAGAACGAGTAGCCGCGCACGACGCGCGCGCCCGGCACCTTCAGCATTTCGGTCGTGATCGGGTACGTGACCTGGTCCTCGACGATGTCGGGAGCCTGATCCCTGAAGTCGGTCTGAACGATGACCTGCACGTCAGACAGGTCCGGAATCGCGTCCAGGGGCGTCGTGTTCATAGCCCATAGGCCGGCGACCACGATCGCCGCCGTGGCCAGAAGGACCAGGAAGCGGTTCCGGAGCGACCAGGAGATGATCCAGTTAATCATGCTGGTGCTCCGCAGGCTGCGTGGCAGCGGGCTGCGGGGAGGCCTCGTCTGGGTCTGAGCCATGCTGCATGCCGGGCATGCTGCTTCCGGTGCTGGCCAGCCGGCTTTCGGCGTCCACCAGGAAGTTGGCGGAGCCTACGATGGTCTCGTCGAGGCCGAGGCCAGACAGGATCTGGACGTAGTCTCCGGCTTGTGGTCCGAGTACCACTTCGCGTGGCTGGAGCATTCCGTCTGCGTCCCGCGCGAATACCAGGTTGCGCTCGCCCGTGACCAGTACGGCCTCCAGCGGGATGGCCATCGACTCCGGCAGCTGCGTGTCAAAGAACATGGTCGTGAACATGCCGGGCTTGAGACGAAGGTCCGGGTTGGCCAGCGTCACGCGCACGCGGTTCGTGCGGCTGTCCACGTCCACCGTCGGGTACACGAAGCTCACGCGTCCCATCAGGTGCTCGCCCGGGTAGGCCTCTACCTCGATGTGCGACTGCGCCGCCATCTCGATGAAACGGAGGTCTTGCTCGAACACGTCGCCTTCCACCCAGACCTCGGAAAGATCGGCGATCCGATACAGGGCGAGCCCGGGGGTGACGCGCTGTCCTGCGAGAACTGCCTTCTCGAGCACGATCCCGCCGACCGGCGACACGATTGTGAGCGTCTTGGTGACCTGGCCCGCTCGTTCCAGCCGCTCGATCTGTTCGTCCGTGATGTCCCAGTAGGACAGGCGGCGGCGGGCCGCATCCAGCATCGACTGAGCACTGCGCCACGCTTCCCCTGCGCTCTCTTCGACACGCGAAGCGAGACGCTTCGCGGTCAGAAGTTCTTCCTGGGCCGCCACAAGCTCGGGGCTGTATAGCGTGAGGAGAGGCTGCCCTCGTCGAACGGCCTCTCCTGTCGTGTTCACATACAGGTCTTCCACGAAGCCGTCGACCTTGAGGGTGACATCCGCCACCCTGTCCTCGGCCGCGACGACTCGACCGACCGTGCGAATCGTCCGCTCTAGACTGCGGGTCTCGACTGTGGTGTAGACCACGCCGAGAGCTTGCTCCTGCGCCTCGGTGAGGTGGACCGGCTGGCGCACCGTGGCGCCCGTGCTGTCCGTCTGCCCCTGCCCACCCCCCGCCTGCATCAGGGCGTGCTCCTCGGGCGTCATGTCCATCGAGGCTGCCGTGTCATCCGTCCCGTTTCCGCAGCCCGCCAGCAGCAGCGAGGTGGCCACGGCGGCCAGTCCGAACCGCGTGGCTCGCGTGGGCAGTCCGCCCATCGTCCTGCTCCTCTGGATTCTCATCATCGGACAGCGGTCTCCAGGCCCGTCAGGGCTTCAATACCGGCCACGGACGCCTGGTACTCGGCCGCCAGGCGCACTCGCTCGGTCTCGAATCGGTTTACCGTGGTCTGGTTCGATAGCAGGGTCATGTAGTCCACCTCGCCCACCCGGTACGCGGAAAGGGCTGACTCCACCGCCGCCATCGCCTGGGGGATGATCGAAGTGCGGTAGAGCTCGGAGAGGTCCCGCGCTCGCTCGGCGGCGGCCCGGAGCTCCGACAGGCGGGCGAACGTCTCGTTGTGGAGGTCGAGCTCGCGCGCCTCTTCCGTCGACTGGAACGCCTGCATCTCTCGGATCCGCGGCCTCTGTTTCGAACCCGACCAAAGCGGCAGACTGATCCCTACCTGGATCGTGGCCAGGTCCTCGAACTCGGGCCGCTGCCCGTATCCCAAAGCCACCGTGAAGTCGGGGTACGCATCACGCTCTGCGGCCCTATAACCCGCGTCGGCGGCCAGTGCTCGCTCGCGCGCCGCTCGAATCGCGGGGCGGTTGATCGCTGCCACGGCCATGAGAGAGTCCACTGCGAGAGGCGACCCGGCCGGATCCGGAAGCTCGAGCGAGCCGACCGCCACGGTCGCAGGCCGGCCCAGCAGACTGTTGAGGCGCGCCGCCATCGCGATCCGGTTCTGCTCGACGATCGTGATGTCCGCGGTCATCTGAGCGATCGCTACCTGCGCCTGCAGGATGTCCTGCTGCGGACCCCTCCCGACGGCGTACTTGGCGGATGTGACTTCGAGAAAGTCTCGGGAGACGAGTGCGGCCTCCATCTCGTCCGCGTCGAGGTCGGCAGCGCGCGCGAAGTGCTCCTGTCTCTGCTGTCCGAATCCCTGGTTTCCCGGCCACGGGAAACGCTGGGAGAGCCCGATCCAGTTCATGGTCATCGGGTTGTCGGTGCCGAAGTCGCCCAGCGGCCTGTTGCGCAGGCCGAGAGAAAGCACGGGATCTGGAAGGGCTCCGGCCTGCGAACCGCGCTCGCCGACCGCGTTCGCCTGATAGCGGGCCGCCTGGAGCATCGGGTTCGCCCGACGGGCCTCTGACACCACGTCAGCGATCCGAAGTGTATCTGGTGCCTGTGCGGCGGCTCGAGACGCAATGAGCAGTACCAGCAGCAGCGAAGAGCCCATGTATTGTCGAAGCTGTCTCACTGTGATCCACCCGGCCTGTGAACGTATTCGCGGACTTGGCCTCGGGAAGATGCAGCAGGGGGCGTGAAGTCGATGTTAGATTGAGGTTAAGAAGTCTTCACATACAGCTTGAGGCAGGCCATGCGAATCCTCGTCGTGGAGGACAACAGGAAGGTCGCGAGCTTCGTCGAGAAGGGGCTGCGGGAGGAAGGATACTCCGTAGACACAGCCCACGATGGAGTGGACGGTGCGCTGAAGGCGAACGTCTATGACTACGATCTATTGCTCCTCGACGTCATGCTTCCGGGCAAGTCCGGACTCGAGATCGTACACGACCTTCGCAAACAGGCCAGGGCGGTCCCGGTGCTGCTGCTGACCGCGCTGGATGCCACCGAGGACGTGGTCCGGGGACTCGACCTGGGCGCAGACGACTACCTGACCAAGCCGTTCACGTTCGACGAGCTCCTGGCTCGGGTCCGGGCCCTCCTGCGTCGAGGTGGCTCGCGCCGCACCGACAGACTCCTGTACCATGATCTAGAAGTGGATCGGCTTCGACACGTAGCTTCGCGCGGCGGAGTGAAGCTCGACCTCACGCCCAAGGAGTACCTGCTTCTGGAGTACTTCATGCTGAGGCCGGAACACGTGGTCCGGCGCACGGAACTGCTCGAAAAGGTCTGGGATCTCCAGTTCGATCCGATGAGCAACGTTGTCGACGTACACGTGGCCAACCTGAGAAAGAAGCTGCAATCCGGAGACCGGCCCCCTGCCCTCCATACGATCCGGGGAGTGGGCTACATGTTGAGCGCCGAAGAGCCCGAATGAGGCGATCCCTCAGGTTCGAACTCGCTTCTCGATACGCGGCGGCCGTGGCCCTGGGAATCGCCCTGGTCGCCGCCATCGGCTATTTCGTTCTTCGCGATGCCCTGGATCGCCAGATCGATGCGAGTCTGCTCAGCGTCGCCTCCATTCAGGCTGCATCGGTAACGGACGATCCGACGGGAGCCATGCGTTTTCGTGAGTGGGACTTGACCGCCGAAGAGGCGGTCTCGCTGGGCGACCTCAACCGATCCGCTCAGATCTGGAGCGAGTCCGGGGAGAGCCTGCAGCGGAGCCGGTACCTGATGCGGGATCTTCCCGTCGATTCCGAGGCGCTGGCCAAAGCGGCGATCGGAGAGATAGCCTGGAGCGAGGGGCGACTGGACGAGCAGCACGTACGGTCGATCTTCTATCCGCTCGGCCGCCTCGGGGCCAGCCACGAGAGACACATTCTCCAGGTGGCGGCGCCGCTCTCCGCGCGCGACCGCACCGTGCGCACGGCCGGTCTCTTCCTGATCGGAATCGTAGTCCTCGTCTCCCTGGGCTCCTTTGCGGGCAGCTGGTGGCTCGCCGATAAGACGGTGCGCCCCGTCAATGAGATCATCGCGCAAGCGGAACGTATCAGTGGCAGTCGGCCGGGTGAGCGGATCAGCGCCTATGCGGAAACGAGAGAATTCGCGAGCCTCGCGCAGGTCCTGAACGGTATGCTGAGCCGCATCGGTGAAGCGTTCGAGACCCAGAGGAGGTTTACCGCCGACGCCAGCCACGAGCTTCGTTCACCACTGACCGCACTCCGGGGAGAGTTGGAGCTCGCCCTGAGGCGAGAGCGGAGCCCTGATGAGTATCGACGGGTGATCGGCAGCTCACTGGAGGAGGCCGTTCGGCTGAGCGACCTCACGGAGGACCTTCTCACGCTGGCGCGATCGGACGCCGGTGTCATGGCACCACGACTCGAGGGAGTCGACCTCGCCGAGCGAGTGCGTGTGGCCGTTGATCGGCTGCAGGCTCGGATCGAAGAGAAGGAGCTACGAGTTTCCCTGGACCTTCCTGTCGACGCGACGGGTCTGTTTGACGTGACACTGATCGACCAGCTGGTGTGGAACTTCCTCGACAATGCGGTGAAGTTTTCAGAGTCGGGTGGAACGATCGAGGCATCGGTGACCGCCTCGGGATCCGGCTTCGTGCTGACGGTGGTCGATGACGGTCCCGGCATTCGGGAGGATGCGATCCAGCGCATATTCGATCGCTTCTCGAGCGCAGACGTGGCCCACGCGGCGGCCGGCACGGGGCTCGGCCTCTCCATCGTGCGCGCGATCGCCCAAGCGCACGGTGGTGCCGTTGCCGCCTCGAATCGCGAGGAGGGCGGCGCCAGGTTCGAGGTTCGACTGCCCCGGGACGGTGCCGGAGCGTGATCAACTTCCACTTCCACGACGGTCGATCATCGGACGGCGCGGGATCCCTGCCCGAGCATTGTGCGGCCGCCGTCACTGCGGGCGTTCACGAGATCTGTGTGACGAATCACGCCGAGGTGTTGGGCCCGGGCGGGTCGTGGCAGGCGGATCTCGACGAGATGCGCGACCGGTTTCTGTCCATTGCCGAGAGCGTCCACGAGGCCCGACGAGCCTTTCCCGGGTTGGGCGTTCGCCTCGGCATAGAACTCGAGTACAGGCCGGAGTGGACCGTCACTTTCGCTCGACTGACGGACGAAGTTGCTTTCGATTTCGTGCTGGGGTCGGTTCACATCGTGGACGGGCTCAACATTTCGGGCGGCCGACACCGGGACCGCTTCTTCGAGAGTCGCTCCCAGGACCAGGCGTACGACAGATACTTTCGAGAGCTCGACGCCATGGTCGAGTGGGGCGGATTCGACGTCGTGTCCCATTTCGATCTCATCGCACGCTACGGGCACCTCCACTACGGGCC
>JBDGWG010000050.1:0-16030 GCA_039585235.1 Gemmatimonadota bacterium | reverse complement strand
GCCAACCAATTGTCCTTCTTCAATCATACCAGGCCATGTTGCGAACGCAGGTACCCGCACACCGCCTTCAGTGAAGTCACCCTTGCCGCCACGGTAGATGAGGCTGTTCATGCCGAACTGCGGTGGTGGGCTATGAACCATCGGCCCGTTATCCGCCATGGCGACCACAAGTGTATTCTCAGATATGCCAAGTGCGTTCAGCTCTTGAACGAGTTCACCAATGAAGGCATCAAGCACCTGCATTTCCTCGGAAACCATAGTGCCGGCTTGCGTTGTCTTTTCCGGATAGGCCTTGATGAGGGAAAGAACATTCGGCCAATATTCGACAAAGAACGGCCTGCCCGCCTCGGCGTTTCTGCGAATGAAATCGAGTGTTCGCCTCTCGCTTTCGGGATCCATTTCTTCGTACGATTCGAGGGTCGGGCTGCCCCATTCCTTTCCTTGCTCACCCTTGCGACCTTCGATCGCATAGACGATGCCCGTAGGGATCAAGCCCGGGGTGTCGAGCTTGTAGGGATCCGGCGGGTAGTTCTCCGGGGAAAAGCCACGAGCCGCGCCGACGGCGTCACCCGTCCTATTCCACTGCGACAGGATCTGATTCATCGGAGTGAAAAGCGTTTCGTCGAAACCCTGGTTGTGTGGGTAGCTTTCCTCGATGTCGCCCAAATGCCCTTTCCCGAAATGCGCGGTAGCATAGCCGGCTTCTGAAAGGACTTCAGCGATCGTCACTTCATCGCCACGCAATCCGGCCATTTCGTGCGGCATACCGACTTCGCCCATGCCGCTCCGGACAGGGTGTCGGCCGGTCAGGAATGCAACACGCGTCGGAGTGCAGGATGGTTCGCTGTACATCCGTGTGAAGCTTATGCCTTCCTCGGCCAACCTGTTGATGTTCGGTGTCGTGTAGCCGAGGTTTTTCTGTATAGCCGGAACGCCGACTGCCCCATAGGTCATGTCATCCCAAAGGATGTAGACGATATTCGGCGGTTGACCGTACGTCTCCCGCAGTTCGGCGAGGCGAGCGTCGAGCTCACCGTCCTCTACGGCCCACCGATCCCCGTTCTGCGCTTCGAGGATGTAGTACTCGGCGTCGTGCACGACCTCGTCCTGCGCCACGAGGTGCGACGGCGCGAACGCGCCCAGCAGCAACCCCATCAGCGCGACCATTGACACCATCCTGCCCATCAGGACCTCCTGCTAGCGAGATGACTGTGTTCTTGTACCGGAGCGGCCCAACATAGTCGCCGAGCGTCGAATGACGAAGTGCTATGGGCTGCGTGTGCCTGTTGCGGGCCACGTCGTCGCTGAGCGCAAGGCACAGTTCGACTCTGCCCGAGAGCAGAGCAAAGGAGAGAGACCTGAGAAGTCTCCCTGACTTTGGACGTACTTTGGATGACGGTGGTGAAAGATAGGGGAAGATTGGGAAGAGCTTCTGGCAGGATTTCAGCAAATCTGCTGAATTCTCAGACTATAGGGGAACATAGGGAACGCCTGAGAACCGGTCCCAGGCGTTCCTAATCCGAAGGTCGCGCGTTCGAGTCGCGCCGGGGTCATTCTTCTAATCCCTACTGGGCGCGCCGGTTACGAGAGTCGCTGGCGCGCCTTCTTCTTCTGTGAAACCCCTGGTGGGACAATATCTGGGACAATTTGAGTTCCCGAGTGGCTCACGGATTGAAATCCGAGGCCCGCAGGTAGTCGCAGCATCGCCGTTTCGCCGCGTCATTCTACGTCCAGAGTATTGCCAAAGTCGCATCACACATCTCTGTCTTATAACGACTTAGAAGCGCACCTCGGATAAGTAATCCGCGGGACGACGGTCTCAACTAGCTGAGAGCGGCGGGGCGGTGTCGCCGTGTCATAGGCGTTCAAGGCGCTCATCGGATTGGAAGTCAGACGTACATAGCTCTCGCGTACCTCGCGACCTCCTGAACCCCATGCCGTTTCCGCGTGCTTGTACGCGCTGAGGGGCGCTGGCTTGTGCGGGTAATCGGGTAGGTAACGCTGACCGGCAGCAGCTGGAAACGGTGGGCGCATTCACGGACGCTGACACTGTTCAGAACGCCTGACCGGGTGTAAGACGCTCTGTATACCTGGCGGCCTGCGGAGTGAACCACTGTATCGGGCGGAACCTGCGTGCCGAAACAAGGTATCCCAGCGCTGAGACAACTAGCTAGCCCGGTGCCGCACGGTCACCGCGCGGGCGTAATTCGGATCAGACGACCCGGTAGGATTGAGTTGATGGAGCATAGATCAGCGCGCCGCGCAAACCCATCGCGGCGGCGCTTCTGCCGGCACCTGGCAGCCGGCATCGCCGCGGCGGCGTGCGGGCCGCTGTGGCCATCGAGGTTGATGGCCTCGCTGCCCAGCTATCGAGCCCTCGCGTTTCAGCACACGCACTCAGGTGAATCTCTGGCGATCCCGTACGTCG
Source organism: Gemmatimonadota bacterium (assembly GCA_039585235.1). Taxonomy (GTDB): domain Bacteria; phylum Gemmatimonadota; class Gemmatimonadetes; order Palauibacterales; family Palauibacteraceae; genus Benthicola. Next base: position 13,602 of record JBDGWG010000050.1, on the reverse strand, counting down.
AGGACGGCGAGTACGTGCCGGAAGCACTCGCGCGCATCGATTACGTGCTGCGCGACCACTACGACAACTCGGTGCACCCCATAGACACAGACCTGCTGGACATCCTTCACGCAGTGGCGCTCGAAACCGGCACCCAGAGTCCGTTCCGTGTGGTTTCGGGGTATCGGTCGCTGGCCACCAACGAGATGCTGAGGCAGCGCGGGCCGGGCGTGTCGAAGAACAGCCTGCACATGCAGGGGCGGGCGATCGACATCCGCCTGGACGACGTCAGCACGGCGGACCTCAGGGACGCGGGCCTAGCCGTGGCGCGCGGCGGCGTAGGCTACTACCGCACGGCGGACTTCGTGCACCTCGATACGGGGCGCTTCCGGCAGTGGTGGCGCCCCTGAGCGCGGATCACGGGGGATACGGGTAGCCCATCTGGAGCGCCGCCTCCAGCGCCCGGTCGTGCCCGTAGATGTCGTCGTAGAAGTAAGGCAGTTCTTCGTCCGCCAGCACGGTCGTGTAGAAGATGATGACCGGCAGGGACGCGGTGAGGTCGACGCGCGTCGGCACGTCCCTGCTCATCGCCTCGCCAATCCGCTCGCTCGTCCACTCCGGCTGGTCGCGCAGCACCCATTCCGCCATCACCTGCGGGTCCTCCAGCCGGATGCAGCCGTGGCTGAAGTCGCGCCGTGTGCGCCCGAAGAGCTGGGTAGCCGGCGTGCCATGGAAGTAGATCGCCTGCGCGTTCGGGAAGATGAACTTGGCCGGGCCCAGTGAGTTCCGGGGTCCCGGCTTCTGCCGGATCCTGAGCTGCCCCGCCCGGACCGCCGCCACGTTCTCCTCGGTCGCCGGATACGGAGTAGCGTTCGGGCTGGACTCGGCTACGATCTGCATGTTGTGTGCCTCGAGATACCCCGAATCCCGTTCGAGGGAGGGCAGGATCTCGTTCACCGCGATGCTGTAGGGAACGTTCCAGTAGGGACTGAGCACCACGTATCGCATGTCCCCTCGAAAGGCGGGCGTCTGCTTGCTCACCGCCTTCCCGACCACGACTCGCATCTCGAGGGCGATCCGATCGCCGGGATGGGCGGGATCGAGCACCCACAGCTCGAACGCCGGAACGTTGACCACGGCGAACGGTGCGTCCATCACGTCGGGAAGCCAGCGTAGCCGCTCGATGGAGAGCTCGATCTGGTGCACCCGGTCGGCGATCGGCGTGTTGAGCTCGGCGAACGTAGCCTTCCCGACAACGCCGTCGGGATCCAGACCGTGCCTCGCCTGGAACCGTTCCACCGCCCGCACAAGCTCGCCGTCGTAGGCGGCCCCGGGCGCCGCCGCGCCTGCGTCGAGGTCCCCGAGCGCGATCAGCAACGTCCGCAGGTCGCGGGCGGCGCCGTACTCATCGCCGGGGTGCACCGTAGCCCCGTCGGGCAGGCGCGGCAGGTCGCGGCTCGCGAGTTCGCGGTACTCGGCCAGCACCTCCTGCATGCGGTTGTACTGCGGAAACTTCGGCTCGACCCGGGCCACGGTCTCCCCGATCTGGTCGTTTCGGATCGCGGTCCGGACGACCGCCGCCAAATCGAGTGTCCTTTCTTCGACGTTGAACCCGAAGCTCAGGTTCTCGGGATTGACGCGCCCGGTGTGCAGGCTGGACAAGAAACGCAGGAACGCGACGCTGATCGCGGCGTCGACGAGCGCCAGCTCCGAGCCGTCAACCTCTCTTCCGCCGGCGATCTCGACCAGCAACTCCTGTAGCCGGCCCGCATCGTAGTCCTCCGGATGGAGCGCATGCGCGTCGGCGCCCACCAGGGCTTCGACGGCTGCAAGGGCCTGCGCGGTAGGCATCCCGCCCTCGAACCACAGCAGCCCGTATCCGCCCGGCTCGTAGAGCCCCTCCATCTCGTCCTGGTAGTGTGGGTAATCAGGCCACGTGAGATACGGGTGGTTCGCCGTCTCGACGAGCAGGCGCAGGGTGTGGGAGACGGTTGAGTCTTCCGTCACGGCCACCGCGAGCACAGGAGCGTCCAGGGCGGTCGCCACCTCGGCCGCGGGTGCCAGTGTCAGTGTTGCCACGAGCAGGAAGATCAGGCGAATGCGCATGTGGTCCTCAGTGTCATTCAGGTTCGTGGGGTCCAGATGATAGCGTGCCTCGATTCAATGGGCCTCCTGTCCCGCCGGGCTCCGGCGGCGCGTTCTGAGAAAGTCCCCATACTCGAGAGGTTCCTCCAGGCGGCACGACCACACCAGCCTGTCGTTCCACACCGTCTGATCGGGACACGCGTCACACATGTCCTGCCTGCCGTCCGGGAGCACGTCCACTGGCTGGATCATCATGATCGACTGGAAGTGCGCCCTGCCGAGGGCGGTCCGCGGCCGGGTGAGCAGCGTTTGCAGCCAGGACCCTGCCGCCCCCCTGACTCCGCGATCGAGCGGCGAGAGGAGCATCATCGAACGCCCGCGCCGCAGCGCGCGAGGCCGAGCATACGCCGGGTACTTGCCGTGCCTCAGGTGGTGCGCCGTCTGGGCGATCTCCATGAACTTCGGACCCACATAGCCGTAGATCTTCTTGGGCGTCCCTATCCGACCCGTGAGAAGCCACTTGAACGAATCCGGCCGCTCGGTCCCGTTCAGGTACGCGCAGGGCCTGAAGCCCGGAAAGCGCTCCTGAACCGTGGCCAGCACTTCGGTAGACTGGATGTCGTACCGCCCGAACTCCTTGGTGGCATACACCGTGTCCAGCTCCACCTTCTCGCCGGCCACGTAGTACTCGAGGTCCCCGCCGACCATTCCGAGCCGGAAGTTGATGAAGACCATCACGTTTACGATGTCGATGTGCTTCTGTGCCCACGCCACCAGGTCCGGGACGTACGGCAGGGTGTCTTCGTACACGGTGGAGTTGAAGGAGCACGACAGATCGCCCACCTCCGCGATCATCTCCGCGTACTCGAGTCGCAGGTCGCAGTGCTCGACCTCGGACTTGGCCTTCCAGCCTGGCCGGTTCTGCTTGCTGTCGATGTGGAGCGTCAGGCCCCACAGACCAGCCTTCTTGAGCTCCCGCAGCAGGTCCGGGGTCAGGGCCAGGCCGTTGGTGTTCAGGATCGGCTTGATCCCCCGGTCATGAATGTTGGCCACGATATCGGCGATCTCCGGGTGGCACAGCGGGTCGCCACCGGCGATCGATATCCCGTCAGCGGTCCGAAGACGCGTGAATACATCGAGCTCGTAGTCGATCTGCTCGAGAGACTTGTGGCTCTTCGGCTCGTTCTCCCGGTAGCAGCCGAAGCAGGAGAGGTTACAGGCCGCCGTAGGCTCGAGCCAGGAGATGGAATTGTCGGGAAGGCTCCACGGCAGACGGTACAGCCGCCGATGGTCCAGTTGCGCTTGCATGCGTCCCCCAGAGGTAGAGGATTGCATTGGCTGAGGCCCGGCAATCGGGCCTGGCCTTAGCCAATCGGTATGCCAAGCCCCAACGTAAACGACCAGCCGCGACTCTTCACACTCACCTCACTCGCGTCAGCCGTGTCGTTCAGGTTCGTGAGCCCCAGGTTGTATCTGGCGTCGAGCTGGATCGTCAGCTTGCTGTACAGGATCTCGAATCCGCCTCCGAACACGAGGCCGAAGTCGGTCGTCTTCGTCTGGAGCGCGTCATCCAGCTCCGGGCTGTCGCAGTCGAAGCTCACCGACACCCCGTCGTCTTCTCCCGTGACCCGGCACCGGGTCTCGAACGCCACCTGCGGACCGGCGTACAGGATGGGGTACATCGGGCTCTCGCGGGACGACAGCCGTGCCATCAACAGAAGCGGGACGCGGATGTAGTTCAGGTTCAGCTTGATCGACGGATCGGTCTTCGTCGTCTTCGCTCCGTTCTGCGAGTAGAACACCTCCGGCTGGATCGCGAACTTGCTGCCGATTCCGATCTGTGCGAAGCCTCCCACCAGGAAGTCGGTCTGGCTGTCGAACCCGAAATCCGGATCTTCCGGGGCGTCCACGCTCAGGTTCGAGACGTTGAGTCCGCCCTTGATGCCGACCGTGATCTCCTGGCCCGACCCAGTGGCGGGAGCCAGGCCGGCCAGGCACGCCACCGCGAGCAGTATCGTAGCGCGTCGCATGCTGCATCTCCCTCCCGTCACAGGGCCACCTTGATCCAGCGGCTGAGCTTCCATTGCATACCGGTCATGTAGGGCAGGTACTGATTCAGCTGTTCGACCGAGTCGAGGTAGGTGGCCACGCCGGCGATCCCGATCGAGTCGAAGAAGCCGTTTATCGCAGACCGGTGCGCGAGCACCACGGCTACCTCGCCGTCCATCATCATCGACCGGTAGTCCTGATTGGACGATCCGACGATGAAGTAGGCGAGGGCGCGCCCCACCGCGGGTCCGTGCTCCTCGCGCAGGCCAGTGACCATCTCCATGAACTGCTCCCGGAGCGCGAGATTCGTCTCGCGAACGTCCCGGTATTCCCTGCGGTAGACCTTGGCGAGCGCCATCTGGACCGCGAATTCTCTCGCCAGCTCGGCAAACGCGGGAGACTGCAGCAGGATGTTCAGCGTCTCGCCATTCATGAAGAAATTGGTCTTGAGGTGCAGCATGGGACGGCGCACGCCTTCCAGCTCATCCGAGATGTACTCCAGCTCGCGCTCACCCACCGCCTCGGCCACTATCTGATCGGCGTTGTCGTACACCGCCATCAGCTCGGGGCCCGCCGGCAGCAGCTCGCGCAGCCAGGGCGTCGCCCGCAGGCCGTCGCTGAAGGCGCGAGCGCGCGCCGGGATGTTCTCGACGTCCACGTTCATGTCGTACAGTCCGGCCTTGTACAGACCCCCCGCGGCTTCGAGCTCGGCGGCCAACTCGTGCTGCGCGATGATCATGCGTTCGAACAGCTCGTTGGCCCGGGACAGGGTCATGAAGGCCTGCCCGGGAGCGTTCTTCTGAGACGGGTGGATGATGATGACGCGCACGCCGCGCAGGCTGCTGCCCAGCAGCATCGAGGCCCACAGCGGACTGTGGAACAGGGAGTCCGGGTCGATGATCACACCGCCGGGCGGCATCAGCGTGTACAGCACCGCCTTGGCGACGTTGATAGGCTTCAGCAGGTAGCCGGTGCCGTTGTGCAGCTGCACGGCCCGCGCCCCGCCCATGACCTGGGCCGCGTACTCCTCGAGCTTCTTCTCGTAGTCTTCGCCGAACGGTTTCGGCCTCAGCGGCTCCGGTATCTGGTCTTCGTCGAATCCCTGGCTCAAGAGCAGCTCGCGGGCCTCGGTCTTCACTGGCAGAGCCGCAGGACCGCTCAGGACCAGCGCCCTGTCCTCCCAGTTGGGGCCGACGTAGTGCTCGCCGACCCCCATGCCGCTGAACGTGGCCGCGCCGCGGTACGGATCCTCCTCCGTGATGTCGTAGAACGAAATCTTTCGGTGGTCCCGGATCGCGTTGTCCGGCCACGTGGCGAGTGGAACGTACGAGTTCCCCCAGTAGGAAAGGTCGGCCGGGTTCGTCACGTTCACCTGCACCTTGATCCGGCTCCGGAGCCAGTCCTCGCCGAACCGCGCGGCATCGGCCTGCAGCCTCTCCGACCCTTCCACCGCCTCGCGGAGGGCCGACTGGGCCACGGCCAGCGAATCCACCATCCACTCAAAGCCCTCCGGCAGCTCCGGCAGGTGGTGCATCGGATCCTCGAGCACGTCCAGCCAGCGCCGCGCCCCCTTGAGCTCGTAGTAGTGCTGGTCGATGAACACGAAATAGGTCGGGATGCGGCCGGCGTCATCGTAGGCCTGGACGCGGCGCGCCAGGTTCTGCACGTAGTTCCGCGTCATGAGGAACGAGATGAGATCCGGCTCACCCGCGGCGTTGACGCCGGTGAAGTCGTGGATCCACAGGACGTGGTAGTCCTCGGCCCGCTCGATGCCCTTCGCCACCTCCCACTGGAACTGGAGGCCCATGGCGTACGCAGGCAGGTTCGCGTCGCTGAACGCGTGGCCCGTCGCCCGCTCTATGAGCGCGTCCAGCTCGGCCTGCGTGTCGTGCTCCTCCGGGAGCAGCCCGTACTGGAGCGGCAGCCAAACCAGGCGGTCGTCTCCCCACCACTTCTTCGACTGCGCGCGGGCCGCCTCGACCTCGTCCAGTACCGCCTGGAAGACGTACTGCGCGGCCAGGATCCGATCGTCCGGCACGCCGGAGCTGGTCTCCGCCCACCCGATGAACGCCTGCATGGCCGTGAAAGCGAGGTCGTCCGTCGTATCATTCTTTTTGTGCACGCCGAGAAGACGGTCGTACGGGAGCAGCACCTCCTCAAGCAGGATCGCCCTTGCACGCGCAGCTGCTTCCTCCCCCGCCGGAGTGGTGGCGCCGAACGGCACTTCACCGCCCGAGATGGCGATCGAGAACGCCCGCGCGACCTCCGCGTGGTAGGCCTGGAGCTCGGCCGCTGCCGTGTGGGCTCCGCCGTACAGTGGATCGGAGGAGGCGAGGCGGGCTTGCATGTCTCGCATGTCTTCCGTGAACGCGGCCACGGCCTGGTCGCGGCGTCGGCCGGTCTGATCGAAGTACGGCACAACCAGCCGGTTCACCCAGTAGGAGGTCTCGCGTACGTTCGCCAGCACGGGCTCCAGTGCCGGCTGCTGGTGCTCGATCCGTTTCAGCGAGGGCCGATCGGGCGACACCGGGTACGAGGTGCCCCTGGGACGTGTCTTGCCCGCCCATTTCTGACCGAGCGGGAACTGGAACGCGACGTTGAAGGAGTTGCCGCGCGCCGGGAGCCAGTCGATGGCCAGCTGCCCGCCCCGGGTGACTAATCCGCCACGTTGGAACGGGATCGACAGGCGGAGCAGGAAAGGCACGCTTCCGTCCTTGAAGCTCCAATCCACGCCGAACCCGAGCCAGATGAACGGGATCGTGAACAATCCTCTCACTCCACCGTCGATCTCGCCGCCGCGCACGCCGCCGTACCCCTCGAGCTGCAGCGCCGCCACGGCGGCCACCGGGCTCAGGAGGTCCTTGCGGATCCCGGCGCTCAGGTACGCGGTGAAGTCCGAGGCCTGGTCCTCGAAATAGCCCCCGGCCGAAAGCCCGCCATAAGGCTTTAGCGACGAGGGCTGGCCCATCGCCGTGATGATGCCTCCCTCGTGCGGGGAAACGTCCTGTGCGCTCGCCGGATGCGGCCACAGGAGGATGAGACACAGAAGGCCAAGGCGTATGGCTCGCGACAACTTCATTTGAGGCTCCTCCGATTCGCCATCGGGCATCGTCAGTATGTCCACCCGATCGAAGTCGTGATTCTGAAGTCGTTCTTGTTCGCATCGCTCGAGGGTGGATTGCTGTCGTACTCCTCGACCACGCCGATCCTCAGGTAGAGCAGGTTGAGGATCTCCTGCGTCAGGTTGGTGGTGAACGAGATGCGCCACCGGCCCTGGTCATTCAGCACGGGCTGGATGGACAGCCGGCTCGACAGGTCCGTGGACAGCCCGGAAAGACTGGGAAAAGCCTCTGGCAGAATTTCAGCAAATCCCCCGAATTCTCAGACTATAGGGGAAAATAGGGAACGCCTGAGAACCAGTCCCGGGCGTTCCTAATCCGAAGGTCGAAGGTAGTTCGCCTGCTATGCAGGCTCAAGGTCTCGTTTTGCTCGACAGCGAGTCGCGCCGGGGTCATTCTTCCAACCCCCACTGCGCGCGCCGGTTACGATAGTGGCCGGCGCGTCTTTCTCATCTGTCATACCCTTGGTGGGACAGTTTATGGGACAGATTGGGATTGGGCTTGAGAGTCCGCCGTCGGATACGGGAGGCGTCCTGTCGGCAGAGGCTTGACTAAAGGAGTTTCAGTGGAGACACTGACTCACTACACCAACTAGGAGATGCTGCATGCAGAAGATGTTTCAGATCGCGGCCGGGCTGGCCGTCATCACGCTGTTGAGCCACGGAGACGTAGCAGCTCAGCAGGCGCCCAGCGGCGAGACGCAGGAGACAGTCGCGTCGTTCAAGGAAGCCGACTCGGGGATTGCGAGCTGGTTCTCAAGTGCGGCCGGGTACGCTGTCTTTCCGAGCGTGGGTAAAGGCGGACTCGGCATCGGAGGGGCACACGGCAACGGCGAAGTGGTCGCTGGAGGCCAGGCCCTCGGCAAGACGGAGTTGACTCAGGTGACGATAGGCCTTCAGGCGGGAGGTCAGTCGTTCAGCCAGGTCATCTTCTTCAAGGAAAAGAAGGACCTCGACAACTTCACAAGCGGCAACTTCGAGTTCAACGCTCAGGTCTCGGCTGTCGCCGTGACGGCGGGTGCTTCGGCGGACGCCGGGTACAGCCACGGTGTGGCGGTCTTCACGATGGCCAAGGGAGGACTCATGTATGAGGCCTCGGTCGGCGGCCAGAAGTTTGGCTTCGAGGCCTACTGAGTCTTGAATTGCCGGGTGCGGTGGCCGCGGTCACCGCACTCAGCGGTTCCTCCACGACACCTCCCGGTCGCCGGCGTGCATCATGGCGCCGAGAACCGCTGCAACCGTTAGTTTGCTGGCATGCATTGAGATCATTTCACCAACTCAAACTCACCAGGCCACCAGGTCTTGTCGTGCCAAGCTTCGAGCGGATCAAAGTCTAAGAGGGGGGACCTTTATGAATCTGAAGAGAACCATACAACAGGTCACTGCGATTGCGGTAACATCATCGACATGGGCCCTCCAGGCCCCCATCGGGGCGAAGGTGGCAAATTCCTGATCCTGCCACCCGGCTATGACGAGTCAGATTTGGAGGGGCTCGTTCCGCAGGGCGTATATACCATAGCCAGTTCACGCAGCTACGCGGTCTGGCTCCTGATGCGCGGGTTCCTCAAGGATGGAAAACCAGATTATTCCAGTGGCTTGTTCAGAGACGGCATCAAGATCTATCCGCTCAGTACAGCGGCCAATCCGCCTGAGATGGAGTTCATCAAAGGTTCGGGACAGAGTTCAACACCGTTCACTCCGCCAACTACAAGTTCTACGAAGAACTCCACGCCGTGATTGATCGCGAGCCGACCGAATTCCTGGACCCCGAGTTCCGTGGTCTCTTCGCCTCCATTGGCATCCAGAAGGGCAGCCCTCTTGCCCCGGACGAGCGGATGAAGACCATTCTGACGCAAGCGGCGAAGTTGGGTAACGCAACCACACGCGCTCTCTTCTGGTATGAACGGGATCAATCCGAATTCCTTTACGAGGGCAGCTACTGGAAGCGTGGCATGATCGGCAACTCTCATGAGTTTCTCGCCGACCAGGGACTGGGCGGGCGCAACCTTGATGCGCGAGCACAGTACTTCTACATGGCGACCTTCAACTCACCCGCCATGGTCTGGAAGCTCATTGGCAGGGGATCGCAATACGCCTGGGGGTATTTGGACAGCAATGGCGACTATCTGGACGGAGGCAAGTCCTACAAGCTGAACCTTCCCGGGGATATCCCCCCCGAACAATTCATGTCGGTGGTGGTCTACGATTCGCAGACCCGCTCCATGACACAGACCGGCCAGCGTTTCCCGAACAAGAACAACAAACGCGACGAGATGATCACGAACGACGACGGGTCAATTGACCTCTACTTCGGCCCCACGGCACCCGAGGGGAAAGAGGCAAACTGGATTCAGACTGTTCCCAAGAAGGGCTGGTTCTGCTTCTTGCGTCTCTACAGCCCCACCGAGCCGTGGTTCGACAAGACATGGCGCCCTGGTGAGATCGAGTTGGCGAATTGAGCACGATGAACGCGAGCCGATCGCGGAGGACGTAGTCCGAGCTACGGCGGCATGCCGGGTGCTTTCGCTTTTACACCCTTAACGCGGCATGTCTTGAACGCATCCTAGAGATGCGGGCCCACACCATTGCTCGGCAGCAACGACGCAGCCGCCAGGGGACGCACGGGGGTCAACATGCTGCCCTCAGTCCACCCAGCCGAGCACGTTGCGGATGATGGACCAGCGGGGCACATGGCGCTCCGGCGGCTCCTCGCCCATCACCCAGTACGCGAAGTAGCGATCCACGGTCCCGTCGCGCCTGGCCAGCTCGAGCCAAGCGTCCACGAATCCGTTCAGGTCGGAGGGGTCCGTGGCCATCGCGACGGCGACGGGGGCCCTCCACTCGGGGAACGGGACGACGACCGAGTAGGCCGGATACACCAGGGTCCACGCGGCCGCCTCCTCGGCACTCAGCAGTATGGCCTCGACGTCGACCTCGCCCTCGACGAATGGACGTGCGCTGGTCCCGGTGACCAGCTCGGCGTTCGGAAGGAAATGGCGAGTAAGATCGCGCTCGTAGCGCACGGACGGGTAGATACCGATCCGGACTTGCTTCCGTGACCGCAGCGCTTCCCGGCTGGAGAACTCGTGGCGCAGGTGATCTGGCACCAGAAACGCGGCGGTTACGTCGATATACGGGATGGAGAACCGCACGAGCCGGGCACGGCTCGGCTCCATCACCAGCCCCGACATCACCACGTCTACGCTGCCCTGGCCGAGGGCTGCGACCATGTTCTCTGCGGACAGCCGCACGAACTCGACCCCGACCTCCAGGTCCGTGGCCATTCCCCGGGCCAGCTCCGCGTCAAGTCCCACGACCACACCTTCCTCATTCCGGAACGCGAACGGCAGACGGTTCTCCACGTAGCCGACGCGTAGCCAGCCACGGGACCGGATCAGGTCCAGCCGGTCGGAGTCGCGCTGCTCGGAGCTGAGCCCAGGCGGGACAGCTTCGGCCTCGCGGGCCGCCACCTCACCCAGCAGCGGCGTGCGCTCTATGAGAGACAGGTATCCGGAATACTCGACGTTGATCACACGCTCCATGACGACCCTCAGGCCAATCACCGTGCCCAGCATCAGCGCCACGGTCACCGCCGTGAACCGGAGAACACGGGGCCACCTGACCTTCGACAGGCCAGCCAGCGCACCCACGACGATGAGGGTGACCGCCACGAGCTGCAGGGCGGCCGCGACCACCGAAAACCGGCCGGTGATGACATCGACGAGCGGGTACAGGTCGAAGATCTCGGCCGGGAGTCTGAACGCGTCGAGCAGCGCCGGGATGGCGATCGTCCAGCCGCCAAAGGCCGTAACGACGGCGAGTCCCGCGAAGACCGGGGACTGGCTCAACGCCAGAGGCGAGTCGAACATCCACGCGCCGAAGAAGACGAAGCTCATGGTGAGAAGCATGCCGGCCGACGGAAGATTGAAGGCCGTCGGCACGACGACGTCGACCATCGCCACCTCGTCTTCCGAGTCGACGCCCCTCTCCGCGAGAAGCTCCATGCATGCCTCGGAGAGCAAAGGCAGGATGACGAGAAGACTGCCCGTCGCGAAACCGGTGACCAGTGCGTCCCGGGTCGCGGTGAACACGCGCTTGAAGCCGATACCGGTCAAGACGCTGATCAGCATCGGCAGCACCCCGAAGCTGAGCAGCGTCGCCATGGCGAGGTATCCCCACACGTACACCTGGATCGCGTCGAATTCTTCGAGCCGGATGGTACCCGCCGCGGCAGCGGCCAGCGCGAAGATGCCCAGTGGGGCGGACTTCACGATCATGCTGGTGAGATGCATGACGGCTTCGGACAGGCTCTCGAGGGCCTCGATGAGGGTGTCCTTCTTCTCCACCCTCATCAGTGCCACCCCCAGGAGAAGGCAGAACACGACCACGGCCGGGACCGCCGCCTGGCTGAGCGAAGCGAAGATGTTGCGCGGGATGTAGAGCTCGAGGAGGTCCAGCTTCTGAGGCGGCTCCACCATGGCCCGGCTGAAGAAGCTGGCCGACTCCCAGTCCGGGTAACTCAGCGGCATGAGAAGCGAGGCCACCATCCCGATCGCCCACACGGCGAGGATCGTGAGGACCCCTGCACCGGCCAGCCGCCGGGCGCTCTCGGGTTTGAGCCTGCCGAGCCCGTAAACGATCGACAGCACGATGTACGGCAGCACCGTCATCTGGAGAAGCGCAATGTAGGCGTTGCCGATGGGAGCCAGGAACCCTGCGCCCTCGCCGAAGAACAGACCGGCGAAGATGCCCAAGCCTAGGGCGATCAGCACCAGCACCGACAGCGAGGGGGTCTTTCTGGCAGGTCGTGTGGCCGGATCCGCTTTGTGGCTCATCCGCACAGGCGCCTTGTCGGAGTCACTCGGGTCGCTGGACCGCCAACATAGCTACGAGCCCACGGGGGTGGAACATCGGCGTCGTCTGCCTTGCAAAGCCGTCTGGCGTCTGTCCATATATGGGCATGCGGGAATCCCCGGACACGAACGTCGACGTCGCTCGACGGCGAGTCGCGCCGGGGTAATTTTTCTAATCTCTTCTGGGCGTGCCAGTTACGAAAGTGGCCGGTGGGCTTTCTTCATCTCAAAGACCCTGGGGGGGGACAGTTTCTGGGACAGATTGGGGTTGAGATCAGAAGGCCGAAGGCCGGGGGTAGCTCGCACGCTTGCCCGTGCGGGCTGAACCTCGCGTCTGCTCCAGGCGCGTGTTAGATGGCTGTGACCTACTTGCCAAGTTCGGGAACGGAGAGGCCACGGCAAATACGGTGCACGAGACGGTCGGAGACTTCCGTGTGTCGAGGAACCGCCTGCACTTCGCCTGTCTGAGGATTGCACCAAAGGGAGTGAGAACTGCCTTCACGCTTCAGATAGCAGCCGTGCCGGCGCAGGTGACGAAGAAGTGCCCTACGTTTCAATCGACGGATACCGTGTCCTGCTCCGCATCTTCTGGGAGCCCTCGAAGACCATCTTCTCGACGATCCTCCAGAATGAGCCCGATGGCCTCTGAGAGACTCGTTCTCGCTTCATCACGGGTACGGCCCTGCCCGTTTGCCCCGGGAATCTCAGGGCAGTACGCAATGTACCAGTCTCCGTCCCGCTCAATGATCGCCGTAAATTCGTGCTTCACACGCTTCCTCCGCTGAATGGATACACCACAGAAGTATACGGAGCATCAACGCGGCCCGCCTAACAGGCGTCGCAAGCCGGTCCTTCAGCCTGCTCTGACTGGCGTCCCTGTATGCCGCACCGAATCACCCCTGACTTTGGATGTACCTTGGATGACGGCTGGGCAAAATAGAGAAAGATTGGGAAAAGCGTCTGGCAGGATTTCAGCAAGTCTGCCGAATTCTCAGACTATAGGGGAAAATAGGGAACGCCTGAGAACCGGTCCCAGGCGTTCCTAATCCGAAGGCCGAACCTCACGGCTCTATCGAATCTGACGCTCCGGGCCTGCCCGAGCATGGCTCAGACGGCCCGCACTGCAGGGGCCGGGTCAGGTCCGGAGGCTTGCGGCCCGACTAACTTAACTTGTGGTACCACTCTTGGGGGCAGGTCAGCACCAGAGAGGCTCCAGACTGCGGATTATTGATCCCCCGTTGACGCCCCCCGCCCAGGGCTCTTTCACGTCCGTCTGAGGCGTGTCGCACGGGAGCGAGCGGAATGTAGGACCTCCGCTTTTGACAGGCAGCCTTTCCTTTATATATGATTAAGATGTCCGATTATTGTCCCGCCCCACGCCGCATGGAGGTTTCGCATGAACGTTCGTGTTGTAGGACTGGTACTGGTTGGCCTGTTCCTTGTGACTTCTTCCCTACAAGCGCAGGAGAAGCAGATCAAGAAGGCGATGAGCGCGGCACCGGCCTCGATCTCCGCCGA
>JBDGWG010000049.1:0-21778 GCA_039585235.1 Gemmatimonadota bacterium | reverse complement strand
GTGTAAGACGTGCCGACCGATCCGCGATGCTATGGATCGGTCCAATCGCACAGGGTGCCACCTGTGGTTGGCCGTACAAGGATCCATCAAATGAGCGCGCCGAGCTGCTCGAAGAAGAGGTCTCGTACCTGTTCGACGTGGAGCGCTTCGCCGTGTTCGATGATGGCCACGTCTTCGTCCATGAACCGGGTCGGTTGGACCTGCAGCGCGTAGGAGTTGACGTGCCGGTCCCAGAACCATTCCGGCGAGCCGAACTGCACGTACTCGGGATCGATAGTCGGAATGGCCTCGAGGGCCGCGCGCAGTCGTCGCCCCTCGATGCTGTTCTCCACGCACAGGGCTAGGTAGGCGATTCTGTATTTGACGGCCCCGACATCGTGTGCCGGAAGAGGCTCCAGGTTGTCGGGTTGTTGCTGCAAGGCATGAACGAAGTGGCCAAAACAGCTCTGTAGGGTGAAGCAGCAGGACAGCCTCGCGAAGCCCGCGACAAGCTCACGGATGGGCGCGTCGATAGTCCCGAGATCCAGACTCGCGAGCATGAGATCACGGTCGCGTTTGTACTGCGAATTGTCGACGAGTCGCCGTGGCGGTGCCAAGGTCTTCATTCAATCGCCCCTCGGCAGCTCGGGCAGAACGACGCCCCCTTCACGTCTACGTCCTCCACATACGTCGAGGCGTGCATCACGCACCGATAGTCGTCGCAGTGAACTAGCCCAAACGTGTGGCCGAGCTCGCGCTCGACGGCATAGCGGTCAGCAAGGGCTTCTTGCAGGCGTTCCAGGAGGTCAGGCATAGACGCCTCCGATGGAACAAGGGGGTGCGATCAATATAGGGGAGAGCGGCTTAGAGCGCCTGTCACTGTCTGAGACACTGACCGGGTCGTTTACCTGATGACTTGGGGGCGCCCACCTTACACGGTGTCAGGTGGGCGCGGCTTGTCACTGTTTCTGACACTGTGGCACTGTGCAGAAAAACGGCCCTGCCGTAACTGACGACAGGACCGTCTCTTGCCAATCGGGGCGGCGAGATTCGCTGTCGAGGCGAAGCCGAGACCTTCGAGCAGGCGGAGCCTGCGAGACTACTCGCGATCTCCTGAACCCCATTCGCGTGGCGGTGCGTGCACTCACGTGCATACAGCTGCATTCACGCGCATTTCGGCGATTTCACTTTCATTCAGTTGCGCTCATTCCTCCTCATTTCGTTACAGCTACGGTTACAGTTCGGAAAGCGAAGCGCCCGGCGTGCCACCGCAGACATACGAGCTGTGTCGAGACAAGCGGAGGCGGCCGGACTGCACCGAACCGCGCCTGCTCAAGCTGCTGGACACAACGACACCATGCCGGCGTAGTTCCTTGCCAACATGCGGGCGTCGCCGCGGTCAAACTTCACGTTCGATAGCGTGCTCATATCCACCGTCTGCGCGCCCTTGAACATTTGCAGCAGATCGGCACAGAATTCGAGAGTCGCTTCCCGGCTTTCGAACAGCGCAGCTGCGAGCGGAATCGACACCCGCATGTAGTTCTCGTCGAAGCCCACGTGGTAGACCAGTGGAATCCGGCGATCACCCATCTCCAGCCCGCCCTCGATCAGCACGAACTTGTAGCCTACGTCCCAGCTCCAGGCCATGCGTCCGTTCGGGTCCAGATCACCCACCGAGGTGATCGTCCCATTCGCAGCGGGGTCGACCCCTATGCCGAACTCGATGTGGTCGTAGCGATCGCGTGGCACACTCTCCAGTCCGATGACATACATGCCATCCTCGCTGTCGAAGCGGGCGAGGTGATAGCTCTCCGGTTCCCGGAACTCCGTGTTATCCGCCACCAGCTTGATATTGCTGATGAAGAACTGAAAATCCCGAACCTTGAACACGCCTTCGCCTCCCGGATTGGCATACCTCCCCCGCTCGAGCTCAAGCACCTCCTCTCCAACGAAGGGGTGGAATCGCAGGCTGAGTTGTACCGTCGGGTCGGGCCGGGAGTTCAGGTAGAGCGCCGCGGCGACAGCGGCTATGACAAGTAGAAGAACCGGGATCAGATACTTCTTGCGGCTCATGACCGTCACTCCGCCAGAAAGGGGTTGGAAAACCGCTTGTCGGTGACGAAATCCTCGTCGGTCAGCGTGTGCAGGAAGGCGATCACCGCGGCGGTTTCCTCGGCAGTGAGATTCAGACTCACACGATCACCCGGAGCGATGTCCAGATTGCTAGCCTCCAGGATCAACGGGCTGAGTGTACTGCTCACGCTGATCCCTTCGTTGTAGTGGTTCAGCACTTCTTCGAGGGTGCCGAAGCGTCCGTCGTGCATATACGGAGCGGTGAGCGCGATATTGCGCAGCGTCGGCACCTTGAACAGTCCGCGGTGCTCGGGCTTGCCGGTTACTTCCTGCAGGCCGGCAGGCAGGTAGGCCTCTGCATCGAGGCCGTTGTTGGAGAATCCGTCCAACCGGGTGCTGAAACCGCTCGTGAGAAACTGGCTATGGCAATCGATGCAGTTGGCGCCACGAAGGCTGGCCTTGGTATCGGGGTGCGCCATGAACAGCTTGCGGCCCAGTTCCTCCTGCCCGCTCAGGGTGACCTCGCCCCGGAGAAACTGATCGTAGCGGGAATTGGCCGATACCAGCGTGCGCTGGAACGAGGCAAGAGCCGCCGCAATGCTCTCCGGGCTAATCTTGCCATAGGCCGCATCGAACAGGAGTCGATACGTCTCGTCCTCGCCCAGCTCGTCGACCAGGTCGTCCAGGTCCTGCGCCATCTCATCGGGGTGCTGGATCGGTACTAGCGCCTGTTCCTCCAGAGTCGACACCCGGCCATTCCAGAAGAAGCGGCGCGGCCCCCACATCAGGTTGGCGAGGCTCATGCTGTTGAATGCAAGCGCCCTACCGGAGACGCCGATTGCCGTCGGCTTGCCATCGGTGAAGGCGAGGCGCTGTAGATGGCAGGTCGAGCAGGATACCGTGTTGTCGCCGGACAGGCGCGGATCGTAGAAGAGATGCCGCCCCAGTTCGACCGCCTCCTGAGTCAGCGGATTGTCTTCCGGCAGCTGAAACCGCCCGAATACGAAAGGAGCTTCAAAGCCCTGTAGCGGCTTCGGCAAGCCCGCGCGCGCACCGAACACCCCGTTGTAGACGGCGAATGCCATCGCGGCGCACACTGTCGCCGCGATAGCCAGAACTCTGATCATTCGCTCAGTGGTGATGCACGAACCCTGAGCCGAACAGCGCGTCAATGTTCTCGACGCCTTTACCGTAGCGGTCCTTGAAATTGACCGACGCCAGCCGCTCGCCGGTTTCCAGGTCGTGCACCGTGATCGAATGATCGTTCACCTTGGCGAGGAAATCCACGTCCGTCGGATCATCGTCCGCCGCGTCGCCCAAGTTGAGCAGGTTGTTCTGCACCGCGATGAGCGGCCGGCCCGAGGCCGAGGAGTAGAAGATCATGTGGTGCGCACCCGGCTCGGCGACGATGTCCGGCCCGGAAGGCACCAGCTGTGGGAGGCTCTCCAGCGCATAGCGTTTGACCACGCCGGGAAGCGCATGGCTGATGAACAGCTCCGTCTCGTTCCCGTAGAACTCGAGCGGCACGGCAGTACCCGCAGTCGCGCCGTCGTAGACCTTCTCGGGAACGCCGAAGGACTTGTTCGCCTCGTCATAAGGGATCTGCCAGACTTCGAAGCCGAACATCGTGTTCACGAGCACGGAGGGCGTTGCGTTTGGCGATATGCTGGGTCGTACGAATAGGACCTCCACCGGTGATGAGGGAAATCCCAGGGGCTGTGCGTCCTCGACGACGATGTTCTCGATCGGTTCGAGGGTGTTGAGATCGATGATGGTGATCGCGTTACCCACACCGGTGGCGAGATCCGGATGGACAGTGGACGTGACGACCATCCGGTCCTGGTAGGCCGAAATGCCGTGCGCATACATGATGTAGGGCTCTCCCTCGCCCACCTGGCTCCTTCTTGCTTCGATGATCTTGATCAGGTCGTTGGATTGCGCGTCGAACACTCCGACCGATCCTCCGTCGGGCTGGTCCACTCCGGTCCCGCCCATGAATGTGACAAACATGTACTGCGTGCCATTCACGCTGTGCCACATGATGTCCTCGCCGACTTGCTGACCCTGCGTATCGAGGCACTCGAATCCGTTGATGACGGGCGCGCCTGTGGCGTCCCTCGATAGACCCACTTCGGCGAGGCTGCACTCGGGATCGAGGCCGGTGGAATACAGGCGTCCGCTCGGACTGTAGTACAAGTGGTGCAGCGGCTGTTCGAAGCCACTGAACTCGTACTCTGTGAGAATATCGCCGAAGGTCTCGGCTTCCGGGTCGAGCTCCACGATGGCCACGCTGTGACTGGTGCCCAGCGTCGGCAGGCCCCGCAACAGCACGATGGCCTGGGTTTCCTCTACGTTTCGCGCATCCTGCACCTCCACGCCGCTCTCACTCTCTCCCTGGTCGGAGCAGGCTGCGAGCATCACCAGAAGACCGGCGCTCGCCGTACAAAGGACGTTCTTGTAATCCGGTATCATGATCTCGCTCCCCCGGAAAGGTCGAAGTCTACGATGGCGCGCTTTACACTCACTCTTCTAGAACGACGCGTTCACGGGCCTCCAGCCGGGCCACGTATGACGTGCGATCCGAATCATCGGTCCGGCTCCCCGAGAGAGAACAGAAAATCCAGCGTGATGGGATCGACGTCTGGGCTGCCACTTGCCCGGGCCGTGCGCCCCCCCCCGAGGCGAACAGCCTACCCACTATAGACATCTGTTTCGGGAATAGGAACCCTGTCGACTCGGCCTGCGGCCCAAAGGAGACCGTCTTCGGCGTGAACGGAGCCTACCGGGCCTACGTGAGCCGCTCCTATCTCTAGCTGCAGACTGTGTTCAGTACTCCCATCGCTCCCTCACAGGCTGTGGTGCTGGTTTCGGAGGCATATCGGCGATCCTTGCCTTAAGTCCTTTGCCACCACGGAACGAGGGGCTGTTTCGCGCCGCAATCATGATGGGTTGGCCCGTCTGAGGATTGCGACCTCGGCGTGCCTTCGTGTGTCGGGTTGTGAAGGTGCCGAAGCCAGTGACGGTCACGTTACGACCCGCATCAAGCTCCGTGGCGATGATCCCTTCACCGGGCTTCGTGGAGAAGATGCAGTCGATGGCCTTCAACGCTGCCGCTTTGGAGATTCCAGTCTCGGCTGCCAGCTTCTCCGCGAACTCCTGCTTCGTCATGGTCCACCTCGGTGTGAGAGTCCAAGTCGGCGTTGTCGCCGCAAGCTCAGAGAGTCCTTCGGCTCTTGGGGGGGGTACCTGCCTCAGTGACCAGTAACTACAAACCGATTCGTGCCGTCAAGTGTGTCGGGGCCGCGCATAGCTATGCTGACGCGGAAAGATGGTAGAAGGTCGGATTGGCGACGCTGAGAAGGCGAGCAGTCACTAGCCAGGCGTTGGTCCAAGGGACTCTAGTGGGTGCGGCTGCTTGGATAGCAGGAGGGCTGGCCCGGAGCGGCAAGGCGTCCCAGCGGACTAGTGTCAGTCACAGTGTCTTGTCACTGATTCTGTCACTGTGGCGCACTGCGAAAGAACGGCCCTGCCGTAACTGCCGACAGGACCGTCCGAGACATTCGAGCAGGCGGAGCCTGCGAGACTACTCGCGACCTCCTGCCGTCGAGCTTAAGAGCGAGACATTGAGCAGGCGTAGCCTGCGAAAAACCCCATTCGCGTGGCGGTGCGTGCACTCACGTGCATACAGTTGCATTCACGCGCATTTCCGCGATTTCACTTCCACTCAGTTGCGCTCATTCCTCCTCATTTCGTTACAGCTACGGTTACAGTTCGAGAGTGCCTCGCCGTGTCACGGATTGCTGTCAGCTGTCAGGAGGGGCTCTAGTTCCCTCGGGTCGAAAACCCAGCCCCCTTTGATCACCCGCCAGATGGTCTGCGTGTTGCTGATTTCTTCTAACGGGTTTGCGTCTAGCAAAACGAGGTCGGCAAGCTTGCCGGGCTCGATCGCACCTAGATGGTCTCCGGCGCCGACCGCCGCCGCCGCTTCCTGGGTGGCGATACGGAGAACTTCGAGAGGAGGGATACCGGCGTCTACAAAGGAGCGCAGCTCGCGGTGGAGCGAAGCCCCCGGCACCGGCCCGTAAGGAGCGTCGGTGCCGACGTACAGGCGGACACCGCGGTCATGAGCGGCACGGATCACCGCGAGCTGCATCGATCTCTCCTCGAGCCACCGCACACTATCGACCTGGCCAAAGTGGCTCTGCTGATGCTGGAGCAGCTCATTCAGGGCGAATGCTCGAAGCTTCGGGTCAGTGGCACGATCCGGTTCCAGCAAAGCCACATCGGCGAGACTGAGAGTGAGCGTGGGGCTCCATCCGGTCCCCGCGGCTGCCAGAAGCTGGAGCACGTCGTCGTGGTACGAGTCGTAGTGTTCCACGAAACCAGAGCCCAGGGTGACGCTTCGAAGCAACCACTCATGCCAGTTTCCATGTTCCATCACCGGCAAGCCGACGCGGCGGGCTTCGTCGGCCAGCGCAAGCTGAAGCGTCCAGGCGAGACATGGATGGGTCTTGATGAAATGGGCACCGCGCTCGCTCCAACGCCGGACATAGAAGCGCACATCCGACTCGTCAGACATCAAGAAGCTCGCTGCGGCCGGTACCGTTTCCCACGGGAGGGGGCCCAATTCCCCACAGAAGATGTTCCCCGAGAAGAAGTACCGGGGTACGGGGTCGCCTGTGGCCTCGCCACGGTCCGCCAGGGTCGTTGAGAAGGCCAGGTCATTCCCCGCCTCCCGGACGGATGTCACTCCGTAAGCGAGCCACGCTTCCTGAAATTCCGACCTGAGCCACGCGCCGGCCGTCGCGTGGACGTGCATATCAAAGAGGCCGGGTATGGCAAAACGCCCCTTGCCATCCAGAATGGCCACGTCTTCTGGTAGCTCCTTTTCGCGCTCAGAGCCGATCCATTGGATTCGTCCCCCCTTCAGGTAGATCGAAGTCTCAGTCCCAAATCCACCGGTCGTGAAATCGAGCACGCGTACACCCCGAACCAGGACCGCAGGAGGCGACGGGGTCCGCATGCGGAGACGAATTGGAATCTCCACCCGCTCGCCAATTGGAATTGCCTGCCGCCACACCCGAGCCCCGGACGAATAGAGGAGTGCTGTCCCGTCCGGTGTGAAAGTGAAACCGTCACCTCCTTCATCACTCACCAGATGAATCTGATCGTCACCAACAGCCGCTTCCCCATCGACCCGAGCCAGCCAGATCTCGCTGTTGCGGCGGAAGGCCAACCACCGGCCGTCAGGAGACAACAGGGGATCGTGCAGGTGGCGATCCAGCATGATGAACTCGTGGGGCTCGGGCTCGCCATCGAGTCGCAGCCGGTATAGGGACCTCGTCTTGCCTGGTTGGGCAGAGTAGTACAGCCAGGTCCCGTCTACCGAGAACTGCGGTCGCGATATCCATCCCGACCCTCGGGGGCCGAACCGCTCTGTGGTTCCGTCGGAGAGGTCCACGACGATGAACCGGGGGCGAGGTGCGGAGGGCTCGACGCCGCCGAACACGACATATCGCCCGTCACGGCTCCACGCGAGGTCCCAATAGAGCAGACCCTCCGCCAGCGTCTGTGTCTCTCGAGTGTCGAGATCGAGCAACCTCACGCGGTCTTTCCAAGCTTCACTCGAAATGAACAGCAGCTGCTTTCCATCGGGTGATAGGACCGGCTCGCGCTCGCGCCCGCTCCCTTCGACGAGCCGCCGTACAGGCCCGCCGTCGATCGGCTGCTGCCAGAGGTGATCAGCCGCGCCGAATACGAGGGTGTTGCCGTCCAGCGAGAGCGCGGGATTCATGATGCCGCGCGCAGTCTGGATATCCCCGGGCGCGGGAAACGAGACCGCATATGGAACCGTCGGCTCTCGAACGTCGAGCGTTACATTCGCGCGGAAGGGGATCGATTCACGGGCGCCATCGCGCACCGAGTGTCTCCAGAGCTGTCCCTCGTCACCGAGGTACACAGCCTCGCCGCTTGGGGCGATCGCGAAGCCGGGAGTCACCAGGCTCTCGCACGGAGATAACGGGAGGCTGGCAAGGCGCCGCTCCTCGTTGCGGGTGATCTCCTGATGCACGAGGTGCCCCTCTCCATGAGTCCCTCGGAGCTGGCCGCGGCCGTAAAACCCGCTGAGTGTTGCATCCGACAGCATGCGACCCATAGCCCCGCGGATTGTAGCAAGCGTCTCGACAGAGTCCGGTGCGACCAGGGCGTGGATCAGGGTCGAAAGCCGGGGCGTAAACCGTACACCTGCCCAGGCGAGGCGGCCGTCGGGCAAGTAGAAGACGGAACTAATCACGTCGTCTGTGCCGGTGACGTGCTCTGACCGCGTACCGTCGATCGCGACACGGGCAACGCCCGCCCGTCCGCTCGGACAATGGTAGGAGCGGGTGCGTAGGCGCAGATACGCGATCTCGCTTCCGTCGGGCGACCAGGCGGGACGGCCGGCCATGCTGTCGTGCGTCAGCTGAACGATGTCCCCATCGGCCAGATTCAACACGTATACGTTTCCGTCGCTCCCGTCACGATTCGAGCCGAACGCCACTCGGTTCCCATCGGGAGAGAAAGCTGGGTCCAGGTCGTGATAAGGGCCAAACGTGAGTTGCTCGGCCGTGCCGCCCTCGACCGGAAGGCGATACAAGTGTCCGACCATGGTGAAGACGAGCCACGCGCCGTCGGGAGACACGGCGACATCAGGAGCCGTCACCTCGGTGGTCTCGAACTCGATCGTGCGCCAACCGTTGTCCTGGGCAGCGGCCGGCCCGACGACCAGAAGGGACAGAAGCACCGGAAGCCAAGGATAGGGTTCAGGCGAGTTCATACCAGCCTCCTTCGAGAGCACCTGGGCACAGGAGCAACCGCGCTGTGCTGCTCAGTTCTGTTGGCGGGTCACGACAGGAGAGAGGGACTGCGGCCACGCCTCGAAGTGAGATCCATACTAGCATCCGGCTCGCTGCCGTGCGAGCACTGCCTAGTAGGGCCGACCATCTGATACTGTCTCAGGGCGAGCGTGGTCGCTCTTGTTACAGTTGGCGTGACAAGCGACCAAGATGAGCAATACGGCCCTGCCGTAACTATCGCCAGAACCGTCTCTTACCAAATCGGGGCGGCGAGATTCGCTGTCGAGGCGAAGCCGAGACCTTCGAGCAGGCGCAGCCTGCGAGACTACTCGCGACCTCCTGAACCCCATGCCGGATTCATGCGCTGATACGCGCTGACTGGCGCTGGTTTATGCGGGTATTGGGGTGTGTACCGCTGGCCAGCAGCAGCCCGAAACGGTGGGCGCTGTCACTGACGCTGACACTGTTGTAGCCGGGTCGGCGCGATCGATCAGTAGATCCCCTGAATCAAGCGGTAGCGGACGCGGTCAGCGTATTCCCGGTACCCCGGGAGTTCCTCCTGCAGCGTGCGGTCTTCGAGGGCAGTTCGTACCACGGCTACGATGACAGCCGCCGTCGCCGGAATCAGGGTCCACACCGAGTCCAATGCCAATACCATGGCGAACGGGGGCAGAAGGCTTCCCGAGTAGCCCGGATGTCGGACGATTTTGTATGGGCCGGTGTCGCACACCACATGTCCACGCTCCGATTGAATACGCACCACGGCCGAGAAAAAGCGGTTCTCCAGGAACGCCCACCCTGCAAATCCGTAGCCTGCAGCAGCAATCACCAATCCGAGGATGTTGAGCCAGCTCGGGAAGTGCGGCGACCACCCGAAGCGGTGATCCAGCCCGGCCACGACGAATAAAGGCAAGCCCAGGCTCAACGCCATGAGTGGGGCAAGGAATCTATCCCAGGACTTGACGCCCGGAGCCCTCAAGAGCTGCGCCCGTTCCGCCATCAGTCCCGGATGCCGTCGCTCAGCCCAAGGTCGCAGGCCGATTCCTGCAGAGGCGAAGAGGAGAGAGTAGGCCCACGCCTGCCACCAGCCCCAGTCACCTCCACACAGCATGAGCACGCAAGCATGAAGAGCGTGCACTGCGGTCAAGCGCGCCCAGATCACCAAAGCTGACGACGAACTTTTCATCGGGCCCTCTCGTTGCGAGACCATGCTCTCACAGTAGTCCGACCCCGAGCGCAAGACCTGCTCCATAGAAGAAGTGGTTGGCCAGGGGAGTGAGAACAGCCCTGCATCCATCTGGAGACCGTTTTCCGAACGCTCCCAGCCCCATGGACGGATAGACCAAAAACCAGGAGGCGGCCGTCGTCGCCACACCGTAGGCAAGCGCCCATGCCGGCGAGACAGCACCTCCGATGAAGACAACCCAACCGAGCACGAACGGCACCGCGAGGCCCACGCCGATCAGATAGTGCGTGGCAAAACCGTACATCCTCTCCGCGTTGACCGGCTCCATCTCTTCTGGATTCCCATAACGGAAGCGCCCACGCCTCCAGCCCGCCGCCATCCGTCCAATCAGTCTTACGTCTATTCTGAGGAGCATCCCAGTTCGGGCAACGAGATTGTTCAGCAAATCCATTGCCAGAGTTCCCAGCAATCCCGCTACCACCCCGGTTACGACGACAGCCACCACGCCCCCAATGCGCACTTACGCTCTAGACCAAGCTGCTCAGACTCTTCAGCGCCGCCGATCCCACCGAAGGATGCCTGGCGGTCGGCTCCAAAGCTGCGCGCTGGTTCAGTTCCATTGTTTCCTATCCTCGCCGCGCCAGCTCCAGGCGCGTGTTACGCCGCGTGCAGAAGCATTAAGGCAGCCGGATCTCAGGAGCCGTTTTATGCAAGTTCGGTCTTGGACATCTCCACACCACCGCGATTTGTGCCAGAGACACCAGCAGCGTCGACCAGAGGACGGCTTGCGAGACGGGCAGGCGAAACTCTGGGGACCCGGTTGCTATCAAGGTCCCGTGGATGGCAAAGGCTACGATTCCTGCCGCTGCCAGGAAGTAACTGAAAGCCTTTGCTCCCCGTTTCCACAACACTACTTGCCGAAAACCCCACAACACGATCGCTAGCAACAGCAAATGCAGTAGCAGGAAGAACTGAATCCCGCCTGGAAGACCAAGAAGGGACTATTCATGCCAGTACGCAGAATCGATCTCGTGCACTGAAAGTAGCACCGCATTGGTCAAGTAGAGCCACGTCGGTCCTGTCCACGGCGGGAAGGCGTTGCTATTCATCGACGCTATTCTGCAGACAAAGCTCTCGTCGCAGCCTCAGACCCTGAGATCTTCCCATCTGACAACGCGTTACTCAATCGGAGAGGCGAGATTCGCCGTCGAGCCGCAGGTATGACTCAGGCGACGGTCCTCCGGGAAATTGGAACCACCCTGCAGTCGTCAAAGAGGAGACTGCCTGACGCCCGGAGGCTCATCTTCCCGTTCATGATTCCGGCGACCGTCATGCCTTCGACGATCTCGACGTCGGCTGGCACCGCACCGCGAACTGTCTCGGTTGCCGAATCGCACCCCAGAACGATCACGGCATCGTAGTGCCTCGACGCTTTCTCGAGCTTCTTACGACGGCGCGAAGTCCACATGCACATGAACCACTGGTGGTAGAGGTTGCTCCTGAACACATCCGTGCTGACGCCTTTCTCGCTGAGCAGCGCTTGCAGCGTCGTGAGGTACTCCTCGAAAGGAGCCGACTTGAGCGGACTCCGAAAGAACCGCATGAAGGGTCTGTTCTCTCGCGTGGCCACGGTCACCGCTGGGCACAGATTGCAGGGAACGATCAAAGCAGATCTCAGCCCCGTAACCTCGGAAGCCACGTCCAGGTCTTCAAAGTGGATCGGCATCGTGAGTCCTCTCTGATCGTAACGGGAGGATACCCGCAGGCTCCTGGCGCACACCGCAGCCTTGTCGCAGAGCGACTCATGATCGACAAGAGGTTCGGTGCGACGCTAGACCGGTTGCGCCTACAACCATCCAGAAGAACGAAGGGGGGTACAGTTAATATACGTGACAGCGATCTCAAGTGCCCGTCAGCAACCGTGTGCCAGACAGTCAATGGTCGACACGCTGCCGCAGGTCTGCCGGCAAGGGGACGAGGTAGCGCAGCAGCCGCTCCTATCCGGAACCACAACGGATCTAGCAACCGAATGTAGCAGAGGGCCCGAAGCCCACTCAGCTACGGATCCTCATATCTTCCATTCTGACAAGGCCTTACTCAATCGGGGCGGCGAGATTCGAACTCGCGACCTTCTGAACCCCATGCCGAATCGGTGCGCTGACTGGCGCTGATGGGCGCTGGTTCATGCGGGTATTGGGGTCGGTAACGCTGGCCAGCAGCAGCCTGCAACGGTGGGCGCTGTCACTGACGCTGACACTGTTGGGAACGCCTGAATGAGCGTAAGACGTGCCGTCCGACTCGGGGCAGGCTCAGGGCGCGCGCGGGTCGAAGTTCTCGATGAGCCAGGCGTCGGACTCTGAAACGAGCTCCCAGCAGATCCAAGAGGTCTCCGGCCCCGTGGTGAGAGGATCGCACCCGTAGTCGGGCTCCTCAGGTAGGGTCAGCGCAAGCTCCGGCTCGCCGCCGTCCACTGGGATGTACAGGATGTCGTTCCCGACGTGCGCGTAGATGCTGCTTCCGTCTGCCGTCCATCCGCCGGGTACATACCTCGTCGTCCTCGTGTTCGCCCGTACGAGAACTTGCGTCGAGTCGGTGAGTGAGAGTCTCCACAGTCCAGAGGACCCCCAGTCGTGTCGGTACCACATCACCGCCACTGAACGCCCATCGGGAGACGGGCTCGGCCTGCTCATATGCATTCCCACCGAATCGTTCGTTACGAGGGTTCGACCAACCCCCTCGACGATCCCATCGTAATCCCAGTCATCGTCAAGATAGTCCCTGTCCAGATTCGCTGGAGTCAGCGGAACGGAGCCATCGCCGGATCGGATGCGCAAGCTGTCTACGACCCAGAAGTTAACGTCGCCCGGCATCGAGTATATCAAGGGGCCTGAAGCCCACTCCAAGGAGCCGCTCGTCATGCTTTCCTGCAGTCGCAGCGACGCACCGCTGGCTGCGGAGACGAGCCACACCTGCAGGGTATCACGCCACGGGGCTGTGAACGCCAGCATCTTGCTGTCGGGAGACCATGAGAAGTCGCCAACGTTGCCACTGCTCGTGAGACGCTCGCGTGGGCCGCCCTCTATGGGGACCTTGTAGAGGTCGGTGCCGGAGGTTCCGGCGACAGTGAAAGCCAGCCACTCGCCGTCCGGGGACACCCAGAACCCTTGTCCACCTTCGGTGCCGGCTACAGGCTCTACTGTCAGACCCCCGCTTCCGTCGGGCCAGAGTTCTACGATCCTGCTCTCCGTCAGAGTCTTGACGAGCGTGAGCCTTCGGCTGTCGGCTGAGATGCTGCCGATTCGCAGCGAGTCGCCGAGCTGCAACAGTGGCTCCGGTTCGCCCGTTGCCTCACCGGTAGGCGAGGTGGCAAGCCGCATCAGCTCTGCTCCCGATGGAAGGTAACGGACGTAGTACAGGACCCGTCCGTCGTCCCTCCAGTGGAGGGATCTGATCCGCGCGCCACCCTCGAATACGAGTCGCTGATCGTCCCCACTCCGGCTGACAGAGCGTATGCTGCCGGAACCCGCGCTATATGTAGCGACCGACAAGTAGTCACCTCGAGGCGAGTAGGCGGCATCAAAGATCTGCTCGTAGGTGCCGGCGACAGGGATCGAATCGACACCCTCTGGCCACGGGGTCTCACCTCGGTTGCCACACAGGGTGTCGATCTCTACGTGCTTCCAATCGGTCGACAGGTTGAGGCACTCGCTGCCGTCCGGAGACACCTCCGAACCCCATCCTATTAGCTCGACAGTGCCGCTAGTCGGCGGCACTGAGTACAGGCCGTTCTCACCCATGTAGGTTCCGCTGAAAACTACTCCCGAACCGTCAGGCAGCCAGCTCAGGCCCTCCAACAGCCGATCGACTACAGCTACTGTTCGCTCGGGCTGCACGGCCCCGATCTCGCTGACCGCGATGCGGATTCCCCCTCCACGCTCCGCCATCGCGACAGCCACGTGAGAACCGTCCGGCGAAATGACCGCCTGCCTCACTCTTCCATCGCGAGTAAGCTGCACCGCAGTGACCTCGTTGGCTGCGTCCAGAGCCGCAGATTCAGATGCCCCGCTTCTCAGGCGCTGTCCGAGTAACACGGCTGCAACAACCGCTGCCGCCACAGTGGGCACGGCGAGAAACAGCCAGCGAGACATCCTTCTGTTCGGCTCCGAGGTAGGCGTGATCGGGGTCGTCGCTGGAGCGGCGGGAGTCGCAGCAAGGTCCGCCATCGCTGCCGGTGTAGCAGCGAACAGGGCAGCTTGCAGCGCCTGCCCGAACTGAGAAGCCGTGGCATACCTGTCCGCCGGTATCCGGGCCAGTGCGCGAGCGATCACGTGGTCCAGAGCCGGTGGCACCGTGTCCCGGAGACCGTGGAGCGGTGACGGAGTCTCTGACACACGCCGGGCCTGAATCATCTGCGGCGTTGCGCCGGTCAGCGGGGGCTGACCCGCCAGCATCTCGTATAGGACGCAGCCCAGCGAGTAGATGTCGGTGCGACCGTCCAGTGTCTCCTGCGCCGTGGCTTGCTCGGGGCTCGCATACAGGGGCGTTCCCACTCCGAGGCCGGTACTCGTGACCCGTTCTGCCCGTGCCGCCTCAATCGCCCGAGCGATACCGAAGTCTGCGATCACGGCGTGACGTGCCGACAGCAAGATGTTACCCGGCTTGATGTCCCGGTGGACCACTCCTCTCTGGTGCGCGTAGTCCAGTCCGTCGGCGACCTCCACCGCAATCCTGACCGACTCGTCCACCGCCAGCTGCTTCTCACGGTCGAGACGCTGCCTGAGCGACTCACCCTCGGCGTAGGGCATCACGTAGTAGAGCAGCCCTTCCGCCTCACCGGAGTCGTAGAGCGGTAGGATATGCGGGTGCTGCAGACCGGCGATGATCTCGATTTCGTGCAGGAACCGCTCGGCACCGAGCGTGGCCGTCAGCTCGGGATGCAGGACCTTGAGAGCTACCTGACGATGGTGCTTCAGGTCCTCGGCAAGGAAGACGACGGCCATTCCACCACGGCCGACTTCACGTTTGATGGCGTAGCGGTCGCCGAGTGCAGACGAGAGACGTTCCAGCAGGTCAGGCATAAGAGCCTCCTGAGGGAACGAGGGGGTGCGATCAATATAGGGGAGAGAGGCTTAGAGCGCCTTACCCGGACGCGCGGCGGGTTGAGAGGATCCGTGTCACTGACTCTGACACTACCCGCCTATCGGACTCGAGGAGTATGGGGAGCCCACCTGCCCGGGCGTCAGGTGGGCGAGATGCTCCCCCGATGCTCACCCGGTGCGGAGCCGCTGAATATCCAGTCGGACAGACCGAGGGCCAGAGCGAAACGCCCAGCACGCAGGGCTACCATGCGAGACGGTCTGTGCCCGCATTCAGGCCTCGGGGGGAGGCAAGCCGTCTATCTCGAGCACCACAACATGCTGGACATCGAGATCATCTTCGTATACGCCCAGGACGAGGTCATCGAGCAGCAGGATGTACCCCATGTCGAGGGGGATATCGACTACACCCAGGTAGCGTCCCTCCCCATCGAAGACGTCCCAGGAAGGCAATCCAGGAACCAAGCCGCCCACACTGAACGACTCGCGCTCCTCCTTGCTCATTTGGCTCAATGGGCTAACCCGCTGCAGCCAGAGTGATCCGCGTGGACCGCACATGAAGCGCCTGTAGTACGGGTACTGATCCTCTAAGACAAGCATGTCTCTGATCTCCGCCTCTCGATCGGGCGGCATGTTCCACTCCTCGAGCTGCTTGTCGAGCCGATCCATGAAGACCGACCGATCGGAGTCCGTGAACGGCATGCGCTCGCGATGGAGCGTGACGATCCGCTCCAACTCTCCCTCCTGGTCCTGCCAGTACAGGCGATAGCTGTCGCTCCGTCCCGTGACCAGGCCTCCGTCCCAGCGCAGGTCGAAGTCCGGGACACCCGGATACCTACGCCATTCAGGATTCTCTCCAACGAACCTGAATTCACGCGACGTCGGGACATAACCGAGTGTGTCGCCCGGAGAGCCATCGAGATTGCGAACGACGACAACATCGAGGGTGTCGGACGCCGGAGTATCCGGTGTCTGAAGGGGAGTGACGATGTTGACCACGAGTCCGGACGGTGCACTGTCCCAGTTGCTGACACGATAACCACTCTCCGGACGAGTCGAGAAGCTGCCGAGCCAGTCGCCGTTCGGGGCCAGCCGATGAGCCTGCATATTCCGGTAGTCGCCCACGAGAAGAGTGTCGCCATACGAGCGCAGCACGACCAGAGTGCCCTCGCCGAACTCTCTCGGCCCGGAGCCCGTTTTGCCCACCGATCGCAGGTGGACCCCCTGCGGAGAGTAGAACTGGACCTTGTGGGCCATGGCATCCGCCACGACGATCCTGCCATCCGACATAGGCGTCATGTTGGTGATCCGGCCGAATTGATACTCGGGTTCTCCCTCGACCGTTCCTATCCGGACGATCTCACGTAGCTTCCACGCTTCGCCTTCCCTCCAAAGTGGTGCGCCGTAGTTCTCGACGATCGTGACCCCAGCGCTGTCGCGGATGGTACCATCCCACTCGACAGCCGACTGGGACTCAGCACATCCGTAGGTCACTATGGCGGCAGCAAAGGCGAGCAGGGTGGCGGTGCAGGTGCCTCGTAGGGAGCACATAGCCATCAACCTCTCCGGAAGCGGGGCGCTGTGACCAGGAGGAGGGCACTGGTGAGAACGTCGTGGGGGAAAACGTCGGGGAGGCACCTTCAATATACGCTCAATGAATCGAGCCCGCCGGGGGGTGCCCTGCCTCTCTGGTGACAGCTGCCGTTGCATGTCGGCCGAAGTGCAGGGGCAGCAGCCCCGAACGTCTGAATCTCAATCAGTCGGCCGGTCGCCTGCACTCCTGACCCCGAAGCATAAGGTCAGTTTGAAGCTCTTGGGCATGCTTACAACCATTGGGCATGCTTACAACCATTTCGACAGTATCCGGGTCCCTTTATTCAGTGGCACGAGACAGGCCGCGAAGATCAAATCACCGCTCGCGATCAGAGCGTTCGTCTACTCAACGGGGTCTCTGAACCGGACCACGCTGTCAACGCCCAGGCAGGAGCAGGATAGACATGCGAAACACTCTCTACGCCGCCTCACTCGTGGCCATCGCTCTTCAGGTTACGGCGGGGTCGGCCGAAGCACAGGAAGTCGGCCGTCTCCAGTATACAATTGACGCGAGGTTCGATGTGGAGCGCTCCGAGATCCAGGGACATGCTCGAATCGAGGTGCCATACTCGCTCCTGTGGTCGCCGTCGGAGATCCGCCTCGACCTGAAGTCCGCGGGAGCGGACTCACTCGATCGGCCGCGTCTCAAGATTACATCCGTACGCATCGCGGACGAGCTGCGGACGGCCGACGTGGCCGAGGGTTATCTGCGCGTGAGCCTGCCGGTGGCAGCCCGCGTTGGCGAGGTCGTCGTCGTCGAGATCGACTACATGTGCGCATTCAACACGAGCTACGACCTGCTCGGCTACCACAGCTTCTGGTCGGTAGGCCCAGGATCGTACTGGTACCCGGACGTCGTGGGTGCCGGGAACGCGAGAGGCAGGTTCAAGGACTTCCTCGTTACTCTCGACTATCCGTCCGAGTTTGCCGCCGTGACGAGCGGCACCCCGGATAGTCAGGCCGCCGAGGACGGTGGATTCACGCGGGCGACCTTCCAAGCCGAGCATGTGGAGGGTTTCAGCGTCAGCTTGGCAGAGGGATTCGAGGTGCACGAGGTGGAGGGCGACGGCTACAAGGTCATCGGCCTTATTCCTCACGACGACCCGGAGCCGTTCGGGCAGGCGATCGGCCTCGCGGCGGAGGCCGTGGAGTGGTACCGGGACACCTACGGGTTTCTACCGGTGAAGCAGATCGGGATCGTTCCCGGGCCGAGCCGCTGGAGCGGCGGGTACCCCCTGCCCAATGTGTTCATGATCCACCGCGGTACTCTCCGGCCGAGCTTTCTCCGCTGGATCACCGCGCACGAGCTCGGCCATTACTACTGGGGCCTGTACGTGTTGAGCGCCACGAGCGAGCGACTGGACTGGCTCAACCTGGCCAACGGGATCTGGGCCGACCACCTGTATATGGCCGAGACGTCGGGCCGAACGGTTGACGAGGTGCTGCGTGACCCCGGCGCCGGCGACATGCTTGTTGATTACCTGCAGGCCATGCTCGAGAACCGGGAGCAGACGCTGGGGCTCACTGGAGAGGAAGAAGAGGAACTGGGCTTCGACTACAACACGCTCATCCGTCACGGCAAGGCCACGGTCGGGGTATACCTGCAAGCCCGAAGACTCGGCCCCGAGCGGTACGTGGAGCTGCAGCGAGGTATTTTGCGTGACTATCCCTACCGAGCGCTGCCGCTCGAGGATTATGTGGCGCGCTTGGAAGCTGCGGGGGCAACCGGCGCAAAGGGGTTCTTCAAAGAATGGGTTCGCGGAGATGCCCGTATCGAGTATGACGTGCTCGACATCGTGTCCGAGGAGGTTCCCGCGGGCTGGGCCCACACCGTGCGTGTCAGACGGGCTGGCACGGTGCCGTTCGACGTGGACGTGCTGCTCATCGGCACGTCGGGCTCGCGGCTCGAACGAACGCTCACGCCCGAGGCCTTAGAGGACGGCGGTGAACACGAGTTAAAAGTAACTATGGACGAACCGCTCGCCGAGGTGCGTCTGGATCCGAACGGGTTTCTGCCGATGCTGAACAGCTCCAACCAGGGCGTTCGCCGCGCGTATCTCAGGGCGATGACTCGGGCCGACATGACCGCGCTCTTCCTGGACGTTGGCGCGGCTTACCTGGCTGACTTCCCGGACGATGACAGGGCGCGGCTGGACTACGTATTCCGCCTGTTCGACCTGAGCCAGCATGATCGCATCGTCGAGATGCTCGATCCTCTCGTGCGGGGTGCCGAAGGTGGGCCAGCCGCGGCCTGCGCTACACGCTACGCCTGCTGGTCCGCGATCC
This sequence comes from Gemmatimonadota bacterium, assembly GCA_039585235.1. Lineage (GTDB taxonomy): Bacteria > Gemmatimonadota > Gemmatimonadetes > Palauibacterales > Palauibacteraceae > Benthicola. The sequence continues at coordinate 2,732 of JBDGWG010000049.1, read as the reverse complement.
TGCTCGCACGCTCGCTGAACGCCAAAGGCCAAGTGGAGGATGCCAGTGAAATCCTCCGCATCATCGAGACGGAGGCGCGCAAGCACAATCTCGAAAGGCGGTGGGACGAGGCCGCGGGGGAAGCGGAAAGGGCGGGATCTGGATAAGCGGTGCCAGAGGGTCCGAAGCCGCGTCAGCCCTCCTGACCCCGAAGCAGATGAGCCGGTCGATACTGCAGCAACTTAGACGGAGCCAGTGTCGGGGACAGTGTCACGCCGCTCGCCTTGACTACGCCTTGATGCCCGTCCGACTATCATTTTTCGAGGCGAGCACTTCACTTGAGGTCGTGCTATGCCCGTGAATCCATGGGGGCGGTTCGGACATCGAACGTAAGTTAGACAGTGGACGGCCCACTTGGTCCGGCCCACCTCTTCTGAGATGAGGGTTGATGAAGGTTCGCCGGATGCGCCGAGTTACCAGGTTCGTCTCAGAGTTCGTCGTTATCGTCGGCGGAGTTCTTGCCGCCCTTTCGGTCGATTCGTGTAGGCAGTATCAAACAGATCGCGGCGACGAAGATTACTACCTGGAGCAGGTCGCCGCGGACTCGCGAGAGAACTTGCGACTAATCGCAGAAGCGACCGCCCTCGAACAGAAGCACCTGGATGTCGCTCTGAATCTGTGGGAGGCCGCACAACAGGAGTCTCCCCCGAGTGCGGACTCGGTGGGCGCATGGCTCGGGCGCCGTGACGGATCGTGGTGGTATTCCGATCCGCGACTACGGGATGGCACCGTCACTGCCCTCGTCCAGACGGGCGATTTCGCGCTGATTCGGGATACTCGGGTACGCTCCGAAATCCTCGGATACGTCAGTCACCTCCAAGCAGATCTCGAAGAGTTTAGGCGCGCAGTCCAGATTCAGCAGGACGCGATTACGCGACTCGGTATCCAAGGAGAGAACGTCTTGACCCCGGATATTGCCCCCAGCTCGCCGCGAGAAGTTCGTCTGTATTTGGCGATCGTCGGTGTGCCCGAAGGGCGGGCCGCGTTGAGCAGGCTCCGCGAGAGCTACGTAAACCGCATCTGGTACTTGGGGCAGATAGAGGAGGCCACGAAGGCGCTCCTTGACTTGCTGAGTTGAGTCTGCCGAAGAGAACCACTATCTAACACGTCGTTGCTGCTGACGGATCGCGTTTTCAGCGGAGTCCGGCTGCGCTTCGCTACGCTGGAACTGATTCGTTTTGCGCCCGCAGCAGAACGACAGATCCGTTGGGCGTCGAGACCACAAACTACACTTGGACTGTGTACGGCGATTTGTCATCTGATCTGCAGCCGGCTGTCCCCGGGGCGCGTCTGAGTCTTACGCAGGTGGGCAGGCCGATCTGTTGAAACTTCCCGGAAGTCAGTGTCAGCCAGAGTGACTTGTCACTGCTCTTGACACTGTGGCGCACTGCAAAAAAAGCGGCCCTGCCGTAACTATTGACAGGACCGTCTCTTACTCAATCGGGGCGGCGAGATTCGAACTCGCGACCTCCTGTTGTCGAGCCGAAGGCGAGACCTTGAGCAGGCGCAGCCTGCGAACAACCCCATTCGCCTAGCGGTGCGTGCACTCACATGCATACAGTTGCATTCACGCACATTTCCGTGATTTCACTTTCACTCACATGCGCTCATTCCTCCTCATTTCGTTACAGCTACGGGTACAGTTCTGGAGGTAAGGCGCCGACTCAGGTGCTGGGGATTGCCTGGAAACCGCCCTCATGGAGGAAGTCTTCACTGGATATATCCCAACGAGCGCAGCGTCTCGAGCTGCTGAGGCGTCAAGGCGACCTCGCCCGACTGAGTGAACCGTTGTGCCAGCGCCTGATGCGCTTCCCACTGCGACTCCAGGAACGCGGTGTACTTCTCCACCAGATCCGGCCGCTCCGCATGAAGGCTGTGCAGGCAGAATGGGTCGTTCCACAGGTCGTAGAGAAGCAGCGGAGTGGGCCTGTTCAACTCTATGAGGAGCAGATCGCCTTCTTCTTCAGGATCAGGCTTGATCTCAAGCGATGCCCCCCACCGCCCGTCAATCACTTCGATCAAACCACTCATCACTCCGGTCTCCGGGTCTACACGGAATTCGTCGAGTATTACCGGACGCGGCTCCCAGCCTTCCCCGCCTCGCAGCAGTGGAGCGAGCGATTGGCCTTGCGCCACCTCCGGCTGGGGGAGGCCCGCAAGGTCGAGAATCGTCGGAAGGACGTCGATCATCGACACCGGCTGACTGAAACGCTGCCCGCCTTCTATGCGCCCCGGCCACACGAAGATCAGTGGGACCCTGCTGATGGAGGCGCGGAGAATCGGGTGGTTCCACTCGGGAGTGAGCGAATCCTGAATCGCCACTCCCATGTCGTCCATCGCTGCTTCCGTGCTGTGATCACCACCGATGATCAGCAGGGTGTTTTCCCACTCGCCAATTGCCTTGAGGCGTTCTACGAGCCGCCCAATCTGGTAGTCGTTGTGGGCCATCGTCTCGTCGTACATTCCCTGGTGGAGGGTAAAGAAATCCACCCGGCTGAGGCCTGTCTTCTCGTAGGCTTCCGAGTAGACGCCGTGCCCGCCCTCCTCGCGGAGACGCTCGTTCCACTCCCTCCAAGTTCTGCGTTGCTCGGGGCCGACGAAGAGGCCGGCGAAAGGCTCCAATGCGGGAAAGTCCTCATGTACGTCGACCGTCTGGAAGTGGGTCCAGTAGGGGATGCCGGGGTAATCCTCAC
>JBDGWG010000048.1:0-17424 GCA_039585235.1 Gemmatimonadota bacterium | reverse complement strand
GTGAAAGAGCCCCGGTCGGGGCCACCAAAGCGTAGCGCCCGGCGTGAACCGGGCGCTTGAGTTCTTTCTTACCAGGTGTAGACCAGGTGGCCGGAGAAGTAAGAGGTGGCGTAGAGGTCTGTCGCAACCTCAGGGAACACCATTACCTGCTGTCCCGGCTTCAGTACGACAGTAGCTGAGAGGCTGAGGCCATACCAACTGTCGAAACCATCTGCTGCCTCAGTGAAACTGGCTGACCTGCCCCCAAGAGTGGTACCACAAGTTAAGTTAGTCTGGCCGCAACCCTCCGGGCCTGACCTGGCCCCTGAAGTGCGGGCCGTCTGAGCCACATTCGAGCTGGCCGACTCGGGTAACACTTTGGGTAACACCGCTCAACCGTCGTCAGAGCCAGCCAACCCATCGGAGCTGTAACTTCTTGTCAAATATAGCGGAGGGGGCGGGATTCGAACCCGCATGTCCTGAAGATAGGCAGGTGAAACACGACCCGCGAGGATTACGTATCATGTGACGGAAGCGGGGCCCGTCCAGGGGCTTCGGCATTTAGCCAGGAGATAGTCTGTTGCGGAAAGTCCTGTTGTTGGTGGGTCTCGAAGTGGCCCGACGGGTTCTGAGGAGAGTCTTGAGGGTGTGATCCGATGCCCGGGTCGAGTGACCCGCGCCCTCAGGAAACGACCCTCACCTCTACATCCAGCATGATATCCATCCTGAGCGTGTGGAAGACGCTGCAGTACTTCTCGAGCGACAGATCCACAGCACGCTCCGCCTTCTTCTGATCTACGGGCCCCTTGATACGGAACCTGAAATCCAACCGCTTGACGTGGCGCGGCGACTCTTCCCGTCGCTTGGCCTCGACCTCGACCGCCATTCCCTGTACGTCCTGGCGCGCCTTCTTCAGGATGTCTACCACATCCGTGGCCGCGCACGCGCCCACGGACTGAAGAAGCAGATCGACGGGCGTGGTCCCCTCTTCGGCGTTCCCGTCGATCGCCGTAATCGATCCGCCACGGCTTGTGCCGCTGAATCGAAAGTCGCCGTTCCATACCAACTGGATTGTCTGGGTCATCCGGGCCCTGTGTTAGAGTATCAGGGTGACGGGCCGGCAGGATCAGGTTGCCGTCAACATGGCGGCAGTGGATACTCCCGGTTGACGCGCCGGAACATAGGCCCCACGCGCTTCCCCGTACAAGGGCATGATGTACTCGAGCCGGAGCAAACCGCATGAAGTCTCACACGCGTCACCTGACGATGAACGTTCCGCAGCGCATGGACTTCCTCAACATTACGGCCGACGTGGAGGCCGAGGTTCGCGCGAGCGGCATACGGGAGGGCCTCTGCCTCGTCAACGCCATGCACATCACGGCGAGCGTGTTTATCAACGATGATGAGCCTGGCCTGCACCGTGATTACAAGAAGTGGCTCGAGGAGCTGGCGCCGTTTGACGCGAGCCCGGAGCGGTATCACCACAACCGCACGGGCGAGGACAATGCCGACGCGCACCACAAGAGACAGATCATGGGACGGGAGGTGGTCGTGGCGGTCACGGAGGGGCGCCTGGACTTCGGGCCGTGGGAGAGGATCTTCTACGGCGAATTCGACGGACGGCGCCCGAAACGGATCCTGATCAAGGTCATCGGAGAGTGACGCGGACGATGGCGGGGCGTGCGCCGACTTTGCGGGCCGGACGAAAGCTGTCATCTTACGTGACCCGCCGCGGCAGCCGGCTGCGATCACGGGGTGACGAATGGGAACGGAGACAGGAAATGCTGAAGAAGTCTGTCATGCTGGCATTGGTCGGTCTCGTGATCGGGGCCACCGGACTGCGGGGACAGAATCGCGACGCGATCTGTGACGCGGTGGGTAGCGCGGAAGCGGGAGACTGGTCGGAGTACGCATTTACGGATCCCGAAAGCGGCGAGGACGGCACGCTGCGGTTCGCCGTGGTAAACCGTGACGGGAGTGACTTCTGGTACGAGATGCAGGTCACGACGTCCGAGGGCGCGATCGTGGTTCAGATGCTGGTCCCCGGATTCCCGTTCACTCCGGATCAGGTCACCGAAGTGATCTTCAAGGCCCCCGGCCAGCCCGCAATGCGGATGCCGTCGCAGATGCTGGGCATGATGCAGCAGCAGATGGCCGGGAATCCGATGTTCGACTTCGCCGAGAACTGCGCCTCCGCCGAGGACTTGGGCGAGGAGACGATCGAAGTCCCGGCGGGGACGTTCGAGACCTTCCACATTCGGAACCCGGGCGAGATGGGAGAGGCATGGATCAGCCTGGATGTTCCATTCGGAATGATCAAGGCATCCGGCGAGGGCTCGGTTGTCCTGATGGGCTACGGCGATGACGCCGTGAGCACGATCACGGAAGAGCCGCAGGTGATGCCGGGAATGGGCGGAATGAACTAGGCTAGCACGCCGTGCGCTGCCGGGCCCGCCCCGGGTCCGGCAGCTAATCTCTGGAGGTCCATGCCATGTACACGCGGCGTCGTTTCCTCGGGGCCATCGGCCTTCCCTCCTTCGCGGCGGCGACCGGCTTCCCCCTTCCTCTGCCGCGACTGTCCGAGACCGCCGACATTCTCGAGTCCCTGTCCGTGCGCGAAGGGTCCGCGGCCGAGATCGCGGTGGACGAGACGTTCTGGGCCGACGTGGCCCGAGCGTTCACCGTGGATCGCTCGCTCGTGAACCTCAACAACGGGGGTGTGAGCCCGGCGCCGGGTTACGTCCAGGACGCCATGAAGCGACATCTCGACTACTCTAACGAGGCGCCCGTATACACGATGTGGCGCATCCTGGAGCCGCAGCGCGAGGCCGTACGGCAGCGGGTGGCGCGCGAGTGGGGAGTCGACGCCGAGGAGATCGCGTTCACCCGGAACGCCTCGGAGAGTCTCCAGACCCTTCAGCTCGGGATCGACCTCGAGCCCGGCGATGAGGTCCTGACGACCAATCAGGACTACCCGCGCATGATCACGACCTTTCAGCAGCGGGAGCGCCGTGAGGGAATCGTGCTCAAGCAATTCTCGATCCCCGTTCCGGCGGAGGAGCCGGCGGACATCGTGCGTCGGTTCGAGCAGCGGATCACGCCTCGCACGCGGTTGATCCTGATGTGCCACATGATCAACCTCACGGGACAGATCCTCCCCGTGCGCGAGGTGGTCGAGATGGCTCGGCGCCACAACATCCCCGTGATCGTGGACGGGGCGCACGCGCTAGCCCACTTCGACTTCCGGATCTCGGATCTGGAGTGCAACAACTACTCGGCAAGCCTCCACAAGTGGTTGTTCGCGCCCCACGGGACCGGCCTCCTGTACTTGCGAAGGGAACGGATCGCCGGCGTGTGGCCGATGATGGCGGCGCCCGAGAGAATGGACGACGACATCCGCAAGTTCGAGGAGATCGGCACGCACCCGGCTGCGCCCTACCTGGCGATCGCCGAAGCCCTCACGTTCCACCAGGGGATCGGCGGCAAGAGGAAGGAAGCGCGGCTCGTGTATCTGCGCGACTCCTGGGCGAATCGGTTGCTGGAGCACGACCGTGTGCGCCTGCATACGAGCCTCAAGCCGGGCCTGGCATGTGGAATCGCGAACGTCGAGATCGAGGGGGTGGATCCGGGCGAGTTGGCGACCTGGCTGTTTGGTGAGCACCGGATCATCGTCACGCCCATCGTGCACGACGAATTCCAGGGAATACGGGTCTCGCCGAGCGTGTACACGACCCCCGAGGAGATTGACCGGTTCGTCGAGGCCATGGAGCACGTGGTCCAGGAAGGCGTGTCGGCTTGACGGGTAGCGAGCGCTCCTGCGGCTCCTGCGGCCCCGGGGAAGGCCGGAGTAGAGTCCGGGCCGCCTGATGGACCTGCGTGACAGGCTCACGGAGTGGCTGAACATCAGGGCTCCCGAGCTCCGGCTCGTGGTATTGAGCGTGCTCGGTGCGTTCTTCATCATGGGCTTCGCGGTGCTGGCCTTAGCCCTGAGGGACGCCTTCTACCTCGGGTACTTCGACGCCGACACGCTCCCCTACATCCTGTATGCCAGCCTCGTCGTGGGCCTTCCGGCGGTGGCCGTTTTTTCCCGGCAGCTGGCCAGTCGATCCCCGCACAACGTGATGCGGACAGTCGTCGGGCTGACGTCCGCCGGGCTCTTGTTGATCTACATTTTCGTCCTGCTGCCGGCCCCGAGGCTGGACTCCCGCGTCGCCTCCGTGCTGTTCTATCTCCTGACGGTCGTGTCCACCCTGCTAGTGACGTCCGGTTTCTGGATCATCGTCTCGGACGTGTTCGCCGTGCGCGAAGCCAAGCGGCTGTTCGGACTGATCAGCGCCGGGGGAGCGATGGGTACACTCGTCACCGGCCTGTCGCTCTCGGGGCTGCTGACGAGATTCGAGCCCGTGCACCTGGTACCGCTTCTCGTGGGCTTCCTCCTCCTGGCCCTCGTGGTACTGGAGCTCATCCCCCGCGACCGGCTCGGGCACGGGCAGCGCCATCGGGATGAACCGAGACTGGGCCCGCTAGAGAGCTTGCGCGCCCTCACCTCGAATCGCCACCTGCGGCTGATCGCTGCCATCGTTCTGCTGACGTCCGCTGCCAGCTACATCGTCACGTGGCAGCTCCAGGAGGCCATTCAGGTCAGCGCCACGGCGGAAGCGGCCCGAGCTGGACTCGTGGGTGAAGAAGCCGTAGCGGCCATAAACACGCGTATTGCCTCCTTCATGGGCGCCTTCCGCGGCTGGACCGGTGGCCTGGCCTTCGTCATCCAGGTGTTCGTCGCCAGCCGCATCCTGGCTGGCGCCGGGGTGGCCTGGAGCCTGGCCCTGCTTCCTCTCGCCCTCCTGTTCGGCTCAGCCGGCATGCTCGTGGTCCCCGGACTGTTCATGGCCACGGTCGTGCGCGGCGCCGACAACACGCTCGGGAAATCGCTGTACCGCACCGTCGCCGAGCTTCTGTGGATCCCGGTATCACCGGCCCTGCGCCGGCGCGCCAAGGCTTTCATCGACACCATGGTCGACAACGCGGGCGACGGACTGGGAGCGGCGATCGTCCTTCTCTGGGTAACGCTGGGGCATCTTCCTTCCCGCTTCCTCTCCGCGTTCGTGATCGTGGCCACCCTTTTCTTGCTGGGCCTCGCCCGGGCGATGGGGACACAGTACGTCGCTACGCTCAGGAATCGCCTCGAGCAGAGTGGAAACGATGCGGAGGTCGTGGAGGGGGCGGGACTGGACCGGGTGGACCGCCTCGGAGCGACCCTGACGCGGCTGGACATCACCCGGGTCCTGGCTGCGACGGGGATCCACCAGGACATGCGGCCGCACGAACGAACCGATCCCGCGGCCCGCACTCCCGATCCCCGGGTTCTCAGCGCATCCGACATGCTGGGCTCTGGCGACCCCGCCCTGATCGATCGGGCCCTGCTGAACACGGAACGCTGGGCGGAGGAGGACGTGCCCCGCCTGGTGCCGCTGCTGGCGCGGGACGGCTGGCTGGGACCGTCCGTCCGGGCCATGGCTGACATCGGCGTTGCGGGCGTGCCCTACCTGAGCTCCGTACTGGGCGACGACACCGCCGACTTCGTAATCCGACGCCGGATACCCAGGGTACTCGCCCGGATTGACCACCCCGATGCGGACCGAGCGTTGATCGACGCCCTCGGGGCCGCACGGTTCGAGGTGCGTTACCGCGTCGCCCTCGCTCTCTATCGGCGCCGCCTCGAGTCCATGGCGGAGTCGAGGGGAGACTGGAAGCGCGAAGTGTGGGCGGCGATCCGAGCTCAGCTCAGTCGGGAGAAGCCCGTGTGGGAGCTGGCCCGGCTACTCGACGCCGAGGCCGACGACGGATTTGTGGAGCAGCGCGTCGGCGTCCGCGGCGAGCTGAGCCTGGAGCACACGTTCCGGCTGCTGAGCCTGGTGCTGGATTCGGATACCGTCCGCGCCGCCTACCACGGGATCGTCCTGAACGACCAGGAACTGAACAGCTTCGCGCTCGAGTACCTGGATCAGGTCTTGCCGGCGGATCTCCGCGACCGGCTCTGGCCGTTCATCGGAGATCTGAGCGCCTCCGCCGAGCGCCGCGCTCTGAGAGACCTGGACGACGTCGTCGCCGACCTCTTGCAGACGGGCGCGACCCTGTTCGGCAGTCCGGAGGACCGGGAGGCCCTCCGGCGGTTCCTGGACGAGACAGCGGACGACGGGACCGACAAGACCTAGCGGTCGTCCTCGGTGCAGGGCTCCTCGCCACCATAGCCGATCCCCAGCATCGGGATCTTGATGCAGTGCTCGCGGGCCACCTCGATGGCGCGCTCGTATCCGGCGTCCGCGTGTCGGATCACTCCCATCCCCGGATCCGTCGTGAGGACGCGTTCGAGCCGGCGCTCGGCAGCTACCGTACCGTCCACCACGATCACCTGGCCGGCGTGTTGCGCGAAACCGATCCCGACGCCTCCTCCATGGTGGAAGCTAACCCACGTGGCGCCACCGACGGCGTTGATCAGAGCGTTCAGGATCGGCCAGTCGGACACGGCGTCGGTGCCGTCCTTCATGCCCTCCGTCTCACGGTTCGGGCTCGCCACCGAACCCGAGTCGAGGTGGTCACGCCCGATCACGATCGGGGCCTTGACCTCGCCGCGCGCCACCAGCTGGTTGAACCGGTGACCGGCTCGCGCTCGCTCCCCGAACCCCAGCCAGCAGATCCGGGACGGGAGCCCCTGGAACTCGACCCTCTCCCGGGCCATGGTGAGCCAACGGTGAAGGTGCTCGTCCTCCGGGAACAGCTCCATCACCGCCTCATCCGTTCGGTAGATGTCCTCCGGATCGCCGGACAGCGCCACCCAACGGAACGGTCCCTTGCCCTCGCAGAACAGCGGCCGGATGTAGGCGGGAACGAAGCCGGGGAACGCGAACGCATCCTCCACCCCGGCGTCGAGCGCCCTCTGGCGGATGTTGTTGCCGTAGTCGAACACCTCGGAGCCGCGTCGCTGGAATTCCAGCATGGCTTCCACGTGCCGGGCCATCGACGGCATCGAGCGGCGTTCGTACTCCTTCGGATCGCTCTTCCGCAGAGCCGCCGCTTCCTCGACGCTCAGGCCGATCGGCACGTACATGAGCACGTCGTGCGCCGAAGTCTGGTCGGTCACCACGTCCGGTTCGAAGCCGCGCTCGACCAGGTCCGGCAGCACCTCGGCGCAGTTGCCGATGAGGCCCACGGACATAGCCTCCCCGGCCTGGCGGGCCGCCTCGCATATGGCGACCGCCTCGTCCGTGCTCTCGACCACGCGGTCCACGTAGCGCGTTTCGAGCCGTCTCATCGCCCGGCTCGGGTCCACCTCGACGACCAGGGCCACGCCCCCGTTCATGGTGACCGCGAGTGGCTGGGCGCCACCCATGCCCCCGAGACCACCCGTCAGCACGACCTTCCCCTTGAGCCCGTCCCACCCCTTCTGTGTGGCGAGCGCTCCGAGCGTTTCGTAGGTGCCCTGCAGGATCCCCTGCGTGCCGATGTAGATCCAGCTTCCGGCCGTCATCTGGCCGAACATGATCAGGCCCTTCGCCGCCAGCTCGTCGAAGTGGTCCTGCGTGGCCCAGTGTGGCACGAGATTGGAGTTGGCGATCAGCACGCGGGGGGCGTCCTTGTGAGTGTAGAACACGCCCACCGGCTTGCCGGACTGCACCAGCAGCGTTTCGTCGTCGTCCAGCTCGCGGAGAGTGCGGACGATGACGTCGAAGCTCTCCCAGTCGCGCGCCGCCTGACCGCGACCACCGTACACCACCAGGTCGTCCGGGCGCTCGGCGACCTCTGGATCCAGGTTGTTCATCAACATTCGGACGGCCGCCTCCTGCTGCCAGCCCTTGCAACTGATTTCACGACCCCTGGGGGCCCGGATCGGTCTCGGTCCGGTGCTTCCCGCCATCAGACCACCACCTTTCCATTCTTGATCACGGTTCGGACGGGGTTGTGTCCGATCCGGTACACCATGTCCTCCAGCGATGGCACGTCCCACACCTGCAGGTCCGCGGCGGCGCCGACGGTGATCGATCCCCTGTCCTCGATTCCGCACGCACTTGCGCTGCCGACCGTAGCCGCCCGCAACGCCTCGTCGGGGGAGAGTCCGTTCCACCGGCACGCGAACTGGATCGCGAGCGGCATGCTGACCGAGTACCCGCCCGGACACAGGTCCGTCCCCAGCGCGATCTCCAGTCCTGCGTCCACCCACTCGCGCGCCCGGATCGGCCTCGGATGCCGGACCGCGAAGTCGATGAGCGGCATGAGGACGGCGACCACGCCCGCCTGCGCCATGCGCTTTAGGCCCGCCGCAGCGGTGAAGTTGAGATGATCGGCGGAGACGACGCAGAGATCAGCTGCCAGATCCGCTCCGCCGATGTCCGAGTACTGGTCGGCGTGGATCTTGGGCCCGAGGCCGGCCGCCATCCCGGCCTCCAGGATTCGCCGGGACTGCTCGACCGTGTAATACCCGTCGTCGCAGAACACGTCGCAGAAGCCGGCGAGCTCTTCCTCCGCCACCCGCGGGATCATCTCATCGATGACTTGATCCACGTAGGCCTCACGCGCCATGTCCGGTGGAAAGTCGTGCGCCCCCATGAACGTGCTGACGACGTCGATGTCGTGCGAGTCGTTCAGCCGCCGGTTCACCAGGAGCAGCTTGAGCTCGGAGGGCACGTCGAGTCCGTAGCCGCTCTTGCTCTCCGCCGTCGTCGTGCCGTGGCCCAGCATCTCACCCAGCCGGGCGGCGGCGCTGGCGAACATCGTTTCGGGATCCTCGAGCCGTGTCATCTCGACCGTGGCCATGATACCGGTCGGGATTCCGAGCGCCTCCACCTGCTCCCGGGAGCGTGTGAGACGGGCCGCGTACTCGTGGACGCGTGAGCCGCCGAATACCAGGTGGGTGTGCGCGTCGATGAACCCCGGGGCCACGGCTCCACCCGAAGCCTCGACGATCTCGGCGCCGTCCAGGCGCACCGCATCCGCGACCTCTCGCCGTGAGCCGAACGCCAGGATCCGCCCGTCGCCGACGGCCACGGAACCGTTCGGGATCCGGTCCGGCGCGGAGCCCGGGGCGACGGTGCACGTGAGGACCTCCGACGCGCCGTGAATCACGAGATCCGCGGCGGGTCGTCTATCGTTCATCCGCTCGGCGTCCGAGGACATGTCGCTCCGCCCCGCCTTCAGTCGATGAGCGCTGTCTCGACGACCTGCTCCGTCGAGAAGTCATGAGTCTGGAGATAGAAGCGCACGACCTCCTCCAGCGCTCCCAGGGGGACGGACCCGATCAGCTCCGTGCCCGCCACCGCCACGCCGTATCGGGCCGCCTCGGAACGCACCGTTTCGAGGACCCTGTGGATCGGCGTCCGGGTGTAGTTCGTCAGGTTCATCGACACTTGGACCATGCCTCTGTCCTCGAGCGCGAACCCCATTCCGCGAACGAATCGATACCCGCCGTTGATGTGCCGAACGGAGCGAGCGATCGTCTGCGCGATCTCCAGATCGTCGGTGAGAAGATTCACGTTGAACGCGACCAGTGGGAACCTGGCCCCGGTAACCGTCGCGCCGGTGCGTGGATTGAACTCCGCCGGCCCTTCGTCGGGCTCCCACTCCGGATCGGTCAGCTTCTCGCGTAATGCCTCGTACTGGCCCTTGCGGATCTTCGGCAAGCCCTGGCGCTCGGGACGCGTCGCCGCGTCCTCGTAGTAGTACACGGGCACGCCTCTCGCGCCGAGCCACGACCCGAAGGCCCGCGCCACATCCACGGCCTCCTCCGTCTCGATCTCACGAAGAGGTATGAACGGCACCACGTCCACCGCACCCATCCGCGGGTGCTCGCCTTCGTGGCCTGTCATGTCGATGAGCTCGAGCGCCGTGTCGGTCAAGGCCTTCGCCCCCTCGAGGACCGCCGCCGGCAGGCCAAGTAAGGTGTATACGGCCCGGTTGTGATCGGGGTCGCCGGACCAGTCCGCCAGCGTCACGCCCGGCACCGCCCGTACCGCATCGGCCACGCGCTCGAGCACGTCCTTGCGGCGCCCCTCGCTGATGTTGGCCTTGCACATCAGGACCTTAGCCATTGTCGGCCTCCACCGGTTTCAGAGCCGAGGCCAGTTCGTCCGCGCGCGCCGCCAGCGCGGTCGCGGTCTTCTCGTCCTTGATGCTCTCGACGTTCACGGCCACGTTGGCGAGGCAACCCTCGAGTGCGGTCCTCGCCAGGGCTCGGGCGACCGCGAGGTCGGAGGACGCGTTCGGGTTCGAACGCCCCTCGAGTCGGTCGACCAGATCCAGCACGCGGGAGCAGCGCTCGGCATTCTCCAGCGGCACCCGGGCCGCACCCAGCATTGCGCCCTGGATCGCCCCCGACCGGGCCGCCCTCTCGTCGTCCGTGCCCTTCGGAAGTGTGAATGCCCGCATGACCGCGCCGAACGCCTCGGCGTCGTCACTGCCGCCGCGCATCAGGGAGGCCGTGAGGACCTGCGCCTCGGCGTCGATCTCGCGGTAGTACTCCTCCGGCTCCATCCCTTCCCTGCCGACCGACAGCCGGGCCACCATGCCGGCAAGGCCGGCGGCCATGGCTCCGGAGATGGCAGATGCGGTGCCTCCCCCGGTCTGATCATCCTCGCTGTCGATTACTTGCAGAAACGCCGCCACGTCGTCGTCATTCCAGGTGGTCATCCCAGGGTCCGCCTTTCGTGATTCTGGAGGTCTGGCAGGGGATTCAGTGTTCGCGAACGTCGGCCAGAACCGCGTTGGACCGGACGAGGTCCACGACGGCCTCGATATCCGGCGTGAGCGCCCGGTCGTGCTCGAGGAACTTCACGCGGCTCCGAATCTTGTCGTGCACGGTGCGGGTGAGAGGGGCGAGGCCGTCCGCGCCGGCCTCCCGCAGATCGACGGCCTGGGCGGCAGTCAGAAGCTCGATCGCCACTATGTGACGCAGGTTCTCCAGGATCTCCAGCGTGTGCCGGGCCGCGTTCGCCCCCATGCTCACGTGATCCTCCTGGTTGGCACTGGACGGGATCGAGTCCACGCTGTCGGGGTGCGCCAGCGTCTTGTTGTCCGAGACCAGGGCCGCCGCCGTGTACTGGACCACCATCAGACCGCTGTCGAGACCCGGACTGGCGACCAGCATCGAGGGAAGTCCCTCCGACAGATCCGGGGTGAGAAGTCGGAAAGTGCGGCGTTCGCTCATGCCGCCCACCTCGGCCGCGGCGATCCCCAGGAGATCGAGCCACAGGGCGAGCCCCTGCCCGTGGAAGTTGCCGCCCGACACGACGTCAGGCCCCAAATCATCGGGAAGGTCCATGAACACGAGGGGGTTGTCACTCGTCCCGTTGAGCAGACTGTCGACCCGCCCCGCCACGAAGCGTACAGCGTCCCGGATCGGGCCGTGCACCTGCGGGATGCAACGGAGGCTGTACGCGTCCTGCACCCGGTCCGGATCGCTGTCCAGGAGGCGGCTTCCCTCGAGGAGCCGACGCAGGTTCCAGGCGGACTCGGGCTGCCCTTTCTGTCCGCTCGCCTCGTGAAGAGCGGGGTGGAGGAAGTTCGAGCGGGCACGTAATGCCTCGAGACTGAGCGCCGCAGCGGCTTCCGCATTGTCGAGCAGGTCGAGCGCGTCTCGGGTAGCCAGGGCCGCGGCAGCGAGCATGAACGTGGTGCCGTTCGTCAGGGACAGCCCCTCCTTGGCACGGGGCACGAGCCGCGGAATGCCGGCTCTCTCCATGGCCTCGGCTCCGCTCAGCAGCTCACCCTCGAACCATGCTTTCCCCGTGTCCTCACCGTCGCCGTCCGGGTCCCGCGTGATGACCAGACCGATGTGAGCCAGCGGGGCGAGGTCACCGCTGGCTCCGAGCGAGCCCTTCGACGGCACGTACGGCCGTACACCCTTGTTCAGCATGCGAATGAACGAATCGGCCAGGTCCGGCCGCACGCCGGAGTTGCCGCGGGCGAGCGTGTTGGCCCGGATGACCATCATGGCGCGCACGACGTCCTCGGCGAGAGGCGATCCGACACCGGCGCAGCAGTTCAGGATGAGGTTGCGGGACAGGCGACCGGCATCCTCGGGGCGCACGCGCTCCGAGGCCAGGGGGCCGAACCCCGTGTTGACCCCGTAGATGGGCCGGTCGCCGGAGACCACGGCAGCCTCGATCCACTCGCAGCTCCGATTCATGCGCTCTCGGACCGGAACGTCGAGTGGCGCCACCTTCTCGCCTCCCCGCGCCACGGCGACGACTTCGTCCATCGAAAGGTCACTGCCCGTCAGTGTGATCATGGCTCAAGCCTCGATCGGACCGCGGTTCGTGGGTGAGATCCAGCGCGGCAACTTACCGTCGCCCGGCAGGCGTTGCCAGCCGGGGTTCAGCGAGACGCCGGGAGGCCGTATGTTGTTCTCCACCGGCGCCTCCGGCGCCCGTCCACCGGCAGTAGCAGTGTGACCTCGACCGGTGCGCGGCCGCCAACTCCACGAAACGACCAGACACGGAAGACGCGAAAGCCATGCAGCAGATCGGGCCGTACATCAGCAGCTACGGAGTCGAGAATCACGGAATCCGGGCCGCGAACATCGTTCGTTGGAACTACACCGCTCCCGCCCTCTACGAGCACGCGATCCGGGCCAACGAGGCCATGCTCGCCGGCGGTCCTCTGGTCGTTCGTACCGGAGACCATACGGGTCGCTCGGCGAACGACAAGTTCGTGGTCCGCGAGCCGAGCAGCGAGGACAAGGTCTGGTGGGGAGACGTCAACCGGCCCTTCTCGGGGGAGAACTTCGAAGCGATTCACCGCCGGCTTTCCGCCTACGTGCAAGGCCGGGGAATCTTCGTCCAGGACTGCTACGCCGGAGCCGACGCCGACTACCGGATGCCGATACGCATCATCACGGAACACGCGTGGCACAGCATGTTCGCCCGAAACATGTTCATCATGGCTCCCGTGGAGGATTTCCCCGACTTCAAGCCCGAGTTCACGGTGATCCAGATGCCGGGCTTCCACGCGGCGCCGGAGGTGGACGGCACGAACTCGACGGTGTTCATCCTGGTGGACCTGGGGCAACGACTGGTCCTGATCGGAGGCACGAGTTACGCGGGCGAGATCAAGAAGTCGATCTTCACGATCATGAACTACCTCCTTCCTGCCCGCGAAGTGTTGCCCATGCATTGTTCCGCCAACGTAGGTCCGGAAGGGGACGCCGCCGTGTTCTTCGGTCTTTCCGGAACCGGGAAGACGACGCTTTCGGCGGACCCCACGCGCACCCTCATCGGCGACGACGAGCACGGGTGGAGTGATCGCGGCGTGTTCAATTTCGAGGGCGGGTGCTACGCCAAGGTGATCCGTCTGTCGAAGGAAGCGGAGCCTGAAATCTATGACACGACTCGGCGTTTCGGCACCATTCTCGAGAACGTGGTGCTCGACCCGGACTCCAGGGTTCTCGACCTCGACGACGACCTGCTGACGGAGAACACTCGCGCGGCATATTCCATCGACCGGATCCCCAATGCGTCCCCCACCGGCATGGCAGGACACCCCAGGAATCTGATCATGCTCACGGCGGATGCGTTCGGCGTTCTTCCTCCGATCGCGAAGATGACGCCCGAGCAGGCCATGTACCACTTCCTGTCGGGCTACACGGCCAAGCTCGCGGGCACGGAGAAGGGACTGGGCGACGAGCCCGTGGCCACGTTCAGCGCTTGCTTCGGGGCGCCATTCATGGCGCTGCACCCGTCGGTGTACGCCGAGATGCTGGGCCAGAAGATCGCCGAACACGACGTGGACTGCTGGCTCGTGAACACGGGCTGGACGGGCGGTCCGCACGGCGTGGGACAGCGCATGAAGATCGGGCACACTCGCGCGATGGTGCACGCCGCGCTGGACGGATCGCTGCGCGATGTGCCGACCGCCGTGGACCCCGTGTTCGGTCTCCACGTGCCAGAATCCTGCCCGAACGTTCCGCCCGAGGTCTTGAATCCGCGCAACACCTGGGAGGACAAGGAAGCCTACGATCGGACAGCCGTCGATCTCGCGCGGATGTTCCGGGAGAATTTCGCCGCGTACGAGGATTACGTCGACGACGTGGTGAAGGCGGTGAATCCGGGCGCCTGATATGCCGAACCGAGTAGCGGTCACGCGGGCAATGCCGGCCGGCACATCGGTCGGCACGACGTTCGAGTCGGAGCTGCGGCAGGTCATGTGGCGGCGGGCAAGGGCAGCGCTGGCGGTGGGTGTCGGGCTCAGCGCACTGATGAACGTGCTGCACCGATTCGGAACCATGAACCCGGAGCCTCTAGCAAGCCCCTACACGTTCCTCGTGCCCAACGTTCACCTGGCGTTCATCGGCATCTTCGCGATCGGACTCGTGCTCGTGTGGCGTGACTGGTGGAGCGTGCGCACGGTGGCTCTTATCGTACTCGCCACCCTGATCGCTACCGCCATTCTCGACGTGATGGTCACGGCGATCCTTCATCCCGCAGACGATCAATTGTGGGGCGCGGCCCTGTTCCTCTTCCTGACCGCCGCCCTCCTGCCGTGGCCGCTCGCGTTCCAGATCACGCTGGCCGTGGTGTTCACGGTCCTGTACCCCCTCGCCACAGCCATCGGCTCGGCGCTCGTCCCCGAAGTGGCCGCGTTCTGGGAGCAGGCCGGGACGTCTGTCGGGCAGGCGATCATCGACCAGACGATCGCGATAGGCGTGCTCGGGACCGTCTCCGTGTACGTCACGCGTACACTGTACACGATGCGGCGCAAGCTCCACGCCGCCTCCCGTCTCGGCAACTACGTCATCGAGGGTGAGCTTGGAAAAGGAGGCATGGGCAAGGTCTACAAGGCGCACCACGCCATGATCCGCCGTCCCACCGCCGTGAAGGTCATGGAGGCGCAGGCCGCCCGCAGTCCCGAAGCCCTGGCCCGCTTCGAGCGAGAGGTTCAGCTCTCGGCCACGCTCAGCCATCCGAACACGATCACGATCTACGACTTTGGGCGGAGCGAGGACGCGACGTTCTACTACGTGATGGAATACCTCGACGGGGTGGACCTGCAGCGCATGGTAGAGCGTTTCGGCCCGATCCCGCCGGAGCGTATGGCGTACATACTCCGACAGGTGTGCGGCTCGCTGGCTGAAGCCCACTCACGCGGGATCATTCACCGGGACCTCAAGCCGTCCAACATCTTCCTCACGGAGCGCGGCGGGCTGCACGACTTCGTGAAGGTGCTCGACTTCGGGCTGGCCAAGCAGCTGCGCTCGGATCCGGACGACGTGCAGCTCACGCAGGTGGGGAGCGTGTTCGGGACCCCGCTGTTCATGGCTCCCGAGACGGCCGCCGAAGACACGGTGGATCACCGGGCCGATCAGTACAGCGTGGGCTGCGTGGCGTACTGGATGCTGGCGGGTCAGCCTCCCTTCCCGGGGACTTCGCCATTTGACGTCATCGCCAAGCATTTGAAGGTTGACCCCGTACCTCCGTCTACGGTAAGTGAATTGTCTGTAAACAAAGAAGTTGATGACATTGTTCTAAAGTGTCTTGCGAAGCTTCCGCGCGATCGATTTCGCGATATGGATGAGCTGGCAACGGCGCTGGATTCGCTGGCTTTCGAGAGTCCGTGGAACGGCGAGCGGGCCCGCGAGTGGTGGACCCTGCACCTGGCGGAATCCTCTTGAGCGGGGTGAGCCGGGCGGATCTCCTGTTGGCGGCGGCGAACGGGCGCACGTGGGACGTCCTCGTAGTCGGGGGCGGCGCGACCGGCCTCGGCGTGGCCGTCGAAGCAGCGTCGCGCGGCTACACCACGCTTCTCCTGGAGCAGTCCGACTTCGCGAAGGGAACCTCGAGCCGCAGCACCAAGCTGATCCACGGCGGGGTGCGATACCTGCAGCAGGGAGACGTGTCACTCGTCCTGGAGGCGCTCCACGAACGAGGCCTGCTGATCCAGAACGCTCCGCACCTCGTTCATCACCTGGCATTCGTGGTGCCGGTATACGACTGGTGGGAGGGCCCGTTCTACGGCATCGGTCTGAAGCTCTACGATGCTCTGGCTGGAAAGCTCGGCCTGGGTCCCTCGAATAACCTGTCGCGCGAGGAGACGCTGGAGCGCATCCCGACCGTCGAGCCCGACGGATTGCGCGGAGGCGTGATCTACTTCGACGGCCAGTTCGACGACTCCCGCCTCGCCATCACGCTGGTCCGCACGCTGTCAGACCTGGGTGGAACTCCTCTCAACTACGCTCGCGTTATTGGCCTGCTGAGGTCGGGAGGGGGGAGCGGGTCGATCGAGGGAGTCTCGGCCGTAGACGAAGAATCGGGCCGCGAGATGGAGATCCGGGCCCGCGTCGTCATCAACGCGACCGGCGTGTTCACGGACGAGATCCGCCGCATGGACGACCCGAACTCGCGCCCCATGGTCACCGCGAGTCAGGGCGTGCACATCGTCCTCGATCGAGAGTTCCTGCCGGGAGACAGCGCCATCATGGTGCCCCACACGTCCGACGGACGCGTGCTCTTCGCGGTCCCGTGGCACGGGCGCGTGGTCGTGGGGACCACGGATACACCGGTCCCTGAGGCCTCGCTGGAGCCGCGCGCCCTCGACGACGAAATCGAGTTCCTTCTCACGCACGCGATCCGCTACCTGACCCGGGATCCGCTACCGTCGGACGTCTTGAGCGTGTTCGCCGGCCTCAGACCCCTGGTCGGCGATCCCGATTCGGACACCGCGGCGATCTCCAGAGACCACACTTTGCTCGTGTCACCCGCGGGCCTCGTGACGATCACGGGGGGCAAGTGGACCACGTACCGGCGTATGGGTGCTGATACGATCACGCAGGCGGCGCTCGTCGCGGGGCTCCCGGAAAGGCGGAGCGTGACCGAGGATCTGCAGCTCCACGGATGGACCGATGCGGTGGATCCCACCGAGCCGTGGAGCGTGTACGGTACGGACGCGGCGGAGATCGAAGAGCTGGAGCGCGACCGGCCGGAGCTCGCCGAGCGCCTGCATCCTGCCCTGCCCTACCGCGCCTCCGAGGTCGTGTGGGCCGCCCGGTTCGAGCTGGCGCGGACCGTGGAGGACGTGCTGTCCCGGCGGCTGCGAGCTCTTTTGCTCGACGCGCGGGCGAGCGTGGAGATGGCTCCGCGCGTGGCGCGGCTCATGGCTGAAGAGCTGGGGCGCGGAACAGCGTGGGAGGAGACGCAGGTGGCGGAGTTCAAGGAGCTGGCGGGGCGGTACGTGCTGGGGTAAGCGACCCGGCTGGCGCGCGGAACCTGGATGTGAAGAGGGCGCCCAAAAAGGGCGCCCTCTTTGCGTAGCCGACTGACTACCTTCAGATCAGTTGTTCGGCCACTGTGCCCAGTTGCTGCAATGGCCGCCGTTGTCGCTGGCCGACAAAACCCGTAGCGCCTCTGAGTAGATCGCGTTCATGAGAGCGAAGGGCGACCGCTTGAGGCTCCCATCATTCTT
>JBDGWG010000047.1:0-37191 GCA_039585235.1 Gemmatimonadota bacterium | reverse complement strand
TCGCGCCTTCTTGAGCGAGAGGATGCCAGAGACTACCGGAGCGTTGGTAGAAGACTTCAAGCTACCGTTTCAGACACCCAATCGACCCTCTGGCGCCGGCGAGGGCTCATTGGCAGACTCGAGTTCAGCCTAGCACGCGCTTGGAGCTGCCGGCGTGCGCAACATCCGGGCCTCGAACAGAAGACCGCCTGTGGGCGGCTGCGTCGTTGCCGACGAGGCGAAGCCGAGACATTCGAGCAGGCGGAGCCTGCGAGACTACTCGCGACCTCCTGCCGTCGAGCTTAAGAGCGAGACATTGAGCAGGCGTAGCCTGCGAAAAACCCCATTCGTGTGGCGGTGCATGCACTCACCTGCATACACTTGCATTCACGCGCATTTCGGCGATTTCACTTTCACTCAGTTGCGCTCAGTCCTCCTCATTTCGTTACAGCTACGGTTACAGTTTGGATAGCGAAGCGCCCGGCGTGACCTCTACTGGATGTACCCCAACGACCTCAGCGTCTCGAGCTGCTCGGGCTCGAGAACGACCTCGTCACTGCGGGTAAAGTATTGTGCCAGCGCCTGGTGCGCCTCCCACTGCTCCTCCAGGTATTCGGTGTAGTGCTCCACCAACTCGGGATGCTCCTCGTGCATGCTCTTCAAGCAGAAGGGGTCGTTCCACAGATCAAAGAGCAGGAGCGGCACGGGACGTCTCCACTGAGCGTCGTCCTCGTCCTCATCCTCATCCGGTGGCTCCGGGTTGATCTCCAGCGATGCACCCCAGCGACCGTCCACGACCTCGAGCGTGCCCCGGAGCTCGCCCGTCTCCTGGTCGACCTCAAACTCGTCGAGAATCACCGGCCTTGGCTCCCAGCCTTCAGTCCCCAGCAGGAGCGGGGCGAGCGACTGGCCCATCGCGACCTCGGGCTGCGGAAGGTCCATCAGGTCGAGGATTGTCGGCAGCACGTCGATCATCGAGACGGGTTGGCTGAATCGCTGCCCGCCCTCAATGTGACCGGGCCAGATGAACATGAGGGGGATTCGGCTGACGGTCGGCCTGAGTATCGACCAGTTCCAGCGCTCCGGCACCGAATCCTGTAGAGCTACGCCCTGGTCGCTGCCCGCCGACATAACGCTGTGATCCGCGGCCACGACGAGCAGGGTGTTCTGCCATTCCCCGTTGGCCTTCAGGCGCTCCACGAGCCGGCCGATCTGGTAGTCGTTGTACGCCATCGCCTGATCGTACAGGGCCTGCCATACCGTGTAGAAGGCGACCCGATCGAGGCCCGTGTTCTCCCATGCCTCTCCCCAGGGTCCCCACCAGCCCTCGGCCTCTTGCAGGCTGTCGCGCCATGCCAGCCACGTCTTCCGCTGCTCGGGGCTCACGAACAACCCGGAGAAAGGCGCCGGAATCGGCAGATTCTGGGGACCGTGCACGTCGGTCGTCTGGAAGTGCACCCAGTATGGACCGCCGGGATACGCCTCCCGCCACTCGAAGAACCGCTCGTGCATGACGCGCGATGACTCTTTGTGATTCTCGCGCCCGAAGTAGGTGAACTCCTCCCAGCTCTCCTTCATCACATCGACGCCGCGCTGGAGGTCGCTGAGCGTGCCGGCCATGGGGTTGGCTACGAACGCCGCTGTCTGGTGGCCGGCCTCGTGCATGTGCTCGGCCATGGTCTTGATTTGCTCGGGCACCGGGTCGGTCCAGTTCGTCTGGCCGCCTATCGCGCTGTTCTGGAGCGAGGTCATGAAGGAGGCGGTGGAGGGCTTCGTCCAGCTCGAATTACTGTGCGCCCATTCGAACAGGGCGCCTTCGGCCGCCAGTCGCTCGAGATTCGGGGTCGTACGGCGGTTGTAGCCGTAGACGCTCATGAAGTCCGCCGCGCCGCCATCGATCACGTAGAAGATGACGTTGGGCCTCTCGGGAACCGTCGCTCCGGTCAGAGTCGGCGCCGCCCACAACGCGACCGTGCCGGGTCTCGGGGACTCCGTCTCGAAGGTGAGAGCCACGGTCTGCCCTGCGAGGTGCGAGAGGTCGATCGAACGCTGAGCCCAGTTCTCCTTGTCGTCGTATGTCTCTTCAAGCACTGGCTCCGGCTCGGCACCGTCGGGCGTCGCGGTGATTCGGAAGGTCACCGGCGCATCCTCGCGCAACACGCCCAATCCCAGGTCCAGACGACCGGCGTCGGGAACCCGGATCCGATACTCGACTCGTCCCGGTGCATGGGTATACAAAGCCCGCCTGTATACTCGATTTCGAACTTCACTGTGCACGCCGATGGGTTCCCCCGCGTACGTTGCTTCCTTCGGGACCACGGTCACCGACAGGATGTCGATGCTGGCCTCCTTATCGGCCCAGAAGCCGACCACGAGCTGCTTCCACGGCCCCTCCCACTGACCTCCGGACCAGTCTGCTCGCAGATTGTACGTCTGGACGGTGCCGTCGTGAATGACCGTGGCCCTCTCCCCCATGAACTCGACGGGGCCTTTGTCCTCGTCCTCCTCCGCATCGGACTTGTCTCGCAGGTTGAACGCGAGGATGACCGACATCTGGTCGACGTCGGCCTCGGATCGGGCTCTCACCTGGATATGCGCCCAGTCATCGCGTTCCCAGTCGGGTAGATCGACGTAGATGCCGCCCAACGCGGAGTCGTTGTCGTCATCGGTCACGTCCACATCACCCACCAAGATCCGAATTGCATCGTCCAGCTGCGAGAGTTCAGTAGGCGTGTGTTCGGGCTCCCACGGCTCCACGACCCTCCACTCCGGTTGTGGCTCGTCGAAGTTCCACTCGACAGGCTGCGGAACGTCCTCGGGCACTTCGGAGCCCTCGATCACCGTCAGTTCCGAATGGTCCTCGAGGTGAAGCGGCACATCCGCCTGCAACACAGAAGTACCTGCATCGCCTCGCGCACATCCCCAGGTGAAGATCAGGCCGATGAGCGGCGCGCTACGCAGGAGGGGATGGAAGGGAGCAAAGTACCTGTCCATGGTCTGGACCTCCGTAATGGGGCCTGGGCAAACGCGGCCAACCACCAGGAGGGGGGCTCCGGCAGGAACGTCTTTGTGATGACTAAGCTTGCAGCCTCGGCTCGGACTATACCATCCGGCCCGCCGCCGTGCGAGCAGCAACCTCCGGAACCTGACAGCGCCTGTCTGCCGGTCAGGGTAGGTAGCGCCGCTCCGATGCCTTTGGGGGGGTCCGCGTCTGACTACCCAGCAGGAGGGCGGCGGATAGTAGCAAGGGCTCCCGAGGGACGAGTGCCAATCTCAGCGTCTTGTCACTGTTTCTGACACTGTGGCGCACTGCGAAGAAAGCGGCCCTGCCGCAACTGCCGACAGGACCGCTTCTTGCCAAATCGGGGCGGCGAGATTCGGTGTCGAGCCGAAGGCGAGACCTTCCGAGCGCGGAGCGCGAGGACAACTCGCGACCTCCTGAGCCCCATGCCGATTCCGTGCGCTGACTGGCGCTGATGAGCGCTGGTTTATGCGGGTATCAGGGTGAATACCGCTGACCAGCAGCAGCCAGCGTCAGTGGGCGCTGTCACTGACGCTGACACTGTTCGGAAAGACTGAGGCCCGGCGAAGAGCCCGGCGTAGGCGGTGACGAGGGAAATGGTCAAGCGCGGAGTCGAGTCGCAAGATAACTACTGCTGACCGAATAGACGCGCCTGTGTTGGTTTCTGCTGGAGCCCGCTACGTTCGCACCTACGAGACTGTCACCAACTGGAGGTCTCGATGCTCTTGGCTCGCTTCGCCAGACACACATCGGCCATCGCTGTCTTCTCTCTGGCCACATTCTCCGCCTGCAGCCACGAGTTGCAGACTCCGGATGGCACCTGGATCGGTTTCGCCCAGGCGGGTGACTGGGAGACTTTTCTGGAGCTACTGATCGCTGATGAGCCGGATCCCGGCGTGAAGGTGGTACGCATGTGGCCCGGCCAGCCGGGTGCAGTAGCCCGGATGGAGATAGGTGACCCGGGGATCCGATTTGAGCTCGAGTTGCCCGCCGGGAAGGTTCAATTCGACGGTAATCAAGAAGGTTCCGCGCTCGACGGCACACTGGAGCTTGCAGAGAGTCCGGGGCGTTTCAGTCTACGGCGAATGATCGACTTCGCTCCTCCCGATTTCGATCCTTACGAAGGCTCATACGAACTGGAGGATGGTCGCACCGTGTACGTGCGACGGCATGACAATGTGCAACAAAGCCCTCCATTCCCCGTAACAGGGGCGTCCTACTTCCTGTTCGACGACTCGGGACGTTACCGGCGGCTCTACCCTGTTGCTCCCGATCACTTCGTCGCAGCGGAAGCGCTGTCTGACTCGGGTCCCTTCTTCTCGGAGCTCGAATTCGTTCGTGAGGCCGATGGAGATGCCGGAGGTTTCCGCTGGCAGCTGCCAGGCGAGCCGGAGATCTCAGGAACCCGCGGGACGGTCTACCGGCAGGAGGAGGTGACGATTGAGAGCGAAAGCGCCCGATTGGAAGGTCGGTTGCTCCTGCCGGCTGAACCGGGACCCCACGCGGCGGTTGTCGTGCTCCACGGGTTGGGGGCTTTCAGCCGTAACATGGCTGGCCCTTTTCTGATCGCGGACTATCTGGCGAGCCGCGGGATGGCCGTTCTCATCTGCGACAAGCGCGGTGTTGGTGGCTCGACCGGCGGACACCCGGTCAATAGCCGTGTCAGCGAGTATGCAGGCGATGCCGTTCTTGCCGTCGAGTACTTGGCCGGAAGGACCGAAATCGATCCAGGTCGAATCGGACTGCTCGGCGTGAGCGATGGGGCTCGGACCGCGGCGGTCGCAGGCGGGCAGTCAGATCGGATTGCCTTTCTGGTGCTGGTTTCGGGTCGAGGGATCTCTTTCGCCGAGACATGGCCACCAGACGAAGTAGTCGACAACCTGATATCGCAACTGCGGGCCAGAGGCTTCGAGGAGGAGGCACTCCAGAGGGCGGCCCGCCTGTCGGAGCTCGATCTCGCCTACTCCCTCCAGGGAGAGGGGTGGGATGAGCTGGAAAATGCAATCGCCACCTATGGTGATGAACCGTGGTTCGGCATGACACATCTGGGCTGGGTCGAAGCGGACACTCGGGACCATCGGTATTGGAGCCGATACAATCCGCCGGCAGAAGACGATCCTCAGCTCGCCCTGCGGACATTACGAGTGCCGATTCTGGCCATCTGGGGAGAGATGGATCCCACATTCCCGCCCCGTGTGCACAAACCGGGTCTGGAGGAATTGCTGGCGGAGGCAGGGCACCCGGATTACACGCTCGTCGAATACTCGAATGCCGGACACGGACTGGAGGACATACCGCCAGGCAAGCCGTTGCGCAGGCGCGGCCTCACCGAAGGCTACTTCGAAACCGTGGGCGAGTGGCTGAAGGAGCGCTTCGAACAGTGAGAGTGCGGTTAACGCGGTGGCCGACACTGCCGGACATGGGAGACTACTCGCGACCTCCTGCTGTCGAGCCGCGACAGCGGTGAGACCCTGAGCAGGCGAAGCCTGCGAACAACCCATTCGCGTGGTGCTACGTACACTCACCCGCATACAGTTGATTTCACACGTATTTCGGCGATTTCACCTGCGTACACTTGCACTCACTCCTCCTCATTTCGTTACAGATACGGTTACAGTTCTGGAGCGCAGACTCCCCTGGGTACGCCATCCGCGCGTCGACTTGGCAGGTGGCGTAACGCCAAACGGGTGGGCCTACAAGCAAGAGAGCCCGCTGGCCGGCGGGCTCTCTGTCGTAGGGCAGGCCGTCACAGACAGCGAACCCTGATCAGTAGAAGTACACTGCCGCGATGGGCGTGCCCGGATTAGTTACATCGGTGCCGCCAAGGACGACAACACGCGCTTCGCCCGCGGCGTCCACGTATTCCAAGGCAGCGTGATTGAAGAACGGGACTCCGCCGGCTGCGGCGATCGTCTGTGAACCCGTGGCACCACCAAAACTACTGAGGGTACCGTCCACATTGATGGCGGCGAAGGAGTGCTCGGTCGATGAGGTCGCGGACCCGTTGTACAGTCCTCCGCTCACGAGAATCCAACCGCCCGCCGCAACCGCCGTGTGCTTGGAGCGGTTCTTGATGAGACTGCTCGAATTCAGCGTCCACGGGGCATCCGCGAGCTCACCGGTCCGCAGTTCGAGCGACGTGTAGACGACATCGCTGGTACGGGTTCCCGTCAGCGTCGCATCTTCCGGAGATACGGCGGCGGTTTCGCCTCCGAGAACGTAGAGCACCCCTGCCCTCTGGGTCAGCGGAGCGTAGGCGAGCGGAACCGGAAGCGACTGCTGGCTCTCCCACGATCCCAGAGATCCGTCCTCCTGGATGCGGGCGCGGTACACTTCGGCGCTCGGTGCGTTGCCCACGCCGGCGCCGCCGGCCACATACAGCCACGACCGGAAGACCGCGACGCCCATCGAGTGGAGCGGAACGGGAAGCGCTGACTCCTCGGTCCAGAGCGCGTTCGTCCTGTCCAGCTCCACCGCGCTGTGGAACACGCTCGTCACGGGAGCACCCGTGTCATCGATTCCGCCGACCACGTACAGATGGCCCGCCTGCAGCGTGTCTACCAGGGCGTTGAACGGGGTGGCCAGGGCGGCGCCGTGGAAGGCTCGGCCCACCAGAAGCGATTGCCCGTCCGTCCACGTCGAAAACTCACCGGCCGCGTCGATTTCCGAGTACCGGATCGTCGTCTTGGGAGACAGTGCGCCGTCGGCCCCGCCGGTCACGAAGACCAGCTGGCCGGGCGCCGGTCCCGTCTCTATGGGCAGGAAGACGGCACCCAGACCCTGCAGAGCCTCGGGAAGAGGTGTCGTCGCAGTCCAGTTGATCAGAGACGGGCTGAAGTTCGCGGACTGAGCAAGTCGGAACTCGATCGAGTCGCTTGCGCCCGTGGGGGTCTCCACCCACACCGGACCGGTTTCCGCACTGGACGGCACGGTCGTTACGATGAATTCGTTCGTCCAGTTCGCAGACAAGGCCACCATCGCCTCCACCGGCTGTCCCGCGGCGTCGGTGAAGAACACATGACCGTGGCTGACGAGGTCACCGAACGCTTTGCCCTCGAGGATGACCGTGCTGCCGGCGTTACCGCTCGGTTTGGACACGCCGTTGATCACCTGCAGCGTCGGACCGACGGCCTTGTAGGCATCGGGCAATACGTCGCTCTTTCCGCCAGGATTGGCCACCCCAACATCATACAGAGAATCCCGTTCCAGCCCATCAGGTGCGAAGGCCAATAGCGTGGAACCGTCCACGAAGACCACCGAATCCGCTGGGAAAGCATCAAACGCCACGGCAGCGCCATTCTCGAAGTCTGACCCGCTGATCTCCACTCTCGTGCCGACGTTCCCAGTGTCCGGGGAGACCGCCAGCACCAGGGGCTGAAGGCCCGTTACAGGACCTGTTCCATTGTCATCGCCACAGGCGCTCAGGCCGGCAACAGCCAGAACTGAGATCCAGAATGGCATTCGGCGTACGTACAGCTGCAGCGACATCATCTTCCTCCTATTGGGTCGGCTATGCAGACCATAGCTCGATTCAGCCTGATCGTCGTCATCCGAAACGGTCGATGAGGCACACGGCACTGACGCTGATAATGGCAGGCAACGAGCGTGCCAACTTCAACTTATTACGTATCAGTCAGTTACAATCTCCTGCAGGTGGCGGAAGTCTGTAATCACGCACGCCGCCGACCCATTCTGCACGATCGGAGTGATTACAACCGGCAAAGATTGGCGGCCTCCGCCCTTGGGCCAGCAGACGAGCCACAAAGCCAACAGCGGATGTCGAGCACGGAGGGAAGGGCAAACCCGCAACAGGCTTGTTACAGTTGGCGTGACACAGCTACTCAGACGAACGAACCGCCCTGCCGTAACTACAGACAGGGCTGTCTCTTACTCAATTGGGGCGGCGAGATTCGAACTCGCGACCTCCTGTCGTCGAGCCGTGTCAGCGGTGAGACCCTGAGCAGGTGCAGCCTGCGAACTACCCCATGCCGGATCCATGCGCTGACTGGCGCTGATGGGCGCTGGTTTATGCGGGTATTGGGGTGGGTGACGCTGACCAGCAGCAGCCAGCAGCAGCGAGCGCTGTCACTGACGCTGACACTGTTCGGCACGCCCGAACGGGCGTGAGAGAACTTGCCAGTTCAAGTACGACTTCGAGGACTGTGGCTGGGCGACCGAGCTCCAGGCTCCCATCGAGGCCCTTCCCCAGGGTGTGCACGCTTTGGTGCTGGACCGAATCTGGTTATGATCAGCGGTATCCGGAGGCACTTCTTGGGCCCTTCCAGCAGAAGATAGGTTGACACCGCTACGGCCTGGAGAGGTCAGCGACGTAGAACATTCGGCCCCTCGAAGACGATACGTTACATGGTCTTCGAGCCAGCGTCCGCATCGGGCCGAGCCCGTGCGGTATGTGGACGAGTTGCGAACCGAGGAGAACTAGCGTGCCTGTGTGGATGAACCGACTCGCGTCTGTGCACGCGTTTCTGCTAGTCGCGCTGACCGCGGCTTGCACGCCGCCGCGTCCACCTGCGGAAGCCCCGCATACAGGCAGGCCGACCGATACGCTCGCTGGCGAGCCAGGCAGCCAGAACGAGGCGACTTCGACTATTGCCACAGACAACAACTCGGAGCTGAAGCAGCTTGTCGCAGCCGGGCGGGCAGTGTTCCTGCAGCAGCACTGCGGCGTCTGCCATAGACTGGACACAGCCGATACGAGGGGTTCGTTCGGTCCAACCCACAACGGAATGGGTACCACGGCTGACGACCGTATCGGTGATCCCGACTACACAGGTTTGGCGACGACCGTCGAGGGCTATCTGCGCGAGAGCATCGTCGATCCGGTCATCTACATCGTACCGGGATACGAGGTCAACAGATATCCAATGCCGGCCTATACGACCCTCACGGAGGAAGACCTCCACTCCCTCGTGCAAATGCTTCTTCAGGAAAGATGAGCCGGGATGAGGACAAGGGCTGTGAAGCGATAGTGGCCACCGGCAAGGCGATCGAAGGCCCGATTAGGCAAGGAGAGCCCGATGAACAAGAGAACCGTTGCTACCGCATGGACTACGCTCGCGCTGGCGCTGGTGGCACTTCGATTCGGCCCCGGTGTTGCCAGAGCCCAGGAGACTGGCACAGTTGTGTTCGACGGATTGAACGGTCCCATGGGAGTCCTGGTGACGCCCGACGGGAGCGTGTGGGCCGTCGATACGGGAGCAGGGGGCGACCTCGAGATGCAGCTGCCGTTTCCCGAAACGGGGAAGCAGACCACCTGGCTGCTCGGCGAAACGGCGCGGGTCGTACGGATGGCGCCGGACGGGTCACAGACGGTTGTGGCCACCCTGCCGTCGATGGCATACCCGGACGACCCGACGTACAATTCGGGCGGCGCTGGCCTAGCAATGATCGACGACCAGCTCTATACGACGACCGGTCAGTGGTGGTCAGTTGGGGATACCGAGCGGCCCAGAGGAATGGCGGCCCTGGTCAGGATCGACGACGGTCGTGGGATAGAGGTGGCCAACACTTGGGATTCGGAACGCGAGCACAACCCGGACGGGTATGAAATAGCAACGAATCCCTTCGGCCTGGCGGTTGGACCTGATGGGAGCCTCTGGGTCGCCGATGCTGCCGCGAATGACCTTCTGAAGATCGACCCCACGACCGGGCAAACGGAGGTAGTGGCGGTCTTCGAAGGGATACCGAGTCCGATTCCCAACGCGACCCGTGGAGGCGCTCTGGAGTCGGATCCCGTACCTACCGGTGTTACGTTCGATCACAACGGCAAGCTCTACGTATCTCTCCTGCCGGGCGTTCCCTTTCTTCCGGGCTCGGCCAAGGTCGTTAGGGTCACACCCGACGGAGCGGTGACCGACTTCGCGACCGGTTTGACGATGCTCACCGATCTTCAAACGGGCCCCGACGGCCATCTGTACGCGGTTTCCCTGGCCGAATTCACCGACAAGGGTCCGACTCCCGCCAGCGGTGAGATTGTCCGTGTTCTGGAAGGCGACGCGTCAGAGGTCGTGTTGAGTGGCCTGAGCTTCCCCACAGCCATCGACTTCAACTCTGCTGGCGATGCCTACGTGACCATCAACGGTCTGGGCGAACCGGGCACGGGGCAGGTTGTGCTGCACCAGGGATTGGCAGCCAGGTCCGACCCCGGACATTGAAGTGATATGCCGGCCAGCTGCAACACGTCCCGCCCCCGGCGCCGGTTGAGGCATCGTGGATCGACCTTCGCCTCAACGGCACAGCAAGCGCTCGACTGGAAGCCCGCTCATCCTGACGGCTTTCGCCGGAGCCAGGCTCGTCGTCGCCGGACAGGCCTTCGCCCAGGCCCCCCTGATCCCGAAGCAGGTGGTCGGGCTGCTCGATCGCTGCCGCCGGGGCGTTAGTGTCAGCCACAGTGTTCTGTCACTGTTCTTGACACTGTGGCGCACTGCAAAGAAACGGCCCTGTCGTAACTGCCTACAGGACCGTTCGTTAGCCAATCGGGGCGGCGAGATTCGCTCTCGAGGCGAAGCCGAGACCTTCGAGCGTGCATTGGCACGCGAGACTACTCGCGACCTCCTGAACCCCATTCGCCTAGCGGTGCGTGCACTCACATGCATACAGTTGCATTCACACGCATTTCGGCGATTTCACGTGCGTACAAATGCGCTCAGTCCTCCTCATTTCGTTACAGCTACGGTTACAGTTCGGAAGCGAAGCGCCCGGCGTGCCGCTGCAGACATTCGAGCGTCTATTCTTCCCGGCTCCGAAGAGTACGGTAGAGCACTCCGCCCAGAGTGCCAACGGCGAAGGCCGCAGGCGCATACAGAAAGGCACCGAGAGGACCTTGCCCTGAATCCGGTATGACTCCGCGCTCCATCAGGATGAGTGGCCCGAAGAACAAGATCAGGAAAGCAGCAATCGCGAACCACAGACCCGTAACGCAACCGAAGCTCACGGCGGCCCGTGTCTGGGGGTTGTGCCCGCGCAACGCAAGCCACCCAAGCAGGACGGCTACCGCTGCCAGCGGGACATCGAAAATCACGAAAAGAAAAACGTCCGCTGGGTAAGGCGAGGAGACAACGAACATCCAGAATCCGCGGATGACGAGGAACACCAATATGACGCAGCCCACAGTTGCGACGACTCGCATAAGTCTGTACGACCCATTTCGGCCAGACATGACCCGCAATAGGCGATCCTTTCCATGCCGCCTCAAGCTTGTGAAGACGCCCCATACCATGGCGAGTGCTACTGTCGCTACAACTCCCACGATGAGATCCGACACACCCCCGGTAGGCATAGGCGTCTGATATACTGCCCGTGCCTGAAGTGTCAAGCGCTGGCCCAGCCTGCCGCCGTGCGAGCAATCACCCTTTCTTGTACACGACGCTTATCAAGCGACAACAAGCCGATTCACTGATTCGGTGCCAGTTAGAGAAGTAGCCGAATGCACGAAAGCCCGCCATTTGAAGGGCTTTCTGCCGATCAGGGCGGCGAGATTCGCTGTCGAGCCGAAGGTGAGACCTTCGAGCAGGCGAAGCCTGCGAGACTACTCGCGACCTCCTGAACCCCATTTGTCCTGAGCCTGTCCTCCTGAGTTTGGCTCCGTTTGTTTCAGTTCTATTAGATACTGTTGGCCAACGAGTTACGAGGATATCGTCGCCGCTGTTGTTGTCTTGAGTTAGGCTGAGTTTGGCGCAGTTGGCACACAATTGGCACACAAGATCGTCGTTGCAGCAGTGCTGGACCCGCCGCCAGAGCGTAGCCCCTGACGCTACGGTTCAGACTTCAAGAGTCGGTCACGACAGCATCGTCGCAGTAGCCTCTCAACCTCCGTGGCTGGACTACCCTGCAGCCTAGACAGCAAGAGATCTGCGATCTCGCCGCGGGGATCGCCTGGGTAGCGCAGATTCTCAGCGAACCGCACCACCTTTCCGAGGTCAATCCACTCGGGCTCGTCCCTCAGATACCGAATTGCGTACACGCTTGCGTCGAGGTGTCCACGGTCCACGTTGCCCTCCACGGCTAGGAGAACGGGATCGCAGAAAGCTCGGTCCAGGTAGCCAGCATCGACCAGCTTCTTGGGAAACAGCCAGGTGGTGATCCATCGCTCACCGTACCAGTACGTCACGAGCGTGGCTCCGTCGGGCGGTTGGTTCTCCAGCTCCACTGCTTCGTATGTGAGCCGGATCGGCCGGGACATGGCAAGGCAGGGTTGCTCTCGGGTCCCCCAACCCCGAAGCAATACGCCCCTCGTTGCGAGTGACACGGTCTCTCCTTGTTCGGCTCGAGCCTTCCTGGCCCGGAGGCCGCAGCGGAGAAACGAGGCAGGATGACGAAAGAGCCTGGCCGCATGCTGCGGGCAGGCCCTCTGCCGCGCTTTAGACGATTGGTCCCATTGAAAGCCGGTGCGTCGTCAAGCTGCGGAACAATCAAATCCGCACCGGCTGATCGCCCCCAAGGGCGATTGGACACTGCGAACTTAGCTCTTCTTGGTCGCCCAGTCCATCCTCTCTTCCGCCACTGTCGCGCTGGCAGCCTTCGGATTAGGAATACAGGGTCACGTTTCTCTGTAGTACTCTGGATTCTCTACAGTCAGTGAAATAGGGGCTTTCTGTCCCGTTTCGGCCTCGCGGGCTTCTCAGGTTTCTCTCCCTTACTCTGCTTACGGGCAAAGTACGGGCAAAGTGGACCCGGGAGCTCGGTCGCATTCTGTAATGGGAGCAGGATAGACCCGATCAGGGAGCAAACGCATTGCGGGGCGTTTGGATCCGTCGGGGCGGGCAACGAGAGCAGGACCCGGAAGCTCGTCGATGTTCAGGGCTTTGGAGCCCACGAAGCCTCCTTCCCCCATGGGACCGTCACGCCAGGGAACCGAAGAAGTAAAGGGCTTGGGGGCGAAATCTGACACCCTGCTGACCACAGAGGGGGCGACGGGTCGCCCGTCCGGATCACCTCCTCATGTGCGGCGGCGGATTCTTGCCGTGTAACACGTGTTCATATATAGACTTGCATCTCGACTCCGGATCCGGGCCGGATCGGCACGGACCATGCCTTAACGGTCGGTGCCCCGTTTGCGAAAGCGGCTGTGGGCGCGGATATTCAGGAGCCCGGCGACGCTCCTCCACGACTCCACTCTCGACTCGGAGAACGCCGATCATGGGCATTCCCGGCGGACAGGACTCGCGACCGGGGTGCCCTCCTCGTGAGAGATCAGGATGACGAACCCACCGATCCGTTCGTTCGCGACCGCAGCCTGTTTGCTCGCTCTTGCGACGGCCGTACCGCCACCCCTTCCCGCCCAGCAGCAGAGTCTTCCCGAGGTCACCATCGGGATGGTGCTCGACGGACCCATGGTCCGATACGACGATCTGGTCGACCTCGTTCGTGATGAGACTCTGACGCTCCTCGGGCGGGACTACGACCCCAGGATTCCCGACGACAGGATTCTGGAAGGCGACTGGACCGTGCCGGGGATCACCTCTCAGCTGAACCGGCTCCTGGCCGATCCGGCAGTGCGGGTGGTCGTCGCGGCGGGCCCTATCTCGGGCCACATCGCGGCCATGCGCAGGGACCTGCCGAAGCCGGTCGTAGCCCCGTACGTGGTCGACGACTACCTCCAGAGTCTACCCCGAGACGGTGAAACGACCGGAGTCGTGAATCTGGTCTACGTCGCGCGGCCGGAGGCGGAAGACCTCTCTGTCTTCCTCGAGGTGACGGCTTTCGAGCGACCGGCCGTGCTCATCAGCGAGACACTCGCGGAGGCGATCACAGGCTCGCGGAGGCGATCACAGGCCTGTCCGAGCTAGTGCGGGAGAGGACCGCCGAGCTCGGCCTGGACCCGGACATCGTAACCGTGGGAGCCGACGCCGAGGAGGCACTCACCAAGCTGGCGGAAGGGAACCACGACGCGGTGTACGTATTGCCGCTGCCCCAGCTGACGGAGATCCAGTTCGACGAACTCGTACAGGGGCTGATCGATCTCCGGCTTCCGAGCTTCTCGTGGTTCGGGGCCAGAGAGGTTCGACGAGGCATACTGGCCGGACAGAAGTCCGATGGCTTCGGACTCCAGATCGCAAGGCTTACGGCCCTCAACATCCAGCGCATCCTTCGTGGTGATCCCGCCTCCAGCCTCCCGGTCAATTTCGTCCCGCAGGAGGTCGTCGTGATCAACATGGCGACCGCCAGACAGATCGGAGTCTATCCGCCGTGGAAGGTCCTGACCGAGGCTGAGCTCATCGCCGACGCCGAGCGCTTCACCGACCGGACCATCTCACTCCAGTCGGCCATACAGGAGGCGCTGGCGGCCAACCGTGACGTGGCGGCTGGCGAGAGGTTCGTGGCGGCTGGCGAGGAGAACGTCCAGGTCGCCACCTCGGCGCTCCTGCCGCAGATCGACGTGGGCCTCACGGGGCGGATCATCGACGAGGACCGGGCAGCCGCCAGCCTCGGGATTCTCAGCGAGCAGCAGCTGACCGGAACCGCGGGCTTGAGCCAGATCATCTACGCGGACCGCGCCTGGGCGATCAAGTCGATCGAGCAATCGCTGCAGGAGTCTCGCGAGCAGAACCTCGAGACGCTGCGGCTGGACATCGCCTTCGACGCGGCCTCCTCCTACCTGGAGGTTCTGAGGCGCAAGACGATCGAGAGGATCCAGAGGCAGAATCTCACTCTCACGCGCGCCAACCTGGAGCTCGCGCGAGTCCGGAACCAGACGGGCGCGGCCAGTCCAGGCGAGGTGTACCGGTGGGAAAACCAGATAGCCGTGAACCGGCAGGCGGTCATCCAAGCCGTGGCCGTCCGCAACATCGCGGAGATCGAGCTGAATCGCCTGGTCAACCGGCCGCTCGAGGAGTCCTTCATCACGGTGGAGGAGGACCTGGAGGATGCCACCCTGCGAGAGGGGCCTCAGATCCTGATGACGTACATGACGGATCCGTGGCGCTTCAGGGTGTTCCGGAATTTCATGTCCCAGGAGGCGCTGCTCGCTTCACCCGAGCTCCGCTCGTTGAGCGCCGAGGTCCAGGCGGCCGAGAGGGAGCTCACGCGCACCAATCGGTCTCTGTGGCTTCCGGACTTCGACCTGGTCGCCAACCTTCGTGGTATCCTCGCCGACGGGGGCGCCGGGTCAGACTTCACGGGCATCCCGGAGCTTCCGGGGGACGTGTTCGGCGATCCGGACGACGTCAACTGGTCCGTGGCGCTCCGGGCTCGTTATCCGCTGTTCACGGGAACACGTCGTCTGGCCGAAAAGGCGCGCGCGACGGAGGCCCTCGCGAGTCTCAGTCTGGAGCGTGAAGGACTCAGCCAGAGGATCGACCAGCGGCTGAGAACGTCGCTACACCTCCTGGGCGCTTCCCGGGCCAACGTCGATCTGTCGCGCGACGCCGCGGCCGCCGCGGGCCGGAATTACGAACTCGTGCGCGACTCCTACAGCAGGGGAGTGGAGACGATCATCGTGCTACTCGATGCTCAGAACACGGCTCTACTGGCCGACCTGGATGCGGCCACCGTCTTCTACGGATTCCTCATCGACCTCATGCGGTCTCAGCGGGCGGCGGGGACGTTCGATTACTTCGCTTCCGATCAGGATCGGGAAGCTTTCATGCAGCGGCTCGATGCCTACTTCCAGAGCGCTGAGCTCGAAAGCGCGGTGCCATGAGAACGCTGAGTCGAGATCGAGCAGGTCCAACTTCGCGCCGGCCGCTCCGACCGGACGTCGGCCGAGCAGGAGAAACGGTCATGAATCGGAATCTCTCGAGAGGATTCGCCGCCGTGCGAAGCGGTGGAATCGGGGCGAGCATCGCCGTGCTCGTCGCTGGCACGATAGCGGCCACCGGTTGTGCGGGTGAGCCGGAGCCCGTCGCCGAGGTGGCCCGGCCGGTGCGCCTGGTTGAGATCGGATTCGGAGGCGCATCCGGCTGGCGCGAATACCCGGGAGTCGTGGCCGCCGTGCAGCGCGCGGACATGGCGTTCGAGGTCGCGGGGCTGATCGTCAGCATGCCTATCACGGAGGGGCAGGAGGTCGCCAGGGGCCAGCTCCTGGCGCAGGTCGATGCCAGAGACTTCGAGGCCAGACGAGACGCGGACCGGGCCCGGCGTTCAGCCGCGCGCGCTGACTACGAGCGACATGTCGAACTCTACGCCGTAAACGCCATTTCGCTCCAGGACCTGGAGCTCAAGGAGCGCGAGTTCGAAGTCGCGGACGCCAACCTCCGGATGTCACAGAAGGCCGTGGACGACGCGACCCTGCGCGCTCCGTTCGCCGGCCGCATCGCGCGCACGCTGGTGGAGGCATTCCAGACCGTGCAGGCGAAGGAGCCCGTGCTGATCCTGCAGGATGACACGGGGCTCGAGATAGAGATCGACGTGCCCGAGGCGGACGCCCTGGTGGCGGTGCGTGGGCTGAGCCTGGAGCAGAGGAACGCGATCATCGAAGCACGCGTCACGATCAGCGCCTACCCGGACGCCAACTTCGCCGCTCGCATCACCGAGTTCTCGTCCCTTGCGGACCCGGTGACTCGCACATTCAGGGTTACGTTCGGATTCGACAGGACCGAGGACCTGCCCGTGGCACCCGGCATGACCGCGGGCGTAGCGGCGCGTCGGGCGGAGGGAGCCATCGTGTCGGGAATCTACCGGGTACCGGCCGTCGCGGTCTTCGCGGGTGCCGACGGTGACGCGAGGGTCTGGAAAGTGGATCCCGGGAGTATGACCGTCCGGCAGGCCACGGTGAGCGTGGGGACTCTGTACGGAGAGCAGGTAGAGATCCTTGCCGGTCTCGAGGATGGAGACGTGATCGCGGCGTCGGCTGTCCAGCACCTCCGCGAGGGCATGGAGGTCAGGCGCATGGCGGATCGAGCTGCCCCATGAACATCACCCAGTTCTGCCTCGACAACCGGACTACGACGCTGGTTCTGACCGCATTCCTCGTCGTCGGAGGCATCCAATCGTACCGGACCATGGGTCGCCTGGAAGACCCCGACTTCACGATCAAGGACGCGGTGATCATCACCCCGTATCCCGGTGCGACGGCCGTCGAGGTCGAGGAGGAAGTCAGCGACAAGATCGAGGTCGCGGTCCAGAAGCTGAAGCAGCTGGACGAGGTCGAGTCGATGTCACTGCGCGGCCTGTCGATCGTGACGGCTACCATCAAGGACATGTACGACAAGGAGACCCTGCCCCAGGTGTGGGACGAGCTGCGGCGAAAAGTGGGGGACGCGCAGAGCGGCCTGCCTCCGGGCGCCGGCCCATCGATCGTCAACGACGATTTCGGCGACGTGTACGGAGTGTTCTTCGCCCTGTACGGAGAGGGCTATTCGCAGGCGGAACTGTACGAAACCGCCAAGCTCCTGCGCCGGGAGCTGCTGCTGGTGCAGGACGTGGCCAAGATCGACTTCTTCGGCGTCGAGCCCGAGGTAGTCTACGTCGAGCTCGACCGCGACCGGATGTCGCAACTCGGCATCCACCCCGGCGTGATCGTACAGGAGCTGCAGGCCAGGAATGTGTCCGCGTACGCAGGTCATGTGAAGGTCGGACCCGAATGGATCGTGATCGAGCCGACGGGCGTGTTCGTGTCGGTCACCGATCTCGGCTCCCTGCTCATCAGCGGCGAGCCCGGTGGGGCCCAGATCTTCCTGCGAGATGTGGCGACGATCCGCCGCGGGTATCAGGAGCCCCCGACTGCATTGCTCCGTTTCAACGGCCAGCCGGCCATCGGGCTTGGCGTGTCCACCGTCCCCGGCGGCAACGTCGTCACGATGGGCGAGGGTCTGAAGGTCCGCCTGCAGGAACTGAAGCCGCAGATTCCGCTCGGCATCGAGTTCGGGGTCGTGGCCATGCAGTC
This sequence comes from Gemmatimonadota bacterium, assembly GCA_039585235.1. Classification (GTDB taxonomy): domain Bacteria; phylum Gemmatimonadota; class Gemmatimonadetes; order Palauibacterales; family Palauibacteraceae; genus Benthicola. The sequence continues at coordinate 19,348 of JBDGWG010000047.1, read as the reverse complement.
AGACGCGGTCACGACGGCGATCAACGGCTTCCTTGTCAGCCTCCTCCAGGCCGTGGGCATCGTCGTGGTGGTGCTCCTGTTCTTCATGGGCCTGCGTAGCGGGCTCCTGATCGGCTTCGTTCTGTTCCTCACGATAGCCGGCAGCTTCATCATCATGCCGAAGATGGGGGTGGTGCTGGAGCGGATCTCTCTCGGGGCCCTGATCATCGCCCTCGGCATGCTGGTGGACAACGCCATCGTGGTGGTGGACGGCATGCTCGTGAGAATGCAGCAGGGGATGGACCGCGTGCAGGCCGCACTCGAGATCGTGAAGCAGACCGCCTGGCCCCTGCTCGGCGCCACGGTGATCGCCGTGCTGGCCTTCGCGGCCATCGGCACCTCCCAGGACTCCACAGGAGAGTACACCCGCTCGCTGTACACGGTCATTCTCATTTCGCTGATGCTGAGCTGGGTCACCGCGATCACGGTCACGCCCCTGCTCGGTGTGATGTTCCTGAAGGTCAAGCCGCCGAAGCCCGGCGAAGGCGAGAAGGACCCGTACGGCGGGAAGTTCTACACCGGCTTCAGGGCCATCCTGCGCGGGAGCATCCGCTACCGATGGGTGACCGTCGGCGTGGTCGTGGCGGTGTTCGCGGTTTCCCTGGTCGGATTCGGGTACGTGGAGCAGAGCTTCTTTCCCAACTCCACGCGGCCCCAGATGATGGTCGACTACTGGCTTCCTCAAGGAGCACACATCCGGGATACCGAGTCGGATGTGAAGGAGATCGAGAGCTGGCTGCTGGAGCAGGAAGGCGTGACGAACGTGGCGTCCTCCATTGGAGCAGGCACCCTCCGCTTCCTGCTCACCTACACGCCGGAGAAGACCAACACCGCCTACGCTCAGATGCTGGTCGAAGTGGAGGACGCCAGGGAGATCGACCGGATGATGGTCGACTTCCAGGCATACCTGGAAGAAGCGTATCCCCATGGACAACCGCAGACGCGCAAGTTCGTTCTCGGTCCGGGAGAGCCGGGCAAGCTCCAGGCCCGGTTCTTCGGATCAAACGCCGACACGCTCCGTGCGCTCGCCGCGAAGGCCCAGGCCATCATGGAGAGGGAGCCGAACCTGTACGGGATACGCCCGGACTGGAGGGGGCGTGTCAAGGTCATTCGCCCGGTCGTGGCCCAGGAGCAGGCCAACCTGAGCGGCATCACCCGCCAGGACATCGCGCTCTCTCTCCTCCAGGGATTCGAGGGGGCTCGGATCGGCGTCTACCGGGAAGGTGACGAGTTGCTCCCGATCATCGCGAGAGCTCCGGAGGGGCAGCGAACCGATGTGACGAGCATCCAGAGCCTGCAGATCTGGAGCCCGCGGGCCGGGGGTATGATTCCTCTGCGGCAGGTCGTATCGGGCTTCGAGACCAGGTTCGAAGATGACATCATATACCGGATGGACCGCAGACGATCGATACGTGTGTTCGCGGACCCGCGGGAGGGCGAAGGTCCGCCGATGCTGGCGAAGGTCAGGCCGGCGATCGAGGCGATCCCCCTGCCGGAAGGCTACGAGCTCGAGTGGTGGGGAGAGGTGAAGAACAGCGCCAAGGCGCAAGCCTCCCTGGCGGCCACCTTTCCGGTGTTCGTGATCATGATGGTGCTGATCACCGTGGCCCTGTTCAACTCGCTTCGCCAGACGGGCGTCATCTGGCTGGTCGTTCCCCTGGCCATCATCGGCGTGACCGTCGGGCTCCTCGCCACGGGACAGCCCTTCGGCTTCATGGCCCTGCTGGGCTTCATGAGCCTCTCGGGAATGCTGCTCAAGAACGCCATCGTACTCGTCGACGAGATCAACACGCAGCGCAATTCCGGGAAGGATGACCACGCGGCGATCGTCGACTCAGCGGTCAGCCGCCTGCGGCCCGTGGGCATGGCCGCGGCGACGACGATCCTCGGCATGCTGCCGCTCGTCGTGGACGCCTTCTTCGTGTCGATGGCGGTCACGGTGATGTTCGGCCTCGGATTCGCGACCGTCCTCACGATGGTCGTGGTGCCGAATCTGTTCGCGATCTTCTACAAGGTGAAGTCACCGGCCCGCGCGTAGTAATGACGCAGGCGCTCCACTGACGGGGCGCCTGCAGCGCCGGCGCCTGCAGCGCCACTGCGTTGGTAGCGAAAGTGAGCTAGACTGGTGTCTGGCGGCGCGCTCTCGGCCAGCCCTCGCCACCTCCCCCACCGCGACAGGGCTGACCAATGGAATGGAAGCCGAGAGGCGAGACTACCGCAGACAGACTCTCAACGGGGGGATCGAGCCATGAAAACCACCGTGCATTCCCACGGCACGTCGCGTCCGCTCCCGATTGTAGGCCGGGGGGCTGAGTATTCACGCCGCGAGGTCCTGGCCGGATCCGCAGTTCTGCTGGCGGGAGGACTCATGGGTGGAGCCGCGACGGCGTACGCGGCGACCTCCCCTCGGGAGGATTTTCCGCCACTGCCCTGGCCATGGGCCACGCTGGATCCGCTCGAGGCCGGCAGAAGAGGCTACCGGTTCTACAAGGAGAAAGGAGGCTGCGGATCGGGAAGCTACCTTGGGCTCCTAAGCCTGCTGAGGGAAGAGGTCGGTCATCCGTGGACGACGCTTCCGGACATGATGATGATCCATGCGGCAGCGGGTTACGGAGGGCACGGCACCCTGTGCGGCACCCTGGGCGGCTCGTCGCTCATTATCAATCTCGTGACCTACGACGACAAGGACCCCGACAACCTCATGTTCAAGCAGATCATCGACCGGCTGTTCTGGTGGTACGCCGAACAGGAATTCCCGACCGACCGCTTCGACGATATCTCCCCGATGCCCGGCCAGATCAAGGTCAAAACGATGTCACCGCTGTGCCATACGTCGGTGTCGAAGTGGACCCTGACGGCGGGCGCCAACATCAAGTCAGCAGAAAAGATTGAGCGCTGCGCCAAAGTGGCGGGGGAGGTCGTCTACACGGTGACCACCGCACTGAACGAGTATTTCGCCGGGAGCTGGACTCCGCCGAAGTGGAAGCCGTCGGAGGAGATCAAGCACTGCATCCAGTGCCACAGCCCGGACACCATGGGGCAGACGCTCGACGGCATGAACAACCAGCAGGGACATATGGAGTGCCTGATGTGCCATGACGATCACTTGAAGGCGGGTGCCTGATGCTAGCAGAGAGCCACTTCTATTTTCACAAGGCCGCCGATGTCATAGGCCTGGATGACAGGGTCCGAACGATCCTCCTGACGCCTCGCCGGAGCGTCAAGGTAGAGGTCGTCATCGAAGGGGAAGACGGCGAGCTGCAGACCTACAACGGCTATCGCGTCCAGCACAACATGGCCCGAGGCCCGATGAAGGGGGGACTGCGCTACCATCCGGCGATGGACGAGGATCACGCGGCGGCGTTGGCCAATCTCATGACCTGGAAGACGGCGGTGGTGGACGTTCCGTTCGGTGGAGCCAAGGGAGGCATCGATTGCGATCCCCGCTCCATGTCCGAGCGGGATCTCTTCCAGGTTACCACGTTCTTCGTGGAGCAGATGAAGGAGGTCATCGGACCGACGACCGATATTCCGGCGCCCGACGTCAACACGAACGCCAGGGTCATGGGCTGGATCATGCACGAGTACTCCAAGTACGCGGGCTTCTCGCCAGCCGTGGTGACCGGAAAACCCCTCGATCTGTTCGGTTCAGAGGGGCGCGACGCCGCCACCGGTCGCGGGGTGATGGACGTCCTGGCCGCCGCGCTGGAAGAGCAGGAGAAGAGCTTCGAAGACGTGACGGTGGCGGTGCAGGGCTTCGGCAATGTCGGCAGCAACGCCGCCCTGTTGATCGCCGAGCAGGGAGCCAGGATCGTGGCCGCGGCGGATCATACCGGCGGAGTCTCGAATGACGGGGGCCTGGATGTTCCGGCACTCGACGCCTGGACCAACGAGCACGGAGGAGTCGAGGGATTCCCCGGCGGCGAGGCCTTCGAGAACACCGAGATCATCACCTGGGATGCGGACGTGCTGGTGCCGGCGGCTCTCGAAGATGCCATCAACGAGGACAACGCGGCCGACGTCAAGGCGAGCATCATCGTCGAGGGCGCCAACGCTCCGACCACCCCGGGCGCCGATCAGATCCTCAACGACCGGGGTGTAGTGATCATTCCGGACATTCTCGCCAACGCGGGGGGTGTGACCGTCAGCTACTTCGAATGGGCTCAGAACATCCAGCAATTCAGGTGGGACGAGGCGCGCGTCAACCAGGAGCTGGACAAGAAGATGAGCCGGGCGTATCGATCGGTGCGTGAAGTGGCGACGGAGAACGATATCGATATGCGGACCGCAGCGTTCGTGCTCGCCATCCGACGCGTCGGCCGCGCGGCCCTGGCCCGCGTCCATATCAGCACCGAGCTCCCGTTCTAGCCTCTGGCGGCAGGTTGGTGGGCCACGCCTCTGTCGCGCATTCGCTCGCTCAGGCCGGGCGCGTGATCCCCAGCGTTCGCATTCGCGAGCGAAGCGTGCTGGGTGCGATGCCCAGGCGGCTGGCTGCGTTGCCGTCGCCCTTGATCTTCCCGTCGGACTCTTCGAGCGCCCGCAGGATCCTCGCTCGCTCCACTCCGTAAAGACCCTCCTTGAGCGAGCCGCTAGTCGGAGCGAGAGCTGGTTCGCCCGCGCCGAGCTGGGACGGCTCCACGACCAGGGTCCCCCCGGCACACAGGATCACCGCTCGCTCGATCACGTTTCGAAGCTCGCGGATGTTCCCGGGCCAGTCGTAGGCGAGCATGGCGTCCAGGCTGGACTCGGTAACTCCTCGGATCGGCTTGCCCAGGTGGGCAGCGTACTTGGTCACGAAGAAGGAGACGAGGTCGGGGATGTCCTCGCGACGCTCCCTGAGCGGGGGTGCCGTGATCGGGAACACGCTCAGACGGTAGTAGAGATCGGCCCTGAAGCGCCCCTCCCGCACCTCGGTCCGTAAGTCGCGATTCGTCGCTACGATCACCCTCACATCGACGCTGATGTCGGACTTCCCTCCCACGCGCCGAAACTCGCCCTCCTCGATTGCGCGTAGGAGCTTCGCCTGCAGGTCGAGGGGTAGCTCACCGATCTCATCCAACAGAACCGTCCCCGCGTGCGCGAGCTCGAAGCGTCCGGTCTTCTGATCGAGGGCACCCGTGAAGGATCCCTTCTCGTGACCGAAGAGCTCGCTCTCCACGAGCCCCGCCGGCAACGTGCCGCAGTCGACCCTGATGATCGGTCGGTTGCTGCGCGCGCTGTGCTGGTGAATGGCGCGGGCCAGCAGCTCCTTTCCGGTTCCGGTCTCCCCGAGCAGAAGCACGGTGGCATCCGTATGCGACACGGAGTCGACCTGCGCGAGTGCCTGCTTGAGAACTTCGCTGCTCCCGATGATCTCCTCGAAGCCACGAGTCGACGCGATCTCCGACTGCAGATAGTGGCTCTCCGCCTGCAGACGGTCCTTCAGCGCCGCGACCTCAGCGAGTGCGGCTTCGAGTTCCAGCCGGGCCACGACCTGATCGGTCTCGTCCATGATCCCGCCGACGCCCTGGGCACCTTTTCCATCGACGTAGCTGACAAACGAGCCGCAGTCGCGGAGATGCCGATACCCGCCGGCTGCTGACTTCAGCCGGTATCGGAAGTCCCAGGTGGGTGAGCCGCTGGCCAGGAACCGGTCGTATTCCCTCCTGATGCGCTCGATGTCGTCCGGGTGAATGAGCTCGAGCCACCCGCTCAGGGTGTGGGGGAACGTGCCCGGTTCGTAGCCGAGTTGGGCCTCGAGGTCGCCGTACCAATCGAGGGAGTCGGCGAGTACGTCCACGTACTGGACCACGTCCGTGATGTGGAGAGCGCCGAATCGAAACCGCTGCTCTTCCTCCCTCCTCTCCGCCTCGGTGCGCAGTTCGGCCGTCACGTCGCGAATCAAGATCGCGATCCTTCCATCTGCCGTTACGCCGGCATCGATGTCGATCGTCAGCTCGCTGCCCTCACCAGTCACACAGGGAACGTGGTCGTACTGGACGCTCGACTCCGGTCGATTTCCGGAGATCGACTCCAGCCGCTGCAGCCACTCTTCGCGGCGGTCCTCCTGGATCAGGCTCTGGAACTCGAGGCCGACCATGCTTCCGGACTCGAGCCCGAACAGCTTCTCGGCGTTGGAGTTCGCCTGGAGGATGGATCCATCGGGCTGGGCCACGATGATAGGACCTGGTAGCCCTTCGATGCGAACGGTTCCGTCTTCCACTCAACTCTCCTTCCCCGTACGGACTGTCGAGCGGCGGAGCCCAAAAATAGGCATCGGGGGCGAAATCTGACACCCCGCCGCGCGCATAGGGGGCGACGGGTCGCCCATCCCGATCACCTCCTCATGTGCGGCGGCGGATTCTTGCTGTGTAACACGTTTTCATATCTAGACTTACATCTCGACTCCGAACCGGGGCTGAGGCGGCACGGACCGTGCTATGACGAGCTATACCCACCCTGTGTTTGGAGCTGCGAGGCGATTCAGAGACGAGGACAGGCGATGCGTGATCAGACCGATCGCTCGGTCGAGAGTCTGCTCAGAAAGCTGGAGGGGTTCGAAGAGCACCTGCTCGACCTCAAGAAGAGGCTGTCGACGGAGCACGAGGTTTCGCGCACCGAGATCGAGAGGAAGATCGAAGCTACCGAACGCGCGGTGAAGAGAATCAAAGACGACTCCCTGGCCGCCCGGGCGCGCATGCAGGTCCAGGAGGAAGAAAAAGCGCTTGCCGCGAACGGTCAGGTCGAAGCGTGGAAACGAGATCGCGACAGGGTGAAGCTCAGGAGCCGGGCCGAAGAGGCCGAGGCCTACGCGGCGTGGTCTCTGATCGTCGCCACCCGGACGATCGACGAAGCGGGGCTGGCCACCCTGAAGGCGATCGCGGCTCGCATGGACTTCGAGAACGGATCGAACGAGTAGGTCGCGGGCCGAAGCCCGGACCAATGAATCAGGACCATAGTCCCAGCGAAGACACTTCAAGCAGAGGAGAACGACTATGAAACCCCTGAAGTTGTTGGCCGCAGCGCTGATCACGCTCTTTTGCATCCAGGTCGGGAGCCTGGTCGGGCCCACCGCTGCCGTAGCGCAGGAGGACAACACCGGGACCAACCCGATCAACTTCACCTACGACGCCCGATTCTACACCGAGACGTCGTGGCTCACCCCCGACAACTCGTCTCTCATCACGAATACGTTCGAGTTCCGAGCGCCGCTCGGGAGGGACTTGGCCAACCTGACGAATCAGAAGGTAGGCCTCTTCAATGACCTGGGCAGCAGACATGCAGTCCGGATCAAGTTCCGTACAAAGAGCCTCAACCTGGACGATGGGGAGGGGTCAAACAGCAACATCTCCGGGACCGGGGACCTGGATCTCCGCTGGCTGTACGTTCCCCATGTGACCAACAAGTTTGGCATCGCCACGGGTCTCGAGGCGTTCTTCCCCACGGCCAGCAACGACGCTCTCGGCGACGGCAAGCTCGTCCTGCGTCCACAGATCTTCGCCGGGTTCTTCGGGCTCCTGGGCAAGAACAGCATCTTCGCGCCCGGCATTTTGTATCTGTTCGACGTCGCCGGGGACGACGATCGGGCCTCGGTAAACCAATGGCAGATGGATATCTACTTCGTCTGGCTCCTGGGCCAGATGAGGCATTGGCTGATCGTCAATCCGCAGCCAGTCCTCGACGTCGAGAACAGCAGGGAGTTCATGATCGTCGATGTGGAGTTCGGATACATGATCCCGCCCCTGCCCGGTGCCAGCATCTGGCTCCGGCCTGGAGCCGGCGTCGGCGCGGACAGGCCCTTCGACTGGACCTTCGAGTTCGGCTTCAAGTTCATCTGGCGGTAACGGAATCGCTTAAGCGAAAACCAGACTGACGAATTCAATGCAGGAGATGCCGACATGAGAGTGACGAGAGCAGCAACTGGGTTCCTGGCCGTCTGTGCGCTGGTGCTGTGCTTCTCGGCCGCGCACGCCCAGGAAAGGCCTAACATCGTCCTGGTGTTCATGGACAACTTCGGTTGGGGTGAGCCCGGCTTCAACGGCGGCGGGATCATCCGCGGAGCCCCGACGCCCCGCATCGACCGGCTGGCTTCCGAGGGCATCCGCCTCACGAACTTCAACGTCGAGTCGCAGTGCACGCCGTCGCGGGCGGCCATCATGACCGGCCGCTACGCGATCCGCACCGGCAACGGCACGGTCCCTCTCGGTGGAGGCGTGTACGGCCTCGTCCAGTGGGAAGTCACCATGGCCGAGATGCTGTCGGATGCGGGCTACGCCACGGGCATGTTCGGCAAATGGCACCTGGGTCACACCGAAGGCCGGTTCCCGACGGACCAGGGCTTCGACGAGTGGTACGGCATTCCGAACTCGAGCGATGAGACGCCCTGGGAGGTGCTGGACGGCTACGCGGAGAGCGGCGTCGAGGGGACCTACATCTACGAGGGAACCAAGGTCTCCCCGCCGCGGCGTGTCATGGAGTATGACATGGAGCAGCGCGCCCTGATCGACCTCGAGCTCACGAAGCGGTCCATCGACTTCATGCGCCGACAGGTGGACGCGGGTCAGCCCTTCTTCTTGTACCTCCCGTACACCATGACACACTACCCGCTCATTCCGCACCCGGACTTCGCCGGTTCGACGGGCAACGGTCGCTTCGCGGACGTGCTGGCGCAGATCGACGCGTACAACGGCATGCTACTCGACGCTGTCGACGAGCTGGGAATCCGCGACAACACGATCTTCATCTTCACCGCGGACAACGGGCCGGAAATACTCCCTGAAGGGTCGAATACACCGTCGGTCGAGTACTTCATACCCGGTGCAACGGGCCCCTGGAGGGGATCGCTGTTCACGGGCTTCGAGGCCAGCCTGCGGGTGCCGTTCGCCGTACGCTGGCCGGGGCAGATCGAGGCCGGTACTGCGAGCGATGAAATCGTTCACGAGATGGATCTCTTCCCGACCTTCGCCCGCATCGCCGGCGGCACGGTGCCGGACGACCGCATCATCGACGGCGTCGACCAGACCGACTTCCTGCTGGGCAACCAGGAGAAGTCGAACCGCGAGGGCGTGATCATCTACATGGGGAATGACGTCTGGGGCGTGAAGTGGCGCAACTGGAAGGTCAACCTGAAGGAGCAGCAGAACATCCTCACCGAGACCCTCGACTACGGAATGCCGCGGATCTACAACCTCCACAAGGACCCGGGAGAAACGCAGAACGTGCTCTTCCCTGAGACCTGGGTGCCGAAGGCGGCGCTAGGGCAGCTCGGGGCACACGTGATGTCGCTGAGGCAGGAGCCGCCGATCAGGCCGGGAACGCCGGACCCGTACGAGCCGCCACAGTAGGCGCTCAGGGGCCGTACGAGACCAGCTTCGCGACCATGCCCCCGGGGCCGAAAGTAGGGGCGAAAGTCCGCCCCAAACCGTAGGTCCAGGGGGCGCGTCCCCGTCCTTACCTCTGTGAATTCAGCAGAGTCAGGAGAACGACAAAAGGTCGGGTTACCCAGGAAACTGATCGCCAGCACAGGCGCAATGTACGAGAGCCGCCAGTCGATGCCCATGTGAGGTCGCCCGCACCGAGCAGGCGATCGCCAACTACGAACAGACCGTGCTGAACGCGTTCCGGGAGGTCGAGGACGCCATGGTGGCCGTCCATCGCTACGAAGCCGAGTACGCGATTCGGCTACGCGGATTGGAGGCGGCCCGAAACGCGGCCGAGCTGTCGTGGGTGCGCTACGACGGTGGCCTGACCAGCTACCTCGAGGTGCTCGACGTGCAGCGATCCGAGTTCAGCGCCGAGCTGGCTGCCTCGGAGACACTGCAATTGCGGTTGACGGCGCTCGTCCAGCTGTATCGGGCGCTCGGCGGGGGCTGGAATCCCGCCTGAGGTTCACACGTTCGATAAGGCAACCTAGCCGCGCCTGCCGGCGCAGGTCCAAGAGAAGGAGCTAGTGAGCATGTACGAAGAACTCGCAGTCCTGGCCGTCTTCGCCTTTCTCTACAGCCTCATTTCCGGGCGTATCGAGAAGCTGCCAGTCTCGGGACCGATGATCTTCGTCGTCGCCGGATTTCTGCTCGGGCCGCTCGGATTGGGCTGGTTCGAAGACAAAGTCACTCTTGACGAGGCGCGGTTCTTGGTCGACGTGACCCTGGCCTTGATTCTGTTCATCGATGCAGCGAATGCCGAAACGTCCGTGCTTAGGCGTTTCCTCAAGATTCCATCGCGAATGCTGCTACTGGGCCTTCCAGGAGCGATCGCGCTCGGTTTCGCGGTCGCCGCAGTGATGTTCGGCAACCTGACCCTGTTCGAGGCCGCGATTCTGGGCACCATGCTCGCCGCCACCGATGCGGCCCTCGGCAAAGCGGTCATCACCAACGAGGCTGTGCCCCCGCGCCTCCGGGAGGCCCTGAACTTCGAGAGCGGATTCAACGACGGGCTCTGCGTCCCCGTGCTGCTGGTGTTCGTCGCCCTGGCCCATGGACATGCCGAGTCCGGCTTGGCACTGGAGCTGGTTGCTGAAGAGATAGGCATCGGCGCAGCCGTCGGCCTGGGGGTTGCCGCTGGAGGAGCCTGGCTCCTAAAGCGTTATGCGAACAAGGGGTGGGTGAACAAGGTATGGGTCCAGATATCCGTCCCGACCCTTGCCATCGCCTGCTTCGCCATCGCCCAGAGCTTGCACGGCAGCGGGTACATCGCGGCGTTCACGGGTGGCATTCTCTTCGGCTTCGTTGCCAAGGACGCCACACACAAGCTGGTCATGCCGGGTGAAGGGATCGCCGAGGCTATGGCCATGCTGACCTGGCTGCTATTCGGATTAGCCATCATCGGACAGGTCGCGCAGTCCTTCACCTGGGAGATCATCGTCTTTGCCGTGCTCAGCCTCACCGTGGTTCGCATCGTGCCGATCTTCCTCTCGCTGACCGGAACCGGGGAAGACAGTTCCAGCAAGCTGTTTCTTGGCTGGTTCGGTCCCCGCGGTCTCGCCAGCATCGTGTTCGCCATCATCGTCTATCAAGAGAACCTCCCCGGCAGCGAATACATTGCGCTGGTCGTGGCTTGCACGGTCGGCCTGAGCCTCGTCGCGCACGGCGTTACGGCCAATCCGATGGCGCGGTGGATTGCGAAGAAGGAAAGGCCCGCGACAGGAGGCACATGATGAGGACCCTCACGACCGGCGGAATTCTCACGGTCGCTTTGTTGGTGCTCGGCGCCCGACCCGTATGCGCGCAGGTGGCTTCTCCCCTTCAGACCGGGCACTACGTGCCGGGGGTGATGAACCTCCGCGACTACGCGGCGGCGGCGCCGGGTCTGTACGTCGTGTGGTACAACTGGTTCGTGTCGAGCGGTACGTACGTGGACCGGAACGGAGACGAGCTCACGAGCGTGGACCTGAGTCAGGTCGATCCCAGCCTTCCCGACGTGAACGTGGACCTGGACGGCAACGGCTTCGCGACCGTTCCATCCCTGTTCTGGACGTCTACGTTCACGGTCCTCGGCGGGGCCCGGTACATGGCGGCGGTTGCACCCAACTGGATGACCTCCAGCTTCACCTTCGTGGCGGATCCCGGCGGGCCCGGCTTCGCCCCTGCGGACAGCGCAGTCCTGGAGGGGAGCGTTTCCGGGCTCAGCGACCTGTTCGTGGCCCCTTTAGGTCTCACGTGGGCGTTCGGTCAGTTCGACGCCACGTTCTTCTACGGTTTCACGGCGCCCACCGGCAGGTACACGACGGGCGCAGACGACAACATCGGCCTCGGCTTCTGGACCCACCAGTTCCAGGGCTTCGGTTACTACTACCCCGACCCGTACCAGGCCACGGCGCTCATGTTAGGCTTGACCTATGAGCTCAACACGGAGATCGAGGACGTGGCCGTGAATCCCGGGAACCGTCTGAGCCTCGAATACGGCGTGAGCCATTACCCCACCGGGTGGCTCGAGCTCGGTGTCCAGGGTGCCCACAACTGGCAGGTCACGGACGACTCGGGGACTGACGTAATCTGGGATCCCAGCTATCACGACCAGAAGAGCACGCTGCTGTTCAGCGCCGGTTTCTGGCCGTGGGCCGGGCGGCTGTACGTGGCCGCGAAGTATGGCTTCGAGTACGGGGTCCGGCAGCGCTTCAAGAACAACCACCTGATGGTGAACCTCATCTGGGTGACGAACGCGCTGGACGGGATCTGAGACGCAAGCTCGACCCCTACGGGAGCTGACACATGCGCAGTGCAACCAGGTACCTGGCACTGACGGTAACGGTGGTCGGCCTCACGTCGGGCTGCTCCCTATTTTCCATCGAGAACATCCCGAGCCCATTCCCGGAGAGCCTTCCCTACGGCGAGATCGTCCGTGAGATCCGCCTCGAGGGAAACAAGCACACGCGAGGCTGGGTCATCGAGATGGCCATGGACTCAGAGGTGGGCGAGCCCTACACGGAGGAGAGTTCCCGCAACGACTACCTTTGGCTGAGCCAGCTCGGGTCTTTCCAGTCGATCAGCTTCAGCACGGAGCCGGCGGACGACGGGATCGTGTTGATCGTCGCGGTCAAGGAGGTCAGCCCCTACATACCGGGGATCAGCTTCGCGCTCACACAGGAGAATGGGATCGAGATCGGACCCTCCATCTCCTCGCCCAACTTCCTCGGATGGGCCGGACGGGCCTCGGCGTACGCCCGATTCGGCGGAGCCACGAACTTCGGCGTACGGTACTGGGATCCATGGGTGCCGGGGAAGAGCTGGATCGCCGGATACGGTTTGAAGTACGCGCACATCGACCGTCGCAACGAGCTCGACAACTTCAACGAGACGACGGACGACCTCTACATCCAGGTCCGGCGCAACCTCTCGAACAAGGAGCGCTTAGGGCTGCGCTTCAAGTTCCTGTCCGTCAAGAGCGACACGGCCGGCATCACCCTGGATCCTGACAATCGCGACAACATCCCCGGCATCGGGCTGTTCATGCAGCACGACTCGCGGAACGCCGCGTACCCGACCAACGGCTGGTACGCTGACGCGGAAGCTGGTTACTACTTCGGTGATGCCAACTACTGGCAGTTCTGGGGAGACGTCCGCCGCTATGTCCCGCTGGATTTCATAGGCCGCCGGCACTCGCTCGCCCTGTACTCGCTGGCGACCTTCACGTCGGGAGAGTTCGGGACGGACATCCCGATATACGCGGACTTCCACATCGGGGGCACGAACTCCGTGCGCGGCTGGCCCCTCGGCGCCCGAGTCGGACAGAACCAGTGGCTGAACACCGCGGAGTACTGGTACAACCTTCTCGACGCGAAGGCCTTCCGCTTCTGGTTCATTAAGTGGCGCATGGGCCTGCAGCTCGCGCTGTTCGGTGACGTCGGCACGGCGTGGTACACGGGGCCCGAGTTCGGCGAGAACTTCATCGCCGGGTTCGGGGGCGGGCTGCGGTTGACCCTGCCAGTGATCGTCCTGCTCCGCATCGATGTCGCCTACGCCAGGGACGAGTTCGGACTCAAGATCGCGATCGGCGGGGCCGAGAAGGCCATCGCGCAGAAGCAGCGGGTGCGCTGATTTGAAGAGCCGATCCTGGTCTCGAACCGTGGCGCCGCGTGGGCCCGCGCGGACGCTGGTTCTCTTCGCCCTGATCGCGGCCGGTGTCTCACCCCTTCACGCCCAGTTCGTTTCGGACCCGGAGAAGGCCGACTCCCTACGCCTTCGGAACGGGGACTGGATAGTGGGGGACCTCAAGGACATGACGCTCGGCATCGTCACGTACAAGACGGACGCCATGTCCACGATCTACGTGAAGTGGCCCCGCGTCCTCACGGCCACCACGGAAAAGCGCTTCCAGATCCTCCTCGACGACGAGCGGCGATACTACGGCTCCCTCCAGGCGAGCGAGACGCTCGGCCGGGTGGTGATCCGAACGGACAGCGACACGGTCGAGGTGGAGACGCAGTCCATCATTGAGCTCAAACGGATCAAAGCGACGTTCTGGAACCGGCTGGACGGGAGTCTCGATTTTGGCTTCGGCTTCACGCAGCAAAACGCGAAGACCGACCTCTCCCTGCGGTCCGAGACCCGGTATCTGTTCAACCGCAACCGGTTGAACCTGCTTCTCGACGGGACATTCAGCCGGCAGGACTCCGTGTCGGACATCACGCGCGGGACCGGCCGACTCGTGTACATCCGGGAGGTGAAGGGCCTGTGGTTCGTCGGATTCGCCGCCTCCGCAGAGCAGAATTCGCAGCTGAGTCTGGACATCCGTGGATCGATTGGAGGCGGGCCCGGCAGGTTCTTCATCGCCAACAACCGCATGGAGCTTGGGACCGTCCTCACGATAGGGTACAACCGGGAGCGGTTCACCGGCGAGGAGGCCAGGAATACCGTGCCACTTGGACTCATCACCGACTTTCAGTTCTTCGACTGGTCCGGGCTGTCCACGGACCTGTCGAGCCGACTGTCCATCCACCCCGTGCTGAATGACCAGGGCCGGTGGCGCATCTCGTTCACCGCCAACCTGACGCAGGAGATCCTGAACCTGCTCTACCTGAGGATCGGCGTGGTCGAGGAGTACGACAGCAATCCACCCTCGGCCGATGCGAACAAGAACGACTTCAGAATTACGACTTCGATCGGGTGGACGTTCTGATGACGATCGGTGCCGAATCGGAGGAGTCTCGAATGAGGACCTTATCGCGAGCCAGACCCCTTGGCCTTCTGTGTCTCCTCCTCCTGTGGCGGCTTCCCGCGGACGCACAGGACGTCTCCCCGCACGACGGCGGAATCGTCACATCGATGGGCCAGCCCTCGTTCCTCAAGCCGTACGGCGGGCTATCGGCCGGGGGCTATTTCGAGGACCAGGCCTCGGACTTCACCGCGTACCTGAGCGCCGGGATCCGCAAGGACCTCCTGAGCCCGGCCGCCCCATCGAGGGTCGTGAACAGCAGATTGACCATGCCCTCGCGAAGGTTCTCGAGCTCTGGGCCACTGACTTCGAATGGCAGGAAAGCGATGCCCGGATCGGGCTCCACCGCTGTCGCCTCCGTCGGCGCGAAGCTCCGCCCTCGGTCCTGAAGCACCACGTAGAGTCCCGCGAATCCAAACAGGACCAGGAACGCTCCGACGGCGCCGAAGGCCAGGTTGCGCCACGTGAACACGCGATGGTGGACCGCAGGTAACGGGGCGGGCTCAGACACGTCCTGCTCCGACTCGGTGTTAGCCTGCCCGTCCGCCGGGAGATCTTGCGCTGCATCCTTCGGGCCAATCCCCTCCTGCACGAAGGCTGTGGCCAGCACTATCGGAAGGCCGATCACCAGCAGCACCAACGCGAATGACGGGGTCCACTCCGGAAGCCTCAGGGTCGCCTGAAGAATGTCTACAGCACCGAGAGCTACCCAGCCGCCGATCACGTAGATGGACAGCACCTGCCACAGCGAGCGCCGGTGGATCTCGTGGATCAGTTTCTTCACGCTGTCGGTGCGCCTCGGTTGCGCCGAATGCGTCAGCGGTGCCGGTGGTTGAATGTCGGCAATAACCACTCGATCTGGCAAATGGGCCCACGACGGGGTCACGCTGCTCGGGCTGTGAGAGCAAGCGAAGAGCGCCAGCCTGTGTTGTCTGATCGATCAAGCGCCCATCTGACTGACCGGCCGGAGGGCCGGTTGACTGGACGGTCCGTTTCCATCGCCAGTGTCGCTCACAAAGACGGATTCACACGCCGTTTCGTTGCGCTCCCGCCAGGGTCAGTATTCACGCTGTGATTAGTCGTGCCCGTAGCATATTACTGGTACGCTGGGTACACTTCTCGAGTACAAGTTCCCCACCCCCCACACAGTTATGGAACAGGATTTCCTGCTCAGGGCTGGGGCTGGGAGGCATATCGTCTCGACAAACTGTTCGTTCCGATTATCCTGCCTGCGGTCATTCTCGGTGGTGTCACCGCATTCGGTTCGCTCAAGATAGCCCAGAGGGGGCTGCTACATGCCGGGAGCACACCGGAAGCGCTGGACTCCGGCTCCGAACGTCACCTCACAGAGCGCGAGGCTGATGCCGTCTAACACGCGCCTGGAGCAGACGCGACAGACTGTAGTGAGAACACGAACCTGGTCAGCGCGCAGCTCAGGCGCCGACCGTTATGCGGTGCGGATCCAACAGATATTAGGATTCTGAGTTGGCTGCTCCCTTCTTCATTTGAGTTGCCCATGACGCCGTTGCGGACTGCCGTTACCTGGATGGCTCGATCATCCCTCCGAGCATTCATCCTCATCTTCCTGCTGGGCTTCTCCATTCGTTTCTTCTTCCTGACCCAGGTTCCAGAGCGCCGCATCCTCCCACACGATCGGTGGGAGGACACCGCAATCGCGACCTCCCTGGTCGAGCGTGGCGAGTTTGCGGACCCCTACATGATTCCCACCGGACCAACAGCCCATCTTCCCCCTCTCGTCCCCGGCACCCTAGCACTGTTCTGGAGCCTGTTCGGGATGGGCCTAGCCGGCGGTTATGCAGCAAGGTTGTTCAGCATCGCGGCCTGCTCGGCTCTGTACGCTCTCGTCCCGTGGTTCGGTGGGAAGCTCGGCCTTAGCAGAGAGGCCGGTGTGCTCGGCGGCATCGTCGGTTCCTTGATCATGGTAGGGGCCGGGAACGGCGAAGAGACTGCAGGCATCATCATCGGCCTGATGGCCATCGTGTTTCTCCGCCGATGGACCACAGGGCTCGGATCGTTCGGCAGCTCGTTCCTACTCGGTGCGGCAGCCGGGGCCGCATTTCATCTACAACCTGTGCTGCTACCCGTCGTGTTGGGCTGGATGATCTTCGAGCTGTGGTGGAGTCGGGATCGGAGAAAGTGGCTTCTGTCAGGAGTCCTGGTCCTGGGGATGATCGTCGCCTGCGCTCCATGGGGTTGGCGGAATTACACGGTCTTCAATGAGGTCTTCTTCATCCGCGACAACCTGGGCCTGGAACTGCGCATGGGTAACCACGAGGGCGCAACCGGGCACCTGGAAAAGAACATGCGTGCCCTTGATGAGTACCGGCATCCGCGCACCAACCCAGTGGAGGCGCGCCTGGTCCAGGAGCTCGGTGAGGCAGAGTACATGCGCCGGGCCAAGGCCGAGGCCATCGGCTGGATAACGGCCAATCCCTGGGACTTTCTCAAATTGACGGCCTCCCGGACAACGCAGTTCTGGGTAGGACCTCTTCACCAACCGGGGACGGCCCTGGCGGTCACGGCTCTGACGCTCCTGGCGTTGTTGGGTGCCTGGTACTCACTCCCGGGGATGACACCTCCACAACGGGCGACCCTCCTGACGCCGCTGATTTGCTACCCCCTCGTCTACTACGTCGTCATCTATATGCCCCGCTACAGAGTGCCGCTGGACTGGATTCTGGTGCTGCTGGCCGGCGCTGCGGTCTGGCGCTCGATCAAGAGCCCGGTGAAGGTAAGGGATTCCACGTCCGGCTCCGTGTGAGGCAAACGACTCTGACGCCGGCCCTCGTCAGTGTCAGCCACAGTGCCTTGTCACTGTTCTTGACACTGTGGCGCACTGCGAAAACACGGCCCTGCCGTAACTGCTGACAGGACCGTTCTTTACACAATCGGGGCAGCGAGATTCGCTGTCGAGGCGTAGAGCGCCTTAGAGCGCCCGTCCCGCCCGTCGCACCGCGACACGCCTCAGACGGACGTGAAAGAGCCCCGGTCGGGGGCGGGCAGTTTCGCTCTCTGGTTCACTGCTCTTGGTCACCGCGGGAACACTGGCAACTCATCGCGCGCGACAACCCTGACGAAGGCTGATCCGTCGCCCTCCGCACCTGGCGGCAGCATGTCCCCCTGACAAATCTGTGCACTCTGCGTGCACTCATACAGGAATCGGCCACTCCTGCCGCCCACCAGACACGGTGTCAGGTGGGCGGAGAGATGGACGGCGCGTCAATCAAGCCGCAGCTTGCGCCGGACGTATGCCACTGAAGCAGGAGTAAGCGGCCGCAGACAGCGAGCGATCTGATTGACGCTGCCGAATCCTGCGTGTACAGTGAAGTTTCCCCCACCCCTTTCGCGCTTGCTCGTGTTCCGTCGATCGACGCCTGCTTCGGAGGTCCCACCATGAAACGAATCCTGGGTGTAGCCGCTGCCTCGCTCCTCTTGGCATGCCTGGATGCGGGCGAGCTTCCCGCCCAATCACAGGGCCAGGTCTACCTGCAAGTCGCTCTTATGAAAGTGGCACCCGGCCAGACAGACACGTATGTGGCTCTTGAACAGGAGCTCTGGAAGCCCGTGCACCAGGCACGCGTGGATGCCGGCAAGATCCTCGGGTGGTATCTGTACCGAGTCTTGTCTCCGAGCGGCACCGAGGTGCATCACAACTATGCCGTGGTCAACGTGTTCGACGGCTTCGCGGCCATGCAGAACTCGTATCCCGAGGGCGTCTGGGAGCAGGTGCACCCCGGCGTGAACATGGATGATGTCTTGCGAAGGACCGTTGCGGCCAGAAAGGGCGTACGCGGGGAGACCTGGAGGTCGGTCGACGCGACGCAGCCGCCACTTTCGACCCCATCCCCATACCTGATGATCGACTACATGAAGGTGAAGCCGGGCGATGGAGCAGAGTATGTGGGGATTGAGCAAGAAGTCTGGAAACCGATGCACCAGGCCGTCGTGGACAACGGCGACAAGACCTCGTGGGCGCTATACGCGCTCGTGTTTCCCTGGGGATCGAGCCTCGAGTACAACTACGCGACGGTCAACGCCTTCAACGAGTACGGGGACATGGACATGTCCGGGTTCGATTTCGCGACGCTTTTCGAGAGCACGCACCCCGGCAAGGATCCCGTAGAGATGGGGCGAATGACGCAGGAAGTCAGAGACCTGGTGCGAGGGGAAGTCTGGCATCTGATCGACTACGTTCAGGCGCCAACGGAGTAGATTGAGCTCCCTTGCACGCGGACTAGCCGGCCTCCCAGACCGCGTGCCGAGGCTTGCAGCGAGCTCCGGGGGCAGAGAGCGGGCTAGACCGCCCTTGATGTCTGCGGCGCAGGCAGACCCACATCGATCCAGCCGCATATGGGCTTCCTGATGAGCGGACAGGAGGGCTTCAAGGTCACAGTGTCTTGTCACTGTTTCTGACACTGTGCCGCACTGCGAAGAAACGGCCCTGCCGTAACTGCCTACAGGACCGTCTCTTACCAAATCGGGGCGGCGATATTCGCTGTCGAGCCGAAGGTGAGACCTTCGAGCAGGCGAAGCCTGCGAGACTACTCGCGACCTCCTGAACCACATTCGCCTGGCGGTACATGCACTCACATGCATACAGTTGATTTCACGTGCATTTCGACGATTCACATGCGTACACTTGCACTCACTCCTCCTC
>JBDGWG010000046.1:0-18576 GCA_039585235.1 Gemmatimonadota bacterium | reverse complement strand
GGGCCGTCCGGGTTGTAATCGGTCCAGATCTCGGGCAGCAGGTTCCACTGGTTCTCACCCGCGACCGGCGTGTAGATGTAACCATCCAGGTCCAGGTAGCGGGCCTTCCAGCCGTACCCGCCGATCACGTACGTGAAGTCGTCCCACGTGGTCCCGACCGGCGTCGGAAGGGGGTCCAAACCGTTCGGACCGGACATCTCGAACACCTCGGTGTAGTACGTGGGGTGGCAGTCCTGGCAGGTGACGCCCTGCACGTAGCCGGCGTCGGAGAACTGGACGATCGCGAAGATGTCCTCGGTCTCGTCTTCGCCCGTCGCGCCATCGGCGTCCTTGGCCACACCCTTGACGGTGACCCCGTATAGCGTCTCCATCGGCGTGGTCCAGTCGTAGGTCACGCCCTGAACGTCCGCAGCGATGGCCGTCTCGGTGCCCGAGTCATCCGTGTAGCTCAGGTCGACGCCGGTCACGGCGACATCGTCGGGTCTCCCGGCAGCACCGCGGCACCGCCAGCCGGAGCGGTCATCGTGATCGTGGGTGAGGCGTTGGCCGGGTTGACCGTGATCGTCGAGGTGCCCGTCACTCCACCAGCAGTCGCTGAAATAACGGCATCTCCCGCCGCTACACCGGTAACCAGTCCGTCGGAGCTGACCGTGGCCACGGCCTCATCGTCGCTCGACCACGTCACGGTTTCAGCTGCTGTGTGCCAGCGATGTCGATCGTCGCCGTGGCCGGGGTGACGGTGACCGTTGCCGTCGTACACGGGCCCTGATCGTCGTCGTCATCACCGCAGGCGCCGACGCCGATGACGAGGCCGACCAGCGCCGTGCCGAGAACGAGTTTCTTGAACGGATTCATACGTCCGCGTCTCCTTGCAAAGCCCCCCGGGGGGGGCAGACTCACTCGCGGCTAGGGCCGCATACGATTGTCAGGAACGGCTATTGCCTCGGTAATATTACTGAAGTGGGTAGTGTACCAAAGTACCGCAAATATCGCAAACAGGTGAGAATTGATCACTTTCGACGAAGCGGAGGAGCGACCGGTCAGCGGCCCGCCTTCGAGCCGGCGGATACCCCGAATCGAGTGCGTCCGGGCTCACATGTATACCCGTCCTCGGGAAGCGACCGACCATCCGTGTGTTTCGTCTTGACCGGTACCTGATCGGGCCGACACACCGTGGGAGTGACGGCGGTCGAACGGCAGAGGGGCCGAAAACCGAGGAGGTCAGGCATGAAACGCCCGGAGCATGCGGAACACGTGGCGTATCGCGAGGCCCTCTCCTGCGGCAGGTGGGTTCTTGCGCTGTCGATGCTCGTCGCAGCAGCCATGCACCCCGAGGATCTAACCGGCCTCGAAATGGAACGGGTACTGGACCGATACCACGAACTGCGAGCCGCGGTTCAGTGAGCGCCTTCGTCCCGACACCCCGTGAAAACTTGCCCTCCCGCTGCCCACGGTGTCTCTTTTCGTGAAGGTGCCAGGCAGGGCGCCCTACATCGAAAACGACGAGAGGCTAGCTCATCAACTTGGAAGAAGCAGACCCGAAGGTGCGGCCCGGACCGGACGGCACGGCAGACCCGGGAGCCCCATTCTCGGCGCTTGGTCTTTCCCCACTCCTCGTCGAGGCCCTGGTGAACGTCGGCTACAATCAGCCGACGGAGATTCAGCGCCTCGGGATCCCACGGGCCCTGGCCGGAGGTGACGTCCTCGGCACGGCGCACACCGGCACGGGGAAGACGGCCGCGTTCACGCTTCCGATGATCCAGAGGCTGGCGGACGGAGAGCATCACGGTCACCCGCGGGGCATGGTGATCACGCCGACCCGGGAGCTGGCTCAGCAGATCGGTGAAGCCGTGCGGCGATACGGAGCCACTTCATCGCTCGAAGTCGTCGTGGTACACGGCGGAACCCGCATGGGCCCCGAGATCGCCGAGCTCAAGTTCGGCTGCGACGTCCTGATCGCCACGCCGGGTCGTCTCCTGGACTACGTCAGTCGTGGAGCCGTGAAGCTGTCGTGCGTCGAGGTACTGGTGATCGACGAGGCGGACCGGATGCTCGACATGGGGTTCATCGACGATGTAAAGGAGATCGTCGCGGCCACACCGAAGGAACGGCAGACGCTCCTGTTTTCCGCTACCATGCCGAAGGGTATCACGGGTCTCGCCACGGACCTGATGCGCGATCCGGAGCGCATCAACGTGGGGCTCGAATCGGCCGCCGATGGGATCCGCCAGGTCGTGTATCCGGTGGACTGGCCAAAGAAGCACGAACTCCTGCTCCACATCCTCGGGCAGTGGACCTCTGGACAGGTACTGGTGTTCACCCGCACGCGCGACACCGCGGGATACCTCACCGGCTTTCTCGATCAACGAGGTCTGCCGGTGGCCGGGATGCACGGAGCCATGCCGCAGAGGGAGCGAGATGGAAACCTCCAGGCGTTCCGGGACCGGAAGAAGCGGATCCTGGTGGCGACGAACGTAGCGGCCCGTGGGCTAGACATCCGGGGCATCGAGCACGTGATCAATTTCGACGCACCGGAGGACCCGCGGGATTACGTGCACCGGGTCGGCCGGACCGCCCGGGGAGACGCCACGGGCGAGGCGTACACCCTCGTCGCCCCCAACGACTGGCAGTCTTTGCGGCAGATCGAGACGCTTACGGGCGAAGCCATTCCGCGCGAATTCGTGGAGGGATTCGAGCCGAGCTCTGCCCCACCCGATGCGCACGTGGCAGCCGCGGTCAGCGAGACGGAGGAAACGCTGGGTCCGGAGCGCTCCGCCCTCACGCGGGGTCGCCGTCGCCGCTGAGGATACGCCGCCGGATGCAGGTGCACTCGAGCTAATCGAAACCAAGAGTGAGACCATGATCGAGGAACTCTACACGCCGCAGCAGGTCGAGCTGAGGAACCGCGCCCGCGAGCTGGCCGAGACGGCGATGCGCCCCGTGGCCGCCAAGTACGACGTCGAGCAGACTTATCCCTGGGAAGTACAGCACGCGATTCGCGACGCCGGTCTGTCGGGCGTGTGGATTCCCGAGGAATACGGGGGCATGGGGGGCGGAGTTCTCGACCTGTGCCTGGTGGTCGAGGAGTTCTCGCGCGCCTGCGGCGGAATGGGTGTGGGCTTCGCGGTCAATGCCCTCGGATCGTTCCCGATCCTGGTCGGTGGGACCGACGAGCAGAAGGAACGATGGCTTCCGGGGATCGCTGCGGGCGAGAAACTGATCGCGTTCGGCCTGTCCGAGACGGACGCTGGCTCAGATGCCGGCGCAATGACGACCGCGGCCGAGAAGGACGGCGACGAATACGTCCTGAATGGCGACAAGAAGTGGAACACAGGCGGCGCGGTCGCCGCCTACAACACGATATTCGCGGTGACCGAACCGGGACGCGGCGCTCGGGGTGTTTCGGCCTTCGTAGTAGAAGAAGGAACTCCGGGCTACACGGTCGGCAGGCACGAGGACAAGATGGGTATCCGCTGCGTTCCGGTGGTGGAGATTCACCTCGAGAATTGCCGCATTCCGGTCGGCAACTTGCTCGGTGGGCAGGAGGGTCGGGGCTTCAAGCACGCGATGATCACGCTGGACCGGGCTCGTCCGGGTGTGGCCGCGCAGGCCGTCGGCCTGGCGCAGGGGGCACTGGACCTGGCGATCGAGTACACGCACAACCGCAAACAGTTCGGGCAGTCGATCAGCTCCTTCCAGGGCGTCCAGTGGATGCTGGCCGACATGGCGACCCAGATCGAAGGCGCCCGCCAGCTGGTGCACGCCGCCGCCCGTACGATCGACATGGGCGTCAAAAACATCACGCGCATGTCGGCGATGTGTAAGCTGCTGGCCACCGACGTCGCCATGAAGGTTACCACGGACTGCGTGCA
Organism: Gemmatimonadota bacterium; assembly: GCA_039585235.1. GTDB lineage: Bacteria > Gemmatimonadota > Gemmatimonadetes > Palauibacterales > Palauibacteraceae > Benthicola. Next base: position 14,704 of record JBDGWG010000046.1, on the reverse strand, counting down.
GTTGTTCGGGGGATACGGGTACTGCAAGGACTACCCGATCGAGAAGTACATGCGCGACGCCAAGATCACGCAGATCTACGAGGGCACGAACCAGATTCAGCGCCTCGTGATCGCGCGGGCGCTCATGCGGGAGGCGGCGAGCGGGAAGTAGAGCACCCGGCCGCGCCGGCTGCCGCAACCAGGCAGCGGGCTCAGACAGCCACGGCCCCGGTCGCAACCCATGCGGCCGGGGTCTCGTATTGCCAGGTATGGGCAGAACCGCAGGACACGATGCCATGAGCCCCGATGCGGCGGCGCGGCAGGCCCTGAGGGTGGCGCTCGCAGAGGTCCTTGTCGTGGCCGACAACTGGCGACACATCCACCTCGATGCCCGGCCGGGTGCCGACACGGCCGAAGCGGCCGAGGTCCTGTCGGAGATTCTGGGGCTGCTCGCCGACCGGGCGCGGGGTGCCCTGGACGCGGACGGGGCGGACGTGGACGTGCTCGTCGAGTGGGCCCTGGCTGACATCGCCGACGAGCTCACCTAGAACGCCGAAGGCCCCTCCGGCGGGACGCCCGGAGAGGCCTTACTCGAGTCAGCCGATTGGCTCTTCTCTCAGCTGCCCGGCGGGAAGTCCTTCATCATCTTGTTGACGGCGTCGTCAACGAGTTGCTGACGCTGTTCAGGCGAGCGGCTCGCATCCAGGGCCGCTGTCGCGGTGCCCGTCCACACCAGGCTCTTGGTCCCCACGTCGAACATGCCGATCAGAAGGGTCCCCTCTTCCCAGCTGTTCTCGTAGGTGGTACTGGTGCCCATGCTCATGCCGTAGCCTCCCCACCCATAGCCACCATATCCGTAGCCACCGCCCCACCCTGTGTTCACCGTATTGTACGACTTGCGCTCCGCCGACGTGACCTGGTAGCCCACAGCCAGGTCCGCGCTTGCTCCACCCTTCTGGAGCCCCTTGGCAACCATGGCCGCATCGATCGAGGTCTGGATCCGCGAATTGGTGATGGCGTCGATGTCATCGCCCTCGGTATCCAGCCACGTGTACGTCGCGTAATTGGTGAAGTCGACCGCCGGATCGTAATCGGACGATGTCGAAATCCCGCTGCACGCCCCGACGATCAGCAGGGTGCCCAGCGCCACGATAGCCCTATTCTGCATCGTCTGTCCTCCTCGTCGCTGTGAGTGCCTCTCGGCTTCAGTACAAGATATTGGAAGATGCGCGAGACCGCTCGCGCAGGTCACGCTGAAGGCCGGCCGCGCCTATTCCGCGAGGTCGAGGTAACGGTCCGCTATCTCCGCAACCACGAACGGCCTCACGTGTTCTTCCGTGATCGCAGGCGGATCCGCCACGACCCGGTCCACGGCTTCCGCGAGCGATGCCTCGGTGAGATCGGCGAGGCCGAGCGATAGATCGCCGGTCAGGATTTCTTCCGGGCCGTGTGGGCAACGCGTGCTGACCACAGGCGTCCCGCAGATCAGGGACTCGACGATCACTCTCCCGAACCCCTCGAAGTCCGAGCTCAAAACGAGTGCGCGGGCGTGTTTCAAGAACGGGTACGGATTCTCGTGGAACCCGACCAGGTTCACGCGCGCGGTCAAACCCAGGGCCCTGATCTGCTCGGCCATGGTCTGGACTTGTTCGCCGGTGCCCGTGCCGACGATGACCAGCCGGCCGCCATATCGGGCTCGTGCGAAGGCGCCGAGCATTCGATCGTAACGCTTCTGTCGATTGAAACGGCCCACGGACACGATGTAGTCCTCGCCTGCCAGGCGGCACGACTCACTGGCCAGGTGGTGTATCTCGTCCGCGTCGAACGGGTTGTATATGACCTCCAAACGCGCGGGGCTCGCTCCTACGATCTCGATCAGGTCCCGGGCCACGCCCACTGAGATCGCAATGACCTTATGTCCATCGTACGTGTGCACCAGCCGCGCCCTGCGCCGCGCCCTCTTGAGCCAGCTCTCGACCGCAAGCTGCTCCACAGAAAGGGGATTGGGCACGCGGTACCAGGCCGAATCCGCCAGCTTGCTGGCCCCGACGATTCGATCGGTAGTGAACAGGGTCGAGATGACGAGATCCCACGGCGGCCGGTCGGCGAGCGCATGGTCGAGGATGCGCGCCCGGCGGCGTATCTCTCCGATCTTCCGAAGACGCCGGGGGCTCGTATCGTAGCACGGGATGAGCGTGACGCCGTCCGGAACCGGGTAGGCCCGCTCGGCCCTCAGTGTCGCGATCTCCACCTCGTGGCCCCGTGCGACCAGCTCGCGGGCCAGCGTGAGCACACTCTTCTCGGCACCGCCTCCGGCGAGACCATCCACGACGAAGAGCACCCGTCCGGGCATGGCATCGCTCCCGGTCATGATAGGGGCAACCTACGAGACCTCGCAGATGCTTCCGTCGCCCTCCCCGCAGGCCGCACCGTACGCTCGCGCGAGCCACCGGAGGAGCGTCCCTCCAGCCTCTTCCGGGCTGCGGCCGAGAGCGAGGATCCCGTCTTCGTGTCCACCCATGGCTAGGATCCGGCGTTCCGGGAGCACCGTCTCCCGATAGAGTCGGCCCACCTCGAACGCCATCGCAGGGGTGCCGTAACGTACGGTGGGGTCCGTCTCGGGTAGGCCGAGCGCCTGCCTGCGTCGCCACAGCACGGGGCTGTGCGCGTGTAGCACACACTGTACCAACGGGCTGGCGTCATAGGCGGCAGCATGTGTCATCGACTCAGAGGACGGCATCACATTGCCGTGACTGTGAACGATGTTCGCCGCGTAGTCGTATCCGTCCACTGCGGCGAAGTCGCCGAGGCCGATGCAGCGCTCGCCTGAGGTCTGAGCGCCCGTGATGAGGAACGAGCGGCGCCCGAGGGCGGATCCCCGAGGGCCGACCCGGGCGCTGACATTGCCATAGCCGGCGCCTTCATACTTGCCCGGCTCCTGCCCTACCAGACCGGTGAGCGCCATGATCTCCCGCCAGGCGACCAGCTCGCACGCAAGCTCTCCGTAGCGGCGAAACTCCAGCTCTCGCTGCTCGTGGTCCGCCACGAACTGGATGACGCCTTCGTGAGACATACCGGGCCCGATAGTGAAGACTGAATGCCTACGAAGACGATCCGTTGATTCAGCCTGCCGCGCAACGGGCTGGCACGTGGCGCGGGAATGTGGAGCGCGCCGTGATGCTGCCCGAGGTTCGAGGAATGATATCGCCCCGCGTTGGTAGCCGCGATTGCACCTTTTGTCGCAAAGTCCTGCAGACATCAGGAATAATGAAGCGGGCGTGCTAGGATTCCACCGGCATAAGTCATTATCCCACTGACGAGTCCAGTCGGGCACGGATGTCGCTGCTCCAGGATCCCCACACTCTGCACGTGGCGTCGGCAGAAAGGCACTATGCGACGACGCGACGACTCAGTGAACACGACAGCGCGCGAAGTGCCGCGTTCTGCCGCATCCGTGAGGTAGTCATGCGCAGGATCCTGATTCCCAGCCTGGTCCTAATTCTGCTATCGGCCACTGCCCTCGAGGCGCAGGAAGCGCCGGCTCCGACTGCGCAGGGTGCGCGCTTCTCCTCTGGCCTTCTGTTGGGATATGGCTCCGGCTTCGGGGTGGAGGCGTTCGGTGTGACCTCGAATCTCGCTGACGGACTTCCACTTCAGGCGAAGCTCGGCATCGGCTTCACGTCGGTGGACGCGGGCAACCCGCTGGACGCTCGCCGCGTGTTCATCAACAACGCGACCAACGGGAACCCGGTGAAGAAAGGCCAGTCCTGGGATTTCAGTCTCGATGTGGGATACCCCGTCAGCCTGTTTTCGATGAAGCGGGCGTTCGTCGTCGGTGGGCTCCGCCATTCCCGTTTCAAGGGCAACTTCAAGTATGTTGGAGGTAACGAGGACTTCGATGTGAAGAGCAGCCATTGGGGCTTCGGCGCAGCGTTGCAGAGCTACTTCGCGATGGGCGGACGGTTCGATTTCGTCCTCAACGCGGGTCTCGACTATTTCTTCTCGAGCACCCTGAGCGGTCACGATACGGCCTACGCTCCCGACGGCACTGCGGTGAATCCTCGCGAGGACTACACGTATAGTGACGCCGACGCGGCAGTCGGGCAGCCGAAGTGGCGGCCGATCCTCATGGTGGGCATGAACTACCGTTTCTGACGGCCGTGTGGCCGTCAGGCGGAGGCCGCACCTGGGGTGTCGCCGAGGCCGACTTCGCTCACGAGACGGTCAAATCGAGGGTCGCCCCGCAGCGGTTCGAACGCCGGGTCCACCTTGAGGAATACCAGGTACCAGGCCCGCTGACGCAGTGCCAGATCCAGGCATTCGAACGCCCGGTCCAGGTCACCCAGGCCTATGTGAACGAGAGCCAGGTGATCGGGAGCGACTTCCTTGCCCGGCGCGAGGCGCTCCAGTCTTTCCAGGTTCGAGAGCGCTTTCTCCCGATGCCCCGCCCTCGCCTGCGCGTAAGCGAGTAGCGCGATGAGCCCGTTCTGACGTCTCACACGCGGGATCCAAGTCTCACACACCTCGATTGCCCGACCATATTCGCCGGCCTGCACCAGCGCCGGGCCTAGGAACCAGGGCGCGAGAACGAAGTCCGGATCTTGCTTCAAAGTCTCTTCGTACCGGCGAATCGCGGCATGATAGTCGCCGAGGAAATATTGAGCCCAGCCGACGCCGAACCCGATCGTGGGCGACAGCGGGTCCAGCGTGTGTGCAATGTTGAGCTGTCCGATGGCTTCGTCGAACCGGCCCATGGCCATCAGGAACTCGCCAAACCAGTGGCGCGCCACCGCATAGCCCGGGTTGCGCTCCAGCGCCGCTCTGAAACCGTCCTCCGCTCCGGTCCAATCCCACCCGTACATGAAACGGGCGTACGCCAGCGACGTGTAGGGCTCGGCGAGCGAGTCGTCCACCGCTACAGCCGACGAGGCCGCGGAGACCGTCTTCGTGTATGCCTCCATCGAGGACAGGTGACGGTACCACCCGAGGATGCCGTACGAGTCGGCCAGTCCGGCCCACGCGAGGGCGTATCGATCGTCGATCGCGATAGCCTGGCGGAACAACTCGATCCCCTTCTCGAGCTCCGCCGCCGTTCGCTGGTTCCAGTGGTACCGGCCGCGCAGGTACAGTGTGTACGCTTCGACGTCCTCGGTGCCTGGCTTGACGATGGCCGCGCCGTTCTCGCTGAGTTTCGCCTTTAGGATTTCGACGATGGCTCGGGCCACCTCGTCCTGTATAGCGAACACGTCCTCCAGCTCGCGATCATATCGCTCGGACCACAGGTGATATCCCTCGCAGTCGATCAGCTGCGCCGTGATCCGCACCTTGTCACCGACCGTGCGGACGCTTCCCTCGAGAAGGCTGCCCACGCCCAGCCGGGCACCGATCTCCTGGGCCTGCGCATCGCTTCCCTTGAAGGCGAAGGACGAAGTCCGCGCGACCACTCGCAGGTCATCGATCCGCGTGAGGGAGTTGATGATCTCCTCAGCGATCCCGTCCCCGAAGTACTCCTGACTCCGGTCCGGGCTCATATCGACGAAAGGAAGGACGGCGATGGACTTCCGGTCCGCGGGCTTCCTGGAAGAGGAGTAGGGGACCGCAGACGAAGACGTACCAGGCGAACGGATTCCCTTTGGAACGCCCGCCACCGCTGGATCAGTGCGTACGAAACCGCTCGTGGTGAAATCGAAGAACCAGCCTAACAGGATCGCCACGGGAAAGCCGGCGATCAACAACAGCGCCACCAGCGTGTCGGTCCAGCCTGGAAAATTCAGCGCCGAGCCCAGATTGCCGGCACCTTCGAGAGCCGCGAGGCCCACCAGGACGTAGAGGATCACGACCCGGAACAGACGCCGGCGCCGGGCCTCCTCGTACAGAAGCAGGAGTTTCGATCTCAGCTTGCTCACGAACAGCCTCGAAGAAGGGCGACATTCAGACGGAATGCTCGATCGACGGCTCTAGCCGTGTATCTAGGGAGTGCGGCGGAGTTTGTTCCACGACCCGTCGCCCCCAGAGGCTCGCAGGCCCCGGCGTGTCGGCTGCCTTCGCACCCCTTATAATTGTAACATGCCAATCAAAGCAGCCGTAATGGTGGGTCCGGAAAAGCCGATCGAGCTGTGGACCATCGACGATCCGGTCGTCGAGGAGAGCGCCGTTCTCCTGGAGACCGTGGCCAGCGAGGTGTGCGGAACCGACGTGCACCTGAGCCGCGGCCGGCTGGCGGGCGTGCCCTACCCGATCATTCCAGGGCATGTGAGCGTGGGACGAGTCCTGGAAACCGGTGGACAGGTCGCCGACTTCAGCGGCGACCTGCTCAAACCTGGCGACCTAGTGACGTTCTACGACGTTCACGAGACGTGCAACGCCTGCTGGTTCTGCCTCGTCGCCGGCCAGCCCAACCGGTGTCCGAGCCGGCGGGTGTACGGAATCACCTACTCGGCGCACGACGGACTCCTCGGCGGCTGGGCCGAGCGGATCTACCTGAAGCCGGGCGTCCACGTGTTCAAGCTGCCCGAGCCCCTGGGGGCTGACGACGTGATCGGGGGCGGGTGCGGCCTGTTCACGGGCTTCGCGGCCGTGGACCGCAGTGGGCTCCCGATGGGTGCCACCGTCTTGGTACAGGGCTCAGGTCCCGTGGGCCTCTCCGCGGTCGCGATGTCCGTCCTTGGCGGCGCCAGCCTGGTGATCAACATCGGCGATCCGGAGGCTCGGCTAGATATCGCGCGCGCGTTCGGGGCCGATTCGGTCCTCTCGGTGGCCAGCGATTCTCCGACGGAGCGGGAAGCGGTGATCCGCGACCTCACGGGCGGCCGCGGCGTGGATGTGGGGATCGAGGCCTCCGGGAATCCGGCCGCCGTGTCCGAGGGACTGCACCTTCTGCGTGACGGCGGCACATACGTGGTAGCCGGACACTACACCGACACCGGTGCCACGCCTGTGAACCCTCACATCGACATCAACCGGAAGCACGCCGACATCCGCGGGCAGTGGGGAACGGACCTCGGCCACGTGTACCGGGCCCTCCGGGTGTTGGCGCGGCACCATGACCGCGTTGACATGTCCCGCATCATCGGAGGGCGCTACGCGCTCGAGGATGCGGGGCAGGCGCTCGCGGACGTCGCCGCCCTCAGGATCACGAAGGCGATCATCGAGCCGTGAAGTGATTTCTCTGTTCGCTAGTTTCGTGGCTGCGCTCACCGCCGTGGGGCCGGTCTGTCCCGGCCGTCCGTGCGATCAGGAAGTGCCTGTCGGCGTCACGGACACGGTCCCAGACCTGGACGACGGCGTGGGCCATGGACCCCACGCCCGGCTCCGTTTCTTCTTCGAGGTGACCTTCCTGAAGATCGACATCGCATGGATCGAGGCCTATCTGGATCCGACCACGGCGTCCGTCGTCGAAAGGGCCGTGGCGAAAGGCAGTTATTCGAAGCGACGGGCGCGCTCTCTCGAAATGGCTCTACTGGACGGTGATCCCATGCTCCTTCGCATGGAGTTCGCGCGTGGAGGGGCAGCCGGCCGCTTCATCGGCGCCACCCGAGACAACCTGCGAGCGGCGGTCGAGTGCGGGGTCATCGTCCAGGCGACCTTTGACGAACTGTGGCCGTACGTCGAGGCACTGCTCTCGCCCGTCGACGAGCGAGGCATGGAGAAGGGTGACGCGATCTCCTACCGGATCGAGGGGCCGAGCGTCCGGATCGTCTACCTCGGTCCTGCCGGGGAGACCATCGTTGACGGTACGTACGTGAGTGAGGAGGCGGGCCGTGGGTTTGTGGGCTCATTCATGTGTCGTGAGTCAGCGTTCAGTGAGAAGCTGATCCGCTCGGCCTGGGAGAAGGTGGGGTCCGGCTCCCACTGAGCGGGGCCTGGACGTCGTCGGTTCACTCGGCCGCCCACCGCTCCTGCATGTACCGATCGGGAACACCAACGACCACGAAGCGATCGATCAAGTCTTTTACCGCGTCCGGGCACGTGTACCGGGCTCTCAAGATCACCAAGGCCATCATCGAGGGTCCGTCTGGGCGTCCGACGGGTCCTGAGCCTACTTGACCCCTCATTTGCGCTAGACTACAGTGGGCGCAAGTCATCGAGACCGGCTGAGGGATAGGCCCTTAGACGCCGGGGCAACCTGTGGACGTGGCAAGTCCGTAAGGTGCCAACTCCTACGGCACGCCCGGTGGGGTGCTGAGAGATGAGTCGCCCGAAGCGTCGTTGCACGGTTGCCAGGGCAGGCCACAGCTTCGTTTCTCCTGGAGTTTCCACGGCAGTTCCCTTCTGCGCGGAGAAACGAAGATGAGACCTCACCGACACTCCTTCCTGATTCGGTAACAGCATGGATCGGTGCGTACGCCCGGATGAGCTTCAGAAAGCGCTCGAATCGAGGATCCTGATCCTCGACGGCGCCATGGGGACCATGATACAGACCTACGGTCTCCAGGAGGACGACTTCCGGGCGGAGCGCTTCGGCGAGCACCCCGTCTCCCTCCGGGGAAACAACGACATTCTCAGCCTTACCCGGCCGGACGTCGTGCGTGAGATCCACCTCGCTTACCTGGAGGCGGGCGCTGATCTGATCAGCACCAATACGTTCAACGCGAATCGAGTGTCGCAGGCTGACTATCGGTGCGAGGAAGTGGTATACGAGATCAACCGGGAGGCAGCCCGCATAGCGCGGGCGGCGGCGGACGAGTTCGAGGACCGCGACCCGTCGAGACCCCGGTTCGTAGTCGGATCGTTGGGACCCACGAACCGCACGGCCTCGATCTCGCCGGATGTGTCCGATCCGAGCTTCCGGAACACCACGTTCGCGGAGCTCGCGGCCGCATACGAGGAACAGGCGCGCGGACTCCTCGACGGCGGAGCCGATCTGCTGCTTGTGGAGACCGTGTTCGACACGCTCAACGCTCGCGCTGCTCTGTTCGCCATCCTCGGTCTTCTCCAGTCCCAGACTCTGGGCACGCCACTCATGGTATCGGGGACGATCACGGATGCGAGCGGACGCACATTGAGCGGCCAGACTCCGGAGGCGTTCTACAATTCGGTGCGGCACGCCGGGCTACTCAGCGTGGGACTGAACTGCGCACTCGGAGCGAGCGAGCTGCGGCCCCACCTGGAGGAGATCAGCCGGGTCGCCGGGCTGCCGGTGAGCTGCTACCCCAACGCCGGGCTGCCGAACGAATTCGGGGAGTACGAGCAGACCCCGGACGAGTTCGCTGGAGTGATGCGGGAGTTCGCCGAGCGGGGCTTCGTGAACCTGGCGGGAGGGTGCTGCGGCACCACCCCCAACCATATCCGGGCCCTGAGCCGGGAGCTGTCAGGCTTGCGGCCCCGGCGTGTGCCTGAAATACCGATCCGGTGCCGGCTCAGCGGGCTCGAGCCCGTGACGATCGGGCCCGATTCCCTGTTCATCAACGTCGGGGAGCGCACGAACGTGACCGGGTCGGCGCGCTTCCGGGAGCTCATCAAGGAAGGCGACTTCGAGACCGCACTTCAGGTGGCCCGCCAGCAAGTCGACGGCGGAGCTCAGCTGCTCGACGTCAACATGGACGAGGGACTGCTGGATTCGGTCGACGCCATGCAGACCTTTCTGAACCTCGTGGCTACCGAGCCCGAAATCGCGCGTATTCCGATCGTCATCGACTCGTCCCGGTGGGAGGTGATCGAGGCCGGCCTGCGGTGCGTCCAGGGAAAGGGAATCGTCAACTCGATCAGCCTGAAGGACGGCGAGCAGGCGTTCAAGGAAAGGGCCTCACTTGTTCGGCGATACGGCGCCGCGGTCATCGTGATGGCGTTCGACGAACGGGGGCAGGCCGACACGTACGAGCGAAAGGTGGAGATCTGCGCCCGGGCATATCGTATTCTGACTCGAGAAGTGGGCTTTCCCGCCGAGGACATCATCTTCGACCCCAACATCTTCGCAGTCGCCACGGGTATTCCGGAGCACGAGCATTATGCGATCGCCTACCTGGAAGCCTGCCGGTCGATCAAACAGACCCTGCCGCACGCGCTGGTGAGCGGCGGCGTGAGCAACCTCTCGTTCTCCTTCCGAGGCAGCGACCCGGTGCGGGAGACCATGCACTCGGCGTTCCTGTACCACGCCGTGGCAGCCGGGATGGACATGGGGATCGTCAACGCTGGAGCGCTGCCGGTATACGACGACATCCCGGATGAACTGCGCACGGCCGCAGAGGACGTGATCTTCGCGCGGGACCCTGAGGCTACCGAGAAGCTTACGGCTCTGGCCGGGCAATACCGCGGACCGGGAGCCCGGCAGGAGACGAACCTGTCGTGGCGCGAAGAGGCGGTCGAGGAGCGACTGATCCACTCGCTCGTGCATGGCATCGACGACTGGATCGAGGAGGATGTGGAGGAGGCGCGTCAGGCGCGTGCCATGGCGCTCGACGTGATCGAGGGGCCCCTGATGGATGGTATGAACGTCGTCGGCGACCGGTTCGGCGACGGGCGGATGTTTCTGCCTCAGGTCGTCAAGAGCGCTCGCGTGATGAAGAAGGCGGTCGCCCATCTCTTTCCCTACCTGGAAGCGGAGTCGGCTGACCGCGAGGGACTGTTGAAAGGAAGGATCGTCCTCGCGACCGTGAAGGGAGACGTGCATGACATCGGCAAGAGCATCGTCTCCGTGGTGCTGCAGTGCAACGGCTACGAGGTCGTGGACCTGGGCGTGATGGTCCCGTGCGACGAGATCCTTCGCACGGCCAGGGAGACGGAGGCGGACGCAATTGGCCTCAGCGGCCTGATCACGCCTTCCCTGGACGAGATGGTACACGTGGCGTCAGAGCTCGAGCGCGAGGGATTCCAGGCTCCGCTTCTGATTGGTGGCGCCACGACATCGAGGACGCACACCGCGGTGAAGATCGAAGAGCGGTACTCCGGTCCCACGATCCACGTTCTCGACGCCTCGCGAAGCGTCGGCGTGATCGGCCGGCTCCTGAGCGACGAGCAGCGGGATGATCTCGTAGCCGAGGTCCGCTCGGAGTACGCACAGTTGCGCGAGCGGCACGCGGCCCGTGGCGAGAGGCGGCAGCTACTGACGCTGGAGCAAGCCAGGGGGCGCGGGTTCCGCACTGCGTGGGAGGAGTACGATCCGCCGGCGCCCCGGCATCCAGGCGTCCACGTCATCGAGGAGCAGCCTCTGGCGGAGCTCGTGTCGTACATCGACTGGACTCCGTTTTTTCAGGCCTGGGAGCTGGCCGGCAAGTACCCGGGCATTCTCGACGATCCCCGCGTCGGAGAGCAGGCCCGCGTCCTGCACGAGGACGCTACGGCGCTACTCGACTCGATCATCGCCGGTCGCGGGCTCCGAGCGAGTGCGGCGTTCGGCTTGTTTCCGGCGGCCGCGCTGGGCGACGACATCGGGGTGTTCGAGGGACCGGACCGACGGGAGATCACCGCGCGTGTGCCGGGCCTCAGGCAGCAGTTCGGCAAGTCGGACGGGAGGCCCAACCTGGCCCTTGCCGACTTCGTCGCGCCTGCCGAATCGGGACGCGAGGACTGGCTGGGCGCCTTCGTCGTGACTGCCGGACACGGTCTGACGGAAATCTGCGCCGCGTTCGAACAGGACCACGACGACTATCGTGCCATCCTCGCCCGATCTCTCGCCGATCGACTGGCAGAGGCGTTCGCCGAACGACTTCACGAGCAGGTGCGGCGGGACTACTGGGGCTACGCCGAATCCGAAGAGCTGGACAGCGAAGGTCTGATCCAGGAGGAGTACCGCGGGATCCGGCCGGCCCCCGGGTACCCGGCGTGCCCCGATCATTCGGTCAAGCGGACCCTGTTCGACCTGCTCGAAGCGGAGGACCGGACGGGAGTGAGCCTGACGGAATCGTTCGCCATGCAACCCGCGGCGTCCGTGGCGGGCTGGTACTTCTCGCACCCTGCTTCGAGCTACTTCGGCGTCGGCAGGATCGATCGCGAACAGGTGGAGGATTACGCGGTTCGCAACGGACTGGCGCTGGAGGAGGCCGAGCGCTGGCTCGGTCCGACGCTGGCGTACGACCGGGAGGGCCAGAGATGAGCGTGCTCCGGGAGCGTCTGGACGATGGCCACGTCCACGTAATGGACGGGGCGATGGGCACGATGCTTTACCAGCGCGGAGTGTTCGTCAACGTCTGTTACGACGAGCTGAATCTCAATCGGCCGGAGCTCGTCCGAGGAGTCCACGAGGCCTATGTGCGGGCGGGAGCGGAAATCCTCGAGAGCAACACCTTCGGCAGCAATCCGGTCAAGCTGTCCAGCTACGGTCTGGAGGATCGGACGGAGGAGATCAATCGTATCGCTGCGGGTCTTGCCCGTCAGGCAGCTGGTGATCAGGCCTTCGTCCTCGGAGCCATGGGTCCGCTCGGTACGCGGATCGAACCGTGGGGTCCCACGTCGCGCGAAGAGGCCGCAGCGTACTTCGCCCGGCAGGTTGGCGGCCTGCTCGAAGGAAGCGTCGACGGTTTCATCCTCGAGACTTTCTCCGACCTGGACGAGCTCGAGGCGGCGGTCCAGGCGGTGCGCGGGTTGTCAGATCTGCCGGTGTTCGCGCAGATGAGCTTCGGGTCGGATGGCAATACGGCGTACGGCACGCCAGTCGAGGTTTTCGCCGCCCGCATGGAGAAGCTCGAGACCGACGTCGTCGGCCTCAACTGCGCCGTCGGGCCTGCCGCCATGCTGGAGACGATCGAGCGCCTGGCCGCGGTTACAGACCGGCCGATCTCGGCCCTCCCGAACGCTGGCCTTCCGCGGTCCGTGGCCGGCCGGATCATGTACCTGTCGAGTCCGGAATACGTGGGCCGCTACGCCCGGCGGATCATCGAGGCGGGCGTCCAGGTGATTGGAGGATGCTGCGGAACCACCCCGTCGCATATTCGCGAGCTTCGGAGCCAGGTGATCAGCATGGCGCCGGGCCGCCCGGCGTCAGGCGGCGCCCACGTGGCGGTATCGCGCGTGGAGGCACACGAGCCGGTGCCGCTCGCCGAGCGCTCGAGGCTCGGAGCGAAGATCGCAGGGGGCGAATTCGTGGTCACCACCGAAATACTCCCGCCGCGTGGGTGGAAGCCGGACGAGATGCTAGCCCGCTGCCGGGAACTCAGAGACGCCGGTGTGGATGCGGTCCACGTCCTGGACACGCCGCGGGCGAAGAGCCGCATGGGAGTGGTGCCGGCCGCCATGCTCATCGAACGGGACGCAGGCGTCGACACTGTGTTCCACTACACGTGCCGAGACCGCAACATGCTCGGCATGCAGGCCGATTTGCTCGGCGCAGCAGCGGCCGGACTCCGGAACGTTCTGGTGGTGACCGGAGATCCTCCGGCGTCGGGAGCCTATCCCGATTCCACGGCCGTGTTCGATATCGACAGCATCGGCCTCACGAACCTGGTGAATCGACTCAACTGCGGACTCGATCCTGGGGGTAGCTCTATCGGTGACCCGACTCGATTCGCGGTCGGTGTTGCCCTGAGCCAGAGCGCCCGGGACATGGAGGCGGAGCTTCACCGGTTTTACTGGAAGGTGGACGCGGGAGCAGATTTCGCGGTCACGCATCCCGTGTTCGACGCGGCGGAGCTGCGAGGAGTCCTCGATCGTCTCGACGAGGAAGATCTTCGCATTCCGGTGATCGCCGGGCTGTGGCCACTCGTATCGGTGCGCAGCGCCGAATACCTGGCGAACGAGCTCCCGGACGTGGTCATCCCGGAGCCCGTGCTCGAGAGGATGCGGGCAGCCGAGAACCGGAGTCCGGAGGCCGCGCGCGCCGAGGGCGTGGCGATCGCACTCGAGGTGTACGCGGCGATCCACGATGTCGTCGACGGAGTGCAGGTGGCGACGCCGCTGCGCGGCCGCGCCTCGACGCTCGAGGTATTGGCGGAAGTCCGGGCCGGACTCCGCTAGCCATCTCTCCTGCTCGCCTTCAGATGCCTGCGGCGGCTGTGATCTCGTCGTACAGGCGATCGATCCGGCGTAGATCCAGGTTGCTCACGTATACCTTGTCGGCACCGACCTCGCGCAGAGCCCGGATCGTAGCGGCGCACACCTCTTCCGGGGACAACCCGCTGTCGAAGTCACGGGTCAGCTCTTCGACCGGCACGGGGAAGTAGCGCGATAGCCACTCCAGCGTCTCTGGCCGTGCGCTCCGGTAGTAGAACACTCCGAACACGGCAGGGGTTTCGATGCCGCGCTGACGGATGGCGCTCACGAACCGTTCCACTTCATCCAGCCGGTGGTGCGAGACGATCTGCGTCAGGTAGAAGTCGATCTCGTACTCCGGACTGGCCAGGAGGTCGACCTGCCCGAGGGGATCCCGCAGCGGATTGGCCCAGCCTCCAAGGCTCAGTGAGGGGACGCGGCGGCGGATGGACTGCCGGAGCTCCGACGAGTGCGGGACGCACCGCGGCGAGCCGATCGCCTTGTCGCCTCCCAGAACAGTGATGGCCCCGAACCCGGAGCCAAACGCACGGCTCGCGTAAAGATGGCAGTAGTCCAGGCTGTGCTTGGTCGTCAGGAAGGGCACGATTTTGTTCCGAGTCACCTGGTCGGAGAGGTTCGCCGACAGGTGGCCGAGGTTTTCCTCTTCCGCCTTTCCCACGGCGTTGTCGGTAAGGAAGATCACCGTGTCGCGCCGAGCCAGTCGCTCCATCGCGTGGTACATGTCGATCCACACGTCGATGCTGTCGCGGTGCGACATGCCCGTGCGTGGCGGGCGGAGCTCGACGCCCACTAGCGGGGCGTC
>JBDGWG010000045.1:0-18315 GCA_039585235.1 Gemmatimonadota bacterium | reverse complement strand
GCCGCCACGGACTCGTTGGTCCTCCAGAACACGGTGCGGGGCCAGGGCTGGCGCCTCTCGATCGACCCGGCGCGCCTGGTCGCCGAGGTGGGACCGGATGGCCTCACTGGCGATCTCGACCTGGTGATCAGCGAGTCCGACCAGGCCGAGCTCCTGGTGGCGTCCGGACGGGTCAACCTTCCGAGACTGACGACGCTGGATTTCAAGCCTGAGGATCAGCCGATTGACGGGAGTCTCGAAGTCCGACTGGACGACCTGTCACTCGTCGAGGCATTCCTCATCGAAATCGCCGATGCTCGCGGGAGCTTCGTGTTGACGACGCGGATTGGTGGCACCCTGGCGGATCTCACCGTGGATGGGGACGTCAACCTCGCCGATGGCTATGCGTTGATTCCCACCTTCGGCCTCGAGCTCAAGGACATCGAGTTCGCCGCTTCGGGTCGCCCCAACGGAACCGTGGAGGTCAATGGCCAGGTCCGGTCCGGAGAGGGACTCCTCACGTTGACGGGACGATCGGAACGCTACCCGTCCGCCGCGCAGCCCAGCGTGTTCCAGCTGCGGGGCGATCGATTCCTGGTACTGGACATTCCCGAGGTCAACCTGCTGGCGAACCCGAGCATCGACTTGGCGTTTGACGGGTCCACCCTTCGCCTGACCGGCGACGTGGTGATCCCACGGGGTCGCCTCGGATTCCCGGAGATTCCAGCTTCGGCCGTGACGCCGTCGGAGGACGTGCGCTTCGTGGGTGACTCGGCGGTCGTGAAGGAGCCTCCCGTACCCTTCGGGGCGGATATCACGGTAACCCTGGGTGACGACGTCTTCTTCAACGGCTTCGGCTTCGCGTCCAACCTGACCGGAAACATCCGGATCCGGCAGGAGCCCCGGCGTGAGCCGAGTGGTCGGGGAGAAGTGCGTTTCATCAACGGCACGTTTCGTTCGTTTGGCCAGGAACTGCGAGTCGATCCGGGCCGACTGCTGTTTGCCGGACCGATCGACAACCCGGCGGTAGAGGCGCGAGCCTTCGTGCGAGCCTCCGACGGGACCGAGGCCGGATTTCGGATTGGCGGGACCGTGCAGAAGCTGGACGTGTCCACGTACTCGGTGCCGCCGAAGTCCGACAGCGACGTGATGGCCTACATCCTTTTCGGCCGGCCCATGGACCAGACGTCCAGCACCGAGGGGAACCAGGCCTCGAACAACGCCGCGATACTGGGTGCCAATATGCTGGGCATGACCCTGGCGCCGAGCATCGGCCTGGATGAGGCCAGGGTCGACGCGGGATCGAGCCAGAACAAGGCTCAGTTCGTAGTCGGGAAGTACCTCTCCCCCCGCCTGTTCGTGGGCTACGGAGTGGGCATCTACGAGCCGATCAGCACGCTGCGGATCCGCTACCTGCTTACCGCCCGCTGGTCGATCGAGGCGATCACGGGGGACCAGCAGAGCACCGATCTTCTGTGGCGGATCGAGACGGGGGGGCCGAAGTCGGAGGCGGCTGCACAGGAAGGAAGCCCCGAGGCCGGGTCCGATTCTGCAGCTGAGGTGCAGTGAAGAAAACGGGGTTTCTCCCGCCCTCTTCACATGTCAGCGATCAGCCCACGCCGATGATCAGGGCCAGCGACCACGCGCGGTTGTTGATCTTGAGATCCGATTCCTTGGCCACGTCGGTGAGGCCGTACGTGTAGGCGAAGTCGAGTCCGAAGAACAGGACCTGCAGTCCGATCCCACCCTTCAGGCCGAAATCGAACGAGTTGGTGTTCTCGCACAGAACTGCCGTCACCAGGCCGGTTCCCTCAGTGTTGCAGCTGACCTCGAACCCACCGTTGATGCCGCCATACAGACGGGGCCCGATCACTCGCTCGAGGAACGGAAGTCGGACCACACCCATGACCGGCACCTCGATGTAGGAGAGGCGGGCGCGCTCGGCCGTGCTCGTGACCTCGAAGCCCTTCTCCGTGTAGTAGCCGCCCACGATGATTCCGAAAACGCCGCCCGTGGCGTAGGACACGCCGAACTGAAACCCGGTTCGGCTCTCTGTATCGACACTGCTGCCATCCAACTCGACGCTGGCATCGGAGTAGACACCACCACCCGTGATGCCTACCTGGGCTGCTGCGGGCATCGCCGTCAGAGCCAGCAGGAAGGTAACGACTAAAGCGATCCGCAGTCGCATGGTCTCACTCCTGTTCTCAGTTCCTGGACCGAACGACATGCCCGGTCCGCGGCCATGAACATACTACCGCTGGCGTTTGGGGAAACCCGGCGTCCCCGGGGGGCCTTCGTCAACCGCCGGATTGCCCGATCCGACCGCTTTCGCTATAATCTGGGGCTCTTGAATTCGGGCTGGCCCGGGTGGCCGGCGCCGGCAGACGCGAACCGGGTCACGGCGTCGCGTCTTTTGTGTTGAAAGGGCCCCGGACGGCCCTGTGGCGACGTGAACCGGGGCGGGGACCGGGGACTGGATGTTCGAGCAGCTCGGCGATCGACTGGATGGCGTATTCCGCCGCCTCAAGGGGCGCGGCGTCATCACGCAGCCGATGCTTCGGGAGGGACTGCGCGAGGTACGACGGGCTCTTCTCGAGGCCGACGTCAACTTCCACGTGGCCAGGGACTTCCTGAAGCGCGTGGAGGAGCGCGCGCTCGGAGAAAAGGTGCTCGAATCGGTTCGTCCAGCCGATCAAATCGTCAAGATCGTGCACGACGAGCTGATCGAGGTCCTGGGTGGAGCCAGCGCGGAGTCCGAGCTGGCCGAGGCGGCTGTGCCGCCGTCGGTGATCATGCTCGTCGGCCTTCAGGGGTCGGGCAAGACGACGACCGCCGGAAAGCTGGCCCGCCGGTTTGACCGGCTGGGACGCCGTCCGACGCTCGTGGCGTGCGACCCGTACCGGCCGGCGGCGGGCGAGCAGCTGGTGACGCTGGCCGAGTCGATCGGCGTGCCGGTCGTGCATGAGCCGGGACAGGACGACGTGGTGGCGATTGCCGCGGATGCGGTGGACGCCGCGCGTCGGGCCGGGGCGACGCACGTGATCATCGACACGGCGGGTCGCCTGCAGGCGGATGCCGAGCTGATGGACGAGCTGAAACGGCTGAAGGCGGAGATCGTCCCGCAGGAAGTGCTGCTCGTCGCCGACGGAATGACGGGCCAGGAAGCGGTCCGCATCGCGGAAGGCTTCCACGAAACGGTGGTGATCACGGGTGTGATCCTCACCAAGATGGACGGCGATGCGCGCGGCGGCGCGGCGTTGTCGATCCACGGCGTGCTCGGAGTGCCGGTGAAGTTCGTCGGTGTGGGCGAGCATCTCGAGGATCTGACGGCGTTCGAGCCCGAGCGGATGGCGGGGCGGATCCTCCAGATGGGGGACATCGTGGGCCTTGTGGAGAAGGCCCAGCAGACGTTCGACATGGAAGCCGGCAAGCAGCTCGAGGAAAAGGTCCTCGGTGGCGGACAGTTCGACCTGGAGGACTTCCTCCAGGCGACCAAGCAGATCCAGAAGATGGGTCCGATCGAGGGCCTGTTGAAGATGATACCGGGCGTGAAGCCGAAGATGCTGGAAGGGGTGGATGTGGATCCCCGCCGCATCAAGCACATGGAGGCGATCATCCTCTCCATGACGCCGGCCGAGCGTCGGAAGCCGGAAATCATGAACGGCTCGCGCCGCGCGCGAGTGGCCCGCGGATCGGGGAGGCCGGTCCACGAGGTGAACCGGCTACTGAAGCAGTTCAAGGAAATGCGAAAGATGATGAAGCAAATGGGCAAGCTCGCACCACGACTCGCGGGTGGAGGGCAGATGGGCTCGCTGCTTCAATGAGGGACAGGCGGCGCCCGGCGGGGCCCGCTGTCCACGACTGACTGGACGTAACCAGAGGAACAAGATCAGTGGCGACAACCATTCGACTGCAGCGCACAGGCCGGAAGAGACAGGCATCGTTCCGCATCGTCGTGACCGACGTGAACGAGCAGCGTGACGGCCCGGCGATCGAGACACTGGGGACCTACAACCCCCGCACGCAGCCTTCCATCGTTCGGCTGGACGCTGCGGCGTCGTTGAACTGGCTGTACGAGGGAGCGCAGCCCACGGATACGGTGGTCTCGATCTTCCGGAAGACTGGCGTATGGCAGAAGTACCAGGCCGGAGAGACGGCAGATTCCCTCGAGGAGACTGTCGTGACGCTGGGTCCTCCGCCGGGCGAGCAGAAGACTTCGATGCGCGCGGCCGTGGCCGCGGAGGCCCAGAAGCTCAGGGCCGTAGAGGTCGCGGCGGCCAAGCAGGTCGCGGACGAAGCGGCGAAGAAGGCGGCGAAGAAGGCCGATGAAGATGCGAAGGCCGCCGCTGCCGAGGCCGAGAAAGTCGTAGAGGAAGCGGTAGAGGAGGCGGCCGAAGAGGTTGAAGAGGTCGCTGCCGAGGCCGAAGAAGCCGTAGAGGAAGTCGTGGAGGAGGCGGCCGAAGAGGTTGAAGAGGTCGCTGCCGAGGCCGAGGAAGTAGTAGAGGAAGTCGTGGAGGAAGCGGCCGAAGAGGTTGAAGAGGTCGCTGCCGAGGCCGAGGAAGTCGTAGAGGAAGTCGTGGAGGAAGCGGCCGAAGAAGCCGTAGGGGAAGTCGTGGAGGAGGCGGCCGAAGAAGTCGAAGAGGTCGTTGCCGAGGCCGAGGAAGTCGTAGAGGAAGTCGTTGAGGAAGCAGTAGAGGAAGAGAAGAAGCCTGCGAAGAAGAAGGCCAAGAAGAAGGCCAAGAAGAAGGACTGAGCCGGCGGCCGGGCGGGGTAGAGCGTATCTCGTGGCCACCACGGTTCCATGGATGAGATCGTCGTAGGTCTGGTTCGAAATGCGCACGGGCTGGACGGGGAGGTCCTGGTCGAGCTGCAGACCGGTGACCCGGACGAGGTCTTTGTGGAAGATCGTGTCTTCCGCATCCCGGGGGGAGGACGGAGGGGTCCCCATCAGCTGACGCTGAAGAGCGCTCGGCGTCACAAGGGAGGTCTCCTTGTCCGGTTCTGCGAGATCGCTGACCGTACCGCCGCCGAAGGGCTGCGGGGCCGCGAACTGGTCCTGCCGGGGGACGATCTGCGGAAGCTGGACGAGGACGAGTTCTTTCTGCACGACCTGGTGGGGTACGCGGTCGTGCGCTCGGACGGAGAGCCGGTCGGAGACGTCGTGACGTCATACGAGACCGGTGCGCAGTTGCTGCTGGGGGTGTCGGTGGAGGGGCGAGAACTCCTCATTCCTTTCGGTAGACAGCTGGTGACGAAGGTGGATCGGGAGGCGAGAAGGATCGTGATCGATCCCCCGCCCGGGCTCCTGGAGGTCTGACGACGTGAGAATCAACGTCGTCACGATCTTCCCGGAGTTCTTCGAGGTGCCACTGGGCACCAGTATCCCGGGGCGTGCGGAGGCCGGCGGACTCGTGGAGTACCGGGTCATCGATCTGCGGAACTTCACGCATGATCGGCACCGCACGGTGGATGACGAGCCGTACGGGGGCGGGGCGGGCATGGTGATGAAGCCCGAGCCGTTCTTCGAGGCAATGGACGAGCTGGAGCCAAAGGGCCCGATCGTCCTTCTGAGCCCGCGGGGCCGCGTGTTCGACCACGATGCGGCGGTGCGATTCGCGGTGCAGCCCGAGCTGACGTTGCTGTGCGGGCACTACAAGGGCGTGGACGAGCGCGTGGCGGAAGGTCTGGCCACCGAAGAGCTGTCGGTCGGCGATTACGTGCTATCCGGCGGCGAACCCGCAGCGCTGGTGGTGGTCGACGCAGTTGTCCGGCTTCTGCCGGGAGCCATGAGCGACCACGAGTCCGCTGCGCATGACTCGTTCTACGACGGACTGCTGGCTCCGCCGGTGTACACTCGACCGGCCGAGTATAGGGGACGCGAAGTCCCGGAGGTGCTGCGATCGGGCGACCACGCCAGGATCGAGGAATGGCGCCGGCGGGAGGCCGAGCGTTTGACGAGAGACAGAAGACCGGAGCTCTGGGAGCGCGAGGGGAACTGATCCTCCGCCGACCTGGCGCTCGCGGGGAAAGAACCAACGACGTAATTGGATTCGGTCGCCCAGGGCGACCCCGGAAGGAGCGAAATCGTGGATCCGAGGATTGCGGAAATCGAGAGGACCCAGGTGCGGTCCGACCTGCCGGTGTTCGCGCCGGGCGACACCGTCAGGGTGCGCGTGCGGGTCAGCGAAGGCACCAAGGAGCGGATCCAGGCGTTCGAGGGCATCTGCATCGCCCGCAAGGGGGCCGGCCTCAACGAGACGTTCATGGTCCGTAAGATCTCCGGCGGTGTGGGAGTGGAGCGCATCTTCCCGGTGCATTCGCCGTCCATCGCCGGGATCGAGGTGGTCAGGCGAGGCCACGTCCGGCGTGCCAAGCTCTACTATCTGCGAGCCCGTCGCGGCAAGCGCGCAAGAGTGCGCGAGCGTCGCTGGTGGGAGGGCGGCATCTCACCCAAGGCGGAGGCGGAAGCTGCGGCCGCTGTGGCCGCGGCCGCGGCCGAGCTAGCCGAGGCTGAAGCTGCAGCCGAAGCAGCCGCGCTGGCCGAGGCCGAAGCTGCCGAGCCGGAGGTTGAAGAAGCCAGTGCCGAGGCCGTGGAGGTCGCTGCGGAGGTCACCGCAGAGCCTGCCGGCGAGACCGGCGAAGACGCCGAGAAGGCCTCCGAGTAATCGGGGGCCGATGGCTCGCACGGCGCCGACCGAATACGAGCGAGAGGCCTGGGAGAGAGGGCTAGCCAGAGTGGTGGGCGTCGACGAGGCGGGCTGCGGTCCGCTGGCCGGACCGGTAGTCGCCGCCGCGGTGGCCCTGAAGCCCGGACAGAATCTCGAGGGCGTCTACGACAGCAAGGCCCTCTCAAGGAAACAACGTGAGGAGCTGGCCCGGGAGATCCGGGATCGGGTCCTCGCGTTTTCCATCGCGGCCGCCTCGACCCGGGAGATCGAGCGTCTCAACATCCGCCGCGCCACCTCGCTCGCCATGCGCCGGGCCGTGCGACGGCTCCCGTTCGAGCCTGAACTGCTGCTCGTGGACGGTCGGAGCGTTCCCGAGATCGGGGATCACACGGCCATCGTGAAGGGCGATCGCCTGTCGCTTTCCATCGCCTGCGCCTCCATCTTGTCCAAGACGGTCCGCGACCGCTTGATGGACAAACTGTCGAGGCGGTATCCGGCCTACGGGTGGGACGAGAACAAGGGCTACGGAACGGGCCGGCACCTCGCGGCGATACGCGAGCACGGCCCGACCCCTCACCATCGCTGCACGTGGGCGCCGATCGCGCAGACCGAGCTATCGCTGGAGGCCTGACCATGCATTCCGAGCACCTCCGCAATGTGCAAGTATCCTGGGTAGCGTTCGGCTGGTTCATTGGCCTCGCCGTGGCCACGTCCGCCCTCCTGCTCCTCGCCGGAGCCGGGTTCTCTCACTGGGGTGGACTTGCCGAGACGATTGCACTGGCGGTGGCCGTGGCGTTCGGCTGGTTCGTCGGCGGCTTCATCGTGGGATTCAAGGCCGCAGCCGCGCCGGTTCTGCACGGGGCGGCCATGGCCCTGTTCACGTTCGTAGCCTGGTTCGCCCTCAACCTCGTGTTCGGCGGGATGACGACGGGTATCACTGCATGGGAGTACTTCGGCGGGCGAAGCCTGGCCGCGGCTCTCCTGGTGCAGGTTCTGGCGGCGATCGCCGGGTGCTGGGTCGGTTACCGCTATACCCCGGTGCGGGTGGAATAGGCGGCATCGCCGCTGTCGCCGCAGCGCTACAGCACCTTCTTCAGCACTCCGGTACCGACGTTCGCTCCACACAGCACGATCGCGACATCCTGACCGGCCCAGCGATCGGCGGTCTGGAGAAAACCCGCCACTGCCACAGCGGCGGCTCCCTCGATCAGGGTGCGGTGACGCCCGATGATCAGGCGCATGGCTACCCGGATTTCGTCCTCGGTCACCGTAAGCGAGTCGTCTATGATCTCGCGGCACAGATCGAACGTGATCGCGTCCGGCTCGACTCCGCCTGCCGTCCCGTCCGACAACGTCGGAAACGATGTGATGTCCAGGATGCGGCCCGCGCGCAGCGACTCGTGCATCACCGCCGAGTTGACCGGGGAACAGGCCACAACCCGCGTGCCGCGCATTTTCTTCAGGTAGCCGCCCATGCCTGCGATCAGGCCTCCGCCGCCGAGGGACGCGAACACGACGTCGATGTGGTCGAGATCAGAAGCCAGCTCCACTCCGAGCGTGCCTTGCCCCGCGACCACGTGGTGGTCGTTGTACGGAGAGAGGTAGGGCAGCCCGGTCTCCCTGGCGTGCTGACGGGCGGCTGTCTCCGCAAGGACCGGGTCACCTTCGACGCGCCGTACCTCCGCCCCAAGGGCTTCGATCGCCTCCCGTTTCAAAGAGGAAGCGGCCTCCGGCACGAAGATAAGGGCTCCGAGTCCGGCGATCCGGGCCGCGTGCGCCACCGCCATACCGTGATTGCCTGAGGAGGCGGCCACGACACTGGTCGCCTCGTCGCCGAGCAACATCAGGGCGTTGATGGCCCCCCGGAGCTTGAAGGACCCCGTGGCCTGCAGGTTCTCCAGCTTGAGGTAGACATTCGCCCCGCTGACTTCGCTCAGGACATGCGAGTACTCGACAGGGGTGTGCCGGATGTGAGCCGCGATGCGACCGGCGGCGGCGTGACAATCCGAGTGGAAATCCGTGAGCGGGGACATCGGAGAGACTCCTCGTTGCTTGCTGAGCCGGATCACCTGATAGAGGTTACGCGGAACTACGGCACGGCGCACGACCCATTCTGGAGCGAGCTCGGCGAATGACGCATTCGAGAGCAAGAGAAACTGGCGAGGCCTGTCCGATCTGCCACGTGGCGGTGCCCGATGACGAGCCCTCCGAATGGGTGCCGGTTTGTCCGCTCGTGTACCCGGAGATCGAGGGTCTGCGGTGTCACGCGACCTGCCTCGCCGAAGAGCGAGAGCGCACTCGCGTGCTGCGACGCGAGGATCTCAGGCCCGCGCTAACTGGACGCCGCGTGGCGGAGCACTGACAGCCGCTCTAGCGCCGCACACAAGCACCCGTTACCGGAGATTGATCGATGAACATGGGGACGGGACTGGCCATCGGAATCGCGATCGGAGTCGGCATCGGCGCCGCCCTCGGGAACATGGCTATCGGGATCGCGATCGGAGTCGGGATCGGAGTCGCTATCGGGGCCAGTGGGTCCCGGCTGTCGGGTAACGGAGCTGACGAGGAGGAGTCCAAGTGAGTCTCGCCAAACACTTGCAGGCGATCAACGACGGTCTTACACGCCAGGCGCCAGAGGCCGCGGCCGCGATTCACGGCTATCTCGACCAGTTGCGGGCTTCCGGCCTCGCTGACAGAGCCCTCAAGGTCGGTGACCGGGCGCCCTCGTTCGCCCTGGAAGCGACGGACGGGAGCACCGTCGCGTTCGAACCGCTGGTCGCGCGCGGCCCGGTAATCCTGACCTTCTACCGTGGACGCTGGTGACCGTATTGCAATGCGGAGCTGGAAGCTCTGAACAAAGCGTACGACGAAATTCTCGAGACGGGGGCGGACCTGGTCGCGATTTCGCCCCAGACGGCGAAGCACAGCCAGGAGTTCAAGGAGGAGTGGCGGCTACGGTTCAACGTGCTCAGCGATCCCGGCAACGCGGTCGCGGAACGGTACGGTCTCACGTACACGTTCTCCGCTGGGTTTCGCGAGCTGTATCTGGGGTTCGGAATCGACCTCGCGGAGTACAACGGGGACGACAGCTGGAGGCTCCCGATGCCGGCCCGCTTCGTCGTGGACTCGGAAAAGGTCATCCGCTACGCGGAGGCGGACCCGAACTACATCGTGCGACCGGAGCCGGAGGACACGATCGAGTTCCTGAGGGGGCTCGAAGGCTAGAACGAACGAGTGCCGGTCGGGCGCCTCGACCGTGGCAGGTCCATCGCGTCACGTCGGACGCCCGAAGTGGCCCCTACGCAACTGGCGTGTATCTTGAGGCCGGTGTCTCGACGGTGTCTCGGGGGGCCGAAAGGACTGGACCGGGTAGCTCAGTCGGCAGAGCAACGGACTTTTAATCCGTAGGTCGTGGGTTCGATCCCCACCCCGGTCATTGTCGCAACAGCAGGATCTATCCCGCGTTACGCTGATCCTCGCTCGGATCGACTGCATCGCCTGGGGTAACGGTTGGGGTAACTTCTAGGCGGCGAACAGGTCGCGAGAGCAGCTTCGGGGCTTCCAAGACAACCCTCCGCATCGTGTCCTCGTCGGGCTGTTGGTAACACTTGAGCAGCGTCGTAGGATCTCTCCACCCGCCTGCGGCTGCCACGTCCCTCAAGGGCATGTCCTTGCGTTCCGTAGCCCATTTTCGACGCCACGGGTGCCACAGACCACCTTTGAGGGTTTCCAGCCCAGCCCGGTGCGCCTTGTGGAGAAACTCGATCACTTCCTCCTCGTTTCCTCCGCAGGACAGGATCACGGCGACCGTGTCTTGAGCACGCAGCGGGCCCGGAGCGGCCTCTCGCACGAGTTCTACGCCTAGTCGCTCGGCGAGCGGCGCCCACGCCTCCGAGAATGCTTCGGCGGTGCCGGCGACGACGATCGTCGGTCCGTTGTTCATCCTCCCCCTGTCGGTCGAGGTTTCGCCGTACAGCAGGTAAGAGCCTAACCCTGTAGCGTAACGCTACAATATACGCGGGGTCGACGACCTAAGCTCAAGGCCTCATGACTGTCGCATCAATAGTGCGTTACTGCACCGCTACATGTGTCGTTCCACCGGGTGTAGTACGAGAGGCAATGGGCCGGGTGGGAACCCCGTTGCGGCATTACGCGTTTCGCTCGGGTAGGCGTGGCTGGTGTGACCATGCCAAAGGCCCAGCGCGGGAGGTTCCGATGACGCTCCGTTCCCGACTCTCTTTCTCGCTCGTTCCCATCCTGATGGTGGTGGGCTGCGGTGGAGACGATGGAGACAACGGCAACGGCACTGGCCCACCACCGACGGCCACGACAATCACGGAAGTCTCGGGCAATGGCCAATCGGGCACGGCAGGTTCGGAGCTCGGGGCACCGTTCGTGGTGCGGGTCACGGACGATGGGGGCAGTGGCGTCTCGGGCGTCAGCGTCGCGTGGAGCGTCACGGGCGGAGGCGGCTCCCTATCCGCATCGTCGACCCAGTCAAATAGCCAGGGGCAGGCCTCCGTCACTCTAACGCTCGGACCCGCGGCAGGGCCGAACACAGTTACGGCGTCCGCATCCGGGCTGAATGGGTCGCCCCTCACGTTCAGCGCGGTCGGCACGGCCCCTCCGACGCCAACCACTATCGTCCAGGTCTCCGGAGACAACCAGAACGGCAAGACCCTCGAGACACTTGCCAGTCCGTTCGTAGTAAAGGTCGCGGATGACCAGGGAACGGGGATCCCGGGCGTCACCGTACAGTGGGCAGTCGTGTCCGGGGACGGGGGCCTGTCATCGGCCTCGACGGACACGAACGGCCAGGGAGAGGCTGCGGTCACCTTCACTCCCGGGACGACCACTGGAGACAACACGATTACGGCCAGTGTCGCGGGTCTGACGGGATCGCCCATCACCTTCAGCACGCGGACAAGCGTGCTCGTGATCGAAATGAGCGGCATCGCATTCGTGTACCCCGACGGAAGCACGAACTCAGGGGCTACGATCGCGGTTGGCGACACCGTGGAGTGGGTCAATCGCGACAACGTCCAACACACCGCCACCTCTACCAGCGAGCCTGCCGGCGAGAATCAGTTCGACAGCGGTCTCATGTCCAATGGAGAGACCTTCCGCTTCGCCCCGGCGGTCACTGGAAGCTGGGAGTACTTCTGCGAGGTACATCCGGTTCAGATGGCGGGTGCGACGATCACAGTCCAGTAGCTCACGGAGACCGAGGACATCGATTCGGGAAGCATGGGGCTCCTGTGAAGGCCGCGGCAGTGCTGGCCGTCTTGAGATCGGTAGCCTTCTGTTTAGGGCTTGTCGCGGTCGCGGGGACCGCTACGGCTCAGCCACTGACCGAGCGCTCCCCCAATCTCGAGGGCACCTGGGTCACCGCGCCCCGCAACCTGCACTTTCAGTTTGCCCACCGGTTCGAGATGGCCGGGCAGGATGTGGACATCGGCGACATCTTCGGCGACGGCGTCGTGGTCAACTACCCGACGTTCGCCCTGACTTACGGCGCCATGTCCGGACTCATGGTGGGAGTGAGGTATAGCAGCAAGTCGCTGGTGATGCGGGGCGCGAATGAATGGCAGCCGTACTTAAAGTGGGCACCCCTTCCGCTAGGAAGATCTGCCTGGTCCCTGTCCGTGACGGGAGCCTATAACGGGTCAGCCAAGAGTGCTGACGGGGATCTCGCCACGCAGGTCGAGCTCTGGAATCGTCTGATCGTCCTAGGGTCGGTGCGCGGCTTCACCAACACTTTCGGCACGGACACGGCTTCCCTCGCTCTGGGCATCGGAGCCGGAGTACGGCTCAACCGTTACGTCACACTCGCCGGCGATATCGCGGATATGGTGCTGGGGCTCGAGAACACACCTCTCGCGTGGAGCGCTGGCGTTCACCTCGGCATTCCCCACACGCCACATACGTTTTCACTCATGGCCACCAACGTGACCAGCGGAACGCTACAGGGCACAGCGACCGGTGTCAGTGGTGAGGTGTTCTGGGGCTTCGAGTTCACCGTCCCGTTCAGCGGCTTTGCACGGTGGGGTAAGATCCTGGATCCAGGTGACGCAGTGCGAGCGACTCGCTCTGGCACCGGAGCTCGCGGGAGCGCCGAGCCCGGATCTGGAGTGGTGATCGGATCGTATGGGAATGCGAAGGCGATCGAAATCGACATCGAGAGCTTCCGTTTCGAGGAAGCTTACATCGAGATCCCGGAGGGAACGACGGTCCGCTGGGTGAACAGGGACCCGGTGGCCCACACCACCACGTCTGACGAAGGCCGGTGGGGCTCACCGTTCATCGGCCCCGGAGAAACGTTCGAGGTCACGTTCCTCAAGGCTGGGGAGTATGCCTACCACTGTGCTCCCCACCCATTCATGGAAGCGATGATTCGGGTTGTTGGACGCTGAGTCCAGTGATTAGGAGGCTATGCGGTGAGACGTCGGCAGAGCCTGGATAAGCTTGACGAGGGACTGATTCCAGAGTAACCTGAACCAAGTTGAGAACGAGTTTCAACGGCTCGTAACTGTCAATTTCATATACAGATTCACAAGATCCCTATGTTCACCTTCCTCCCAGGTGCGCGGGCTGGCACCCGTAACCACGTCCGCTCCGGGCGACGAATCGGAATCCCGGTGTGCAGGCCAGCAACGTTCGCCCTCGCCTCGATTGCATTGATCGTGAGTCCTGTTCGCGCCCAGGAGCCAGGCGAACCTCTTGAGGAGCGAGTCGAGCGGTTGGAGGCCCAGGTCGAGGACCTCCGCCGTCTTCTCGAGGCGGGTGCGGACAGCGCGCAACTGGTGGAAATCCGGAGGCAGCTGGACGCGATCTCGAGGGAACTGGAGACGCTTCGGCTGGGTGAGGGTGTGACGGCGAGCGCCGATACGATCGGCTGGGGCCTCGGGCCGGCGGCTTCCAAAGTGTACAGGGTGGGAGAGGGAGTCTCGATCGGGGGCTACGGAGAGTTACTTTACGAGAACCCGGCGTCCACAAGGCAGGACGGCTCACCTTCCGACGCGGATGCCCGAATCGATGCGCTCCGTGGAGTCGTGTACGTCGGCTACAAGTTCAGCGACCACTTCCTGTTCAACTCCGAGATCGAGTTCGAGCACGCGAGCACCTCAGAGGATGGGTCGGTGTCGCTGGAGTTTGCGTATCTCGACTGGCGGTTCCGCGGGCTCGAGGGGAGCGCCGGTCTTCGAGGCGGGCTGCTGCTGCACCCGATGGGGTTCATCAACGAAATTCACGAGCCCCCCACCTACCTCGCAGCTCTTCGTCCGGAGACGGAGCGGCGGATCATTCCAACCACCTGGCGAGAGCTGGGCCTCGGTCTCTTCGGCGCTGCGGGTGATTTCGACTGGCGTACGTATGTGATCACCGGACTGGATGGGACCGGTTTCGACGACGGGGGCCTGCGCGGTGGTCGCCAGAAGGGGTCCAAGGCCTTGGCTGAAGACTTCGCCGCCGTGGGCCGCCTTGATTGGGTCGGAATGCCCGGCCTCGTAATCGGAGCGTCCGGGTACTATGGCGGCTCTGGTCAGGGAGCAGACGACCCACTCGATCCGGGCGGCACGATCAAGGCGGCAACCCTGATCGTGGAGGGCCACGTAGGCTATCGGGTCCGCGGCTTCGACATGCGAGGTCTCTTCGCGCTGTCCACGGTTGGGGACGTCGCTTCGCTGAACGCAGTGAACGACTTCACAGGGGCGGAATCGATCGGCGAGCGGCTGGTCGGGTGGTACGTGCAGGCGGGATACGATGTCCTACGTGGGGCCCGCACGACGGTTGAGCTGCTACCCTACGTGCGCTACGAGAGCATCGACACGCAGGACCGGGTGCCCGAGGGATTCAGCGCGGACCCGGCGAACGACCAACAGATCGTGACCCTCGGCGCCCAGGTGCTTCCGATACCGAACATTGCGGCCAAGGTGGACTACACCATCCGGTCGAATCAAGCCGACACTGGGGTGAAGGCGCTCAACGTTTCCCTCTCGTACATGTTCTGACGTGCGACCGGCTATCCGTCACGTCGCCTCGTGTGCGACCGCCCTCGCGACACTGGTCGCTCTGCCCCGGCCGGCGAGTGCCCAAGTCCTGATGACCCAGGAAGAGGCCCTGCGTTTGGCCTTTCCTGAGCCCGCGACGATCGAGCGGCATACTGCCTACCTGGACGACGCGCAGATCGCTGAGGTACGACAGCTCGCGCTGCCGTGGTCCGGAAGAGATCGAGCGGTCGTCACCTACTATGTCGGTTGGCTGGACGAGGAGGCTCTGGGTGCCGCCTACTTCGATGCTCATCGGGTGCGGACGCTGCAAGAAGTCCTGATGATTGTAGTCGATCCTGGCGGGCGGGTGTCGCGCACCGAGATACTGGGCTTCGCCGAGCCGCCTGAATACATGGCGCCCGATGGCTGGCTCGAGCTCTTCTCCGGTCGGACGCTCGAGGCGGGCACCTCTACCCGGGGTGACATACCGATCATAACCGGCGCCACCCTGACGTCACACGCCGTGTCGGATGCGGTGCGGCTCAGCCTAGCGCTCCACAACGTCATCCAACCTTTCGGAGCTGCCGTCGCATCCCCGAAGCCTGCGCCCGGGCCCGGTCAGTGAACCGCTTCGAGCGCTGGACCGTCTGGGTGTCGGCCGTGGCCACCGGAATGACCGGTCTCGGCTTCATGTGGGCCAAGTATCTGACGACGACCACGGAGCCGTGGGCCGTTGTCAACCACCCCCTGGAGCCCTGGTTCCTCAAGGCCCACATCATATTCGCTCCGGTGTTCGTCTTCGCTGTCGGCCTGATCGCGACACGACACATCGCACCGCACATCAGGGAGAGGGTCGATCATGGCCGGCGCTCAGGGTTGGCCATGGTGTGGATGCTCGTGCCGATGACAGTCAGCGGCTACCTGATCCAGGTGGTCACGGTGCCAGTACTAGTTACGATGCTCGTGGCTGTGCACATCGTGACCGGTCTGGTCTTCCTGCTCGGGCTTACGGGGCACGCCGTTGCTCTAATTCGGAAGTCGCTCGAGCCCAGCGCCGTGGATGCCAGACAGGAATCCCCACCTATGAGTGGGCTTCAGTCGATCGTTGAGTCGGCTGCGTCGGTTCGACATGGACCAGCGCGTCGAGAATCGGGAGATCCGAATTGATCAGGGCGTCCTTAACGTCGTGCCCTATTGTGTGGCCTGCGCTGACCGTCATATCCGGATCGACTTCTACGTGGATGTCCACCAGGTAGACGAGACCACTTCTTCTGATGCGGACTACGTCAATTCCCTGCACGCCCACCACCTGACGCGACATCTCCCGAACCCTTGCCTCGACCTCCGGAGGAGCGGCCACATCGAGCACTTCCCTCAGTGACCCACGCAGGAGCCGAATGCCGTTGAAGGCAATGACGGCGCACGCAAAGAGCGCCGCCCAATCGTCGGCGGTCTCATAGCCTTCCCCCGCGAATAGCGCGATGGAAATACCGATGAACGCCGCGATCGAGGTAAGGGCGTCCGACCGGTGGTGCCAGGCGTCGGTCTCGAGCAGCCGGCTGTTGATCTTGCGCCCCTTCCTGATGAGGAACCGATACAACAGCTCTTTCACCAGGACCACCCCGACCAGGACGGCCAAGGTAAATGGTGCCGGGGCACTGTGGGGAGTCAGGATCTCGCGGACTGCCTGTACGGCGATGCCAGCTGCGGCGACCAGGAGCACCGTCGCAACGGCAACTGCCGCGAGTGGCTCTGCCTTTCCTAGTCCGTAGGGGTATCGGCCCGATTGTGGAACGACGCTCGCCCGAAGGCCGGCCAAGACCAGGATGGACGAGAACAGGTCCAGCACGGACTCGACGCCGTCCGCAACCAGTGCGTAGGAGCTTCCTGCCAGACCGGCCGAGATCTTGATCGCAGCGAGCAACGAGCTGACGACCACGCCGAGCGCCGCCGCTCGCGTGCCCTCAGTTACCGCCTTCTCGACCTGGAGCTGTGTAGGCTCACCGGCCTGTGGGTGCATTCGCCGTCCTAGTGCCTCAAACCGGTCGTCACTAGATGCCTTCGCTATGGACGTGGTGATAATCGTAACCTGCCCGCCGCGCCAGAGGAGGTACACCCGGAGCCGGCCAAACATCAACGGCCATTGTCATGTGTAGCTTTCTGAGTCTTGCTACACTACTTGATGTGGAACCGATGTTGGGCACACCGATGGGCACAAACACCCCGAAACAGAAAGAAACGGAACAAGACCGACGGAAACAGTTGTGAGCGGACTGCCCCGATCCGGCTACTCAAACGAGACAGGACTAGCTTGAGCGAAACGCCGCGAGCCAACTTTTAATCCGTAGGTCGTGGGTTCGATCCCCACCCCGGTCATTGCACTAAGATGAGTGGCTACACAACGTTACGGTGGCCTACACCGTCGTCGCTCTTCCTGCTTGGAGTAGCATTTGGAGTAACTTCCAAGCGGCGGACGGGTCGAGAGAGCAGCTTCGGGGCTTCCAAGACAACCCTCCGCATGGTCTCCTCGTCGGGCTGCTGGTAGCACTTGAGCAGTGTGGTAGGGTCTCTCCAACCGCCAGCCGCCGCCACGTCTTTCACGGGCATGTCCTTGCGTTCCGTAGCCCACTTCCGACGCCACGGGTGCCACAGACCACCTTTGAGGGTTTCCAGCCCAGCCCGTTGGTAGGCTCTTCTCGGCGACGTGCTGATGACCCAGACGCTGACCGCGTCCCGAGGACTGCGCTCGGCAGGGAACAACCACGCATCGGGTTCAGACCTCACCCTCCGAAGGTGGGCCAGCAGGTGTTGCCGACACTCCTCGCTCAACGGTATCCGGTGCTCGAAACCAGTCTTCTGGCTCTCCGCTCGGAACAAGATTCGACCATGCGGCAACCGATCAA
Source organism: Gemmatimonadota bacterium (assembly GCA_039585235.1). Lineage (GTDB taxonomy): Bacteria > Gemmatimonadota > Gemmatimonadetes > Palauibacterales > Palauibacteraceae > Benthicola. The sequence continues at coordinate 774 of JBDGWG010000045.1, read as the reverse complement.
GGTCTATGTCACATCGCCTGACCCTCAAGATCGAGCCGATCCGTTGCCCTGTGGACTCCGCCAGTGCCAAAGCCAGGGGTTGCTTTATCTCCGAGACATGGAACGAGGAGTCTGACCCAGCAGTTTCTGTCGCCCGGGCTCGTGTGGAGGCAGGGATCACAACACAACTGCACGCACTCGAAGGAATCGATGAACGCTACCTCGTTGTCGGGGGGTCTGGAATGGTGGAAGTCGCTGGCGAAAGACCGACTCCGGTGCAGGCTGGTGACCTCGTATTCATTCCGGCAGGGGTGTCCCAGCGGATAACAAATGCGGGTAGCTCGGATCTTGTCTTCTACTGTATCTGCACGCCGCCGTTTAGCCCCGACGTCTATATCAACCTCGAAGACCCTGACCGATGAGCCGACGCGCCTGGTATCACGCCGGGCGCTTCGCTTTGCTCGCGTGCGCTTTCAGTCTGATCCGTTAGATTGTGGGTGGTTCTTCCGGCGAGCCAGGCCGTACCCCTTCCGACGTGACTCTGCCTTTCCAACTCACTCCATCGCTGGAGGTGCAGGATGCGCAGGTCCGTAGCATTCACCGCTCTGATGTTCTTGGCCCCGTTCGTGGCGTGTCAGGCACCGGCGCCGGAGGTGGGTCCGTTGTCCGAGGAGGACGTGGCGGCAATCCGCGCTCTCGACGCTCAGTGGGCAGAGGCCGAACTGGCCGGCAACTGGGATGGCGTCGCGGCTGTAATGGCCGAAGACGTGATCAACATGCCACCAGACATGCCCG
>JBDGWG010000044.1:0-34888 GCA_039585235.1 Gemmatimonadota bacterium | reverse complement strand
GAGCGGGACGGGAGGGGCGAACGGGGCGATGTGACCGCGACGTCACCCACGGCGTCCTAATGAGTGACGACCCGAGGCTATCGGCTATCGTCACCTGACCCCGAACGAGATTCGGAGAAAGCGACGGAGGTCACGTGAACCTGACGCTGCGTGCGTGCAATCGATTCGGCATGGGGGCGACCGTTGGCGAGCCAGCATTGGCCGATCCCCGGGGTTGGCTGCTGGAGCAGGTCCGTCCGGACGCCGCCGCACTCCGGGAGGGTCCACTGCCAACGGCCCCGCACTCCGGGAGGGTCCACTGCCAACGGCCTCCGACGTCGGCGAAGCAAATCGCGCGCTCCTGGAAGCGCAGCGGAGCCGAAACGAGGAAGCGACTCGTGAGGCCCGGGAGAAGATTCGAGGAATAGCCCGGGAGGAGGGTACCGTCGCCTTGCGAGCCCGCGTGAGTTCGGCGGCACCGTTCGCCGAGCGTCTCGTCGCCTTCTGGTCCAACCACTTGTGTGTGTCGGTGCCGGCGAAACCCCAGATCGCCGCTCTCGCCGGGCTTTACGAGCGCCAGGTGATCCGTCCGCACTTGTTCGGGCGGTTCGAGGACATGGTCCTCGCTTCGGCGCGCCATCCCGCGATGCTCGTGTACCTCGACAACGCTGTCAGCATCGGCCCGAACTCGGCGGCGGCGCGCAAACTGGCTCGCCGTGGACATGAGCGCGGCCTCAACGAGAACTACGCCCGCGAACTGCTCGAGCTTCATACGCTTGGCGTGCACGGAGGCTATGCACAGAAGGACGTGGAAGCGCTGGCCCGGATTCTCACCGGCTGGATGATCACCGGCTTCGGCTTCGCGGATCGCCTGGTCCGGGGACGTGATCGGCGCGACTCCGGTGGAAGCGACGGAGATGTGGCCTTCGCGTATCAGGACATCCTGCATGAGCCGGGCGACAAGAGGTTCCTCGGCGTGAAGTACCGGGAGGCCGGCGAGGAAGAAGGCCGCCGCGCCATCACCGATCTGTGCCGCAACCCTTCCACGGCCCGCTTCCTCGCGACCAAACTGGCCCGCCATTTCGTGTCGGACGAACCGCCGCCGGAAACCGTCGATCGCATCGCCCGCCACTGGGTCGAGACGGACGGTGACCTGGCCGAGGTATCCAGGACGCTGGTCGAGCTCGACGAGGCCTGGACCGCTGAGCATTGGAAGTTCCGCGCGCCACAGGACTGGCTGACCGCGATGCTCCGTGCGGTGGGCGCGCGGGACGTGCCCGAACCCATCGGCCGTCTCCTGCAACAGCTCAGGCAGCCCCTGTGGTCTCCGTCGTCTCCCAAGGGATACGGCGACACGAAGGCGGACTGGGCGGACCCGGACAGCCTGCTCAATCGGGCGGAGTTGGCCCGAAGTGCGGCCGACCGACTGCTATCCGGCACGCGCAGGCGCCCGTCTGGCGAGGGTGTGAGGGCCTCCCAGGTCGATCCGACACGGCTTTTGGACATAGTGGACGTTCCCGCCGGGAACCCGCTCGAGACGCTGCTGGCGGATGACGCCATCGCCGCCGCCGAACGCACCGCGCTGGTGTTTGGCGGACCCGCGTTCCAGTGGAGGTGACCATGAGAAGACGGGAATTCGTGCTCGGAATGTGTGCGGGCGGACTGGCGACGTTCGCCGCGCCCGTGGTCAGCTTCGCTCGGGTGCCAGGTCGTGGCCGGCTGGTCTTCGTACTGCTGCGTGGCGGGTTCGACGGTCTCGCGGCCGTCGTGCCCTACGGAGACCCCCGGTATCATTCCCTGAGGGGCGCGATGGCCTACGATTCCTCCGACCTCCTGGATCTGGGCGACGGTTTCGGGCTCTCTCCCGGCCTCTCCCCGCTGTCAGAGCTGTGGGATGCGGGCGAACTAGCGGTCGTACACGCGATGGCGATCCCGTATAGAACGCGCAGTCACTTCGACGGGCAGGCGATTCTCGAGACGGGACTCGAACGTCCCGACGGCTCGTCCGACGGATGGCTGAACCGCCTCCTGCAGCTCATGGATGGCGAGCGCGCGGGACTGGCCGTGGCCGCCGGCCTGCCACGCTCCCTCTCCGGCGACTACCCGGTGGCCACCTGGTCACCAGTGGAGCTGGGCGTGCTGGATGACGGATACTTGGAACGCCTTCACGTGCTCTATCGGGCCGACCGGGCTCTGTACGATCGGTTCGAGGCCGGCCTTCAGATGCGCGAGGTCGCCTCGAATAGCGAGATGTCGTCTGAAATGCGCGGTCGTGGCCGCCAGGGCCGGATCGCACCCGTGATGCGCGCCGCCGCCCGCTTCATCGAGGAGCCGGGCGGGCCGAACGTGGCCGCGGTCGAGTTCGGGGGCTGGGACACGCACGCCAACCAGGGGATGGCCGGGGGGAGCCTCGATCGACTCCTGGGCCAGATAGCCGAGGGGATCATAGTCTTCCGGGAGGAATGCGAAGAGAGTTGGGCGGACACCACCATGGTGGTGATGACTGAGTTCGGGCGTACCGCCCGCCCCAACGGAACGGGCGGCACGGACCATGGGACGGCGGGCGCGGGATTCGTTATCGGTCCCCGTGTCTCACGGAGCAGGATCGTGACGGACTGGCCGGGTCTCGGCGATCAGTCTCTGTATGAGGGGCGTGACTTGAAGCCCACCCTTGACACCCGCGCCATCCTGAAAGGCGTCATCGCCGGCGTGTTCGACCTCACCGCGGCCCATACGGAACGGGTATTCCCAGGGTCGGACGGAGTCCGCCCGATCTACGACCTGATCGTCTGACGGCCGCCCGCCGCGCGATCTATAGTGGCTCGAATCGCGCCGTGAAATAACGCCGGCTCGTAGGTGATCCCGTAGCCTCGCATCGCCTCGCGTCGATCGTACACGTTCAGGATCGCCTCCATGACATAGTCGATGTGGCTCTGCGTGTACACGCGCCGGGGAATCGCCAGCCGCACCAGCTCGTTCCAGGCCGGCATGCGCTCGCCGGTGTCCGGGTCGTTGTGCCCGAACATCACGCTCCCGATTTCCACCGCCCGGATGCCCGCCTCCCGGTACAGTTCCACCGTGAGCGAAATGCCAGGGTACTCGAGTGGCGGGATCTGTGGGCACATGGTCGCGGCGTCGATGTACACGGCGTGTCCGCCCGGCGGCTGTACGATCGGTACGCCTGCCGCGCTGATATGGTCACCCAGGTACGCCGTGGAGGCGATTCGGTATTTCTGGTAGTCCGGCTCGAGGGCCTCGTACAGGCCGATGGCCACCGCGTCGAGGTCTCGTCCCGCCAGGCCTCCATATGTTGGAAAGCCCTCCGTCAGGATCAGGAGGTCTCTTTCCTGGGCCGCCAGCTGGTCGTCGTTGGTAGCGAGGAACCCACCGATGTTAGCCATCCCGTCCTTCTTCGCCGACATGGTCGCGCCGTCGGCGTACGAAAACATCTCGCGGGCGATGTCTATGAGAGGCGTGTCCTCGTAGCCCTCCTCACGCTGCTGGATGAAGTACGCATTCTCGGCGAATCGGCAGGCGTCGATGTAGAACGGAACGCCCTGGGCGCGGCACAGCTCGGACGCGGCCCTGATGTTGGCTATCGAGACGGGCTGCCCACCCCCGGAATTGTTGGTGACCGTGATCATGGCCAGTGGGATCCGGCCCGGCCGGGCCGCGAGCAGCCGATCCAGAGCCTCCAGGTCTATGTTGCCCTTGAACGGGTCCACAGCGGCGAGGTCCGCCGCCTCGGCGCACGGAAGGTCCCGGGCCTGGGCACCCGTGTACTCGATGTTGGCGCGCGTGGTGTCGAAGTGCGTGTTGTTGGGAATCACGTCGCCGGGCCGGCACACCGTGCTGAACAGGATGCGCTCCGCCGCCCGTCCCTGGTGAGTCGGGATCACGTTCCGGAATCCGAAGATGTCCTGCACCGCAGACTTGAAGCGGTAATAGCTCTCGCTCCCCGCGTAGGATTCGTCGCCTCGCATCACACCCGCCCACTGCTCGGCGCTCATCGCCCCGGTGCCACTGTCGGTCAGCAGATCGATGAGCACGTCGCGGGCGTCCAGCAGGAACACGTTGTAGCCCGAGTCGCGGATGTGCTCTTCACGCTCGTCGCGTGTCGTCATCCGGATCGGCTCGACGCTCTTGATGCGGAACGGTTCGATCACGGTGTGGATGGGTCGCGGATTACGCATGGCCTTCGAGCTCCAGCGTGGCGGCGATCTCTCTCATCGCGTCGATGACGAAATCGATGTGCTCGGTCAGGTCTTCGCCGATCAGCTCGGTGTACGTTCGGATCTCGTCGCGGTTCACGGCAGCGGCGAACGAGCGGTCCTTCAACTTCTTCTTCACCGACTTGGACTTCAGATCATCGATCCCGGCCGGCCTGACCAGGGAGCAGGCGATCACGAACCCCGTGAGCTCGTCCACCGCTCGCAGCGTCCTCGCCATCAGGGTCTCAGGCTCGACGCCCGTGTGCTCAGCATGCGCCATGACGGCATGCAGGATCTCGTCGGGCCACCCACGGTCCCGCAGGATGGCAACGCCGCTCGACGGATGCTCCTCGGTCGAGCTGAGAGCATCGTTTGGCCACCGCTCGTAGTCGAAATCGTGGATGAGGCCCGTGACGCCCCACAGCTCCTCGTCCTCGCCGTACTTGCGCGCGTACGCGCGCATGGCCGCTTCGACGGCGTACATGTGCTTCCTCAGATTGTCGCTGTCCGTGTATTCCTGCATCAGCGCCAGCGCCACCGCGCGGCTCGGCACGTCAGACATGGCCTCTCCTCTCCAGTCCCTCTCGGTTGCTCTCTAGTGCGGGTCGTCGTCCGGCGGGGCGCGCGTGACCCGCACGGCGGTCCTCCCGAGCTCCGTCTTTCGCCTGCCCTCGGCGCTCTCCAGCAGCGCCGCCCGGGTCACCGTGCCCGATCCGAAGCGCTCGGCCAGCGCGTCCACCGCCTCGGCCACCCGGTCGTCCGCCCCTGTCTCCGAAACGAAAAAGTCCGCCTGTCCACTCTCCGCACGGTCCAGGGCCGAGAGCGTTACTCCCACGAGCCGCACCCGGAGGTCGGGACGGTCCGCCGTCCTGAAGAGCTGCTGCGCCACCGGCCAGATCTTCTCGACCGTGTTGACCAGCTCGTTCAGTGTACGCTGCCGGGTCACCGTTTCGAAGCCCTCCCAGCGGAGCTTCACGGTGACAGTAGCGCCGGCCAGTCGCTTACGACGAAGTGAAGCCGCCACCTGGTCCGTGAGATCGAGCAGCGTGCGCTCCACCACCTTCCGGTCGGCCACGTCTTCGCCGAACGTCGTCTCCTTGCCGAGCGACCTGCGAACGTGACCCGGAAGGACGGGACGCTCATCGACTCCGCGGCTGAGCCGGTGAAACCGATCACCCATCGACTCGCCAAATCCCCGGATCAGGGCACCGCGCTCGAGGCGAGCCGCGTCACCGATCGTGGCGCATCCGAGCCGCCGGAAGCGCTCCAGCGCCCTTGGGCCGGCGCCCCACAGGCGCCCGATCGGCAGGGGAGCCAGAAAAGCGGCCTCGCCGCCTGCCTTCACGACCACGAGACCGTCGGGCTTGTCGAGGTCGCTGGCGATCTTGGCGACGAACTTCGAACCGGCACACCCGATCGACGCGGTGAGCTCTTCTTCCTGCCGGATCGCCTCCTTGATCCGATCCGCGACGGCGGGCCCGTCTCCGTACAGGCGCCGGCTCGCCGTCACATCGAGGAAAGCCTCGTCGATGCTGATCGGCTCGATCAGATCCGTGAACCGCTCGAAGATCGCGCGCACGTGCCGGGACACGTCGGAGTACAGGCGCATGCGCGGCCGCAGGTAGACGGCGCTCGGACAGCGTCGCCACGCTTCGGAGATCGGCATGGCCGACCCGATCCCGTACCGGCGAGCCGCATAGTTGGCGGTGGCGACCACTCCGCGGCCGCGGCCTCCCTGGGGCTCCGACCCGACCACGACTGGCTTGCCCCGCAGGGCCGGGTTCTCGCGCTCCTCCACCGCGGCATAAAACGCGTCCATGTCCACGTGAAGGATGGTCCTCTTCCCCACGGTCACCACCTCATTCCTGACCGGCTGCCCGCCGCTCCTCCACCACGCGCCGCAGGACGGCGGGGTAGTCGCTGATCAGCCCGTCCACACCGATGTCGAGGAGCTGCCGCATCTCATCGGGGCGATTGACGGTCCACACGAACACGCCTTTGCCCTGCGCGTGCATCCGGTGCACGAAGCCGCGCGTCACGATCCGGACGGCGCCCTTCCGGACCGGCACCATGGCGGCCGTCAGGTCTTCCCGAAGCGGGCGGTTGAGCCCCAGCTTGCCCCACAAGACGAAGCCCAGGAGGTCTGTCTGGTAGGCGCAGCGCCACCGCGCGGCGGCTCCAGCCGGGCCCACCTCGTCCGCGTTGAAACCGCCGACGATGATCCGCTCAAACTCGGGTCGGCCGGGCAGCCACTCGGCGAGCCGCCGGCCGGCCGCGGCGCTCTTCACTTCCAGGATTGCCGGCAGGCTGCCGATCGCGTCCATCGCTTGGTCCAGCGTCGGGATCCGGACGTCCTGGTCCCGGAACGGGAAGGTCTCGCCACCGTCAGCCGTGAACCGGTAGCCGGCATCGACCTGCTGGAGCTCGGCCAGAGTCTGACTCTCGATGGGTCCGGTCCCATCCGTAGTGCGGTCGAGCGTCGTGTCGTGGATGACGACCAGCTCGCCGTCCGTCGAGGCGTGCAAGTCGATCTCGATCGCCTGCGCTCCCACTTCCACGCCGTGCCGGATAGCCGGAACGGTGTTCTCGGGAGCCACGCCCCGGGCACCGCGGTGACCTATGATACGGATGTTCCGGCCGGGTCCGAACATGTTCGAACAGTAGCGCGCCGGCTGCGCCGATGTCCACCGCCAGGTTAGCTTCCTGCCGGATTAACGGTCCCTGTCAGGTCGGACCGATTCTACACCGGAGGAGTCTTGCGAGTCCTGGTCTGTCCAACGGCCTTCAAGGAGAGCCTGAGCGCCACGCAGGTCACCGCTGCCGTCGTCGATGGAGTGCGGCGAGCAGCACCCGATTCTACGATTCGCCGGATGCCGGTGTCGGACGGTGGCCCCGGCCTTCTCGACGCGATCGCGGAGAGCGACGGCGGCGAGATCAGGAGATACCGGGTCGACGGTCCACTGGGTGTGCCCGTGGTCGCGAGGTCGCTTTGGGTCTCGCCGACGGAGGCGGTGATCGAGACGGCCGACGCGTGTGGGCTCCACCTGGTGCCCACCTCCGAGCGTGACCCGATGACGGCCGACACTCGCGGGGTGGGGGAGCTAGTAGCTCTGTGCCTGGAGGCGGGAGCCACGGACGTCGTCCTCGGCCTCGGCGGCTCCGCGACAGTGGATGGAGGCACTGGCCTCGGCAGGTTCTTCGGCTATCGGTTCCTCGGTCCGGAGGGTGTGGATCTTCCGCCGGGAGGAGGCGCTCTGGCCGAGCTGGTCCGCATCGAGCCCGGCCTCGGCCCGTCCGTCAAGCGCGGCACGACGGCGATCGCTGACGTGAGCGCTCCACTGAGTGGACCCAACGGAGCGGCCCACCGCTTCGCGCCGCAGAAGGGAGCCAGCGCGGCAATAGTCGAAGCCCTGGATGCGGGTCTCGTACGGCTGGGTGAACGGCTGCGCGACGATCTGCGGTGCGATGTGTCACGCCGTCCGGGAGCTGGTGCGGCCGGAGGTCTCGGCGCCGGATGCGTCGCCTTTCTCGGCGCCGATCTCGTGTCCGGAAGTGACTGGGTACTCCAACGCGTGGGCTTCGAGGAAGCGCTTTCCACGGCCGACCTGCTGATCACCGGCGAAGGCGCCTGGGACGCGACCAGCGGCCTGGGCAAGATCACCTGGGAGATCCTGCGGCGCGCGAGGTCGGTCGCCGTCCCGTCGCTCCTGGTGTGCGGCAGGATCACAGGTCCGACTCCGCCCGGCGTTACCGCCGTCGGGGGCGGCGGCGCGTGGCTCGCTCCGGAAGACGTGACCCGCCTGGTCGCGGACGCCGTCGGCTGACGCTATCCTACCGGCTCCCTTGTCCGGCGCGGCGAGGGCATTCCGAGTCGATCTGCCGGGACACGAGAGGCGCTCGAATAGCGGAGGATGCGGTGAGCACGGAGACGGGCCACCCGGAAGACCTGATGGAGAAACTGGTTTCCCTGGCCAAGCGGCGGGGCTTCATCTTCCAGTCGTCCGAGGTATATGGCGGTGTAGGTGCGGTGTACGACTACGGCCCCCTGGGCGTCGAGCTGAAGAACAATGTCCGTGAGGCGTGGTGGGCGGATATGGTGCACCGGCGCGAAGACGTCGAGGGCCTCGACGCTGGCATCCTGATGCATCCGGAGGTGTGGGTCGCGAGCGGCCACGTCGAGGGGTTCACGGATCCGCTGATCGAGTGTCGCAACTGCCACCGCCGCTTCAGGGCGGACCACATCGAGGGCGATCAGTGCCCGACCTGCGGCGTGACCGGCCAGTTCACCGAGCCGCGCAACTTCAACCTCATGTTCAAGACGTTCATGGGACCCGTGGAGGACTCGACGGCCGTGGTCTATCTGCGGCCGGAGACGGCACAGGGGATCTTCGTCAATTTCCGCAACGTCCTGGACAGCGCGCGGCAGAAGGTGCCGTTCGGCATTGCGCAGGTGGGCAAGGCGTTCCGGAACGAGATCACTCCCGGAAACTTCACCTTCCGGACCCGCGAGTTCGAGCAGATGGAGATGCAGTTCTTCGTCGAGCCCGGCACTGACGAAGAGTGGTATGACATCTGGAAGGACCGCCGCCTGGCCTGGGTGAGATCGCTGGGCATTCGCGAGGAGCGCCTGCGGCTGCAGCCACACGGCCCCGACGAGCTGGCGCATTACGCCAAGGAAGCGGTGGACATCGAGTACCTGTTTCCGATGGGTTGGCGTGAGTTCGAGGGCATTCACAATCGAACGGACTTCGACCTGTCGCGGCACCAGGAACACTCGGGCAAGAAGCTCGAGTACGTCGAATCCCACTCGGGCAAGCGCTTCATTCCCTACGTGATCGAAACGTCCGCTGGTCTCGACCGCACGGTCCTGGTGGTCCTGGCGGACGCGTACCACGAGGAAGAGGTGGAGGGAGAGGCTCGCACGGTGCTCCGACTGCACCGGCGCCTCGCCCCCACCAAGGTCGCGGTGTTCCCCCTAGTGAAGAAGGAGGGTATGCCCGAGATGGCCGAGCGCATTGCCGCCGATCTGCGCGGCCGATACCCCACGTTCCACGATGTCAGCGGCTCGATCGGGCGGCGGTACCGGCGGCAGGACGAGGCCGGGACTCCGTTCTGCGTCACGGTAGACGGCCAGAGCATCGAGGACGGCACGGTAACCGTGCGCGACCGGGACACGCTCGAACAGGTCCGCGTATCGGCTGAAGGCATAGCGGATTACGTGCGCGAGCGGATCGAAAGGGAGCCGCGAAGCTGACGGCAATCGTGCGGGAAGGCGGGGTGCGAACGTGGGCCTGACCACCGCGGAGATCCGGGACCGGGCCGAGCGCTTCCGGGCGGCCGTGCTCGAGGAGGTGCACGACGCCAGGTCCGGCCGCAAGGCGTGGCCCGAGCTGGCTCCCCTGTACGAGACCCAGGGGATCCTCGAATCGTCACGCACCCTTCCTGTGGTCGAGCGGGCGATAGCTTCCGCTGAGGAAGACGAGGAACGCCGACTACGCAAGCTCCTGCGGTGGACGGCCCGGCACCATCTCGAAGCCAGCAACGCTCGCCTGGATGACGAGTTTGCCTACTGGCGTGCGACCTCGAAGGTGAATGCCGGGGACATCGCCGTCCCGGTCAGTCAAGCCGCGAACCTCGCCCACTCGATCGACGCGCGTGAAGTGCGCCGGGAGTTGGAGGAAGCACGCTGCCTCACCCTGGAGGAGGCCGTTCCCCTGCAGCTCGACCGGCTCACCAGCTGGCGGGAAGCAGCCGCGGAGCTCGGGTACGGTGGCTACCGGGAGGCGGTCGAACGGCTCGCGGGGGTAAACCTGCTCGGGGTTCTGAATGAAGCTCGCCGCCTGATCGAGGAGACGGAGGACGTGTATCGGGAGGCGGTGCGCGACGAACTCCGATGGCGCATCGGAATCAGGCTGGACGAAGCGGAAAGCCACGACGCTGGTTGGCTGAAGCGCATGCCGTGGCTCGACGGATCGTGCGAGGAGGGCGACGTCCTCGGGACGCTACGGAAAGACCTGCGTGACATTGGTTTGCCCCTGGAGTATGGCGGACACGTGACAGTGGAGCACGAGCCGTTTCCCGGGCCCGGGATGACCGCATCCTGCACGCCCGTTCGGGTTCCCGATCGCATCAAGCTGCTCGTCATGCCCACGGTCTCACAGCCCGACTGCGTGGCGCTCCTGACGTCGGTCGGTCGAGCGCTCCACTACGCCTACACGGACTCCCGGCTCTCGTTCGAGGATCGGGCGCTAGGGGACCTCGCCGTCGCGCAGGGCCACGGCCTCCTGTTCGCGGGCCTGAGCGGGGAGAGTGCCTGGGTGCGACGGACCCGGGGGCTTCAGGGTCAGGCCCTGGAGGAATATCTGCGGAGCACTGCCGTAGTCGACCTGTTCTCTATTCGTGAGGCCGCGGCCCGGCTCGAGTTCGAGCTCGAGCTGTCGGAGAGTGCCAGACCGCGAGAGATGGGATCCCGGTGGGCCGAGATCCTGGGCTCAGCGACCGGTTTCCGGTTTGATCCGCGCTCTTTCCTCGAGAGGCTTGGACAGCGGTTCGGTGTGGCGCGCTACCTCCGAGGGCGAATGCTGGCCGCCCAGCTTCGTCGTGAGCTGCGGGAGAGGTTCGACGAGGACTGGTACCGGAACCCGGACTCTGGACCGTTCCTGGGAGACTGGTTCGCCCACGGTTTGCGATTCTCAGCTGCCGAGCTCGCGGCGGCGCTCGGAAATGATCGGCTCGGCGCAGACGCATTGATCTCAGTGGTGCGGGAGTCGTTCGATTGATTCGGCTCTTTGGGGTGCTCTGCTTCCTCCTGGTCATCTCGCCCGATGCACGCGGGCAGGAGGAAACCGGCAGTCAGGACAGGGAATGGCCCACCCCCGGCGAGCAGCGCGACTGGTTCGCGCCTACCACCCCCTCTGAGATGGTCCAGTACCTCACTGCGTTGGCGAGGTCGTTCGAGACCGTGGCGCTCGACACTCTGGCCTGGGTCGAAGGCGGGTCCGCGGAGCCGGATTCGGCCTTCCCTGTGCTTCTCGTAGGGCTTCGCGGGCCGACGCCCGCGTCAGGGCAGCGCGTTCGTGTCTTGATCCTGGCGGGGCAGAGAGGCGACGAGCTGTCCGGTACCGAAGTCAGCCTGCAGTTGATTCGAGAGGTGGTCCTGGGGGAGATGGGAGACGTCCTCGACGAGCTGGAGCTCGCAGTCGTCCCGGCAGCTAACCCATGGGGCCTTCTGTGGTGGGTGCCGGACGAGCCGTCGGGGATCGACCCGACCCGCGACCACGCTCTCCTGAGCTCTCCTGGAACGAGAGCGGTGCACGAGCTGGTGGCCCGCTGGCAACCGCACCTCGTCGTTGAGCTGAGAGGAATCGGCCCGGCGGTCTACCGAATTCAGGCGGGCCTGGCGAAGCACCCGAACGTGGACCCGGATCTGACGAGCTACGGACGCTTCTACCTGCTGCCCTACGTGGCGAACGAGCTGGCGCGTGCTTCAGTGATGTTCCGCGAGTACGTGGCCGTTGGGCCGGAATCCGGAAGCCACGGTGCACCGCCCGTGGGAGCCGACGGACTTTCTGACGGCGAGTACTTCACGCCGGGACCGCTCGGTGCGGACCGCGCCGGCAATTCCTTCTCGCTACGGGGAGGCCTGTCGATCATGCTCGCGATCGCCTCTGTGGGCGGGGCTGAGGGACTGGCCGAGCGGGTCCAGCTGCTCTACCAGTCGCTGGGCTATCTGCTGGAAGTCGCGTTAGCCCGGGGCGATGGTTTGCGCGAACGGGTGGAGGCAGCGCGGTGGGCGCCGGGCGGAGAGGCGATCGGGCCCGAAGGCGAAACCCCACCCGCCCTTTCCCTGCGTCACGCCTACGAGCGGGACGCGATACGCCCCGCGCTGGGTTGGCTCGTGTGGAACGATCGAGGCCAGATCGTGCGACAGACCACGGATCTTTGGCGCTCCGTCGTTCGGCGGCAACTGGTCCTCCCGGCCCCGGCCGCGTGGGTGATCGAACCCGAAGGCCGCGAGTGGGCCGAACTGGTCGCAGCGCACGGATTCACGGTCGAGCGGCTCCAGCGTGAAGAGCGCATGGAAGTCGGCTCTTATCCGATCGGTACAATCGCCGGCTTGCCGCGCGGGCTGGCGGACGATCTTCCGCTGGACGCCGCCCCCGACGGGTCGAGCCTTCTCGTGCGAGTCGAGCGCACGTTCCACGAGGGCGCGTGGATCGTTCGAGCCGACCAAACCGGGGCGCGCCTCCTGTTCTCCCTCATAGAGCCGTGGTCGCAGGATGCGCCTCTCGGTCATGAGGTGACTCCGTGGGAGGTTCCGGCCGGTTCTCTGACCTATCCTGTGCATCGCATCGAGGCCGGGACGTCTCTCGAGTCTCTGCGGACCGAACCGGCGGAGTTCGATCCGACTCGTGCCAACGGCGCCGACTGAGTTTCAGGTGGACTTCCCCTACGGGTGGCTTCTCCTGCTGGCTGTCCTCTTCGTGACCTATGCGGGGCTCATCCTTCGGCGTAACCGGCGGCTCGTACGACCCCCGATCCTCGATCTCGCCGGTGTCCCGATTCCCGATCAGGTCTTCACGCTCTCCGATGGCGAGACAGTGGACTACGTGGACATCGGGCCCACGGACCCCGCGAACGGTGCCGACAACAGATCGGCGATCGCTGTTCCCACGATCTTCCTGGTGCCCGGCGCCGACGGCATGAAGGAGACGTTCCGCTTCCAGGTGCCGGCTCTGGCACGCGGCCACAGAGTCGTGTGTGCTTCGCTGCGCCCGCGTCTTTCTCCCCGGGACACACTGGATCGGATGGTTGATGACGTGGCCGAGCTGGCGGAGGAAACAGGCTCCGGGAGCCTGTTCCTGCTTGGGCAGAGCCTCGGCGGAGCGATCGCGATGCGGTTCGCGATCCGGTACCCCGAAAGGGTGGCGGGCCTCGTGCTGGCCAACAGCCTGGCTCGCCTCGGCTACGAGCACGTGGGCCTGAATCGGACACTGCTGGCGCCGCTCGCCATGGCCACCACCCGGTATCTTCCGACCAGCCTCGGACGGGCCATAGCACGCTTCTGGAGCCGGCTCGAGGTGTGGATTTACGATGCCTCGCCGGGCAGCGAGAGGGTCGTCGACTATGCTCTGTGGACTGGCCCGCGCACCGTCCCCTCCTCCGTTTCGAACAGCCGCGTGGCCCGCCTCAAGAAGGTCGACCTGCGGCCGCAACTGCCGGCGATCGGCGCGCCAACGCTGGTCCTGAAAGGTCCACGGGACCACTATGTGCCGCCGGCATGGTCGCACGAGATCGCGGCCCTCGTTCCTGGAGCGCAGTACCAGGGGGTCGGCTACACGGGGCATTGCTCGCACGTGTCGATGCCCAGCAGCTTCAACGCTCTGTTGCTCGAATGGTTGGAGAATCCGGAGGGCAGCGTGGCGGGACCGCAAGCGTCCAGAGACCCCGGAGGACCAGGAACGGAGGTCGGAGAGTGACCGAAAAGCAGCGCTTTTCGTCGCGCTGGGGGACCATGCTCGTCATGCTCGGGATGGCCGTCGGAACCGGCAACATCTGGCGCTTTCCGCGTATCGCCGCGAGCAACGGCGGTGGTTCCTTCCTGTTCGCCTGGGCCGTATTCCTCCTCCTGTGGTCGGTTCCGCTGATCCTGGTGGAGTTCGCCATGGGTCGGGAGACACGGCGCGGCCCCGTAGGGGCGTTCGCCCGCCTGCTCGGACGGGGCAGCGCCTGGATGGGGGCCTGGGTCGCCTTCACGGCCACCGCCATCATGTTCTACTACTCAGTCGTGATGGGGTGGACGATTCGCTACCTGTGGGGGGCCCTCACGCGGGGCATCCCCATGACGTCGCCCGAGGCGGCGATGGCGTTCTGGGAGGGGTACGCGGGCTCTGGTGCGGCTGTGCTCACGCACGGGATCGCAATGGCTCTGGGGGTAGCCGTCGTCGCGTATGGAGTACGTGGCATCGAGAAGGCGGCTCGCGTTCTGATTCCGACACTGTTCGTGCTGGTGATCGTACTCGCGGTGCGCGCGATCACCCTGCCGGGGGCGGAGCGCGGACTCGCCTTTCTGTTCACGCCCGACTGGGGAGACCTGCTCACGGCCCGCATCTGGCTGGAGGCCCTGACCCAGAACGCCTGGGACACGGGCGCAGGCTGGGGGCTGATCACGGCGTACGCGGTGTACCTGCGGAATCGGGAGGACACCACTCTCAACGCCTTCGTGCTCGGCTTCGGCAACAACTCCGTGTCCCTTCTCGCCGGCATCATGGTGCTGTGTACGGCGTTCGCCATCATGCCCGAAGCGGCGGACACGATCGTCGGTGCGGGAAACGAGGGGCTGACTTTCATCTGGGTCCCACAGCTGTTCGCCCGCATGCCCGCGGGCAACCTGTTCATGATTCTGTTCTTCCTGGCACTCGTGTTCGCGGCCTGGAGCAGTCTGATCTCGATGATCGAGCTCGCGTCGCGCGTGCTGATCGATTTCGGTATGAGTCGCGCCCGGGCGATTCAGGTCGTGGCCGTCGTCGGCTTTCTATTCGGCGTGCCATCTGCCCTGTCGATGGAGTTCTTCCGTAATCAGGACTGGGTGTGGAGCGTCGGACTCATGCTCTCGGGCCTGTTCTTCGCGATCGGGGTGCTACGCTACGGGGTGAATCGGTTCCGCACCGGCCTCGTGAATCGGGAAGGGAGCGACCTCGAGATCGGCCGGTGGTGGAGCGCCGTGATGGTCTTCGTGGTCCTGGAGGCCCTCGTTCTGATGTTCTGGTGGCTGAGCCAGGCGGTGGACCTGACCGACCTCGCGGCGACCCTCACGCCCTTCTCGAGCTTCAATGTGGGAACCGTCCTGGTGCAGGGCGGTGTAGTGATCGCGGTTCTGTTGGCGTTCAATCGCCGACTCGCCCGTCCGTTCGAGGGCGCGGACGAAGTGCGATAGGTCGCGGGAGTCGAGGCTGGAGGCCAATGACCTACTGCTGGACGCGGCTTCTTGGCAATCAGGAAACGGATCATGGAGGTCGGATGAGGAAAGTGACGTCGCTTTTGTTGGTGGCACTGATGACGGGCCTGGCGGCATGCTCGGGGCGGCAGACCGAGCCTGAGGGTCCGGCCCCCGCGCCGCGCCCGGAAACGGTGGTTGAGGCTACGGGCGCGGATGACCTGCCCGAGGTCACGCTGCCGGAGGCCGAGCTGACGGAAGAGCAACGCGCCGCCCTGCGGATCGAGCGTCTGGAGATCAGCGTGGAGCCGACCTCGATCCGGGAAGGTGAGACGGCCGCGCTCACCCTGGGAGCGTTTGACGCCTCCGGCGAGCGGGTCACAGGCGCCTCCGGCCAGGTGTTCGTGGTCGGTAGGGCAGCCGAGATGTCCGACGACGGAAGCGTCGTCGTGGGTCGCCGTCCTGGTCAGGCGCGCGTCACGATCCTCGTGGAAGTCCCGGCGCTGCCCGGACCTTGCGCGAGGAGGCTCTTCTCGAAGTGTTGCCGGCCCGCGTATCCCGCATCGAGCTCGTCCTGCCTTCCACGGACATGTACGCCGGGGGGCGTTACCTGGCATTCTCCAAAGCGTGGTCCGACATCGGGGCGCGCCCTGGAGTGGACGTCAGCTGGTCGTCCTCGGACGAATCGGTCGTTCGTCCTCGGACGAATCGGTCGTTCGTATCGGTGGCGGGGGGACCATGGTCGCGGGATCGCCCGGAACGGCACGGATCGAGGCCGCGGCGGAGGGAGTCACGGCCGGCGCCGAAGTTCGGGTCGTGGCGAATCCGATTCGCAGCCTGCGTCTGGATCCGCTGGAGGCGGGTCTGCGGACCGGCGATGTAGTTCACTTCTCGGCCCGGGCGCTGGACGCAAACGGCGTGGAGGTGCCCAACGCACCCGTCGACTGGTCGGTCGCCCCGGTCGGCGGCACCGGTCAGGTGTCCGCGACGATCGACGGAGATGGTGCGTTCGTCGCCGACGAGCCCGGGCTCTACAGGGTCACGGCCACCGTCGGGTCCAATTCCGAAGTGGCTGAAGTGTCGGCCGTGCCGCGGCCGCCCCGCCGCAACGTGGCGTTGAAAGCACACGGAGTGGTTCCGCCTGAGGCCGGTGCCACGACCGACCTGTGGGTGTTCGAAGGAACGGATGGCCGCGACTATGCCTACACCGGCACGATGGCGGCCGCGACCATGTATGCATGGGACGTCACGGATCCCACCAATCCGGTGATCACCGACTCGGTCAAGGTGGACGGTCGGCGCCAGAACGACGTGAAGATCAACTCCGATGCGACGCTGGCGGTCATCACCAGCGAGGGCGCCTCCAACCGCCGGAACGGGTTCACCATCCTCGACATTTCGGACGCCGCGCATCCGACGATCGTCACCCACTTCACGGAGGGCCTCACCGGTGGGGTGCATAACGTGTGGATCGAAGGCGACATCGTCTACGCCGTGCACAATGGCACGAACGCCGTGCACATCGTGGATATTTCCGATCCGGCGAATCCGCTGAACGTGGGCCGCTGGCAGGTGGACAACCCCGCCCGCTCTCTGCACGACATCATGGTGCTGGACGGGCTGGCGTATCTCAGCTACTGGGACGACGGCCTGGTGATCCTGGACGTGGGTGCGGGGATCAAGGGAGGGACGCCCGTCGAGCCACGGCTCGTGTCCCAATACGAGTATCGGACGCGGCACGGGGCCGAGTCCTACGGCAACACGCACCACGCGATCCGATACAAGAACTACGTGTTCCTCGGAGACGAGATCTTCGGTTGCTCGGAATGCGTGAACGGACCGCGCGGCTACGTCCACGTCGTGGACGTTACGGACATCGAAAACCCGCTCGAGGTAGCGACGTACCGGGTGCCCGAGGCCGGCGCGCACAACCTGTGGGCCGAAGATGACAGACTGTACGTGGCGTATTACCAGGGTGGCCTGCGAATCGTGGACATCTCCGGTGAGCTGCGCGGCGATCTATACCGCCAGGGACGGGAGATCGGCTGGTACGTGACCGAGGACGCCGAGGGCTATTCACCCAACAAGGCGGACGCCTGGGGCCCCCAGCCCTACAAAGGCAACATCTTCGTGTCGGACTTCAGCTCGGGGCTTTGGGTCGTAGATCTGGAAGGACCGAGGCAGGAGCCGGTCCGCTGAGCACCGGGCGGCGGTGATGTCCCGTTCACCGGAGACGTTTCGCGAGGTCATGGGCCGCCTGGCCGGCGGGGTCACGGTCGTCACGGCCCTGGACGCGAATGGCGATCCGCACGGGTTCACGGCCACTGCCGTGTGCTCCGTGTCCCTGGACCCTCCTCTCGTCCTCGTATGCGTGGGGCGGGAAGGCCATACGTTGGGAGCGATCAGGGATTCGGGCCGCTACGCGCTCAACTTCATGCCCTCCGGTGGCCTGGAAAGCTCGAACCGGTTCGCCGGGTCCGAGACGACGAAGTTCGAGGAGGTCGAGTGGACCGCCGCGCCGGGAGGTTCCCCCGTGCTACCCGACATCCTGGCCTGGGTGGAATGCGATGTGGAACGAGCCGTCGAGGCAGGCGATCATACGGTTTTCATCGGCCGGGTTACGGGAGGCTGCGTGGAGCTTCCCGGAAGCGCCCCCCTCGTTCACTTCGGCGGCCGGTACCACACGGTGGCACGGTTGGACCGGTGAACTACGAAGGCTTCCACGAGCTGGCCGGGCGCATGTACGACGACATTCCATCCGCGTTCCGGGAGGGGATCTCGGGCGTCACCGTGCAGCCGGACGCGAAAGGACACTCTACCCTGCCTGACATCTGGACTCTCGGAGAGTGCGTGACCGATCAGTGGCCGGACGCTACGGGCGGCATCGGTGACACACGCTCGGAGATCGTTCTGTACTTCGGCTCGTTCCGCGAGCTCGCGGCCGGCGACCCGCGATTCGAATGGGAGTCCGAGTTGTGGGAGACGATGCTGCACGAACTCCTGCATCATCGCGAGGCGGCGGCGGATGAGGCAGGCCTGGACGTGTTCGACTGGGCCGTGGATCAGAACTTCCGCAGGCTGTCGGGCCTCGAGTTCGATCCGTTCTTCCACCGCTTCCTCCCCACTGACGGCGAGGGTCACGCACGCCTCGAGGGGGAGACTTTCGTAGACGTCATTCTCGGGCGGTCGGAGCGTGTGGCGATCTTCAGGTGGCGCGGCGGCGACTGGTCTGTCCGGGTCCCGCTCAAAGCCCCGCTCAGCTGGTCGCGCGTTCGGAACCTCGCGGGCGGACGCCTGTGGGTGATCTCCGAGCGCCGCCGACCCTGGTGGGTCCGCTTTTCCGGGCGCGCCAGTTGGGAACTGTGGGAAATGGACCGCCGGGCGCTGCCGGCACCGCCCGCCTGATGCGTCCGGCAGCGAGGTTGCCATGAGACTGGGCGGTTTTCGCGCCGGGCGCCTGCTCGGCTTCCGCATCCGGATCGACTATTCGTGGTTCGTCGTGCTGGTTCTCGTGACCTGGACCTTCGCCTCGTGGCAGTTTCCGGAGGACTTGCCGGGACTCTCCCGAGTCGCCTATCTGGCGATGGGACTCTCGGGGGCCCTGTTGCTCTTCCTGTCGGTCCTCCTTCACGAGCTGGCCCATTCAGTGGTCGCCCGCTCCCGCGGCATCGCCGTGCAGGGCATCACTTTGTTCATCTTCGGCGGTGTAGCGGAGATGAGCCGGGAGCCCGACCGGGCCCTCGACGAGTTCCTCCTCACCATCGTCGGACCGCTCAGCAGCCTGGCTCTTGCCGGTGCGTTCGTGGTCCTGGCGAAACTGTTCGTGGCCCTCGGTGTGGCGCCGGCCGCCGTAGTCGCCGGGACGCTGGCGATGCTCAACCTGGTGCTCGCGATCTTCAACATGGTTCCGGCGTTCCCGCTCGACGGCGGTAGGATACTGCGCGCGATCCTGTGGAGACTCACCGGTGACCCGTACCGCGCAACCCGGTGGGCTACCTGGGTGGGGCGCGGATTCGGGTGGTTGTTGATCGCTTACGGGTTGTTCCTGTTCCTGAGCGGCATTCAGTTCGCTGGAATCTGGGGCATCTTCCTGGGCTGGTTCCTGGCGAGCGCCGCGACGTCGGCGGCGCAGCAGAATGAGCTCAAGCACTCCTTGCAGGGTGTTACGGTCGGCCAGGTGCTGTCTGGTCCCGCCGTCTTCGTTCCGGGAGACGTTACCGCCGAGGAGCTGGTGGAAAGATATTTTCTGCGCTACCCGACGACGGCGTTTCCTGTCGTCCGCGGAAGAAGCATCGTCGGCGTGGTGGCAGTGGCCGACGTGTCCCGACTGTCGCTCGATGCACGCGCTGCCACCCCGACTTTCGATGTCATGCGCCCGATCGAGGAAGTCCCCGTCGTCGCCGCGGACCGTCCACTCGTCGAGCTCGTCCTGGCGGTCAGCGCAGGGAACCACGACCGAATGATGGTCGTGCGGGACGGCGAAGTGCTCGGGGCCCTGACTTCTGGGGAGATCGCCGATTGGGCTTCGGGCGGATCGGGGCGCTCCACCGGGGCCATGGCGGAGGAGGCTCGCTGATGGCCGCACGGAGACTGGAGTCCCTGCGGAAACGGCGGGAAAGGGCCGCCGAACTGAAGCCGATTCTCGCGGAACGCTACCCCGACCTCACGGTCAGTCTCGACTGGGATACGCCCCTGCAACTGCTCGTCGCCACCATCCTCTCGGCGCAGTGCACGGACGAGCGAGTGAACCGGGTCACTCCGGAGCTCTTCGAGCGGTACCCGCGTGCGGAATCCATGGCGAATGCGGATCGCGAGGAGCTCGAAGGCCTGATCCGGTCGACGGGTTTCTATCGCAACAAGGCGAAGAACATCCAGGGAATGGCGCTGCGCCTGGTCGCGGAACACGACGGCCAGGTGCCGGCGGACATGGAGCAGTTGATCGAACTTCCCGGCGTCGCGCGCAAGACGGCAAACGTGGTGCTGAGCAACGCCTTCGGCCGGCACGAAGGCGTGGTGGTGGACACGCACGTGAAGCGAGTGGCCGGCCGACTCGGCCTCACGGGGCGGACGGATCCGGTGCAGGTGGAGCGCGACCTGATGGAATTGCTCGATCCAGTGGACTGGCATTCCGTTCCGTGGCGCATGATCCTGCACGGTCGCCAGCGATGCCATGCCCGGAAGCCGGATTGCGTCGGCTGCGAGGTCCGCGACCTGTGCCCGAGCGCGGACCGCGTCTGAACCCACGCGCGGATCGAGGTCCCTTGCCTTACCATCCCGACAGGGCGGCTGCGTCGATCGAGGAGAGAGAAGCTTTCCGGGCTGATGTTCTCGGCCTCGGCTTCCTCCAGGTCGGGTTCGCGCCGGCAGCCGCCCCGCCGCACGCCGAGGTGTACCTCGAATGGTTGCGTGAGGGACACCACGGCGAAATGGGCTGGATGGCGCGGGAGGATTCGGTCCTCCGCCGGCTGAATCTGCGCGAAGCGCTTCCCGGGTGTCGGACTGTCGTGATGGTCTCATTGGGGTATGCCGCCGAGCCCGGTGCCGCCATCGACCCTCGTCAGGCGGAGCCCCGAGACCCTCGACGATCCCGGGTCGCTCGGTACGCCGCGGGGCGCGACTACCACCTCGAGTTTGAGGATCGCCTCGGCCGCCTCGCGGCGCTCATCCGCGAGCGCTGGCCGTCCGCTGACGTCAGACCCTATGTGGACTACGGTCCCGTCCTCGAGCGGGAGCACGCGCAACGGGCCGGTCTGGGATGGGTGGGCAAGAACACCATGCTCATCCACCCCGAGCTCGGCTCCTGGACCCTTCTGGGAGAGGTGCTCACCACTGTTGAGATCCCTCCCGACGCCCCGTTCGAGGCGGATCGATGCGGCACGTGTGTCCGGTGCATCGAGGCCTGTCCCACCGGAGCGATCGTCGCTCCACGAGAACTCGACGCGAGGCGCTGCATCTCCTACCTGACGATCGAGTTGCGCGGAGCGATTCCCGAGTCTCTGCGATCGGGAATCGGGAACCGGGTGTTTGGGTGCGACATCTGTCAGGAAGTCTGTCCGTGGAACGAGGGTGCCCCGGGTGGAGAGCTCTCGGGCCAGGCCGCTCGATGGGGAGGCCCGACTCCACCGGATACGATGGTGAGCTGGGCCGAAGAGTTGCTGGACCTGTCGGACGACCAGTTCCGTTCGCGCTACGGAGAAACGCCCCTCGCCCGCCCGGGGCGCGAAGGGATGCTGCGCAACCTGTGTGTGGGTCTGGGCAACAGCGGCGATGCGGCCGCCGTGCCGGTCGTCATGCGTTGCTTTGACGAGGACTCATCGGTCGTGAGGGAACACGCGGCGTGGGCGCTCGCCCGCCTTGGCGCGGCGCGGGGCTAGAAGGCACTAGCTCTGCTTGCGCGCGTCCATGGCCGCCAGCCCCGGACCGCCGAACACGAGCATGAGCAACGAAGCCGCCAGCAGCAGGTTGAACTCGATCCCGCCATTCGCGTTCGGCCCGAACACGTAGAAGCCGCGTGCCGCGTGAACCAGGACTATTCCCATCGTCATGTGCACGATCAGTAGCAGAGCGACCGGCGTCACGAGGAATCCCGCGATCAGCGAAATTCCGCCCAGAAGTTGTAGCAGGCTGATCGCCCAGGCGGCCACGACCGGTAGCGGGATGCCGAGCGAGTCCATGAATGCCGTGGTGCCTCCCATACCGCCGAAGACGCTCGGCGCTCCGTGCGCGATGAAGATCACACCGAGCACGACCCGCAATATCGCCAGTCCCAGGTCCGGATTCATCCCTCTTTCCATCCTGCCCCCATTCTCGATCAGTCAGCCTCGACTTCGATTACACGGCCGCCCGCCCGGTCTGAACCGGGACCGTGAGAAGAGCCGGGACCGTGCCTGTCGCCCACGTCCGATCCGAGGTTACCGAAGTCCACTGTCTGGAACCGCACCTGCCCAGCGAGCCGCTTGCGCATCGTTCGGGCGACCATCTCGCGGGCCGGACGGAAGAGCAGGACGAGACCTGCGGCATCGGTTAGAACCCCCGGGGTTACGAGGACCACACCGGCGATGAGCACAAGTAGTGCGTGAACGAGTTCCTCCGCCGGAATCCGCCCCGCGGCCATGTCGGCCCGTACGCGTTCCCACGTGCGAAGCCCCTCACGCCGGGCCAGCCACGCGCCTGCGACGCCGGTGACGATCACCAGGCCGAGGGTCGGGCCGACCCCTAGCCACTCACCAATTCTGAGCAACAGGCTCAGCTCGACGAGCGGAAGCAGCGTGAACAGCAGGATCAGTCGAAACAATCGGTTTTCCCGTCCGAGTTCGCACGGGAAGATAGGCGGAGGACAGAGAAAAGCGAAGGAGAACCCGGTCTCGACACCCTGCGGCCCCACGGGCGCCGCCCCGATTCATCCTCCGCTCTCTCACGTCTCGCTCGGACTTCGAGCCAACCGTCCCGAGCACGATGAGATTCAGATGGAGGTGTCATTCGAGCGTCACGCGGGGTCCACGCCGTCGTCAAACGGAAGCGTCTCTACAACGAAACGAGGGGAAGATCGATCGATCCCCTGCGCCCCCGCCGGGATGATCGACCCTTCCCTCGCTTCCGTCGAAGGACAGACGGGGCGCCCCTGCGACCTCACGGTTCTGCGCCCGGACCGTACAGGTTCAGGTTCCTGTCGAGCAGGTCGGCGACCCCGCCTGAACCGCTCCGCTGTCTTACGAGACGTTAACGGGCGGGTTCAACGAAATATCAACCGGCGATACTGTGGACGGCCTGATCCAGCCAGCCACGTGGTGTGTCGGGGGACATCGGAACGCTTCCGGCCGGTGGCCGGCGCTTTAGAATCCCATCATTGCCCGTACGGCGGGGTCGATTCTGTCAGGCGTCCAGAACGGCTTCCACACGAGATTGACGTCGGCCTTCTCCACACCCTCGGCGGCCTCCGCCGCGGTCTGGGCTCCCATGAGAATCTGTCCTCCCGCGGGGCAGCCCGGGCTGGTCAATGTCATCGTGACCTTCGCGTGTGCGTCTTCGACTTCTATGTCGTACACGAGGCCCAGCTCCACGATGTTTATGCCGAGCTCCGGGTCCATCACTCCGCGGAGTTCCTGTCGCACCGCCTCCGCCAGGTCCGTCTCACTCATTTCGACTCTCCTGTCCTGGATCCTGGTCCCGGGGTTGATTGGCCCGAGCGGCCAGACTGTGAAGCGAAACCGTGTCTCGCTCACTCACATCGTCGAGCATCGTCGCCCGCACGCGCGCCTGCACAAGCGACCGGGCGGCCTCGATCTCCCCCGGGGCATCGAGAAGGACGATACCGCACAGGCGGCCCTCGGACACGCCCAACGCGGCGCTGGGTCCTTCGCCCGGCGCCCCCCAAAACACGGTCTCGTCCGCTTGTGCTGGCCGGCCCACAACGTCGAGGCTCAGGTCGAACACTCTCGAGAAGCAATACGACAACACGTCGTAGGGTTCCCTCTCGCCCGCCATGTTACGCCCGACCCGCCGTCCGTGTTCACGGGCGTGCTCCCAGTGCTCGACGCGCGTGTGGCCCCCGAAGACCGGATCCGGAAACCGGGCCACGTCGCCGGCCGCGTATATATGCGGGTGGCTGGTCTCGCCGAACGCGTCCACCTGGATTCCATCGGCCACGGCGAGGCCAGCATCCACGGCGATCCCGTCGCACGGGTCCATACCAATTGCGATGATCGCCAGGTCGCAAGCGATCGACTCGCCGTCGACCACGATTGCCTCGATCCGGTCCCGTCCGAGGAACCGTTCGACAGTCGAGCCGAGCCGGAACTGCACCCCTCTCTCCTCATAGTGGCGCCGCAACCAGCCGGAGAGCTCCGGAGGCAGGACGTGGATCCACACTCGGTCCAGAGCCTCGACCACAGTGGAAGCGACATCGTGTGCGGTCAGCGATGCGGCGAGCTCCATTCCAACGAACCCCGCCCCGATGAGCGCGGCAGTCGTCCCGTCAACTGCGGCTTCCCGGATCGCCTCCGAATCCTCCACGGTTCTGAGCGTGAAGATCCCCTGGAGATCGCGCCCCGGCACGTCCAGTCGGCGCGCCCGGCCGCCCGTGGCGAGGAGCACGCGAGGAGCTCGGAATACATTACCCCGAGCGGTGGTCACGGTCATGGCCGTCGGGTCCAGTGCGAGGGCCTTCTGCCGGGTCACGAGCTCCACGGTCTCCTGCTCCGAGTACCACCCAACGGGCTTCACGTAGAGCAGCGAGCGCGGGACGTCCGGGGACTGCAGGAACTCCTTCGAGAGTGGCGGTCGCTGGTAGGGCGGTTCTGATTCCTCCGTGATCAACACGATGGAGGCGGCAGGATTCACCTCCCGGATCCCATCCATCGCCGAAGCGGCGGCCAGGCCGCCCCCGACGATCAGGAAGTCGAAGTCCTGAAGACCGGGCACGTGTCAGCTCCAGGCCCGGTCCACCAGCTCGACCGGGTGCACCACAGGGGTGCGATCGCCGTAGCGCAGCAGACCGGCGCCGAGGTACATGATGCAACCGGGATTTCCGGTGGCGATCCAGTCGAAGTCACAGCGCTGCACTTCGCCCAGCTTTGGAGCCCGTACCAGTGCCGCGAGATCCGGCTGCGCGAGGTTGTACAATCCGGCGCCACCGCAGCACCGGTCCGAGGACGGCAGGGCCTCTACCTCGAGTCCGCGGATGGCCCGAAGCACCTCGAGAGGCTCTTCGGTGATTCCCTGTCCGTGGTGCAGGTGACACGGCGCGTCGTAGCCGACGCGTCCCTCGAGGCCTATCTGGCTCGAGGAATCCGCATCCGGTCCGCCAGACGACATTGCGGATGCGAGAATCTCGGTGACGTCGCGTGCACGCCCCGACAGGGCTGCGGCTCGCTTCCGCCACTCCGGCTCATCAGCGAACCAGGCCGGATAGTCCTTCAGTCCGGCTCCGCAGCCCGCCGAATCGGTGACGATCCAGTCGCAGTCGGTGCGCTCAAACGCCTCGATGTTCCGGCGGGCCAGCTCGCGGGCCTGCGCCAGGAGACCCGCGTGAGCGTGGAGGGCTCCGCAGCACGTCTGATCCGGCGCCTCGATCTCGCGATACCCGACCCTGGCCAGGGTGCGTCTCGTGGCCGCGTGCACATGTGCGAAGAGGCCGTCCATCACGCAGCCGGTCAGGAGGACGTAGCTCTCGTCGTCGTTCGCCTCGTCGGGGCGGCTGACATCAATGCCGTCGTCGTCCGGCCCAGGGACGCCCGCCGGCGTAAACGCGGGGCTCGTGGCAGCGAGCAAGCGGAGCAGCTGCCCAGCCTTCCCGGGAAGCAACCGGCCAAGGGTGCTCGCGAGGCCTGAATTTCGGAAAATCCGGGCCGCAGCATAGGTAAAGCGCGAGAAATCCGGGTCCGTCAGGGCCGAGAGGAACCACCCCTCCCGACGCCGCGCCACCGGACGAGTGGGAATCCGGGCCCGAGAGCGCTCGAGGAGGTGGCCGAACAAAACTCCGGCGGGGCACACGGACTCGCACGCCCTGCACCCGAGACACCGGTTCATATGGATCGAGAACGCCCCGGCAGGGTCCACCCGGCCTTCCACCTCCGCCCGCATAAGGTACAAACGTCCCCGCGGCGAGTCGTTCTCCTCCCGGAGTATGTCCCAGGTAGGGCACACAGGAACACAGAAACCGCAGTGTACGCAGGCGGCGAGGAGTTCGTCCGTGACTCCTGATTGCGGCGCCGGCTCGGCCAGGACCGGTTCCACAGCCGCGCTTTCCGGCATGACTACTCGGCTGGTGGGGGAGGGGACGGATCTGAGGATGAATGATCGTGAATGATCTTCCACCCTCCGCTCGTGTGCCGGAGGACGAGCGTAAAAGGTCCCGAGCCGGTGATCGTGTCGCGCCGGTGGAGGATCCAGCGCGCGGTGGCGATCGCGTCGACCGCCCCCAGCCGCCGCACCCGCACTTCCTCGAACCGCAGGCTGTCACGCGCCGCGCCCGGCTCGAACCGGGGCGCGTACCTGGCCTCGATCGAGTCGTACCCAATCACGAAACCCGCCCCACCGATGTACGTCGTGTTCTCTGACTCCAGATAGTCGTCCATGAAGCCCGCCAGCTCGCCCCGGTTCCATGCATCGGCCGACTCGGAGAGCATTCGCTCCACGGCCGCCGTGACGTTCGAGTCGCCGGTGTCCTCGATCTCGATGCGGCACCCGGAGGCGAGAGACGTCGCGGTCACGAGCCAAAGTACCAGCAAGAAACGACGGATCATGGCTTCTCCTCCGTCATGTGCCGCACGAAATGACACACGGTTCGGCGCACGGCCTCGTCCAGCCTGGGGTTCGTTCCGGGAAAGGGGTGCATCGCGTCCATCGTGTGGCCAGCCCCGTCAATGATCGCGAGATCCGCATCGCCGGCCGCTCTGTGCAGTTCATACGCCTCGGCGACGGGCACCGCTTCGTCAGCGGTTCCGTGAACGATCAGAAGCGCCGGGCCCAGCCCGCTGGCGGCTGCTTCCATGTCCAGCGCCGCCCGGTTGCTCCGCAAGTCATCCAGCACGTCCCGGTACAGGGGCAGGCGCTGGCCCGTTCGCGCGTTCACTACCTCCATCACGTCGCCATCACCCAGGGACTCGGCGAACCACTCTTCGTATCGGAACACCGAGCCGATTCCCGCCCATGTCACGACGGCCCGGACTTCCGGTCGACGGGCACCGACCAAGATCGCAGCCGCGGCCCCGCGACTGTGCCCGATCAACCCCACCGAATCCGGTGGATCCAGGCAAGCGTCGCCGAGCCGACCGACCCGAAGCCCATCCAGAATCGCCTCGAGGTCGGCTACCTCGCGGGAAAACGTGTTGCGGCCAAAACCCTCGAGGTCCGTGAAGCTCTCCAGATCCGGGCCGATGCCCGATCCCGAGAAGTTGAACGAGACCACGGTCGAACCGGTACCGATCGCGAGACGCTCGGCGACGAAAGGAAAGAACCCCCAGTCCTTGAAACCCTTGAAGCCGTGGCACACAACGATAACGCTCGTGTCCCTGCCCTCCGACCCTCCCGCGGAAGCGTCATCCGCCGGAAGCCGAACGTCACCGCGGAGCCGGTCTCCCGCAACGAGAGGCAACTCGAAGGGGACCCGTCGGACGAGGCGGCCCGGCTCGCCGCCCTCAGGCGACATGGTCGGAGACGTTGATCCCGTAACGGGCGGGGTCGGTGGAGCGCGCGATGCTGCGTCGGTACCCACCGCCATCCGGGTCACGCTCCGTAAGGTCGCGAATCGGCCCGTCGCCTACTCGCTCGCCGTTCGCGGTCGCTATAATCCGGACCAGGGGCCGGCTCAGGGCCTTCGCGTTGGGGTTCGGAGCCACCACCACTCCCATCTCGCCCGTATCCAGGATGACGAGCGTGGCCACTGGGAAGATACCCATCATGTTGACGAACGCGCGGGTGAGGACCCTGTCGTATGCGCCTGTCTCGGCTTCCCGGAGCTGCCGGATCGCCTCGTCCGGAGAGCAAGGAAGGAACTGCTTGCTGTAGTTCGAGATCGCGGCGTCATACGCTTCGGTGAGAGCGATGATGCGGGCGAATAGACCCTGTCGTCGCCGCCGGATGACGCGAGGATATCCCGACAGGTCCGGCTTCATGTGATGTTCGTACACCGCCAACATGCCCCGGTACGGAAGTTCTTCGAACCCCTCGACGTTGAACATCATTAACAAGCCGAAGTCAGGATGCTGGCTCACGAGCCTCCATTCCTCGTCGTTCAGCCACCCCATCTTGTTCAGCACGGCGGGTGGGATCAGCACCTTGCCGATGTCGTGGAACAGGGCCGCGAAGCCCAGCTCGAAAAGCTGTTCCCGGTTCAGCCCCAGGTAGTCGCCCAGGGCGACGGACAGAATCGACACGTTCACCGAGTGAATGTACGAGTGGTCATCGAAGTCCCGGAGCGTCATCATGCCGAGCATCGTCGCCGGTTCCTGAAGCACCTGGTCTACGACGGACAGCACTGCTCGCTCCGCCCGCCTCGCCCCGATCGCCTTTCCCAGCACCAGGCCCTCCATCATGTCGCGCGCGACCTTGACGGACCTCGCGTATGTGCGCCGTGCCGCTTCCACCGCCTCCTCGCCCTCACTCCCCTCAAACATGGGAGACGGCGGGCCGACGTTGACATGCGACACCCGCCGCTTCTCGAGTTCGGCCTGCAGGGCCTCCAGTGGAGGCTGTCCGGGCACGGGATCCGAGGCGATCGCCGCGAGAAAGGACTTCCAGTCGTCGTCGCTGATCTTCGAGTCCGCTTCCACCCGACCGACTCCGTGGCCCCGAAACACCTCTCGGAACGTGGCCAGGGAGGCGTAGTCGTGCAGGTCGAGCCGCACTTGGAGATCGTTCACGAACATGTATTTGCCGGCGAACCAGATGCTGAGTCCGCCTTCGCGCTCCAGGATCCGGTCGGCCTGTTCTCTGACTTCATGCAATGCCTGCGTGACAACCTCGTTCTCGGCTGGGTAGAGCTGCAGGGCGCGCACCGCCCCGTACATCGCCGAGAGGATTCCGGTGCCGGGAGAATCGGGGCCCTTCATGACGATCCCTCCTCCCTGTCTTCAGCGCCTGGATCGACGTTCAAGTCCAGGTCCAGGGGATCCTCGACCATATGCGCTTCCTGTTCCTCGGGAAGGACCGCGACCTCCAACTGCGCATCCGAGCCGGCGTCGATCGCTTTCAGCGCCATGCGCACCGCGCTATTCACCGAGACAGCCCGGTCTCCGGTCGCCTTCTCGAGCGCGGTTCGCGCCGCTGGTGTAGCGACGAGCCCGAGAGCCCGCGCGGCGCAGGCCCGCAGGGTAGGCGCGCGGCGTCCCCCCCACCACTTTCGGCCGTTCAGCAGCTTCCCCAGTAGAGGTACGGCATCGTCACCGGCCATCACGGCGTAGGCACGCATGAACGCCATTTGCTCTCCATGGTCCCGGTCCGCCAGGTCGGATCCGGCGAGCGTGTCGCCCAGCATCGGGAGAACAGTCTCCGGAGGGACCGCGGCGATGGCGTTGACGGCTGCAATGCGGATATCCCTGCCGGAGTCCGACAGTGCGGCGGCCAGGGCCTCGACGCCTGCGGCCGATCCGAGGCTCGCCAGCGCCTCGATGGCTGCCTGCCGGGTCACTTCCTCGGGCCGGCGGGACAGTTCGACGAGGTCCTGCTCCGCTGCCGTGAGCCCAAGGCGGCCCACGATCCGGGCGGCCTCGGCGGCGAGCATCGGATCTTCGGCCGACAGAAGGTCCACGACGTACCCGGGGTTTGCCCCGACGAGTCGATCGAGCGCTTGGACCAGTCGGTCGCGCGTCTGGCGGATGGCAACGGCCGGGATCGCTCTGACAAGGGTCGGGATGGCCTCGGCCTGCAGTGCTCCGACCAGGGCAGCGAGCTCCTCGGCGGCGGGAGATGCACTTTCCGAATCCACCGCGCTGACCATTTCGGCCATCGCCTCGCTCATGTCCCGAAGCAGCGAAGTAACCAGTTCCTGGGTGTCGTCCTCACCTGTCTTGTTCGCGAGCAGCTGAAGCTCGTTGACAATCAACGCGACGTTTCCGAAATCCCGCCCCACGAGCAGGCGGGGGAGCATCTCACGCAGGATGTCCACGACCTGCCGCCTCCGCTCCTGGTCCCTCATCTCGAACTGATCGAGAAGAGCCAGGGTGACGTCGTGCACGAGGGGTCGTGCCCACTCGCCATCCATTTCGCGCTTCAGGTACAGAAGGTCCGGCTCCGCGAGTGTGATGTCCGAGAACTCCTCCTCTTCCTCCTCCGTGATGGTGCCTGATTCGAGCACGGCCTCGATCTCCTCCATGTCTTCGAGGCTGTCGCCGGCACCGGCATTCCGGTTGGGCCTCGGGACCTCGACGGCTTCGTCTTCCATAACGTCCACGTATTCTATCCGGACCGCCTTGAAGTCCCGGTGCCAAATCGTGGCGAGGAGGTCTTCAGCATGCACCTGCCGTGAGTGCGCCAGGATCTCGATGAACTCGGCCAGCTCTCCCTCTTCCACACCGGGCAGCAATGCCAGCTGACGGATACCGTCCTTGAAGAAGCGAAATGCGAAGTTGTCCGGTCCGATAGGCTTCGAATACACTTCGCGATCGCGCCACAGGAGACGCCCCTCGTCCATCTCGAGGGAAAGGTGCGGCAGCTCATCCCACATCGTCCCGAGCTTCTCGCACAGCTCGTCGTGAAATTTCTCAATCAAGGGGTTTCCGGGGACGTAGGTCTGCCGGGCGCGCGTCGCCTTGAGGACCGCGTTGACCGTCGCTTCCACCATTCCGGAAAGGGCGTCGTCGGTGGCGGTGTCCGTCAGATCACGCGAGAGGTCCGCGTCTGGAGTCGAGTTGTCAGTCAAGAGTCCTCTACGCCTATGTCATTCGGTGACATAGAGTTGCGCTCGCGCTGGCGCTGAGGCAGCCACATCGCTTCCGGCTGGCCGGCCCAGTGATTGACCGCGCGGGCGAGGGTGAACAAGAGATCTGAGAGCCTGTTAATATACGGGATTACGGTCGCGCTCAAAGCGGGATCGTCGTCGATCAAGACAGTCACTTCGCGTTCCGCGCGTCGGCACACCGTTCTCGCTACGTGAAGCTGAGCACCGACGCTGCAGCCCCCCGGGAGCACGAAGGCGTCCAGGGGAGGCAGCGCCTCGTCGAGCCGATCGATCCAGGCCTCGAGGTCAGCGACTCTCTCAGATTCCATCTCAGGAATCGTTCCACGCTGAATCTCCCGATCCGGGCGGGCGGCGGCCAGCCGGGAGCCGAGCACGAACAGGTCCTCCTGCACGGTCCTCAGGTCTGCGGTACCGAGGTCTCCCTCGGGGTCCAGAGCCAGAACTACGCCCAGCATCGCGTTGAGCTCATCGAGGGTGCCGTATGCGGCGACGCGCGCATCGTGCTTCGTTACATCCAGGCCGCCGAACAGCCTCGTGCGGCCCGAATCCCCCTTGCGAGTGTAGATCTTCACGGCTGGGAAACCTGCCCGGACGCGAACCTCCCGTACAACTGACGGGCGGACCGGATGTCGCGGTCTGACAGGCTAAAGTTGCGGTTACCCGGGTGCATCACGTCACCCGGATCGTCGCTGTGGGGCAGACCGATCACGTGCCCGAGCTCGTGCAGGGCCACGAGACCCAGGAACTCGTCGCTCATCGGTGTGCCGTCCTCGTGTTCGGTGGTGAGAGTCACGACTACCGAGCTCAGCCACCCATCCCCGTCCGTTTCCCAGTCGGTAGTCCCGGCTTGGCGGGCCTCGAAGCGTCGTATCCAGTGGAATTCCACGTCAGCGGCACTGGTGTGTGCGGTGAAATGGAAGACGATGGGCACTCCGTCGACGGCATTCCATGCCTCGATTGCGCGTACGACCTCATTCCAGAATCCGGGCCTTCCAGGAGGCGGATCCGTGAAATAGACGCGGAGCGCCCTCTCCTCACCAGCGCCCGTATGCCAGCGGGGAGACGCCATCTCAAGATGCCCGTCTGAGCCGCGCAGGTATACTTCCGCCGGCGGTACCACCCCCGGCCCAGAATAGTCGGCCTGTGCGTCTGCCGCAGACGGCGAAGCGACGACCGCCAACCAGGCCATCGCCAGGACGATCACCGCGTCGTGCGCTCCGCAGCGCCGCAGTGTCTCTCGACGTGTACCGCGTCGTTCTATCGCTCTCTCCTTGAACCTCACAAATAGTCCGCCTGCCAGGGGACTTCGACGCCCGCGAAGACCGCCAGCCATCGCCGCTCGATGTCCCGCGACCCGGTGCTTCTCATCCTGCGGGCCGCTTCGTGCTCGGCCTGGCCCCCGCGCTCGACGCGCACGGCCGGCGTGTCCAGGGTCGGCTGGGGCACTGGTGCTCGCCCTGCCGTGTCAGCGATCGTGGTCAGCCACGCCGGTGCCTGACGCTGTCCAGCAGCCTTCTGCTTCTGGGTGAGCACACGGACGGCCCCGGTTGCTGGAAATGCCTCCAGACTCCACGCGTCCACATCGCCCGCCAGACGGCGGTCGAGGTCGCGCAGTCCGGCCTTAAGATAGCGGCGCCCGAAGGTGATGCGGTAGGCGGCGCCGTCACTTGGCCTGGCTCGCCTCACGATGGAGTCTCGTGCGGGACGCGTCGACTCGGGGTCTTCCTGCCGAAAAGCGATTCCCCTTTCGCGGGCCCAATGATTCAACTCCTCTGCGCGATTCGAGACTGACTTCGGACCTCCGGTCATCGAGACGGACGCCGTGACAGGTTCTCCACCGCCCGGTCGGCTGTGCCACGTGACGCCCTCGAACCGCGGTGCCCCGGCGAATGCCGCGCCGTCCTCCCGAAGCGCCTCGCCCTCGAGATCGAACCGCTGCAGCACCCGGGGCCGGGGCCACAGCCGCAGAGTCACGCTCGTGACAATGCCCAGCCGGGCCCGGCTCCCGCACACCAGCTTGTTGACATCGTATCCGGCGACGTTCTTCATCACGGGCCGGCCCCACCGTGTGATTCGACCGTCCCACAGGAGCAGCGTACAGGCGAGGACGTGGCGCCTGACAGGTCCAAAGCTGCCATCGAATTCTCCCGTCGGAGCCGAGGCAACCCATCCGCCGACGGATCGATTCTCTGGTTTGCCGGCCAGGGGCAGCCACAGTCCCGCATCACCGATGAGGCTGTCGAGAGCCGACAACCTCATTCCGGCGTCCACCGTGACGGTCAGATCCCGCGGTCGGAAATCGACGACCTCCGACAGACCACTCGTGGAAACGCCGTGCCGAGGCAGCGGGTCGAGCCCCCCGGTGGGCGGGTCGACAGCGGCTGCGGTTACCACGGGCACGCCCTCTTCGAGGAAACGACCCCTCGAGGCGGAGATCCACTCCGCGAGATCGGCGTCGGACTCCGGTCGGAAGAACCTCACGAGATCTCTCCAGCCTCAGTCGCCGGGAGCAGCTTGCCAGGGTTGGCGAGATCGTTTCGATCGACCGACGTCCTCAAATTGCGCATCACCTGCAGCTCTTCCGCGCCGAACACGAGCTTCATGTGAAGCAGCTTGTCGGCCCCGACACCGTGCTCTCCTGTGATCGTGCCCCCGGCCTCCACGCAGAGAGCCATGATCTCGGCGCCTGCCGTCCGGACCCGGGCCACTTCCTCGGCGTCACGCCGATCGAACAGGAGATTGGGATGAACGTTCCCATCTCCAGCATGGAAGAAATTCGCGAGTCGGAGTCCGTGTCGGTCAGCGATCTCCGAGAACCGAGGCAGGAGGTCGGGAAGAGCGGATCGAGGCACCGCAGCGTCCTGCACGAAAACGTCCGGCGCCAGACGCCCCAGCGCTCCATAGGCCTTCTTCCTGGCCTGCCAGATCGCCAGTCGCTCCGCCTCGTCACTGGCGCGGCGCACCTCCCGCGCGCCACACGAGAGAACCGCCGCTTCCGCTGCCTCGACGTCCTCCTCAACCTCCTCCGGCTCGCCCTCGCACTCGATCACCAGGGCGGCCTCGGTGTCCACCGGAAGTCCGGCCGCAAACACCGAAGCCTCCACGACCGCGATCGTCTCACGGTCCACCAGCTCCAGCGCCACGGGGACGATTCCTGACTCGAAGATCTTCCCGACAGCCCGGCCCGCGTCGGCCACGCTGTCGAATAGGGCGAGGAACGTCCCGACATCGGTCGCGACGGGAGCCAGATTCACGCGGATCCTGCTGATCACTCCGAGCGTGCCCTCGGATCCAGTGAACACGCCCGCGAGGTCGAGGCCACCATCTTCCCCGCGACCCACGATCAGGGGGGTGCCGTCAGGCAGGATCACCTCGAGGGCAGCCACGTGGTCGGTCGTCACTCCGTGCTTGAGGCAGTGAGGTCCGCCCGCGTTCATCGCGACGTTCCCTCCAATCGTGCAGGCAGCGGCACTCGCCGGATCCGGCAGGTAGCGGAGCCCGTATGGCTCCGCAGCCTCGTTGATCGCGTCGGTCAAAACTCCGGGCTCCACCAGGGCGGTGCGCCCCTCTTCGTCCACCTCGAGAATCCTGTGCATGCGCGTCGTGCAGATCAGCACCCCGCCGTCGGCGACCGCACCGCCTGCGAGGCCCGTTCCTGCCCCGCGCGGAACGAACGGAGTCAGGGCCTCCTGAAGGAGCTGCAGAACCCGGACCAGTTGATCGCGGTCGGCCGGAAAGACCGCGACCGCGGGAAGACCGCGGGAGGTGGTCAGTGCGTCGGCTTCGTAAGCGATGAGCCGATCCGGATCGTCGATCACCGCCCCCGGGGTCAGGGCGGCCCTGATTGCCGACAGGAGACCGGCCGGT
Source organism: Gemmatimonadota bacterium (assembly GCA_039585235.1). GTDB lineage: Bacteria > Gemmatimonadota > Gemmatimonadetes > Palauibacterales > Palauibacteraceae > Benthicola. The sequence continues at coordinate 498 of JBDGWG010000044.1, read as the reverse complement.
AAGGCTCGTTCGGAGGACATTGCGGGACGTTAGGCGAGCCCCGGGAAACGGGCAGGGGCCCGTTGCGGGGTGGAGCAGTCTGGTAGCTCGTCGGGCTCATAACCCGAAGGTCGCAGGTTCGAATCCTGCCCCCGCTATTGAGGAGGATCCCGCCCCTTCACCTGGCAGTGCCAGGCGGGGCGCTTTTCTTGCAGATTCGGTTGTTTGAAAACGTGGTGTGCGTCTGAGAGGTGCTCGTATTGCTTCGGGTGGCACAGAGTATTCGGCAACGCATTCCGGGGTAGCTCAGTGGCCAGAGCGGGTGGCTGTTAACCACTAGGTCGTGGGTTCGAATCCCACCCCCGGAGTTACCTATGCGGCGTTGCGTGCACGCGGTAGAATGATGAGCGAGGCTGGGTAGCTCAGCTTGGTAGAGCACCGCGCTGAAAACGCGGGTGTCGGCAGTTCAAATCTGCCCCCAGCCATGCCGGAGCCAAGGGGCGTAGCTCAACTGGTAGA
>JBDGWG010000043.1:0-21694 GCA_039585235.1 Gemmatimonadota bacterium | reverse complement strand
GTGCCGATCACCCTCGCCCTCCTTCTGACCTACTGAGGCGTAGCCCTCCCGCTCGGATCGAGCTCCCGTCAGTCCGTCAAACGGTAGTAGGCCAGCATGCCCAGCTTCACCGCGGCGATCACGAGGGCCACGGCTAGCAGATCCCACCGGGGCGCGTGCTCGACGAAGTAGTAGTACACGAACAGGAAGCTTGCCGTAAGCCCGCCCGCCACCCCGGCCAGACTGGTCGCCCGGAGGCGGTGCGTCAGGAACCTCTCGTCTACGTTGTCCTTCAGCGTGTGCACGATCATAGGGCTACTCCAGCGTGAAGATTTCGTCGGTCGGGCACTCGAACACTCGGGCAAACTTGAGGGCCAGTGGAAGGCTCGGGACATAGCGATTCCGCTCGATCGAGTTGATGCTCTGGCGGGAGACCCCGACGCGTTTCGCCAGCTGCTCCTGCGTCCACTGTCGCTCGGTCCGGAGCGTCTTCACCCGATTGTTCACTGCGTCTCCCACGGCCATCCTCCGATGTCAAGTTCACTTTCCATGATAATCAGCTCTGCAAGCGACCGCGTCTCGACCCGTGGCCGGGACCCGGTCACGGCGTTACCGTCCGGAGTCCGACCAACGCACCGCATATCCCGGAGATCGCCATGATGAGTCCGGCAGCCGAAACCGCCACATCCCGACTGCGCGACGAGCACCAGCTCATCCTGCAGGTCGCGGACGCGATGCAGGCCCTACTCGCCAGCGCCGAGGGTCCGGACGGACTGGACCTCGAAGCGATCGGCGACTGTGTGACCTTCATCCGCCTGTTCGCGGATGCCTGTCACCACGGCAAGGAAGAGGACCTGCTGTTTCCCGAGCTGGAGGCTGCCGGCCTGCCCCGAAACCAGGGTCCGATCGCCGTGATGCTTTACGAGCACCAGCAGGGACGTGCCTTCGCGCAGCAAATGGCGGACGCGCTGGCACCGGCTCGGCAAGGAGATTCGAGATGGCCGACCAGGCCGTGCGCGGGTCCGCCTGCGAGCGTCTATGCGGAGGTTACGGTGCGGTGTGCGCGCGGCGCTTCGAGGGCCACTCGAAGGAAGAGCTGCAGGCCCTGGCCGCGAACATACGCGAGCGGGCGGGCCTCGCCTGATCACACCGTCAGGCCAACCCGCCGATCCAGCCGCAATCCCAGGTCTTCGGCGAGCTTCAAGCCCTTCGCATACTCGGCGGCCGGTACGCGGCAGTTCAGTTCCGCGTAGCACCGGCTGTCCACCTTCCCGGCAGGCCGGTACTGATCCATCAGGTTTACGTATGTGCCGGCCCCCAGCTCCCGTGCGAGCCATTCGAGGATCGAGGCCGTCTCATCAAGGCTGCCCGGCATCATCAGGTGACGGACGAGCACACCGCGGCGGGCCAGACCGTTCCCCCCTACCTCCAGCCTGCCTACCTGATCATGCATCGCGCGGATCGCCGCACGCGCGGTGCTCGGATAGTCGACCGCCTTGAGCCACGACCCGCTGCGCTCACTCGACCACAGCTTGAAGTCGGGCATGTAGATGTCCACTACCCCGTCGACGAACTCGATGCTATCGAGCGAGTCGTAGGCGCTGGTGTTGTAGACGAGCGGAAGCCGGAGGCCTCCCTCGACAGCAGGAACGAGCGCCTCCAGAATCTGCGGCACGACGTGCTCCGGGGTCACGAAGTTGATGTTGTGGCATCCCCGGTCCTGTAATTCGAGCATGAGCGCCGCGAGCCTCGCGGGCGGCGTCCCGCGAACTGAGGCGGGCCGCCGGCCCTGGCTGATGTCGTAGTTCTGACAGAACACGCAGCGCAGGTTGCAGTGGGCGAAGAAGATCGTCCCTGAACCGTGCTGGCCTCGCAGGCAATCCTCTTCCCCGAAATGGGGGAAACAGCTGCTCACGACGGCGTGCCGCCCCGTCTTGCACGCCGACCACCGATCGGCGAGACGGTTCACGCCGCAGTCGCGGGGACACAGGCGGCAGTCCGACAGCCGCGCGACCGCCCGGATCGCCCGGTCGCTGAGATCGTCGGGTGGCAGGCGTAGATACGCCGGCTGCCATGTCGCGGACTTCACTTCTGGCCTCCGGGTCACTCTTGGAATTCTCCCTGATGATACGGCGCGCGCCTTCTCGATGGGAGCGAGAATCCTGTTCTGACATATATTATGGTTGGATCGAATGTCATTGCTGGTGCACCCGTACCGTGGTGAACATCGTGTTTCGAACCACTCTCCGGGTATCCGTCCCGACGCCCCCCGCGCTTTTGCCGCTGATTCTGTGCACGCTTCTCGCCGCGTGCGGAGACGATGACCCGACCGGCCCTCCGCCCGGGCCCGAGCCCGCCGAGCTTCCGATCGAGACCTCGGCGGAGCTGCAGGCCTGCGTGAGCGGCGTCGCGCCCGATGGCGCGCTCACCGAAGTCTGTCTCCCGGACCTGTGGAATGGTGAGATTCTGCTGTGGGCGCACGGATATACGAATCCGGGCCCCGATCGCCCGCCCTACACCCCGCTCGAGCTTCCCGCCGAGGAAGCGAGCGGCTTCCGGATCAAGGACATCGTGCGAAACCTGGGCACCGCGGAGGAGGGCTTCTACGGATACGCCGGAACCAGCTATCGCAGAAACGGGCTCGTGGCCCCGGAGGCCGTGACAGACCTGGAGCAGACCTCGACGTGGGTGCGAGGCCGGCTCACGGCACTCGCCGCGCAGAACGGATTCGAAGAGCTGCCGGCGATCACGTACCTGGTCGGCGCGTCGGAGGGCGGTCTCTCAACGGTCCTCACCATGGAGAAGACGGGCGCCACTTCGCTGTTCGATGGTGGCCTGGCCCTGTGCGCTCCGGCTGGCGACTTCCAGAGACAGATCGACTGGTTCGGCGATTTTCGCGTCGTGTTCGACCACTACTTTCCGGGCGTCATGCCGGGCAGCGCAGTCGAGATCCCGGACGAGGAAACGGTGGTCACGGACGTGAACTGGGCATCCACCGAGGCGGCGATCGGGGCGGCACTCCTGGCGGATCCGGGATCGACCCAGCAGCTCCTGGCGGTGACGGACGTCCCACACGACGTCGGCGATCCCGCGACTCTTGAAGAGGCGACAACGCAGATCCTGCGCTACAGCTTCATGGGAACGAACGACGCCACGGCCGTGCTCGGAGGCAACCCGTTCGGGAACGGCGAGACCGTCTACGACGGATCCGACGATGACGTGGCGCTCAACGAAGGACTGGCGCGGCACGATGCCGAGGTTGCAGCGCTTGCGGCGATCGAGAGCGCGTTCCAGACGACCGGCCGGCCCCAGGGACCCCTGCTGACGATGCACACGACCCGGGACCCGGTGACCCCGATGTGGCACGCCGACCTGTATCAGGCGAAGAACGCCGGGGCCGCCGAGACCGTCGACCTGATTCCCGTGGACCGGTTCGGCCACTGCGGCTTCAGCCTGCCAGAGCTGCTGGCGGGTTTCTCTCAGCTCGTCGCGCAGGTGAAGGGCGAGCAGCTGGTCACGTCCAGGTACGTGTTCCCCGACCGCGGGATGCAACGGGAGTTCCTGGAGCTTGCACGACGCGCCGGGGCGCAACCGGTCGTGATCGACGACGCTGAATGACTCGCGGCTGAGCGCGCCGGTCCTCGTACTCCGGTACTCCCTGGTCACTCGCCGGGTGAGAAAGCTCCGTGCATGACGTACCTCTCTCCTCTCTCAGCAGGTGGCGCAGGGCGTCACCGGGGAATCCAGGCCGGGCTCTTCGTCCGCGATCGCCGGCTCGGACTCCGGTGCTCCCGGCAGAGTCCTTGCCCGGTGCGTGACGATCAATACCACACCGGTGAGGATGATCGCCGCCGCCACGATCGTCCGCGGCGTCACCGGTTCGGCGGCCAGAGCCCACCCGAGGAACACGGCCACTACCGGGTTCACGTACGCGTAGCTCCCAACCCGCGCCGGGGCCTCGTGGCGCAGAAGGAAGACATATGCGGCAAACGCGATCAGCGATCCGAACACCACCAGGTATGCGAGCGCCCCGAGCGAGAGAGCAGACATTTGTCCGGGGTCCACCCTGGACCACTCTCCCATAGCTGTCCCGAACAGCAGGAGCAGGATCCCGCCGGCGGTCATCTGGAGTGCGGCCGACATCCACGTAGAAGAGGGGTGCGGCAGGCGGGTGCCATACACGGATCCGATAGCCCAGGAAAGGGTCCCGAACACGACTACGGCGGAACCGATGAACTGCATCCGATCGCCTCCGGACAGATCTACCGGACCGACGAGCACCGCCACACCCACGAGTCCGAGGACGAGTCCCGCGACTACGGCACCCGTCGGTCTTCGCTTCGCCGGCCCGATCCAGTCCAGCAGGACCATCCATACAGGCACTATGGCCACGATCAGGGCTGCCAGCCCGGAGGGGATCCACTGCTCCGCCCACCCGACGGCCCCGGTGCCACCGAGCAGCAGGAGGCCGCCCACGACTGCCGCACCAATCCATTCCCGGGCACTCGGCCGGGCCACGCCGCGCCAGCGCAGGAAAGAGTACATGAGGACGCCGGCCGTAAAGAAGCGGGCAAACAGCATGAGGAACGGCGGCAGGGTCTCGACCGCGAAACGGATCGCCAGGTACGTGGAGCCCCAGATCAGGTAGATGGCGGCGAACGCGAGGACGATCGCGGTGGTGCCGGGCCTCTCGCCCACTGGTTGAGTTCGTGCCCCGGCCATCGTCTCCCCTTCTACCCTGCCCTCTTCGTGAACTCACCGGACCGACGGGCGCACCCGCAACTCAGTCAGCCGGCGAACCGATCGAGGATCGCCGAAGCTTACAGGCACGGCAAGGCCCGGAGACGCGCGTAACGCCTCCGGGCCTCGCCTTCATCCCGGGTGGGGACCAACCGGTATGTGGTTCCCGGACGCCCTCTGCACCGAGGGCGCCGGGGTTCGGGTCAGATCTACTGTGCCGGCGTCGCCGGCGTCAGGTACGTGATCGCGTTGTCCAGCAGGGACCTCGCGTACGATGAATTGTGCACGCCCAAGCTGCCCGATTCGGCCACGAACACGGCGCCATAAAAGGCCTCACGCTGCGCGACCGTCCATCCCGCGTTGTCGTCCTCGAACACGAGATAGAGCGTAGCCCAGTCAGCGTAGCCCAGCAGGACCGCCACCTGGTCCAGCTTGCCCGCGATCTCCGTCTGCACGCCGTTGTAGTCGAAGTCGCCTTCCGGAAGCGTGTGACACGGCAGGCAGTTCTCCGTGTTTACCTCGAACGTGTGGAACGCGTGGTCCTGCAGCTCGCCGTGCAGCTCGACCTCACGCACCATGTGACACTCGACGCACGCGGTCGCGATTGACTGGTGCGCGGACGTCCGGTTGTACGTCAAGTCCGGGATCTCATACGAGCCGGCCCCGACGAACATGTCGGCCTGCGGGCTGTGGTGCGGCCCGAAATGGTCGTCGCCGAGGGCGATCTGCTCATCGACGTCCTCTGTGTCGCGACGCGCCTTATGACACTGGGCGCACGTCTGGGCCGGGCCGTAGTTCTCCATCCGCGGCGCCTCTTCGTCACCAGGCGACGCCGGGAACGTGTAATTCAGCTCGACCGCGCTCACATTGCGGAGCTGCGCCTCGTTGCCTTCGCCCATCTCGCCCACGTGCGGGTCGTGGCACGTCGGGCAGCCGATGAAGCTGACCTCGTCCCCGAAGTCGTACGTCGCGAAGGCCGGATCGTTAACCCGGATGTAGCCTTCGGACGTATGGCAGAAGTTGCAGTAACTAGCGGTAGCGTAGTGCTCATCGTTGAAGTCTTCGATACTTCCGCCGGCCGCGTTCGCGTGTCCGGACTCCATCCACTCCTCGATCTGCCCGTGATGGCAGTCGTAGCACAACGACAGCGACTCACCTGTACCCGGATCGTCGTGCGTGGCGAACGACATGTCGGGCCTGTGAGCGTTGAAGTTCGGGCCCATCGCCCCGTGACAGGACTCGCACTGCACGCCCTCGAGGCTCATGGCGCGTGCCATACCTTCTTCGGTCGTGTCGCCGATGTAGCCGCTGTACCCGTCATCGGGCTCCACGCAGTTCGCCGGGTCGATCTCGGTGGCCCCGAACTCGACCGAGCAATTGAAGCCCGTCGTGTGGCACTGCAGGCAGTACAGGTTCGTCTGCGATTCACCCAGGTCCAGGAAGGCGTTCGTGTGCTTCGTGACCAGCACCTGGTCGACATTCCCTCCATGGCAGTGCTGGCACGCGTCACCGAACTCGCCCTGGTACGAGAATTCGCTGAAGCTGGCGCCCGGATCTCCCTGGTCGCCCTTCTCGCCCTGCTCTCCCTGCGGGCCCTGCGGGCCTGTGTCGCCCGTACAGCCGACCAGCGCGAAGGACAGCACAGCGAAGATCCCCAACCCGTGTCTGAGTCTCATTGAAATGCCCCCTCCAAAGGTTGCTCTCCCCAGAACAAATAAGCCCGACGCCATTGGGGGTGCGTCGTCGAGCTGACATTCTCTTTGTGCCAATCAGCACAAAGGGTGCCAAGGCAGGAGTTTCGGGGGCTCCTCGGTAGTTGTACGCAAGTACCTAGGTACTTATGCGGATTCCCGAGGGGTTGGGGATCGCAAGTGTGCTGGTGCCGGACGGTTACGTGGTGACGATGTGTCCCACACATGGGCCGGAGCGCCCTTCAAGGATGCAGTGAGGGCGGCAGCCGACACTGCTCGACCGCCGCCCTCTTCCTTCGTGCAGGTCCTGCTGTTCAGAACCCGGAGGTCACCCCGAGCACGGGTTCGCCTCGGCCGCGCACGGATTGGCGCCGCACCGGTTCATCTGCGCAGCGCAGGGATTCATCTCCCCCATCGGTGCCATCGTCATCTGGCCGGTGCGTCTCTCCTCTTCGTTGTCCTTGCAGTTGCCGGCGAAGCCGCCGTCCGACTGCTTCTTGAGGGAACATGTGATCACCAGGTCGGCGTTGTCCGGGGGCGACCAGTTGTAGTTGACGTAGTCGCCGTCCATCGAAAGGTCCCTCATCTCGATCTTCGTCTTCTCTCCATCTTCTTCGACGACGATCCAGCCCTCCGGGCCATACTCACCCTTGGCCAGCACGTAGCCGATCTCGACCGCCTCCTCGTCGGGCGCGGTCATCGTGCCCTTCATCATATGGGACTGCTGCCCCATCTTTTCCATCTTTTCCGTCTTGTCCATCTTCTCCGTCTCCTGCGCGACGGCCGACGGCACTGCGACCACCGCCAGCACCATCATCGCGACGGCTGCCATGACCAGCTTCTTCATGTCCTACGTCCACTACGCGGGGTGCCCGGGCGAGGCCCGGGCTCGAATCGATCGAGGCTCTCACGGCCCCGGTGACAGCAGGCTAACCCGGGAAACAGGCACAGGGTTCCACTGTCTCACATGGAATGCCTGCGCGGGGGATCGACTCTGCGCCGAAGGTGTTATCATCTATTAATGTCGATGCCGGTCGGTTGACCGTTCCGGAACGGTGTCCGGGACCGGTGGCGGAGGGGCGATGGTTCGGCGAGCAGCGCGCACACAGGCCCTGTTGACGGCGGCGATTCTCATCGCATCGGTCGCGGACGCGCGGGCGCAGTCGGAAAGCGAGATCGCGAGCCTCGAGCGCATCGTCAAGATGGAGATCGCGGTCAACGAACTCGACGGTGCTGCGGCCGAGATCGGAGTGGCTTCCAGCGTGCTCCGATCGATCCTCGACACGAAGCTGCGTCAGGGTGGCGTTCCGATCGCCAACTTCGCCGTCGCCTTCCTGACCCTCGGCGTAACGGCGATTCCGCTCGAGGCAGGCCCCGATATCGTCCTCCTCACGTCCCTCTCGTTTCACCAGCCCGCCGCATCGACCTTGAACCGGTGGCTCGGTCCAGCCCGAACGTGGTTCCTCGAGCGTCTGACCGTGACCGGGATGTCGCGTGCCGAGGAGGCGCTGCGCGCCGATGTCCAGTACCTTGCGGAGGCGTTCCTGGCGAGCTGGCGTGCCGCCAATCCGCCGGTTGACTGAACGCCACGCTCCGGCCGGAATTCGCCCCTCAATTCATATTGACCAGCTGGGATCGCAGGGGTAATATCACCGCCCCGTGACCATTTGATGTTTGGGCGAGCACTCGGTACCTGAGCCACCTCCATCGAGGGCAATCCAACATGCCGGATGACGCCAGGCCTGACGGCCACTCCCCCACCGAAGACCCCGATCGAAGGGGTTTCATCAAGAACGCTTCCCGGGTCGCAATGACGGCCGGCGTGGTCGGCGGTTACGGCGGTTTCGCGGCCATTGCGGGTCGCTACCTGTACCCATCTCGCACGGGCGACGTGATGTGGCAATTCGTCTCCGAGGTCGGTGGCATCGATGTCGGAGAGGCGATCCGGTACCGCGGTCCATCGGGCGAGACGATCAATATCACGCGCATGGCGCGCGACGGCGGATCGGACGACTTCATCGCTCTCTCGAGCACCTGCCCGCACCTGGGCTGCCAGGTCCGCTGGGAAGCCCAGAACGACCGGTTCTTTTGCCCGTGTCACAACGGAGTCTTCGACCCGAACGGTGTGGCGACCGCGGGTCCTCCGGGCGAGGCTGGTCAGTCACTGCCACGCTATGAGTTGAAGGTAGAGAACGGTCTGCTGCACATCGCCGTTCCGCCTCCCCAATTCGCCGAAGCGGATGGCGAGCCGAGGCGCCAGGCAGGGATCATCGAGGGCGAGGACTCGCTCTCCGGACCCGGCCACGACCCGTGCCTGGGCGGTGGCGATCGGAGGCGCGCCTGATGGGTCTGCGGAGCTGGATGGGTGATCGCCTTCCGGTCTCCGGCCAGCAATTCCGGGAGCTGACCAACGAACCCGTACCGTATCATCTCAAGCGGTGGTGGTTCGCTCTCGGCGGCACCCCGGCCTACCTGTTCATCGTCCAGATATTCACCGGCATCCTTCTGGCGTTCTACTACGAAGCCTCCCCTACGACGGCCTACGAGTCGGTCGAGTACATCACGCGCGAGGTTTCGTTCGGGTGGTATATCCGGAGCGTTCACAAGTGGGCTGCGACGCTGATGATCGTGGCCGTGATCCTGCACCAGATCCGCGTGTTCTTCACCGGCGCCTACCGCAAGCCGCGCGAGATCAACTGGATCGTGGGGATGTGCCTGTTGTTCGCCACGTTGATGACCGGGTTCACCGGCTACAGCCTGGTGTACGAGCAGCTCAGTTTCTGGGGCGCCACCGTCGGCGCCAATATCGCAGACTCGCTGCCAGTGATCGGCACTTTCATGAAGCGGATGATGCTGGCAGGCGACGCCTACAACCAGGCGACTCTGTCCAGGTTCTTCATCCTTCACGCGGCCGTGCTTCCGGTCACCATCATCATGTTGCTGGCGGTTCACATTTCGATCATTCGATTGCAGGGCGTGACCGAGTTCAAGTTCCAGGACGAGGAAGAGGGCGTCCAGAAGACGTTCAACTTCTTCCCCGATCACCTCTATACCGAGATCCTGATCGGCCTCGTGCTCATGGTCGTGCTGAGCGCTCTCGCCACGATTCTACCGGCCTCCCTCGGGCCCGAGGCGAACCCGCTTCAGACGCCCGAGGTGATCAAGCCGGAGTGGTTCTTCTACGTGGCCTTCCGCTGGCTCAAGCTGTTCAGCGGCACGGCGGCGATTCTGAGCATGGGCTTCATCGTGTTCGTGATGTTCGGGTGGCCCTTCATCGACGGGTGGATCCGCAAGAACACCCGCTTCAAGGAAGCGAGCGTATGGATCGGGATCTTCGGAGTCCTGGTCATCGTCGGCCTCACCCTTTGGGAGGCTATCGCGAAGCACTGATGTTTTAGAGCGAAATAGAGACTGTCAGACCCATGGTAACCCGAAGCATCGCACGCACAGGGGATCCTTCATGACTCTCGAGACCAAGCGTATCGTGATCGCCGCCCTGGGCGGCCTGTTCTTGCTCTCGCTCGTCCTCGTCCAGTGGATGGAGACGGCGCGGAAGGCGGAGGAAGCGGGCATCCGGGCGCCGCACGTGTCGGTACCGGCCTCCTCGCGCGAGTGCGTCGAGTGCCACGCCGAGGAGAACCCGGGCATCGTCTCCCACTGGGAGGGCTCGACGCACGCCGAGAAGGGCGTGGGGTGCGTGGAGTGCCACACGGCGGACCGCGAGGAAGCCGACAGCTATCTGCACCACGGCGAGCAGATCGCCACGGTGGTCACGCCGCTCGACTGCGCGCGCTGCCACGACCACGAGCAGGCCGAGTTCGCGCAGAGCCATCACGCGGCGGCCGGCAACATCCTGGCATCGCTGGACAACTTCCTCGCCGAGACGGTGGAAGGGTCGAGGCTCGACTTCAATCCGCACTCCCCGACCCCGGGGAAGGCGGTGGACATGGTGAACGGTTTGGCAAGCGCGTACTCCGGGTGTCAGCAGTGCCACGGAGCGAAGGTGGCGATCGAGGCGGCGGACGGCGGCCTGATCACGGTCGACGACCTGGCGCCTGACGCGGATGGCCGGCCCACCGACCTGGACGCCGTGGGCCGGATCGCGCGGGACGAGGACGGGAAGCCGCTGATGTACGCGGGCACGTGGCCGAACACGGGGATCGGCCGCCTCAACCTGGATGGCTCGCGCGGCTCGTGCACCGCCTGCCACAGCCGGCATGACTTCTCGCCCCGCCGGGCGCGACAGCCCGAGAACTGCGGAAAATGTCACCTCGGTCCGGACCATCCGCAGAAGGAGATCTACGAGGAATCGAAGCACGGGATAGCGTACCGGGATCTCAAGGACGACCTGAATCTGGACGCCGAGGAGTGGATTCTGGGCGTCGACTACGCCGCGGCCCCGACGTGCGCTACCTGCCACATGTCCGGGAACATCCGAAACGGCGGGACGATCACGCACGATCCCGGCGAGCGCATTTCCTGGACCAACCGGCCGCCGGTAAGCCGCGTCATGGACACAGACATCAACCACGGGATCGTGACGGAAACCGATCCGGAGACACGCCGTTCGCTGATCCACGACACGGCCGGACAGAAGCGCGACCGGATGAAGGAAGTGTGCTCGCACTGCCACTCGGACGGATACGTCAACTCGTTCTACGATCAGTACGACGACCTCGTGATCCTGTACAACGAGAAGTTCGCCAAGCCGGGCCTGGCGATCATGAACGCCCTGGCCCAGAACGACCTCCGCACGTCGACCAACTTCGACGAAGAAATCGAGTGGACCTGGTTCTACCTGTGGCACCACGAGGGCCGGCGGGCTCGTCACGGCGCGGCGATGATGGCGCCGGACTATACGCACTGGCACGGCATGTACGAGGTCGCCGAGCGCTTCTACATGGAGCTGATCCCGCAGGCGCGTGAGATCATCGAGCACGCCCGCGAGTCGGGACTGCGGGCGCAGGCCGCGGCGGTGGAGCAGGTGGTGAACGACGTCCTCGAGCGGCCGGAGCACCTGTGGTTCGAGGAAGGCGCCGAAGAGGCGGCTGCCCGGATCCGCGAAGAGATGGAGCGCCGCTACGGCGCCACGCAAAGGAACTGAAGAGGGACGAATCGTCATGAGACGCAGAAACTTCCTCAAGACCGTGGGAGCCTCCACAGCTGGCCTGGCCGCCTTCTCGTGTGCGGACCGGGAGGCGGTCTCCCGCCTCGCGGCCAGCGGGGAAGGGATCGACGAGACCGACCTTACCTGGAGCAAGGCGCCGTGCCGCTACTGCGGAACGGGATGCGGGGTCGAGGTGGGGGTCAAGGAGGGCAGAGTCGTCACCGTGCGGGGCGACGAGAAGAGCCCCGTGAACCGGGGCCTGATGTGCGTGAAGGGCTACCATCTGCCCGGCATGCTGTACGGCGAGGACCGGCTCGAGTACCCGATGCTCCGGGACGGCGACGGGTGGAAGCGCATCTCGTGGGACGAGGCGCTGGATCTCATCGCTCAGAAGTACCAGGAGGCGCTGGACGAATCCGGCCCCGAGTCGGTCGCCATTTACGGCTCCGGCCAGTGGACGGTGTTCGACGGCTACGCGGCTTCGAAGTGGTTTCGCGCCGGCCTGAAGTCGAACAACGTCGAGCCGAACGCGCGCCTGTGCATGGCGTCCGCCGTCACCGGGTTCATGACGCAGTTCCAGAGCGACGAGCCCATGGGGTGCTACGAGGACTTCGAAGTCGGTGACGACTTCATCCTCTGGGGCAACAACATGGCAGAGATGCACCCCGTTCTGTTCTCCCGCATTCTCGCCAACAAACGCGAGAACCCGGGCGTCCGAATCGTGGACATCGGTACGCGGCGCACTCCGACCACGGACTACGCGGACATGTACGTGGAGTTCATCCCGGGCAGCGATCTCGCCCTGGCCAACGGCATCCTCCACCTGCTCGTGCGCGACGGGAAGATCAGCCAGGCCTTCCTGGACGAGAACGTGGTCTTCAAACGCGGAATCGAAGACATCGACCAAATCGGTTTCGGCTCGTGGGGCGAGGACGGTCTCGGTCTCGATCCATCCGCCGGACCGGCGGAGCACTACGGGTTCAAGGACCAGGGGCGTGACGCCTCGCTGGCCGAGCTCGAGGCGTTCCTGGCCGATTACACACCCGAGCGGGTGAGCGAAATCTCGGGCGTCCCGGTCGGCCAGATCCGCTCGCTCGCCAAAATGTACGGCGACCCGGGCCGCGGCACGGTGAGCACCTGGTGCATGGGCGTGAATCAGCACACGCGCGGCACCTGGATGAACAACCTGATCACCGACCTGCACCTGATCACGGGCAAGATCAGCCGGCCCGGCTCGAACCCGTTCAGCCTCACCGGTCAGCCATCGGCCTGCGGCACCGTGCGCGAGGTCGGCACCCTGGCGCACCGGCTGCCGGCGGACATGGTCGTGATGAACCCGGAACACAGGGCCAAAGCGGAGGAGATCTGGGGCGTACCGCCAGGCACGATCAATCCGAAGCCCGGCCTCCACACTATGGACATGTTCCGGGCGTTCATGCGCGGCGAAATCAAGGTGATGTGGACGCAGACCACCAACCCGTGGGTCAGCATCCCTAACCTGAACCGGATCCAGCGTGAAGCGGGCGACGGACGCTTTCTGATCGTCAGCGACATCTATCCGACGCCCACGACCGAGGTGGCCGACCTCGTGCTCCCATGCGCCGCGTGGGTCGAGCGCGAGGGTGTGTTCGGCAACACCGAGCGCCGCACGCAACACTGGCACAAGGCCGTGGACCCGCCGGGCGAGGCCACCGAGGACGCGTGGCAGATCATCGAAGTCGCCAGGCGAATGGGGATGGAACACCTGTTCCCGTGGCCCGAAGACGACTGGCACAAGCCGATGTACGAGGAGTACCGGAGCTTCACGCTAGGGCTCGGAAAGGACGTCGCCTCGTACGAACAGCTCGAGCGGACACGCGGCATGATCTGGCCCGTTGTGGATGGGGTCGAGACCCGGTACCGCTACGCGGCCGGCCATGATCCGTACGTCAAGAAGGACCGGGGCGTCCACTTCTACAAGGCCAAGGGATACGGCGAGAAGGCCGCGTTCTGGATTCGCCCGTGGCACCGGCCGGCGGAGGAGCCGGACGAGGAATACCCGTTCTGGCTGTGCACGGGCCGCGTGCTCGAGCACTGGCACACGGGTTCCATGACTCGACGCGTCAAGCAGCTTCACCAGGCGGTGAAGGAAGGCTACGTCGAGATGAACCGGGCCGACGCCCAGCGGCTCGGAGTGGACAGCGGACAGATCGTGCGCGTGGTGAGCCGTCGCGGTGAGCTCGAGCTGCCCGTCCAGGTGGACGGCCGCGGCAAGCCGCCGTCGGGATCCGTGTTTATCCCGTTCTTCGACGAGTCCCGGCTCCCGAACATCCTCACGCTGGACGCGATGGACAACATCTCCAAGGAACCGGACTACAAGAAATGCGCGGTCCGCGTCGAGCGAGCCTGAGAGGGGGCGGGATGCGCACGCCAAAAGTGACACTGCGAGCCGCCACCTCTTTCACGACCCTGGCCGTCCTGGTGGCCGCCGGGTGTTCGGACACGAGCAAGGTGCCGGTTCCCGACCGTGAAGGAGCCGTGAAATCTACGGCCGCGGTTCGGGCCGATCGCCGCGCCTATGATGGCGCCCCGCCGACCGTTCCGCACGAGAGCTTCGGGGCCGCCTGCGCGGCGTGCCACGACGAGCGCGGGCAGTCGGTGCGCGGCGTAGGCTTCGCGCCGGCTTCACCGCACGACAACACGTCGAAGGCAGGCGGAACGGTAAGATGCCGCCAGTGCCACGTATTCCGGACCACGAACGACCTGTTCGTGGCCTCGGAGTACGAGGGACTCCCCCAGGACCTGACGGCCGGCGACCGGGCCACGCCGGGTGCACCGCCCCGCATCCCACACCGCATCCTTATGCGGGAGAACTGTGTGGCCTGCCACGACGGACCGGCGGCCCGGGAAGAGATTCGTACCACGCACCCGGAGCGCTGGCGCTGCCGGCAGTGCCACGTCCCGGTGACTGAGAACGAAGCGTTCGAGAGCTCGCTCGGAGCGGGACTGACGGACGAAGAGAGGTAGCACGGTATGAGCTCGCTCGCTGACGTCATCGAACTCGGGCCGGAAGAGGAAGCTCGCCGCCTGTGGGAAGGGGCCCTGGAGGCCCGCGCCCGCGCGGCCGATGACCTGGTCGCCCTGTGTGAATCGCTCGATCTCGGGCTGCGCGCGGCGGAGATCCTAACCGTCCATCGCCTGAACCCGATCCGCGATCAGTTCCCCGCCACCATCGGGCTGCAGCTCGAGATGCCGGGGCCGGAAGTCGATCGACACCGGGACGGAATCCAGGTGCCGAAGGCGCTCCAGTTCAACGAGGCCATCGACCTGCTGAGCGATCCCGAGCTCACGTGCGTGAGCCCGGGCATGCACCGGGGGTGGGAAGACCGGCGCTTCTCATGTCGACGGTCACGCGTGACCGCGCAGGAAGTGATTGGCGTCACGCTGAACGCCGAGGAGCAGGAGCAATTGTTGACGCTGGCAGCCTACCGGAATCGGCTGTTCCGCACGCCGCCGCCGGTGCTCGTGCGCCCGGCTGACATCATCGAGGCGTACGGCGCGCTGGATCGTATGGTCGCTGGCCTGGAAGCGTCTACGGCACCGTAGACCGTCCTACGCCACTCCGCGCGCCGGCACGACGGGTTAGCTTTCTGTATGGCCACCGGGATCCCGAGGACCAGCTTCCGCAAGGCGTTCGGCCCCGGTCTCATGTGGGCCGCCGCCGCGATCGGCATCTCGCACCTCGTCCAGTCTACCCGCGCCGGAGCCATGGCGGGTTTCGGCCTGGCCGGAGTAGTGCTTCTCGCCCTCGTCCTCAAGTATCCGTTCTTCGAATTCGGACCCCGTTACGCGGCAGCCACCGGGCTCAGCCTGGTGGAGGGATACCGGAGAATCGGACGCTGGGCGCTGTGGCTCTACCTGCTCATCACTCTCAGCACGGCACTGGTAGTCCAGCTGGCCGTGGTGCTGTTCACGGCTTTCCTCGTCAAGCTCGTGTTCGGGCTCGGCTGGTCGATTCCTCTCGTCTCGGCCATCCTGTGCGGCATCTGTGCCGGGTTGCTGGCCGCGGGTCGATTCCCGTTCCTCGACCGTGCGATCAAGCTGGTGATGGCGCTGCTCGCCGTCTCGACCCTCAGCGCGGCCGCCCTCACTCTGCCCCGCACGGACTTCTCCTCCCTCGCGCTGTGGCCGGGAAGTGCCATTACCGGAGCGGTGCCGCTGGCGTTCGTGCTCGCGCTGATGGGCTGGATGCCGTCGGCGATCGACATCTCCGTGTGGAGCTCGCTGTGGACTCTGGCCAAGGACCGGGCCTTGGGCGAGCGAGCGAGCCCGGACGCCGTCCTGCTCGATTTTCGAGTCGGCTACGTCGCGACCGGCGTGCTGGCTTTCGCCTTCCTGGCACTAGGCGCGGCGCTCATGTACGGCTCCGGGCAGGCATTCAGCCCGCGGGGCACGGAGTTCTCGGCACAGGTGGTCGACCTGTACACGCAGACCCTGGGCAGTTGGACGAGACCGATCGTGTTCACGGCCGTCCTGACCACGATGTTCTCCACCACGTTGACAGTGATCGACGGATTTCCGAGGGCGATCGACCGTGGCTTCCGCGTGGCCTTCGTTGAGCCGGAAGGCACCACGTCGTATGCAGGAACGGGTGGGGGCTACTGGGGGGCGATGGCGATCCTGGGCGGGCTGACCGTTCTGGTGCTCGCGGTGTTCCCAGGATCCCTCACGGCCATGGTGGACTTTGCCACGATCGTGTCGTTCCTCACCGCTCCGGCGCTCGGTTACCTGAACCTGCGCGCCGTCACTTCGGAGTCCGTCCCGCCCGGCCTCAGACCCGGCAGGGCACTCGTCGCGCTGTCATGGATAGGACTGGTCGTGCTGAGCGGATTCGCGGTGCTCTACCTGGTGAGTCGGATCGGCTAGAGAGGCGAGACGGCAGCTGAGGGGGGATCATCCGCCGGCTCCCGGTCACCCGAAGAACCGGCGGATGAAGCTCCGATCGGACTTACGGCTTGCCCCCCCACGTTTCCGCGGTCCAGTTCTCGGGAGATGCCTGCCGTGAGGCACTGCTCACGCGCATCAGGATATGGTTCTTGTGCGGATGGTTGACCGGCAGTTCTCGCGCAAGCACTCGCATGGCATCGATGAGCGCCTGGTCCTTTCGGCGCCTCAGGGGCCGACGCTCAGGAAGCATCGTCAGAGCGGCGACGAGTGCCGAGCCGGGCTGTTCTCTCACGCTGTCGTCTGTCGCATCGAGAAACAGGGCCATTCGATGCGTCGCGTGCTCGATCTCGGCCGCGTTCTGCAGCATTTCCTCCGGCGTCCCGGGACGGCTCATGTAGACCATGTGTTCCAGTACCCGCTATAGAGGTTGCGTCCCGCGGCGCGGAGCCAGGCAATCCGTGGCGGCTCGATGTGTCGCTTCACGGCGACTCCGCGCCGCGGGACGGGTTGCCCGTTGAATAAGCAATCGGCGTACCGAAAACAAAGACCATGTAGATTAGAGACTTACGTGGCCAAGCCTTGTAGGCCGTGGCGCGAAGGCAACACGCAGGAGGGGGTCGGATCGGCGGATTCCGGGCAAAAAAAAGGGGCGGTCCTTGCGTCCCGCCCCCAGCTCCGGCACACCACTTGGACATCTCCGCTTGGGCGCTCCTGCGTCGGGGCGCTTTCGCTCCGCTTTGCGGATAGGCGGCGAACCGGGGCAATGATCGGTCGGCGACAGCGTCGCCAGTGATTATATTATACGCGATCCGCCTCTGCCGCGCTGCGGGGAGCCCGGCCGACAGCCCGTCAGCCCACGGCGCACTCGTTCTTCCCTGCCTCGAGCACGTCTGCCTGCTGCGGCGTGACCGTGGCCAGCCCTACGTTGATCGCCTTGATGTGCGGGTAGGCCTCGGGAGGCGTCGAGACGTGCGATTCGACCCATGCCCGGAACTCTCCCTCGTCCTCGATCCGAAGCGTCGCGTTCGCCGTCCGGGCCTCGCCGAACGCGCGGTCCACCGTGCGGTCCGCGTTCCGCTCGCCCTCACCGGCATAGTGCGCGGGCAGCAAGCGGACGGCAGGGCCCCACTCGCCTTTCACCCGCTCGAGACTCCGCCACAGGTCTCCGACCCAAGCTTCCATCCGACCCGCCAGGTCCGGTCGGCCGATCGAATCGACGAACAGGAAATCGCCCGTGAACGCGACCGCGCCATTCGCCGGGGCGCCGGCCACGAACGTCGTGCTCCCCTCCGTATGGCCGGGCGTGTGGAGAGCCAATACCGATCGCTCGTCGACGAACAGCTCGGTCCCGTCGGCCAGCGCCTCGATCTCGAGCCGTCCCGGGGTCTCGTCGTACGGCCACGCGTTGTCGGCCGGATGCAGGTAGTACGGCATGCCGAGCTGTCGAGCCATCTCCGGGGCTCCGCTGATGTAGTCGGCGTGCACGTGCGTGTCGGCCACGGCCACGATGCTTGCGCTGGAATCGGACGCCGCTTCGGTCCACGGCGCCCAATCGCTGGGTGGATCGATGGCCAGCGCCTCGTCTCCGGCCACGAGCAGGTAGCCGAGAGATCCCTTCCCGATGCGATCGAATTGCACGAGGCGGTCGAAGCCGGGCGGCGGCGTAAGCTCGCGCGGGATCACCATGCGCATCCAACCGGTGATTCCACCCCGGAGGGACGACGCCGCGTACCCCCTTTGCTCCAGGAGAGCCGCGATCACCCGGCTGTCATTACCGTGACCGCACACTACGGTCACGGGTTCCGCGGGGTCCAGGCCGATCGTCGAAGCAGGATCCGCCAGCTGCACGAACTCCGATCCTCGGATGTTGTGGAATCGGTCCACGGGGACCGGCTCCACTCGGCCCGCGGCCAGGTGCTGGGGGGACCTCACGTCCAGAATGCGGATCGGCTCGCCGGCCTCGAGTCGCACCGCGAGATCGAACGGCTCGATCTCGCTGACGTCAGGCAGCTTCACGTGGCGGCTCCCATCTCGTCCTCGACCTCATCCGCCGTCTTCGGGATCGCTCGGCCCAGCACCCGATGTCCGTCCGCCGTCACCAAGACGTCGTCCTCGATCCGCACGCCGCCAAAGCCCTTGTAGGAGTCGAGGAGCTCGAAGTCCAGGAACTGTTCGTTCGTCCCTTCGGCCCGCCATTTGTCGATGAGTTCGGGAATGAAATAGCAGCCCGGCTCTACCGTGAGGACGAAACCAGACTCCAGCGTGCGGGCCGTTCGCAGATACGCCGTCCCGAACTGGCTGCTGCGCTCGAACTCCTTGCCGTAGCCCACGAGGTTCTCATCGAGGCCTTCCATGTCGTGCACGTCCAACCCCATCATGTGCCCGAGCCCGTGTGGCATGCAGATCGCGTGCGCTCCGGCGGCCACGGCCTCGTCCACATCGCCCTTCATGATCCCCAGGCCTTTGAGCCCGGAGGCGATCTCCCGGCAGGCGATGAAGTGGACGTCGCGGAACGAGATGCCTGGCTTCATCGAGGCGGTGGAGGTCGTCAAGGCGCCGAGCACGATGTCGTAGATCTCACGCTGCCGGGTGTCGAAGCGACCGCTCACCGGCATCGTGCGCGTGATGTCCGAAGCGTACCCCATGGGAGAGGTGGCCCCGGAGTCGTGCACCGCCAGCTGGCCGGCCTTCATCACGTTCTCGTACCCGTGGTTGTGGAGGACCTCTCCGCGCACCGAGAAGATGATCGGGAAGGATGTCAGGCCGCCGCGCGACAGCACGACCCCCTCGACGGCACCGGCCACCTCGCGCTCGACCATCCCGGGGCGGACCAGGTGCATGGCCAGAGTGTGCATGTCGTAGCTGATGTCGATGGCGATCTCGATCTCCGCGACCTCCTCGTCGGACTTGTACAGCCTCTGGTCCACCACGGCCTCGAGGAGAGGCCGCGAGACGTGTTCGTCCGTCGAGAGACCGGGAATCCCCAGCATCCGGGCCAGCTTGATACGATTCCACGCCCGGTACTGCGGAAGGAAGTGAATCGTACGGCCCGTGTCGCGGGCGGCGCGCAGCATCTCGCCGAGTTTCTCGGGCTCCTCGTTCCTGCTCACTCCGACGTGCGCGCACTCTTCGGCCAGGGTGGGAAGCGGGCCCGTCCACACGATCTCGTCGACGGTGGGCTCGTGTCCGAACACCGTCTCCTCTCCCGAGTCGGCGTCGATCACGCCACCCAGCCCAGCCTGGTCCAGCCCGAAGTAGTACAGGAAGGAGCTGTCCTGCTTGAAGTGATACTGATTGTCGGGGTAATTCATGGGCGCCGGGTCGTTGCCCAGAAACAGGATCAGGCCGGACCCCACGCGCTCCCGCAGACCCTTCCGTCGATCGATGTATGTGCTCGCCTCAAACATTCGGACTCCTCCCCTCGCGGGGTCGTCGGTTCGTCAATCTCGTATTCCAAAGTACATCAGGTGGCGCGGGGGGGGACCCCCGCCAGCACCGCATCCAGTTCTCGCACCACCCGCCCGGCGTCCTCGAGCGAGAAGACGAGCGGGGGCTTGATCTTGATCACGTTCTCGAACGGGCCATCCGTGCTCAGCAGGATGCCCCGCTCCTTCATCTGGTTGATGACGTCGGCGGCCTCTTCGGTCGCCGGCTCCAGTGAGTCGCGGTCGCGTACCAGCTCGACACCGATGAACAGGCCTAGACCTCGCACGTCCCCCACCAAGTCATGCCGGCCGCCGAGCTCCGCCAGGGCCTCCCGAAACCGGGTTCCGACCTCCAGAGCGTGGGCGCGCAGTCCCTCGGCCTCGATTACGTCCAGCACGGCGAGTCCAATGGCACACGACACCGGGTTGCCGCCGAACGTGTTGAAGTACTCCATCCCGTTGTCGAACGCGTCCGCGACCTGGCGCGTGGTCACCACGGCCCCCATCGGATGGCCATTCCCGATAGGCTTTCCAAGGGTCACGATGTCAGGCACGACGCCCTGGGTCTCGTATGCCCACCAGTGAGTCCCCACCCGGCCGAATCCCACCTGCACCTCATCGGCCACGCAAATGGCGCCGGCTTCCCGCACGTGCCCGTAGGCCGCCTCCAGGTAGCCGTCGGGCAGGACGAGCTGCCCGGCGCACCCGGGGATGGACTCCGCGAAGAAGGCGGCGACGGAGCGCCCGCCCAGCACGGAGCGGCGGATCTCGCCGGCGACTGCTGCGGCGTACTTGCCCGCGGCCTCGGGATCATCTGTGCGATGAGGGCCGCGATACGTGTCGGGCACGGGGGCCACGTGCACGTGGTCCGGTTTCCCGGCCCCGCCCGCACGGTCGAACTTGTATGGGCTGATATCCACCATTCCACTTGTGTTTCCGTGGTACGCGCTGCCAAGCACGACGATGTCGCTCCGGTCAGTCGTCGTCCGGGCCATCCGGAGTGCCAATTCGTTCGCCTCGCTCCCCGAGCACACGAAGAAGCACACTTCGAGCGGATCGGGCATGGTACCCGCTACGCGGTGCGCGTATTCGACGATATGGTCGTGCAGATACCTGGTGTTCGTGTTCAAGGCGGCGATCTGGCCTCGGGCGGCCTCGACCACACGCGGGTGGCAGTGCCCCACGTGGCATACGTTATTCACGCAATCGAGGTAGGCCCGGCCGGCCTCGTCGAACAGGAACTGGCCCTCTCCACGCACGATCTTGAGCGGATTCCGGTACGACAGGCTCAGCGAGCCGCCGAGGTGGCGCCGCCGCAGCTCGAGGATCTCTTCAGGCTTCATCCGCAGCTCACTCTGGCGAAGCGTTTCCATCGATAGGGCGGACGCTCGCACAGGCGTCCTCGAAAGTCTCGACCCACCGGGCCGGAGGAGTCGTGGACATCCAGCCGAGAAGGCGCCAGGCGGGGGCTTCCGAGACCGACAGATAGGCGTTCTCCGGGTCCAGGCGCCGTCGGAACGACGACATGGTCACACTGACGCACAGCCGTGCCTCGACCAAGTATGGAACGGATCCGATCTCCGCCCTATCCATGGGCGACGAATCGTGATATCCGGCCAGCACCTCGGCGCCCGCAGCGAGCGGGTCCTCGGCTGTCATCATCGGGTACGTCATGGCTATCGCCGGCTCGCACGCGCGGGCGGTCCACACCATGTCCCCGAAGTCCACCAGACCGCTGATCCGAGGTGCCTTGTCCACATCTCGGACGAGGACGTTGTGGTCGTTGGCATCGTTGTGAATGACCTGGAACGGAAGGCGATCGACCT
>JBDGWG010000042.1:0-28293 GCA_039585235.1 Gemmatimonadota bacterium | reverse complement strand
GAGAACGCGCGACAGGAGGGAAAGCGCCGGGATCAGAGGCCGCCTGCCCACCGGATCCCGGACTCGGCGGAAAGCGCACCCCGAAATCCGTCAACACCCCTTGTGACAGTTCGCAGGAGGCACAGGACGTGCGCAGGAGGCACAGGACTCGCCAGAGAAAGACCTGCGCGCGAGCTGGCTGGGGACCTGCCCGCGACCTGAGCTACGCTCCCGGCCGGCTCCGCAGGTAGTTCCGGATCAGCACGCGGCCGATGCGGGACCCGAGATACCAGGCCGCCAGCAGCGGCAGGGCCCACGCGTACGTGGGAAGCACGCCCCCGGTCCCCTCGGCGAGGATCCACAAGAGGAACGGAAGGGTAATCAGGGCGGCGACCAGGTACTGCCCACGCCGCGTTCTCCGCTCCAGCTCCGTGCGACACGGTTTGCACCAGTTCCACCGGTCCAGGGAGCTCTCCGCGACCGCTGCTCCACAGTGCTGGCACGCCGCGTTCGCCGCCTCAACCGGATCGCGGGCGACGACGTCAAACGGTCTCGACACCGACCTGCATCCGATCGATCACTGCAGCCGAGAACTCCGTCGTGCTCGCGGCGCCGCCAAGGTCGCCCGTGACGGTCTCGCCTTCGGTTACCACGGCCTTCAGAGCGCCCCGGATGCGCGAGGCGGTCTCGCCGAGTCCCAGGTGGTCCAGCATCAGACAGGCCGCGAGCAGCAGGGCCGACGGGTTCGCGACGTTACGGCCGGCGATGTCGGGCGCCGAGCCGTGCACCGCCTCGAACATCGCGACGTCCTTGCCGATGTTCACGCCGGGGGCGAAGCCGAGCCCACCGACGAGGCCGGAGGCCTGATCGGAAAGGATGTCTCCGAACATGTTCTCGGTTACGATCACGTCGAACTGGTATGGGTCCAGTACGAGCTGCATGGCCGTGGCATCCACGATCCGGTCCTCGAACTCGATCGCACCGGCGTAGGCTTTCGCCACGTCGTGCCCCACTTCGAGGAACAGCCCCTGCGTGTACTTGAGGATGTTCGCCTTGTGGACCAGGGTCACCTTCTTCCGCCCGTGCTGCAGGGCGTACTCGAACGCGTACCTGACGATCCTGTCCGAACCGTAGCGTGTGATCAGCATCACCGACTCGGCCACCGCCCTCGGGTCCTGCCGCATGCCGATATAATGCTCGATCCCCGCGTACAGGCCCTCCGTGTTCTCACGAACGATGACAAGGTCGATGTCGGTGTATCGCCCTCCCGGGGCAATGCTCTTCGTGGGGCGAACGTTGGCGTACAGGTCGAAGTGCTTCCGAAGCGCCACGTTGATCGATCTGAACCCTGCGCCGATCGGCGTCGTCAGCGGCCCCTTGAGGCAGAACCGGTTCTGTTCGACGGAATCCAACGTCTCCTGCGGCAGGAGGTCGTGACCGTGCTCCGCCGCGGCGAGACCCGCTTCCTGCCGGTCCCACTCGATCGGGGCGCCCGCCGCCTCGAGGACCCCGACCACGGCCTCCGTGATCGCCGGCCCGATTCCATCGCCGGGGATGAGCGTGACCGTGTGGGTCATCCGCCTTCGCTCTTCACGTAGCGCGTGTCATACTCGTAGTCGGCCGTCTCTTCGCCGTACTCGATCAGGTCCAATATGTAGCTCGGCCGGCTGGTGCCCTCGAGCCGCGCTTTCCCCACCAGGTTGATGGCTCGCGGCCACGTCATGCTGTTCAGGGTGCCGCGGGGGAGCATCGCCCGGGCCACCATGCGCCCGCGGCCGTCGGTGGTGGTCACCCGCACTCCGCCCACTCCGGACCACGACTCGAAGATGTCCTGGGTCTGGGGCGAGAACAGGTAGATGTACGGTCCCACCTTGGCCCACGTCGCTCCGCCGCGCCTGAGCTGGTCCGCCGGCTGATAGACCTCCACGTCCACCACGTTGCCGTTCAGGCTGACGGTCGGGCCATCCCCGTACAGACCCGCCAGGTCGCTCTCCGGCGGCAGGCGGAGCTCGTCGGGCTGGTCACACGCCACGGCAGTGGCCAGTGACAGGACGATGCACGCCACGCGGCCGGCTCCGTTCGGCGGCCTCACGGCGCCAGTTGCTCCGCCACGCGATTGGCCAGTGTCGCCATCAGCGACCCCGAATCCGGCGCACCCGGATCACCGGAGAACTCTCCGAGCCACAGGACGTCTGAACGCCTGATGTCCACCATCGCCGCCAGCAGGTACGCCCGGCGGGCCGGCGCGACCGCGTCGCCGCCCGAATAGGCCACCTCGGAGCCGGATCGGGCGGCGTCCGTGGACTCCGTCTCGACGCTCAGACGGATAGGAACGACCAGGTAGCGCGTGTCGTAGAGCGCGGCCAGGGTGCGGAGCTCTGTGTGAAGCGGCTCGGGTATGTACTTGCGATCCTCGATGGGCACGAGGAGCGGGCTGTAAGCCATCCGGTCCGGCTTGATGTCGAGCGACGGATTCCGCTCCATCGTGTGACGCAGGTCCGAAGGCAGTACCCAGTCTTCGGCCGAGCGCCTCTCCCCGAAGGCAAACTCGAGCTCGGCGTCCATGGCGCGAAGCGCGTCCTCCTCCGTGAGCGCCATCCCGGGCCAGCTTCCATCTTCCAGGGGGAGGGTGGACTGCACCGGCACGAGGATCACCGTGGTTCCGTTGGGAAACCGCGGCATCGATTCCTGCGCGGCTGCCGGCGGGGGGCTCGCGAGCGCCAGGCCGAAGGCGACGCAGACCACGATACCGCGACGGCCGCCAGGATTTGATCGGATCGTATTCATGATACGCGTGGTTACACCCCTGATTCGGAAAAGGTACCATCCTACAGGCCTCGACGGTTCTCAGCCACCCGTCCCAAGGCGGTCGAACCGGATGCGGATCCCGACGTGGAGCGCCACGTGTGACACCTCGCTCACGAGGCTCCCCTGCCCTTCGAAAAACAGGGTGATGAACCCGTTGTCAGCTAGAGACTTCTGGACTCCGAGCAGACCGTCGAGTCCGACGTGGAAACCGTGGCGCTCCTCCTTTTGGTCGATCCGTTCTTCGAATCGGGCGTTGACGATATGCGCGCCCACACCCAATCCCGCGTACGCGCCCAGTGATTCCGGACCGAAATGCTTCTTGACCATTATGTCGAACACGCTGTCATCCAGAGCGACGACGCGCCCATCTGGCGCCGTGTCGTCGGCCGTCCAGAATCGAAACCCGAATCGCAGCGAAGCGCCGCGGATGAACAGATTCGCGACGTCGAACGCGACGCCGTAGGAGAGGCCCCAGGACGCATCGACCGGCTTGACCCCTCCGAAGCCGACATCGAATGAGGCGAATCGGGTCCGGTACGCCCCGCCGTCCCCGGGATCGTCCTGGCCCGCGGCGAGGGAGGGCGTCAGCGGAACGCATAGAAGCGCTCCGACACA
This sequence comes from Gemmatimonadota bacterium, assembly GCA_039585235.1. Taxonomy (GTDB): domain Bacteria; phylum Gemmatimonadota; class Gemmatimonadetes; order Palauibacterales; family Palauibacteraceae; genus Benthicola. The sequence goes on along the minus strand of JBDGWG010000042.1, from coordinate 24,891 downwards.
TATGGCAAGAAAGCCGTTCGAGCTTACGGCGCGCCGCGTGGAAGCCACCGCAGACCGCTCACGCTCACGGTCACGCCCGAGACGGCGAATACGGCCGCCAGGCCGGGCCTCGAGACCGCGACCAGCGTCAACGAGGCGCAGACTGCCGCGAGGCCGAGAAAGAACGTCGTCATTCCCACGAGACGCCGGATGTGTAGCTTCTCACGCATCGGAGCCTCCGGCGGGCGCGGGACGTGCGGTCTCGGCGCAGGCCGCGATTTCGTCTTCGATCTCCTGGCGGGTCAGGGTATGGTCGCTGCTCTTGGCCAGGGCGAACACCGCGTCACACAGGGAGCTGTCCTGCGGGTCGTAACCGTGTTCCCGGAGCCAGAAGCGGACGTTGCTCAACCCGGAGACCGGCGAGACCTCGATTGTCTGCTCGAGTCCAAACAGGGAGGCTGGCACGCCACTGTAGACGCGGTCCACCAGCCATTCGTCTCCCATGTTCATCGCCTTGATGATCGCGGACGCGTGCACCCCCGTTCCGGTTCGGAAGGCGTCGCTGCCCATGACCGGATACGAGTGGGGGATCTCTATGCCGCAGATTTCGGCAGCCAGGCGGCAGTACTCGGGTAGGCGCGTGAGGTCAACGTCATGCATCCCGAGGAGCTTCAAGTTCACCAGCAGGAGATCCATGGCCATGTTCCCGACCCGTTCGCCGATCCCGAGCGCCGTGCCGTGGACTCGGTTCGCTCCTTCCTCGATCGCCGCCAGGGCATTGGGCATCGCCAGTCCGCGGTCCCGGTGCCCGTGCCAGTCGATCTTCACATCCTCGCCCGTGTCGTAGATCACCTTACGGACGAAGCGCACGAGCTGCCGCACGCCGAATGGGGTGGCGTGGCCCACGGTGTCGGCCAGGCAGATGCGGTGGGCACCGCACTCGATCGCAGTCTCATAGAGAGCTTTCAGGGTCTCCGGACGGGACCGGGTGGTGTCCTCGGTCACGTACATCACATCGAGCCCCTCACCCACGGCGAAGGTCACCGCCTCGGCCGTGGTGCGCAGCAGCATCTCGAGTCCCCAGCCCTCGGCGTACTGGCGAATCGGCGAGCACCCGATGAAGGCTCCCACCTCCATCTTGAGGCCGCTGGCCTGCGCGACGTCCACGATCGGGGCGATGTCCGCCTGGACGGTCCGGGCGGCGCAGTTCGGAGCAATGGAAAGGCCCTGCTCGGCGATCTCGTTGGCGAGCGCCAGGACCGCCTCACGGGCCCGCGGGCCGGCTCCGGGCAGGCCGATGTCCGCCGCCTGGATCCCCATCTCGTCGATGAGGTGCAACATCTCGATCTTCCGCTCGATCGGCGGATCCTTGACGGTGGGGTTCTGGAGGCCGTCCCGCAGGGTCTCGTCGTCGAGCTCGACGTGCACGCCGGCGTAACCGAAGCTACCCGGCAGCCGGTTCCAGTCGTAGATCAGGTCGTTGGGGTCCACACCGTTCCTCCGGGTCCGGTTGGCGGCGCCGCCTCCGCTCTGTCAATCCAGCGCGTCGATCAAAGTGTGGTCGCCCACGGAAACGCTGCCGGTCAGTCCGCGGGCGCTCACCTGATCGCCGATCAGGGAATCGTGCAGTTCGCACCCCTCGAGCACGCTGTGCTCCCCCACGATACAGTCGCGCAGGCATCCGCCGCGCACCATCGAACCCGCGCCAATGCTCACGTTGGGTCCGATCTCCGTGTTCTCGAGCACGACATCCGGGGCTACACATACCGGGGGGATCATCCGCACGCCTTCGGCAGGCTCCGGTTCGCGCCCGCCTCCCGAGAGGAGCACCTCGCGGTTCGTCTCGAGGAGCGTCTCCGGCTTGCCGCAGTCCCACCAGTGATCGACCTCCGCCGTCAGCAGGTGGGCTCCACTCTCGATCATGTACTGAAACGCATCGGTCAGGAACCACTCGCCCATGCTCGGTGGCTGCGCCATCACGTGCGAGATGCCCTCGAACAAGAGCTGCCAGTCCCTCACGTAGTACAAGCCGATGTTGGCGAGCCGGGAGATGGGCTCGGATGGCTTTTCCACGATCCGGACCATGTAATCGTCGTCATCGGTCACGATCACCCCGAACCTCTGATAGTCCTCGACTTCCTTGGCCCAGATGATCCCGTCGACGTCGGGTCTCTCACGAATGAGCCCGAGATCCGCGTCGAACAGCGTGTCCACGAACGCGATCAGGACGGGACCGTCCGCGTAGGGTTCGGCCAGCCGAATCGCGTCGGCCGTGCCGAGCTGCTGCTCCTGGGGAACGGCCCGGAACCGCAGGTCCGGATGAGCCTCCGCGAGCCAGGCCTCGATGGTGGGCGCCAGGTGACCCGTAATCCCGATGATCTCGTCGACGCCGATTTCCTCGAGCTGCCGGATCACGTAGTCGAGCACGGGGCGATTCGCGACCCTGAGAAGAGGCTTGGGTCGCGTGTGCGTGTGCGGCCGGAGTCGGGTTCCCTTTCCCGCCAGGGGAAGTATGGCTTGCATGCGACCTTCTCAGAGGTTCTCATCCACGGGTGGCATCCTTAAAACGTAAAGAGGATTCTACGAACCGGGCAACATGCGGCGCCGTCGACTCGTCGGCACCGCACCTCGACTGGACCGACATGACGACCATCCGTGCCAGCCGCGCCGGTCGGCCGACGGACTCCGATCCTGTGGACACTCGCCTCCCCGGGGGTCCGGAGGGGCGTCTGTATGCCGCCTCGTTTGCCGCCGTCTGGGACCGGCTGCTGGAGGAGGTGCGCTCGCGCAGCCGATGGGAGCTGGTCCACCACGACGAGGATCTGGGGCTGATCACGGTCCGCTGCAGGGGATTCCTGCCCGCCGGTGCCGGCCTTCTCAGTATCTGGGTGAGCCTGGATGACGACGGCCTCACGAGGTTGGACCTGCGCTACGTTCCCGAGACGAGCCGCGGTTCCGGGGCTGGAGCGCGCCGGATACGCGATCTGGTCGGCCGCATGGATCATGCGCTGGGACCGGGCGCGCGCTTGAGTACCTGAGCTTACCGCGCGCCTCCGCCGCGGAGCGCGTGCTCGTATTCCGATCTCTCGATGACCGCCGCAGCTGTCAGGTCTCCCGTCACGTTGACCGCCGTCCGGCACATGTCGAGAATCCGGTCCACTCCCAGAATCAGGGCGATCCCGGCTGCCGGGTTGACGCCAGTTCCGGCCAGCACTCCTTCCAGGACCACCACGAGGATGATGATCCCCGCGGAGGGCACACCGGCCGCCCCGATCGATGCCAGAGTGGCGGTCAGCACGATCCCGAACTGGGCGGCGAGCGAGATGTCGCCGACCAGAACCTGCGCGATGAACATGGTGGCGACGGCCTGATACAGGGCCGTTCCGTCCATGTTGATCGTGGCGCCGAGAGGCAGCACGAAGCTCGACACTTCCTTCTCGATCCCCAGGACATCTTCCGCCGTCTCCATGGTGAGCGGAAGCGTGGCATTCGAGCTCGAGGTGGAGAAGGCGATCAGCTGCACGCCCCGGATCTTGCTGAAGAAGGCGCGCGGCGAGCGCATGGCTAGCAGCTTGAGCGCCCCCGTGTACGTGAACAGCACGTGAAGGAGGAGCCCCGCGAGGACGGTGACGACGTACACCAGCAGGCTGCTCAGCACATCCAGGCCGAATCGGGCAATGACCGCGCCGATCAACGCGAATACGGCATACGGCGCCAGCTCCATGATCCAGTGGATCATGACCATGCAGGCCTCGTTGAGCCCATCGAAGAAGCCCACGATATGATCGCGTCGCTCCATCGGGAGCGCCGAGACGGCGGCCCCGAGGAAGATCGCGAAGAAGATGATTGGCAGCATGTCGCCGCCGGCCAGCGCCGCCACCGGATTGCGCGGGATCATGTTCAGGAACACGTCCACGAGCCCGGGCGCTTCCTGGGCCATCTCGACACGGCTCGCGCCTTCCGCCATGTAGTCCGACCGCAGGGCCTCCAGCGCTTCCGGGCTCATGCCGCTCCCCGGGCGGATGAGATTGGAGAGCAGGAGGCCGATGGACACCGCGATCGCAGTCGTGGCGAGATAATAGACGATCGTCTTGCTACCGATCCGGCCCAGCTTGGTGATGTCACCGAGGCTCGCGGTACCGACGATCAGGCTCGCGAACACCAGGGGAACAACCACCATCGTGATCAGACGGATCCACGCGGTGCCGACGGGCTCGATGGCCACCAGGAGCCGGGTCAACGGGTCGATGTCGAAGGCGTTCGCCACCAGGCCAGCGACGACGCCGAGAATCAACGCGATGGTGATCTTCGTATAGAGCTGCATGACGAACGCTGTCAGGGTGACCGGGGCCCGCCCGCTTGGCGGTAGCCCAAGATAGGCGGGCCCGGCGGACGGTGACAGGTCCCACGACCGTCAGTACCTTTGAGGACCTTACGGAGGCTCTCGATCGGAATGAACGACACGAGCAGCTCGAAGCCCACGAACGATACGACCCGGCCGCACGCAGACGGCAGCGGCACAGGCCGTCGCTCACTCCGGACTGGCCTCAGGGCCGGCATTACCCTCGTGGGGCTATGCGCCTTCCTGACGGCCTGCGACGAGGCCGAGGAAGAGGAGCGCTCTGCTGAAACGGTTCGACCCCCCGTCCTTCAGCAGGCGGCGCCCCTTCCGGGAGCTCTGTACCACACGGAACTCACGTTCGTGGGGCGAGAAGAGGAGCCGTCCCTCCTGCATCTTCGATTCGACAACCGTACCGACTCGGTCTCGATCCGCATGCGGTACCGGGGGTGGTTCGGTGGCGCCGAGTGGAGCGGGATCCTGGACCACGCGGATTCGCTTCCGGTCCCGAGGGCCGCCTGGCGTATTCTCCCGACCGGGCCGGTCCGCATCGTGGCGGGAGAGGGCGGTGAGCCCGCGTCGGTCATCCTCGCGCTGCCGGAGGGCAGCCTGCGCCTCGATTCCCGAGGTGCGATCGGCTCGTGGAACAGCCGCACGGGACACCGTGAATCCCTGCACCTGGCGGAGCTCCTGGACGGCTCGGGCGCGGAAGCCGGCCTGCTGCTGGCCCGGCAGAGCGCCCGCCGCGTCGACGAAGCTCCGGACGACGAGCGCGGCCAGTACTTCCTGGTGTCCGACACGGCGGGAAACGGTCTCCTGATCATGCGAGACAACACGTCGCCCGACTCGCCCGTCACCGCCTGGACCTGGTTCGACGACACGGAAATGGAGTGGAGCAACGTCCTCATGCTCGCCCTGGCTGCCCCGGAAGACGCACCGGGCCGGTGGTCCTTCGAGTTTCCCGAAGCCGGCCTCCTGGGCGAGCTGCGCGGTGTCTCCCCGCGGCTCGTGGACACATCCGGGGACGGACCCGGGCTCGACGTATTCCGGGTATACGCGGCGCTCGTCCTCGAGAGCCAGTCATGGACGATGAGCGGGATCGGCGTCCAGGAGCGAGCCCCTTGAGCGATGTAGCCATGCAATGGCTGCGTGATGGGCTGACGGTTCTGTTCGGGGCCCTCGCCGGCGGTCTCACGAACCGGGTGGCGATCACCATGCTGTTCCACCCGTACGAGCCGCCGCGCATCTTCGGGCGCACGGTAAACTGGCTGCAGGGCGCGGTGCCCAAGAACCAGACCCGCATGGCCCGAACGATTGGCAACACCGTCGGTGATACGCTCCTCACGCCGGGCGATGTGGCGGCGGAACTCAAGGACGAACGGCTTCGCGAGGCGTTCGAGGAGCAGCTCCAGGGCCTCGTACAGGAGCTCCTCGAAGGGGAGAAGCCGGCGATCGGAGAGCTTCTGCCGGAATCCGCCCTCGCCGAGGTCAGGCGGATCCTCGACACGTTGCTCGACTCGGTGCGCGACCGTGTCGTCGAGGCTCTCGCCTCCGAGGAGTTCGCCGAGGACGCGGCGCGCATCCTGGGTACGCTCGCGGAGTCCCTGGAGGACGAGTCGCTGGCCGAGTCGCTCGGAGAAGAGCGGATCACCGCTCTCAGGGATCAGGCCGGAGAGTGGGTCACGAAACTGGTCGCTTCCGATTCCTTCGCCTCGACCGTGAGGAGCCACCTGGATCGGGCCGCCGTGCGCCTGCTGCGCCCGGGGCGCTCGTTCGAGGAGCTGGTCCCCGTGGGACTCGTGGCGGCCCTGGAGCACGCGATCAGCGACTACCTGCCCCTCGTCATGGAGCGCCTCGGTCGACTGTTGGAAGACTCCGCGGCCCGGGCGCGGGTCGAGGGAGCGATTCACGACCTTCTCGAACGGTTCATGAAGGACCTGCGTTTCCACCAGCGCGTTGTGGCGAAGCTGATCATCACCGAGGAGACGGTGGACAAGGTCATCGACACGCTGGAGGCCGAGGGGGCCGATCGCCTGGGAGACCTGCTGCGCGAAGGCGAGGTCCAGGACGCGATGGCTCGGAGTGTCAACGACGCGATCGTGGATTTCCTCAGGCGGCCCGTGATCGACGTGCTCGGCAAGCCGGGCGATCCGCAGGTGGACAGCGCCCTGGAGTCCATTACTGAGTGGACGGTGGACGCGGCGCGCGATCCCGAGGTTCAGGGGTTCCTCCTCGACCGTGCGGAGGCGGCGGTGCTGAAGGCCGGGGAGAGAAGCTGGGCCGATGTCGTTCGCCTGGTCCCGGCGCGACGCGCGGGCGGCTGGATTGCATCCGGGCTTCGCTCGGAGGCCGGTCACGACCTGTTCGGCCGGTTCAAGGGATGGCTCACCGACCGCGTACTCAGTCAGCCGATCGGGTCCCTGGAGCGCTACGGCAGAGAGGGCGCGGCGGATCGGCTCACCGAAGCACTGGCCGACCCCGTGTGGGAGTGGATCACGGGCAAGATCCCGGAGGTCGCGGCCAACGTGCGCGTCTCAGACCGCGTGGAGTCCAAGATCCTCGAATTCCCGATCCCGGAGTTGGAGCGCCTGGTCCGCTCGATCACGGAGAAGGAACTGAACCTGATCGTCCGGCTGGGCTACTTCCTTGGAGCGGGAATCGGCCTTCTTCTGGTGGTGATCCGGAGGTTCACCGGGTAAGTGGCAACCTCCGCCGAAGGGCGCCGGCCGCTCCTGAGTAAACGAGGGCGCCGCACCATGAAAGCGATGGTCCACACGAAATACGGATCACCCGATGTTCTTGAATTGAAAGACGTGGACAAGCCTGAGCCCGAGGATGATGAAGTCCTGGTCGAAGTCCACGCGGCATCCATAAACGAATGGGACTGGGGTCGCCTGATGGCCAGGCCATTCGTGAACCGCGTGCTGTTCGGGCTTTTCAGGCCGAGACAGAAGAACACGATACTCGGGTGCGACGTCAGCGGGCGAGTTGAGGCGATCGGCAGCGAAGTAGAGCAGTTTCGGCCGGGGGATGAGGTGTTCGGGGATTTATCCGGGTGTGGATGGGGCGGTTTCGCAGAGTACGTCTGTGCTCGTGAAGACTTATTGGCGCTGAAGTCTGCCAGAATGACGTTCGAGCAGGCATCGGCGGTGCCTCAGGCGGGTCTTCTTGCCCTCCAGGGTCTTCGGAAAGGGCAGATCGCGCGAGGGCGAAGGGTGTTGGTGAATGGCGCGGGCGGCGGCGTTGGCACTTTCGCGATACAGATCGCCAAGTTCATTGGCACCGAGGTGACAGGTGTCGATAGTGCCGAGAAACTGGAGGCCATGCGTTCCGTCGGAGCAGACCACGTCATCGATTACACAAGAGAAGATTTCACGGAGAACGGAAAGACATACGACCTGATTCTCGATGTCATGGCACGTCGCTCGCTCTCGGACTATAGGCGTTCCCTGAGCCCCAACGGCACCTGCATCCTGGTCGGTGGTTCCACGTCTGTGATCCAGAAAGCTATGCTCTTCGGGTCACGTGGGAATAGGAAGATCAGGCTCTTGCTGCATAGGCCGAACCCGGACGACCTCGCCTATATGAACGAGCTGTTTGAGAGAGGCGAAGTCGTACCTGTTGTGGATAGGGTTCATACGTTGAGCGAGCTTCCGGACGCTTTCCGGCATTATGCCGAAGGGCACCATAAGGGGAAATTGGTGATTTCCATGGCAGATACCAGGCCGGACGGCGGCCATGTGGAGGCTTCGTGACCGACCGGAAGAAAGTGCGCGGCGAACGGATGCTCGGGCGCACCAGCCGCTGAAGCGTTCCTTCTGCCCTTCAGTCGGCGTCGAGGAGCTCGCGTGCCTTCAGGTATGCCTCGGACGCTCTCTCCGGCTCTCGCTTCCGATCGAACAGGATGCCCATCGTGTACCAGGCCCGCCCGTTCCCGGGCTGGATCCGCACGGCGTGCTCCAGCGCCTCGAGGGCCGTGTCGATGTGACCGAGCCGGTTGCACGCTTCTCCGAGGTAGTAGTACGCGGACTCGGAGCCGGGATCGAGCACGATCGATCGCTCCAGGGACTCGCGAGCCGCCGAGTACAGACCCTTCCGGTAGAACACGAGGCCCAGGTTGAGGTGGACGTCGGGATCCTCCGGGGCCAGCCGCTGGGCGTTCCGAAGGGTCTCCTCGGCCTCCGCGTAACGCCCGAGTGTGCCGAGCACTCCGCCCACGTTGGTGAGCAGCTGGACGTTCTCCGGCTCGATCTCCAGTGCGGCCTGATACTCCTCGAGGGCCCGGGCCGGCTCGCCGAGGCTGTCGTACACGTACCCCAGGTTGTTTCGGGCCTTGATATGGAGGGGATCGCGTCGCAGCAATTCCCGGTATCCCTTCTCCGCTTCTACGAGGCGTCCTTCCTCGGCGGCCATCCGGGCCCGCCTGTAGATCCCGTCGAGCTCCGCTCGATCTTGCGAGGAAAGCCGGTCCAGTGTGGCGTTGGAAAGCCGGTCCCCATCCCCGACCGTTTCGGTGGCATCCACGGCGCCAGGGGTTTCGGCTGTCTCCGCTCCATCGGCATCGTCGGCACTCGATACATCCGTCTCGGTCGGTTCGCCCGCTTCGACCGCGTTGGCTTCCTTGACGACCGGAGACGCCGTCAGATCCAGCTGAGGATCCTCCGGTCCGTCGGCATCCGGAGTCATATCATCCGGTACTGAAGGAGGCGGATCGCTTCCCCGTCCCATCGACTGTCGGCGGCCACCGCTCTGTCTCCTACGCTTCGCCATCCCGGTTCCCCTTCGTTACGGATTCCCTCACCCATCGCAGGTAGGCAGGTGAACCCTCGGCGACCTCCATCGCGATGAACTCTGGCACATCGTATGGGTGCAGCTCGGCGACCCGGAGGTGCGTCGCGTGCACGCGATCCTCCGTCGTCTTGATGATCGCCAGAGCTTCCGGATCCGTCCGCGTCTCGCCCTCCCACCGATACACTGACGTGATGCCCGGAACGACGTTCACGCAGGCGGCGAGACCCTCTTCCACAAGGACGCGGCCGATGGAGTGGAGCGTGTCCGCCTCGGGACCTGTAACGAATATGACCCGGATGGTCGGTTCACGCACAGGGCTCCGCCTCCGCCTCCACCTGGCGATAGATCTCCTCGATGCGGTCGGCGTAGCGCCGTTCGATCACTCGACGCTTCACCTTGAGCGTCGGCGTGAGCTCACCCCCTTCCACGGTGAACTGGCGGCCTGACAGCAGGATCCGCTTCGGGCGCTCGTGGCGGGCGCAGGACGAGACCCGCGAGAAGACCTCGTCGTCCACCAAGCGCTGCAGGTGTGGATGATCGGCCAGCTTCTCCATCTCCGGTTCCGTGATGGGTCGTCCCGGAAAAACCGATTTGTACGCCTGAAAACTGGGCACCACCAGCGCGAGGGGGAACTTACGACGATCGCCGAGGAGCACGACCTGCTCGACGAACGGCGAGCGGGCGATCAGCTCCTCGATGGGCTGCGGAGCGATGTTCTTGCCCGCCGCCGTCACGAGAAGGTTCTTCTTGCGATCGGTGATCCTGAGATAGCCGTCGGCGTCCAGCTCTCCGATGTCGCCGCTACGGAACCACCCGTCCTCGCTGATCGCTTCCCTGGTCGCATCCGGTCGGCCAAAGTAGCCCTGCATGACCTGCGGTCCGCGAATCAGGATCTCCCCGTCGTCCGCGATGCGAATCTCGGTCCCCGCGAGGGGGGGACCGACGGTGCCGAACCGGATGTCAGCCGGTGGATTCACGTTGGTCACCGGTGAGGTCTCAGTGAGTCCGTATCCCTCCAGCACCACCAGGCCGCCGGAGTAGAAGAACCGGGCGATCTCGGCCGACAGGGGCGCGGCTCCACTGACGAAGAAGCGCACGTGGCCCCCCGTCCGCTCGTGAAGCTTCCTGAACACGAGCCGATCCGCGACTCCGTAGGCGCCCTCCAGCAGTCGCCCCACGGGCTTGTGGGCCAGCCGGCGGTTGGCCCGCCGATCGCCGATCCACTTGGCGACGCCGAACACGGCCTTCTTGGCCGGACCGCCTTCCCGAACCGCCTCCAGAACCGCGTCATAGAACTTCTCGTACAGCCGCGGCACGCCGATCACGAACGTGGGGCTGGTCTCGATCATGTCGCGCGCCACGGTCGTGACGGACTCGGCGTACGCGATTTCCGCCCCCGAATACCACATCAGGTAGTGTCCGGCCAGTCTCTCGAACGCGTGCGACAGGGGCAGCCAGCTCAGGACCTTGTCCGTCTCCGTGATCGGGAGCACCATCGTGGCCCCGATCGTGTTGGTGTAGAGGTTGTGGTGGCTGAGCATGACGCCCTTGGGCTCGGCCGTCGTGCCCGAGGTGTAGATCAGCGTAGCCGTATCCTCGGATCGCACCGCTCTCGCAGCTTCGATCCAGGCGCTCTCCGGGCCGGGCGCGGCCCGACCCGCTCTTTCCAGCTGCTCAAGAGAGCGCACGCGGATGCCCGCGTGGTCCATGCCGTGGTCGTCCTCCGGAGGATCGAACACGAAGACCCTGCTCAGGTTCTCCAGCCGGTCGTGCACCTGGAGCACCTTGGCCAGCTGGTCCCCGTCCTCCACGAAGATGGCTTTGGCCCCGGAGTCCTTCAGGATGTACAGGACCTGATCGGTAGGAAGCGTAGGGTAGACGGTCACGACGACGAGGCCGGACATTACGCACGCCCAGTCGGCGAGTGCCCACTCCATTCGCGTGTTGGAGAGTATGGCGACGAGATCGCCGTGCTCGAGATCTCCCTGGAGCAGGGACCGGGAGATGCTACGGACGCGCTTCGCGACCTCTCGGGCGGTCCACGAGCGCCACCGGCCATCCGGCTGGCGCACCGTGAGGGCCCTCCGGTCACGGTCGCGCTCCAACCCGTGCAGGAAGACGTCCACCAGCGTGCCGGGCCCGAAATCGAAAGGCGCCCCGGCCTCCCGAACCGGCGCGGGTGCGCTATCCGGCATCGGGCGACGGCGCCTGCTCCGGAGGCTCGCCTTCCGCGTCCTTCTGGCGCAGTCGATCCAGCGTCTCCCGGGCGTGGCTGGCGTGCTTCTCCGATCCCGGGAGGTCGGCTCCCGACCTGAGGAAGGCGTCCAGGTGGACGGCGGCTTCGGTGTCGCGGCCGCGATTCAGGTACAGGAACGCGATGCCGTAGTGAGCGCCGGCGCTGCCCGGGTTCTTCTCCAGCGCCCGCTGGTACATCTTGATCGCTTCGTCGGTCATTCCCATGCGGGTATAGACGATCGCCATCTGCTCGAGCGTGGCGACATCGCCCGGACGCTCGCGGAGCGCAAGGCGAAGCGAGGTCAGCGCTTCGTGATAGCGCTCTTCCGCGGCCAGCTCGAGGCCTTCCCGGTAGTAGTCGGGCCGGTCTTCTTCCTTGCCGCTCGCTCCGGTCAGAAAGCTCCACCAGGGCATGGTCAGCTCTCCTCTCCCGGCTCCACCGCATCCCAGTCCACGAGGGGGGGCGCCGGGGGAATCACGGCGATGTTATAGGTGAATGCGAACGCAGCGCCCACCAGGAACCCGTACGCGTACGCCCACATGGCGCCGATGAACGCGCCCTCCACACTGATCGCGTAGCCGAACAGGATGCCACCGAGGAGACCCGGGCTGGCGCTCCTGCCGAACACGGCCAGCGCGAGCATCGTCGCCACGAAGACGGCGGCGCTGGCCAGCGCACCGGCTGCCATGGCGAATGCTCTCGTCTGAAGGCGCACTCGGCTCGTCCTCGGTTCGTGAAGGAATGGGCCCCGCCCGATCGCGGAAGCACCAGCAAAACTAGAGGCGCCGTATGGCTGAGGCAACGAAACCGGCGCCACGTGTCAGGACCGTCGTGAGGCCACCGCGACCCTCTCATCAGCCGCGATCACTTCGAGTCCCGCCTCCCGCATCGTGTGTACGGCCTCCCGTCCCGGCGTGACGATCGCGAGTCGGCCGAGTGGACCGAGCGCCGCCGCGACCTCACGGACCCGGTCGGCCTCCGGATCGCTGGCCAGGGCGGCCGCTCCGAAGCGGCCGTGGAGAACCGGGAGGCGGTCGACCGCCGACACCATGAGCCGAGAAACGTTGTTGGAGCCTCGAGTTTCTTCCGGCCGGGCGAATACCAACGAGACGACCTCCCACCGCCGGGCGAGGGAGCCGACGGCGTCCGCGATCCTGGCGAGCCCGGGGCCGAGAAGCACGTAGCCGCTGCCCTGTGCCAGGTCCAGCACGGCCCCGACCAGCGTGGCCGCCTCGTCGGACGCGGGGCCCGGAAACGCGAGCGGGGCAATCCGGGGCGCGGGCTCCCCCTCCCGGACCCCCTCCCGAATCAGACGTACGACGCCCGCCTCGATAGGGAACCGCGCGTCGCACGCCGGGCAACCGAGGAATCCCCGGGTAACGCGATGCCCGGCAGACTCGTGGACAACCGCCACCATCACCTGGGGCGGGCCGCACGCGGGACAGGCCAGGATCTCCGACAGCTCCAGCAGCACGGCGCGGCTCAGGCCGGGGTCAGGAGATGAACTGCGGCGCGAGCACGAGGCGCAGGAATTCCTCGCGCGTCCGATTGTCCGATCGGAACCGGCCGCGCACAGCGCTGGTGATCGTCTTGCTGTTCTGCTTCTCCACCCCGCGCATCATCATGCACAGGTGATAGGCCTCGATGACGACACCGACCCCGGCAGGGTCCGCCGCCTCCTGGATGGCATCGGCGATCTCGTCCGTGAGCCTCTCCTGTACCTGCAGGCGGCGCGCGAACACTTCCACCAGGCGGGGAATCTTGCTGAGCCCCAGGAGTCTGCCGTCGGGGATGTAGGCCACGTGCACCTTGCCGAAGAAAGGCAGCATGTGGTGCTCGCACAGGGAATAGAGCTCGATGTCCTTCACCATCACCATGTTGTCGTGCTGTTCCTCGAACACCCCGTTGCCGAGGGCACCCTCGACGCTGGTCCGGTACCCACGCGTGAGCCACATCATCGCCGTCTCGACACGCTCGGGCGTGCCTCGCAGGCTGGAACGATCCGGATCCTCTCCGAGGCGGCGTAACTGCTCACGAACCAGGTCGGCGTACGAGACCCCGCTCAGATCCAAACCGTCAGCCCGATCGCCTTCGTCCGTCATGTTCTCGCCTCCAGGCGGTTCACTCGCCGCGATACTCCACCGAGTTGCGCTCCGTTTCCCACAGGCGCACGGCCACCAGCTTTACTCCCGGCAAGCCCGACTCGAGCCGCCGCCAGATGGCAACGGCCAGGTTCTCTGTCGTGGGAACAATGCCCGCGAGCCAGTCCACGTCCAGGTTGAGGTTGGCGTGATCGATATCGGAGAGCACCTCCGTCTCCAGCAGACCCTTGAGCCGCTTGAGATCCATCACGTACCCGGTCACTGGATCCACTTCTCCCTCGACGGTCACCTCGAGGTCGTAGTTGTGACCGTGCCCCGTCGGGTTGTTGCACAATCCGTAGGTGTCGCGGTTCTCGTCGTCGGACAGAACCGGATTGTGGAGTCGGTGTCCGGCGGAGAAGTGCACCCGCCGGGTCACGCGGGCGATCGGCATCAACACGTCCTCGTCGAGGGCAAAAAAAGGGGCGACCCGCGGATCGCCCCTGGTTGATATGAGGGGGGTTTTTGTGAGACCCGTTATCTACGGTTCGCCCTTCCTCCCGGTTCTTCGCCTTCCCTCAGGGGCCTGGCGTCCGTCGGAAGATCAATGGCGCTCACACCCTTGTGTTGGCTCAAAAAACACACCTCACATCCACCGTCGAGAAACCTAACGGCGCCTCGTATGCCGGTCAATCGGCCGGGGGAGGTCGCCGGAGGCCCGCTAGAGGGCGAGCGACGCTCCGATGACCGCGAACCCGACGATCGCCACCGCGCCGGCCAGCAGGGCGTACGGTATCTGCGTTCTGACATGCTCGATGTGGTCGGACGCCGAGGCCAGGGACGATACGATCGTCGTGTCACTGATCGGGCTCGCGTGGTCCCCAAAGATGCCGCCCGACAGAACCGCGGCGATGAAGGGCGCCTCGGGCAGGCCGAGAGCCGTCGCGACGGGAACGGCCATGGGAAGCATGATGCCGAAGGTCCCCCAGCTGCTTCCCGTGGCGAACGCGATCCCTCCAGCCACGCAGAACAGGAGGGGAAGCAGGAGCGGCAGCGGAACACGCCCTTCGACCACACGGGCCACGTACTCGCCCGTTCCCATCTCGACCGTGACCGCCGCCAGGGTGATCGCGAGCAGGAGCACCAGGGCCATGCTCGTCAACGCTCCCGCACCCTGGAGACTCGCCCGGCTCAGCCCCTCGAGGTCCAGCAGGCGTTGCCCGAGCGACAGCAGCCACGCGGCACCGATCGCAGTGACGACGGCCCACAGGACGGAAGTGGACCCCGATCCTGCCATCAGGTCGCCGTCGCCCGTCACGTACATCGAGACGGGCATCATCAGCACCATGACGGCGATCGGCACGACCATGTTCACCGGGCGCAGGGGTATGCCCTCGCGAGGCGGGGGCGCCATGTCCTCGGGGTCCGCGAGAGCGACCGAGTGCTCCCAGTGCAGCTCGCCGCCCGCCGTGCGCTGCTGCGCCGCCCGCATCGGCCCGATATCCAGCTGTCGGAAGGCGCTGAACCCCGCCAGCGCGAGCGCCGCGATGGCGTAGAGATTCAGGGGAATCGAGGCCACGAGTACGGACACGGGCTCCGCGACGCCCAGGGTCGCGAGGATGCCCAGTATGTATGCGCCCCACGCGTTGAACGGAATGAGCACGCACACCGGGGCGGACGTCGAATCGATCAGGTAGGCCAGCTTCTCGCGCGATATGCGGTAGCGGTCGAACAACGGGCGGCAGATGGACCCCGCGACGAGGACCGTGATATTGGACTCGATGAAGATGATGACGCCCAGTATCCAGGCCAGGACCTGGGCTTTGCGGCCGTCGTCCACCCAGTGGCGTTCCTCCACCCACCGTACGAATCCCTTGACTCCACCGTTCGCCTCCACGAGGGCGATCAGGGACCCTATCGCGAAGGTGAACATGATGACGCGCGCGTTGCCGGGGTCGGTGACCGTGGTCACCGCGGCGTCCACCGCGCCGGCGAGGCCGGCGATCGGGTTCCACCCAAGGATGATGGTCCACCCGATCCAGATCCCGGCCGCCAGGGACAGGTAGACCTGGCGCGTGTAGATCGCGAGTCCGATCGCCAGGAGCGGCGGCAGCAGAGACAGTGCCCCGAATTCTATGGCTTCCTCCCATGGCCCGAGGTTCCGATCGAATGCAAGAAACCGGATGGCGCCGGATTCGTCAAACGGCTTCTCCTGGCGGATCGGCTGCGGGCGGATCGCTCACCAGCGCGAAACCCAGCGACTTCGGGAATCATAGAAGCGAAAAGGCAGATCGGCGCCCCTCGAGATTCCGACCCGTATCGTCGTGACGAGGGCTTGCGGGGGGACTGGCGAACCGCTCTCGATCCACACCGGCGGGCCGTCCAGCCGGTGGCCCTGCAGGTCCGGCCCTATTCCCAGGGCTTGCGCCAGCCGCGCCGGGCCGTTGGTCAGGTCGTCGCGGCTCCTCCTGCAGCGCATGTGCTTCTGGCCGGCCACGGGCTCGAGCGCCCGGATCAGCACGCCATGCGGGCTTCCCTCGGCATCCGCGACGGCGTTGAAGCACCAGTGCACGCCGTAGTTGAGGTGGACGTACGCGATTCCGGGAGGGCCGAAGAGAGCTTCGTTACGACGCGTTCGGCCGATGCGGGCCGCAGCGTGGGATGCGGGATCGTGCGGGCCTTCGTACGCCTCGGTTTCGACGATCCGACCCGCCGTGCGCACGCCACCGACCTCCGACACCACGAGCGCGCCGAGCAGCTCCGGGGCGACGATGTGGGCCGGGCGCGCGAAAAAGGGCGCCCGAAGCGCCCCTTTCCGTCGGTTGTCAGCGATCGACATCGAGCGGTGGACCGGTCTAGCCGTCGCTCGCTTCCCGCTCCGCGCGCCGGCCGTCGAGCACGGCCTGCGCCCGCCCTCTGGGAAGAACCGCTTCGATGCGCTGCGGCTCGTTGTCGATGACGTCGAGCACGCGATCCCCGAATTCCTCGACGAGCCGCTCAGCCGTGCGCCGCCCCACGCCCTGGTAGCCGCGCTCCATCTTCTCCACCAGGTCCGTCTGCTCGGATGTGAATCCGCTGGCAGCACGGGCTGGGGGCTCCGCCGGGGCCTCCTCCGCAAGGGCCGCCCCACTGTCTTCTTCGGGTCGGCCTCCGGCGACGCTCTGAGTCTGCGTGCCCGATCCGCTGCGCGATCCACGGCGGAAGCGCCCCATCGATCGGGTGGTCGGCTGGGGCGGCGAGTCATCCTTCTTCTCTTTCACCACGACATCGCTCGCCGGTGGGTCGACCGCGTCTACCGGACCCGGGACGACCGTGGCACCGGGCTTCGGCCTCGGAGCACGACGCCGTCGGCCGGCCAGGCGCGTCGGAGTCGCCTCCGGTGGACTCGCCGTATCCTGCGCCGCCGGCTCAACCGGCGGGGCGGCCTCTACCGGCAAGATGTCCGGCCCGGGCGAAGCGTCCGACACCGGCGATACGTCCGGCGCCGACTCGACGCCGGGCTCTACATCGCTCTCGTCCGGCGCTTGTTTGCTTTCACGCCCACTCGATCGATCGCGTCCGTCCCGGCGTCCGCGGCTCCGGCTGCGCCCGTCCCCGGACGGCTGGCCAGCGGGATCTTCCGGCTGCGCCTTCTTCACCGCTGAGTCCCCGTTCGACACGGCAGAAATCTTGTAGTTGCCCTCGCCCGTCCTTTCGAGGTTGATCACCTCTTCGTCGTGCGCCTGGCGCAGGAACCGCGAGAACTTTCGGAAGCCGAGGGCGGCCTCGTCGAAGTCCGGGTCCTTCGCGACCATCTGGCGCTTCACCTCGGAGTCGCGCACCGAACCGCCACGCGCAGCCTTTTCGTCCACTACCGATCGGAGCAGCTCGTACGCGGCGCGAAGCCGATCTTCATCCACCGAGGGCGGAACCTCGCGAGGCCTTTCCTCGTCCCGCGGTGCGCGCGACTGGCTGCGTCGACCGGAGCGAGTCCCAGCCTTCTGCGTCCTTGGCCCGTCCACGCGCCCGCGCCGCCGACCGCGGGTCTCTTCCGGTTCCTTCGCCGCGACCTGCGGCGTGGCCCCGGTCGTGGAAGCCGGTGGACCCGTGGAAACCGTACCTGCGCCGGTGTACTCGGCCACGCGCTGGCCGATCGCGACCGCGTACTGACCGTTGGCCGCCTTGTGCAAATCCAGAATGCCCCGCGATGCGGACTCAAGAAATCGGTTGAACTTGCTGAACCCGATCGATTTCTCGCTGAAGCCCGGGTCCAGCTCGAGCATGACCTGCTTGAACCGGTCCGAGCGCATCACGTCGCCGCGCTCGGTCATCCGGCTGATCGCCTTCGCCGCAAGCTCCCACGGATCGTGCTTCTCTATGTTCTGCATCTCGGAAGCGGACGTGAGACCCGACAGCGTGTTGTAGCTGTAGTACTCGTCGCAGTTCTGCACGAGCAGGTCGGAGCTCGACTCCTGGATCCCGACGCCGATCACGTACTTGCCGTACTCCTTTAGCTTCAGGACGAGGCTCGAGAAGTCGGAGTCGCCCGACAGCAGGATGAAGGTCCCGATCTCCGGCCGGATGAACACGATCTCGAGGGCGTCGATCGCGAGCCGGATGTCGGTGGCGTTCTTCTTCGTGGAACCATATGCCGGGGCGAAGATCAGGTCGATCGACGCCTCGGACAGAGACGCGATGTACTGCGGGTACCGGCGCCAGTCCGCGTAGGCGCGCTGCACCGACACCTTCCCCCGGATCATATCCGAGTCCAACAACTTACGGAGCTCCTGGCCCAGGTTGGACCGGATTCCCATCGTGACGTTGTCGAAATCGATCAGGAGGGCCGCGTGCGGCAAATGCGCGTCGGCGGACGCGGCCGGTCTGTGCGGCGCGCGCGAATAAATTTCGTTCATTTCCTCTCTTCTACTGCTCTGTTGTGTCTGGCAGAACCCGCCATTCAAGCGGGCGAGAGGCCCTTCGACCTCGCCCCCGGATCTCCCGGGGGGGATGGTGCGAAGAGTCTCTCCGTCTCGTCAGTCGGCCTGTTCTTGCCGACGGGCTGCGAGCTCGAGCCGCATGCGGCGTGAGATCTCGGCGCGTCGTGAGCTGCCCGTCGTGGTCTTCGGTAATTCCTCCACGAAATGAACCACGTCCGGCAGCTTGTACTCCGCGAGCGTCGGCCGGCACAGCTTGCGGATCTCGTCCTCCGTCACCAGCGCGCCCTCGATGAGGACGACGCAGGCGCACACCAACTCCCCCAGCACCTCATTCGGGATACCGACGACGGCCGCATCGGCGACCGCGGGAAGGGATCGGAGGTGGTCTTCTACCTCACGCGGATGGACACTGTATCCCCCGCGAATTATCAGGTCGCTCTTGCGACCATCGATATGAAGATAACCCTCATCGTCCTGAGATCCAAGGTCGCCCGTCTTGAACAGGCCGTCCGCCGTCATGGCATTGCGGGTCGCGGCCGGCTGACGGAAGTACCCGGACATCAGGTTGAAGCCCCGCACGGCGACCTCTCCCTCCGTGCCGGCGGGCAGCGGTACCCCCGAATCGTCCAGGATGCAGACCTCGACGCCGGACAGTGGCCGGCCAACGGTCCCGGCCCGCTTTTCCGGCGAGTCCGTAGGCAGCGTCATGGAGACGGTGGGCGCGGTCTCGGTGAGACCGTAGGCGATCTCCAGGTCCGGCACGATGCGCGCCCGGACCTCGGCCGCCAGCTCCGGACAGACCGGCGCCCCCGCGATCACCCCTGAGCGCAGGGACGACAGGTCTGCCGTCTCGATCGCCGGGTCCCGCAACATCATCACGAACATCGTCGGAACCCCGTGCAGAACGGTCGGTCTCTCCGACTCGATCAGCTCCATCACCCCGGTGACCTCGAAGCTCTCCTGAAGCACGAGGTCGGAGCCCGTGGCGATCGACGTGAGGAGGGCCACGCCGAGACCGAAGATGTTGGACAGGGGCACGGTGCACAGCGTGCTGTCCGAATCCGTCATCCGGAGTCCCGCCGCCGTCGCCTCGGCCGTCCGAAGCATACTCTCGTGCGACTGAACCACGCCCTTGTACTTGGTGGACGTACCTGCCGTGAACAGGATCGCAAATGGATCGCCCGGCCCGATTTCCTCAGGAATCAGCTCGTGACCGCGCCCCGCGGAAACCAGGTCCTCGAACTGATAGATCCGGTCGTCGTACCACAGGTCCTCCTCGCCGACCGTGACGAGGTACTGCAGGCTCGGAAGCTCGGAGAACAGGGACTCGAAGAGTTCCAGGTACTCTGTACCGGCGTAGCGCTCCGCCGAGACGACCAGCGCAGCCTCCGTGTTTCGCAGCACGAACTGGATGTCGCGGGCGGAGTACGCCGGGTTGAGAGGAACGACGACCGCCCCGATCTCGGCCGCGGCGAGGACGGTGAGGACGAACTCGGGCCAGTTCGGCATAGTCAGCGCGATACGGTCGCCCTTCTCTATGCCCAGATCCTGGAACGAGCACGCAAGTGCGTGGGCCTGCGAGGCCGCTTCCGCCCACGTCCAGGAGCGCTGGCCGGATCGCAAGAACAAGTCGTCGGTGCGCTTCTCGCGCTGGGCGTAGAAGGCCGCGAAGACTCCGGAAACGTCGCCTCTCACCTCCAAGGCGTCCCCGTTTGATGGGCTCGGGCCCGACGTGTCGCTCGGTCCAGTCTCAGCTCCTTTTGTTCCTCACGCGGAGAAATCTGCGGCTTCGAAGGCTCCGCGTAAAGCAGCGTCCAGCGGGCCCCGGCACGCGGCGGCCGGTATCCCGTGCGTGTACGCCCCGTCTGGGGCCGTCGCCACCCTGCCGAGCTCCGCGAGGAGCACCCAGCGCAGGCTCCCTTCCCTCGACTTCTTGTCGGGCCGAGCGCGCTCGAGCAAATCGTCGAGATCGAGAGGCGGCTCGAGCACTTCCGGAAGTCCGCACCGGGCCAGGATCTCGTCGAGCTTCTCCCCGACTCCGGCGGCCGTCACCCCGAGGCTCTCTCCGAGACGCGCCTCCATCCGCATTCCGGCCGCCACGGCCTCCCCGTGAAGCACGGCGAAGCCGGTCATGGATTCCAGCGCGTGCCCGAACGTGTGTCCGAAGTTGAGAATCGCGCGGAGTCCATGCTCCTCGGGGTCTTCGTTCACCACGTGCGCCTTGATCCGCACGCTTCGCTCGATGAGACTCACGGTCGCTTCGAGCTCGCCATCCCGGAGCGCCGTCGCGCGGTCGTCGATCCACGTGAGGAACTCGGTGTCCCGGATCGCGGCCGCCTTCACCGCCTCCGCGATGCCTGAGATTCGCTGGTATCGGGGCAGTGTGCCGAGGACCTCGGGATCGATGAGAACGGCGGCCGGATGGTGGAACGTCCCGATCGCGTTCTTGACCGGGCCGGCGTCGATCCCTGTCTTTCCGCCCACCGCGCTGTCCACCATGGACAGAAGCGTCGTGGGGACCTGGATCACCGGCACCCCGCGCATGTACGTCGAGGCGACGAAGCCGGTCAGGTCGCCTGTGACGCCACCGCCCAGCGCGATGCACGCACTGTCGCGGCCGAATCCGGCACGCATCATCTCGACGCCCAGCTTCGACCACTGCTCCGCCGACTTGTTCCACTCCCCGGCCGGGAAGGCGAACAGCTCGGCGTCCAGACCTCCGTCCGCGAGGGCCCCGATGGCCCGCCGGCCGTACAGCTCCGCCACGTGGCTATCCGCCATAACGGCGTACCGGCGTACCGGCGCCGCGGCGCAGGCGTCGGCCAGGCGGTCCAGGCCTCCGGGGTCCACCCGGACCTCGTAGCCCCCACCGGAACGGGCCGGCACCTCGACCTGGATCGCGGTCACGGCACGGGCCGCGGAGAAGGCAGATCCACGAGCTCCAGCTCCGCGAGCGCCTCGAACTCGGCCGGTCGGCCGAGCCCGACGGGCAGGTCCCAGACCACCACCACCGGACGCGGGCCGGCCAAGTCTCGGACCACCCGTATCTCTCTACCGAACGCCCCCGGATCCCCCTCGTAGCGTCGGTCGAGCGCGCGTTCGACCGCGGCCTCGAACTCCAGCGCGTCCCGGTCGGAGTCCCACACCGTCGACCACACCAACACCTCCCCACCCGGGCCATCCAGAAGCCGGAACCGGTCCCCGTCCCACCCGGCCGCCGCCCGGTCGGCCTCCGCTCGCTCGGGGAGGAATTCCCTGAGCAGAAGACGCGTCTCGAATTCGCCCAGGTCGTCGGTCAGCGCTTCGGTCCAGCCATCCGGAGGCTCGGTTACGAACCGGACGAGGGTGGGCATGTCTTCCTGACCGGGCGCGAAACGCTCGGGGTGGAGGATCTGCTCCGTGGACACGGGCATCTCGGCCCCGAGCGGAGGCACCCGGCCCCACGGCCCGGCCCAGTGCTTCTGCAGGTACACCAGGCCACCGAGATAGGGAAACAGAAGCGACTCGCGGATCACCGTGGGTGCCTCGGCGAGCACCGGCATCTGGAGCCCCGCCGCGGCGAGGGGATCGTCGCCGAGCAGCTCGTCGAGGCCGGGAAGCGCCGTGAGGTCGGCCTCCCCGCCCGCCAGGCGAGCCAGCTGCCACTCCAGCATGGCGAACGTGGCGTGGCCCTCCATGGCCGCCTGGACCGCCGTCCCGCGGTCGTTGCGTTCCAGGCTGGCGCTCATGAGGGAGTCCCGGGATCCACCCGGTCGACCACGTAGAGCGTGTCGCGGGCCGGATCGTAGTACCCGACCACCTGCTCCAGCAGCAGCGATCGGAGCAGCGGCTCCAGTTCGATGGTGTCGGGTACGAGCCCCAGACGCGCGTAGACCCGCACGACCGCGTCCAGGCGGTCCGGTGGCAACTGTTCGGCCATCTCGGCCACCAGGAAAGCCTCGAGGTCCTCCCGTGAGCGCGTGGCGAGATGGATGGGCTCGCGGGCGATCAACCCGGAGCGCAGCTCGGCCGCCGGCAGGAGCTCCGCGGCGAGGCGGCGGAGAACGGTGTCGGGCGCAGCCGTGTCCGGCCGGCTTTCGTCGGTCGCGCCTGCCCGATCATTACACGCGCTGGCCACGAACACGCAAAGGATCAGCGATATCCGTCCCGCGATTCTCACCTCAGCACATGCTCCGTGAGCCTGAGTCCGCTTGTGTCGGCCCGAGCCTCCAGCTCGGCGACCGTCTGCGCCTCGCCGGCGCCGCTCGGGTCCAGGACTATCCAATGTGGGGCGATCTCGGCCAGCGGCACCAGCACGAAGGCTCGCTCACGAATGCGGGGGTGCGGGACTTCGAGACCCGGCAGCCGGATCGTGTCGGTCCCCCACAGGAGGACGTCGAGGTCCAGCTCGCGCGGCCCGAAGCGCGATCCCGACGGCCGACGGCCCGCCGCGCGTTCCGCGTCCTGCAGCTGTGAAAGGAGCTGGCGCGGCGCGAGCTGCGTCACGCCCACGCAGCAGGCGTTCAGGAAGGGCGGCTGGGCCGTGATCCCCACGGGCTCGCTCTCGTACACGGACGAGGACTGGATGTCCTCGAGTATCAGCCGCAGGCGGCCCAGTCCGAAGCGTAGACTCTGGAGACGGTCGCTGAGATTGGAACCGAGGCCGATGGCCACGAGGGTCGTCGGGAAGGACGGGCTCACGGTCGAGTGTCTCGAAAGTTCCAATGAAAGGCGAAGGCCCCCGGAACTCCGGAGGCCCTCGCGGTTTGGGTTGTGAAATCTGGCCGATCCTAATCCTCGGCCATGGTGATCGTTAGACGGTAGGTCGTGTCCACGTTGCCCCACTCTTGCGGGATGAGCCACCACGTACCCGTCGAGGTCTCGCCATCTATGGGCTCACCGAGGCCAGGCAGCACGCACTCGCCGCCGTCAGGACTGCCGGGGCCGGTGTGGTCGTCCGTGCACCAGATGAAGTTGAAGCCGCCATCGATCACGGCGTACTCCATGTCCTCGGTGCCCAGCGGGGTGTTTTCGTACGCGAGCGTGCGAGTCCCGCCGGAGATCGTGAAGAAGAGCCAATCCGCCATCTTCCCGAAGAGCCCGTCGTCCGGCTCACCGATCAGTGACCCGTCGATGAGCGCCGGAACGCTGATATCGGCCTGGCCCCCGGTGTTCCAGAAGCTGTTGTCCTCCGTGGCAGATTCGTCGAACGTATTCGTCTGCGTCCACGTTGCGGAGGTCGCTGAGACTATGCCGCCGACGTCAGCTGTGATCTCGAACGCTCCCGGCACCGTCCAGGTCGGCATCTGTGCCGTGATCGTCGTCAGATTGTCCACCGTGAAGTTACCGAGGTCGTAATTCACACCGGTATCGACACGCCTCACGAAGACGGTCGTGAACCCGTCCACGAAGCCCGAGCCGGTGATCGTCACGGATTCGGCGAAGCCACCGGTTGCAGGCGTAACCGCAGCAATCTGCGGATCCGCTCCGACGGCGAGCGCCGGACCCCAGTCGAACACGCCCTCGCTGGTGGTTACCGTACCCGAGATGTTGGCAACTCCGGTGCCCACGATTTGAACTCGCATGACCGCGCGGGCGGAAATTTCGCCCGTTAGAGGATCCTCGGTCTGCCGGATCTCCGCGTCCACCGTGGCGGTGGCGGGAGCGTCCGAAACCGCGAAGATGTCAAGGATCTCCGCTGGATTCTGGTTCACGTTCCCAAACTCGTCGAGAACGATGACCTCACCATCCGCCGAGTCCGGCACGGCGAATGCACCGAACGCCACTCCCACGTCGAGGAACGCGGAATCCGGCACGTTGGCGACCACCTCGAGCGCCGCGGAGCCGGCCCGCGGGGGGGCGCCCGACAGGTCGACTCCGACCGAGTCCGGGAGCCACGTAGCCGTTAGCAGGGCCGCTCCCGCTGTCTCCGTTTCCACGAAGCCCGTGGCGTCGATCGTGGCGACGTCCTCGTTGTCGGACGTGAAAACCACATGGCTCAGCTCAAACGGCGTCATCGTCGTGCTGTCCGCCGTAATGATGCGGGGATAGACCGTTCCCGTCTCACCCGCTCTCAGGACTGTGGGAGCGGAGTCGATCGCTACGGCCTCGGCCGTAACGACGACGTCCACCGCTCCGGTCACACCACCCCCCGTTACATCAACGCAGTTCGACCCGAGCTGCGTGTTCGCCGTGACGATCAGAAGGCCCGGAGGCTGGAGCTCCAGCTGGTCCGGATCGACGGCCACGTCGATCGACGCTGCATCGCCACAGTTGGTCACGGTCCAGGCTACGTCAGCAAACGTAGGCTGACGGCCCGCGTTGACCGGACGCACTTCCAGCTTGGTGGTCCGTCCGCCCGGAATCACCATGGTGGTCGGGTTGATTTCCAGACGAGAGGTGTCCTTCGTGTCGAAACTCACCGGATTATCGTTACACGATGCGGCGAGAAGAGCCGCGGACACGACTGCCAGCCGATAACTGCGAACAAAGCCAAGTCTCATGTTATCCTCTCAATGCGTTGGCCCCATGGCTTCACACCCGATCGGTCAATCGTACTCGTCATACGTC
>JBDGWG010000041.1:0-30923 GCA_039585235.1 Gemmatimonadota bacterium | reverse complement strand
CGGGTTCGAGTCCCGCCGGCTCCACTTCTGCCACCGTAGCTCAGAGGTAGAGCACTCGATTCGTAATCGAGCGGTCGTCGGTTCAATTCCGACCGGTGGCTTGGTGGAAAGAAATCACTAGAGACTTGCGGGCATAGCTCAGCTGGTAGAGCGCAACCTTGCCAAGGTTGAGGTCGCCGGTTCGAATCCGGTTGCCCGCTTCAAGGCACCAATGTCGGGGCGTGGCTCAGTCCGGTAGAGCGCTGCGTTCGGGACGCAGAGGTCCCCGGTTCAAATCCGGGCGCCCCGACTTTCGTCACCAACGACGTAACGTATTACGCGGTAAGAGTTTAATCTTCACGGGGCGGGCTCGCCGTCAGACTGTCGTGGTCGTCGAGTAACTTCACCGCAACTCGCAAGTCCCCCAAAGCAGACTTCGGGTACAACGGCCACGTGAGCAGATCCGGGCCAGTCCTCGTTCCAGGCCATTCGCCGACCGATATCGAGTCTTAACCCACTATCCCGCATGACGTTATGCGAAGTTGCGTCCCTTTCGGCGGGATGAAGCGCTCAAAGAAGCCTCAGGGTCTGTCTCTTGCACCCCGATCAGGCGCAGATTCGCCGACATACCGGGCCTGAGCCGAAGCGGTCGAATATGACGGGCGAGCAAACCACACACGATCCGAGCACACGGGCATCGCTCTCGGGCGAGCTCGCGGATCTGCTCATCGACCTTTCCGGGGCTTTCCAGAAGCACTCGATGTACCCGCCCGGTCATCCCGCCCTCGCTCCGGCTCTCGCCAAAGTCGTGGTTCGCCTTTCGTCTCTGCTCAGCCTGCGGGGTAACCTGGTCATCGCGGTCGCGCGTGACCAGCTCATCATCGAGGGTGTGGCCACGGATCGCGAACACCCCCTGCTGCGGGGTCTCGCCGAGAGGATGTACCGACACGAGTTGGGGCTGATGACCGTATCGACCGGGGTCAGCGAGAAGGAAATCGCGGAGATCCTGGCCCTGCTGGCGGCAGAACCCGAGCGAACCGGACGCCCGCTCGGGCGGGAACCGAGCGAAGTCCTGAATAGCCGCCCACACGTGCACCTGCACCCTCTCGGATTCAAGAGGCTTCAAATCAATGACGGTGGCAACTCATCCACGTCTGAAGCGGCACCATGTTCCCACCTGTGGATTATGCTCGCGGATTCAGCCGTGGCGGGCGAGGATCTCGACGACGAAGCAATTTCCGAGCCGGAGGCCGTAGCCCGGGCCATCGATCAGAAGACCGGCAACGACGATTTCGACGAGGCGATCACCGGATATCTGCTGGCTATCGTCAGGGAAGGACCCCAGGGGGATCCCCTCGAATCGGAAGACCTGCGCGACCGGGTTTCGGACCTGATCACGCGGCTCCAGCCGGGCACGCTGCGCAGACTTCTTCACAGCATGGCGGGAAACCCGGCCCAGCAGCAGGAACTGCTCCTGAAGGCGTCCAATCAGCTCACTACGGACGCCGCAATCGAGCTGCTGGAGGCCGCGACGAACGAGCAGTCCAAGGACATCTCGGACTCCATGATGCGAGTTCTGACCAAGCTGGCCCGGCACGCAGAGTCAGCAGATTCTCCAGCACAACAGGAGGCGGGCGCGGCGGTTCGAGACCACATGCGGCGCATGGTCTCCGACTGGCAGCTCGAGAACCCCAACGCGGAGGACTACGACGAGGCGCTCCAGCGGATGTCGGCCGGTGCACCCATCGTCCGGCTCGATACGCAGGCGTCGTCCGCCTTCAACCCTGAGCGGGTGGCTCAGATGTGCCTCGAGGTGGACGTCTCGGGTGATTCTCTCCGCCGCGCGCTCGACGAGATGATCATGGCGGATCTGGTGGGAACGGTCATTTCAATTCTCGACGATGTCCCGGCTGGCACAGACGCCGAAGGAGAGGCCTGGACGCTGGTGGCCAGGCCCGGAACGGTGCGGCGCCTTACCGAGAAAGAGTCGCCCAACTTCGAGTGGATCGATCGCCTCCTGTCGCGGATGGGAATCGACGCTGCGGATCCTCTTCTCGATGCCCTCGCCGAGTCTCCGTCGAGGTCCATCCGCTGGAAGCTCCTAGAGCGGCTGGAGGCCATCGGCCGGGAGCTCGGTCCTCTGCTCGTGGAGCGCCTCGGAGACCAGCGCTGGTACGTGGTCCGCAACATGCTGACACTGCTGGGCGCCATTCCAGGCTGGCCCCCCGGCTTCTCGCCTGAGCCCTTCACGAGGCACGAGCACGAGATGGTTCGGCTGGAGGCTCTGAAGCTATCCATGCGAGTGCCCGAGCACCGGGACGCCGCGGTGATCTCCGCACTCACGGAAGCGAACGATCGGGCCGTAAGTCTCGGTCTGGCCGAGGCAGAGAAGGCCTGTCCGCAGGCGGCGGAGGAGCACGTGCGACGGGTCGCCCTCGACCAGACGAGCGCTCCCGTGCTCAGGGCAGCGGCCGTGCGCACCCTGACGCGCCTGGGGACCGACGAGGACCTGGAGATACTGCTTCAGCTCGCCCCGGTACGGCGACGCTTCCTGGTCCGCAGCGAGCTCCCCGAAGGAAGCGCGCACGTTCTCGCGGCGCTCAAGGGGCTGAGAGAGCGCTGGCCCACCGAAGGCCGGGCGAGACGTGTCCTTTCCAGCGCGAGCGGGTCGTCCGATCCCAACATCCGCCGTGCGTTGGGAAAGACTCCCGTGAGCTCATGAACGAAGCGATCCGGTTCCTCCAGGCCCTGGCCAAGCAGCTAGCGACTGTGCGGCTGTACCGCGCCGGCCACCCGGAGCGGGAGCGGTCGCTGGATGCTGCTTATTGGCAGCTCCGCGTGCTGCTGCAGGAGAATCCTCAGCCCGTGTTCACCTTCCTCGAAGGTGATGTCGTGTACGACGATCGGCCGATCTCCGAGCTCCGCCAGTGGGAATGGGCCTGGACGCTCGCGGCGATCGAAGTGGAGCGCGTGGAAATCGAATCCTGCGTCACGCGCGGTGACCTGGAAGCCTTCCTGGAGGAAGTGAACGCCCGGTTGGCCTGGGGCGGGCAGCAGGAGCTTCCCCAGGACATGGCGATCGATGGGGCCATCCGCTTCGGCCCTGTCTCGGTGCTGGGCGAGGGGAACGAGCGAACCGTCGCCACGGCGACCATGGGACTCAATCTGGAGGACGAGCTCGAGATCGCCTCCTTCCTTCACAAGCAGGCGGATGCACACGGCGAGATCCCCAATGCAGAGGCCATCGGGGTCGTACAGCTCCTGGCCTCCGCTATGCATACCGAGCAGGAGGTGATCCTGCCGCTGGTCGAGCTCAAGGAGATCGACCAGTACAGTGCGACCCACTCGATCAACGTGTCGGTGCTGTCAATGGGGCTGGCCGAATCGCTGGCCCTCGCGTCCACCGACGTACGGGCCGTGGGCGAGGCCGCCCTGCTTCATGATGTCGGGAAGACCGTCATACCGCTCGAGATTCTGAATAAACCCGGGAAGCTGAACGACGAAGAGTGGAAGACGATCCAGGAGCACCCGGTCGAGGGGGCACGCATTCTACTTGCGTCGGGTCCTCGCTTCGCGCTCGCCGCGACGGCCGCCTATGAGCACCACATCGGCTGGACGGGGAAGAAGGGCTACCCGGAACTGCACTACGCGCGCCAACCGGATCGACTGAGCCGACTCATCCAGGTGTGCGACATTTACGACGCTCTGCGCACGCGCCGGCCCTTCCGACCGCCATGGCCTCTGGCGCGTACCCTGAGCTATCTCCAGAAGGAGATGGGCGAATACCTGGATCCCGAGTTCGTGACCGCCTTTCTCACCATGATCCGCCAGTGGGAGCCTCAGGTGCTCAAACAGCGCGAGCAGCAGCAGGAGCCCGCGGAGCCCATCCCGGCCTGAGCCCTCCTTCGTCACCCGCCAGCCCGCGCCGCCCGCGGTAGCGATCACCCGCCCGGCGTGGTATCCTCTTTCCGTTGATTCCAAGCGGTATTCCAAGCGGCATTGTCACCACGAGCGGGACGTCCAAGGGAGCATCGGCATGCGGGAAACCAGGCTTGTCGCACGTACGCGGGCACAGACGAAGCCGGCGGGTGGAAGTTGGAGAGTGAAGTGGACTCCACTTGTGCTGCTGGCCCTTGCGGTAGCCGCGTCCGGGGCGTGCGCTCCTGCCGAGCGGGCGCCGGATGACGAGGCGCAGCTCGCGTTCTTCGACAGTCTGCTTGCCGACCTGGGAGGGCCGCAGACCGCTCATCTTAGCCGCCCGCAGCGGTGGAGGCTGATCGCCTCGGTGGGGACGGGTCTTCCGCCGGCGAGCTACCGGCTCGAGGACCTGCCCGAGCAGGGGTCCCGCGCCGTCGGCCTGCAGCAGGCCTACTGCCTCCAGTGCCACGGGCTGTCGAGCCCGAAGATGCACAGCTCCGACGAGTGGCCGATCCTCGTTCGCCGGATGCTGATGCGTGGGGCCGCTCTGGGCAACCGCCTCGGCGGACCACGCAGCGAGGGAATGGTGGACGGGATGCTGATGGCGGGTCTGCGGACGGCCGAGCTCCCGCCAGCGGAGGACGTGGATTCCGACGCGGCTCTGTACGCGGAAAAATGCTCCGGGTGTCACGATACACCGTCTCCGTCGGCGCACCCGGCGGATGAGGTCCAGGCGCTGGTGGCTCGCATGAGCGCCATGGGGGCGATGCTCGGAATGGATCAGCTCACCGCGGAGGAGCAGTCGCGACTTGTTGCATTCATGCAACAGTCGGCCCCATAATCCCACCGACGCATACGCTACGGTGAACGGGCGGTCGCCCTAACCGGCGGTCACCCCAACCTCTAGACGCATCGAGGTTATTCTCGCGGCATGCAGACGCCGCCATGGCAAGGTTTCTGCGACTCGATACCCCCGCAGGCGTTTGGCGCAGGAACCGGTGTTCCGGTTCAGGTGCGATCCCCGTACGACGAACCGGCCGCGGATCGCGGCGCCGCGAGACTAGGACGCGAGAGAGCGAGGCTCTCATGATGAAGCGTACAGCCATTCTCCCGGTCGCGATCGCCCTTCTGGTGATCGCGCTTCCCGAGGCACTGCTCGGGCAGCGGACTCCCAAGTGGGGCAACGGGGGCGTCGAATTCAACGCCCACCTCGGGTTGATGAACGACGAGCCAGAGTTCGATCCCGGTGATACCGGCGCGGACCTGATCCGCCGGGATGCCGTCATAGGGCTTCGCGTCAACTATGTTTTCCCCTGGCGGGGCTTCCTGGGCGGCGAAGCACAGAACTCCCTCCAGCGCCTGGCGCTCCCCGGTGGGACCCGGAACATGACGACCTGGTGGTTGACGGGGGTAATCGGGTACAACTTCCAGATCGGCCAGAACTTCCAGATCTTTCCGGTACTCGGAGCGGGTGTGGCGCATTTCTACATCAAAGACTTGAGTCCGGAAACCGACTTCGCCCTGAGCTACGGGGCGGGCGCCAAGTACTACGTGTGGCACAACGTGGCCGTGCGCGCCGACATCCGGCAGCACCACGTGCCCGACGCGCTCCAGGACATGCGGAAGGAGGGGACGGGCCTGCCCGAAGTGCCCTCCGAGGACCTGTTCATGAACGAGCTCAGTATCGGCGTGTCCTACTTCCTCGGCGGGCCGAAGGACTCGGACAAGGACGGCGTGTACAACCGGGGCGACCTGTGCCCGAACACGCCGGCGGGCCAGATCGTGGACGACGACGGATGCCCGATGGACTCTGACCTCGACGGTGTACCCGACGGTTGGGACCAGTGCCCGAATACGCCGCGCGGCGCCACCGTGGACGAGTACGGGTGCCCGTGGGACGAAGACCTCGACATGGTGCTGAACGGGCTGGACAAGTGCCCGGACACACCGCCGGGGGCCCTGGTGGACGTGGATGGGTGTCCGTTCGACACCGACAATGACGGCTACCTGGACGGCATCGATCGCTGTCCCGACACGCCCGAAGGGGCGGAGGTAGATGAGACGGGGTGCAGCCCCATCCAGGAGGGAATCCAGGAAGGGCTGCTTGTCCTGCACAACGTCTACTTCGACTTCGACGAGGACGTGCTGAGACCCGAGTCGCTGCCGATCCTGGACGAGGTGGGCCTTGCCCTGCTCCAGCGGCCGGGGATCAAGTTCGAGGTAATGGGCCACACGGACGGCGTGGGCAGCGTGGACTACAACCGGGGGCTCAGCGACCGTCGGGCGAACACGGTGCTCGACTACCTGATCGCCAACTTCGCCGAATTGGACGCGTCGCTGTACTCGGCGCGCGGTCTGGGCGAGGACCGTCCGCTCGCCACGAACGAGACGCCGGAAGGCAGGCAGGAGAACCGGCGCGTGGAGTTCCACGAGATCGAGTAGCTTGACGACCGTACGCGGAGCCGGCGCAGCATCGACTGCGGCACCTGGCGCGACGCGAACACATACAGATGAGCGAAGACCGGCCGGGCCACCCGGCCGGTCTTCTTATTTGGTCACGAACCCGGCAGTGCGGTCCGAGGCGCTACTGAATGAACCCGGGCGGCTCCGTCGTCTGCGCGAACTCCCACAGCAGCCAGAAAACGAGCTTCGTCACCCGGGTCGTCTTCTCGTAGTCCAGCCTGTCGGCCTCATCCGACGGCTGGTGGTAGTCAGCGTGCAAACCGCTTGTCAGGTACAGGACCGGCACGCCGTGGAGTACGAAGGGGGCCTGGTCCGATCGATTCAGGTGATTCTCCTCCGGCCACGGATCGGCGATCAAGTCCATATCGAGCTCCGGATGGGCGTCGGCTACCCGGTCCGACCGATCGAAGATGTCCGAATCGAGCTGAGAAATGCCCGCCACCATGTTGGTCCAGTTCCGGCCGATCATGTCCAGGTTGACCATGGTCACGACGTCGCTCATAGGGACGGTCGAGTGCAGCGTATAGTAACGCGATCCGAGCAGGCCTAGCTCTTCGCCGCTGAACAGCACGAAGATGATCGAGCGGCGTGGTGGCGTATCGAGGGCGACGAACGCCTCGGCCAGCTCGAGCACAGCCGCTACCCCGGAACCATTGTCATCCGCCCCGTTATAGATGGAGTCAGCGGCGACCGCTATGCCAATCCCGACGTGGTCGAAATGCGCTCCGATGAGCACGTGCTCATCGGAAACGGCGGGATCGGAACCCGCCAGTCGAGCGATCACGTTGAGCGTCGGTGCCGTGTCTGCCGGCTGGGCGGTAAACCACTGAAGATACGGGCAATACTCGCCCGGTACGCCGCGATCCGTGCAGACGTCCGTGTCAGGATCGTCCCCCTCGAGACCCAATCGGTCGAACTCCCCCGCGATGTACAGGGCCGCCTTCTGCAGCTCTGGACTCGGCGTCGATCTGCCAAGCGTGGAGTCATGCGCGACGACGCCCACGCGGGCAGCGAGGTCGGCCTCGGTGATCGTGGCCAGGGCCGTCGATGCGTCGGGCGGGGGGTCGGCCAGCGGGACCGGATCCGGGCCGGGGTCCGGTTCGGCAGGTGAATCGGAGCCGCAGCCGGCCAGTGCAAGCGTTCCCGTGAGCGCGACAATCGCCAGCACGGCGCCGGCCGTCGCAGAGAGCGAACGGTCCCGGCTCACGGCCGGGGCATCATGCCTCTTCCACATGTCCCCCTCCCGACCGTCCAGGGCGCGTCAGTACGTCGCGCCGGGCGGGACGGCCTCTATCTGTACAACGTACGAGGACCGCTTTTCCTCACCGTTGATGACGGCGATCTCGAGGCGGTAGCTGCCCGGCTCGTCCGGTAGAAGGCGGTCGAGCGCGATCCGGAGCGAGCCACCCGGAGGAATACCCGCCTTCGGTGGGTTCGGATCCTCCGAGTCCCGGTGGCGCCCCGACTCGATCCGCAGCCAGCCCATGGGCTCCTGCATCTCGCACCGGATGAGGATCGCGCGGCAGTCCCGACTCCGGCGGGCTCCCTCGTTACTGACGTCCAGGAACACCCGGACGCCGCCCGCTGCGCGCTCGAGGACGAGGGCATCCGGGAGCGCGAGACAGGGACGCCAGTACCAGCGCGCCACCCGCCACGTTCCGGCGGCCACGAGGAGGGCGATCGCGATGAGGAGAGTGCGAGTCAGCATGCGAACGAATCGATAGCTGCGACTCAACGGTAGGGCAACAGGCGAGCGGAAAGGGCCGGCGGCCGGCCGATCGGGCCGACCGCCGTACACGTGGCTTCAGCGGTTGGGCTGTGGTGTCGTCCTCAGGTACGGTCTGATCTTCTCATGTCCCTTCGGGAACGTGGCGTCCAGCTCCTCGTCCGGGATCGAGTTCGAGATGATACAATCGTCACCGTCCTGCCAGTTCGCCGGTGTCGCCACTTTGAAGTTCGTAGTGAGCTGCAGGGAATCCACCACCCGCAGGATCTCATCGAAGTTTCGTCCGGTAGCGGCCGGGTAGGTGAGCGTAAGCCTGACCTTCTTGGCCGGATCGATGACGAAGACGGAGCGTACCGTGAGGGTGTCGTCGGCGTTGGGGTGGATCATGTCGTACGCATCGGCCACGACCCGATCCGGATCGGCGATGATCGGGTAATTCATCGCCGTGTTCTGGGTTTCGTTGATGTCAGAGATCCACTCGTGGTGCGAGTCGACCGGGTCGACGCTTACCGCGATTACCTTCACGCCCCGGGACGCGAAATCGTCCTTCAGCTTGGCCACGGTGCCGAGCTCCGTGGTGCACACCGGGGTGAAGTCCGCCGGGTGCGAGAACAGGATGCCCCAGTTCTCGCCCAGCCATTCGTGAAAAGAGACTTCACCCTCTGTGGTCTCGGCCCTGAAGTCGGGCGCGGTATCGCCCAGTCGAATCGCCATGGGTCACTCCAGCGTTAGGGGGACGGCTCGCTATATGATTCGAAGATACACAAGGCTCGAGATTCGCTGTAGGGGCGTTATCCGAGCCGGCCCAGCCCCGCGCCCCAGTCGTGAATACAAGCCGGACATCGAGTACCGGTTCTTCGATCGGCAGCTCGCTGGCAATGCACTACGCCGAGCAGCATCCGGACCTGGTCCAAAGCCTGGTACTGCGCGGCATCTCGATGCTGCGGGATGCCGGCCACTCGTCCCACGAACCGGGCATTCCCCGGGCGCGCACGGCCGCCTTGCCTCGGGCAGGTTCCTGGCCTGGAGGCATGAAGACTACGTCGTCAGCGAGTTCCCGCGTGAGGGCATCGGGATCGTTTGTGAGCCACGCCTCCAGGAATCGCCTCCAGGAATCGCTCGCGACCTTGATCAATCGAATGCTCACTCACGTCTTCCTCCTTGTTCACTCACTCCCAACAGGTAGCTATCCTCCAAGCACCTCGCGGATGGCGCGGTGGGCCTCGCCGAACGAGGCCTCCGCCATGGCGTTGTTCGCGGCATCGCAGTTAGCGATGGCGATGCGGCCGAAGGGTTCGCGGGCGCGTAGCCAGGGGCGCTCTTGTACCGGCCACTCGCTGGTCCACGCCACCTCCTCAGTGGTGGGGTCGTAGCCAAAAATGTAGCCGTGGGGCCAGCGGTTGACGGTAATCGCCTCGATGTCCCGGGCCGGATCGAAACCGCCGCCGCTGAGCATGCGCCCCAGCTGATCGCGGACCTCGCGTTCGAATACCTCGAAGGACGTGATCTGCAGCTCGAACATCCCCTTCTTCCACTGCTCTGGCGCCGGCAACCCCGGAGACAGCGGCACCCGGTACAGCTGCAACACCATTGGCTCGTCCGGCGTGCGCGGGCAGCGATACTCACCCATGCTGATCGGATCGCCCAAACCGACGCTATCGTGATAGCTCCCGGGGCAGAACGCCTGGCTGAGCCCCAATTTCTGGAAGGCCTTCCAGTTCCGGATCAAGACGCTGGTGTATACTTTGGGCGCCTTCAAAGCATAAGAAAGCGCCTCGCGCTGCGCCTCGGGAAGCTCCCGACACATGTACGGAATCATGGCGTTGTAGCAGGCGAGCACGCAGGAGCGGCCCCGCACCCGCCGCGCCTGGCCCGAGCGTACGTACGTCACCTCCACCTCTCGCGAGCTCTCGTTGTCCCCGACGTGTCGCACGCGGACCGCCGTGCTGTTCAGCCGAATCCTCGTGGGCGCGCGATCCCGATCGAGCTGCGCGTAGTCCAATCGCGCCGTCACGATGTCCTCGGCGCCGCTTCCCGGCGCGGTGGCGGGGATCATGCTCCGCACCAGCAAACGTGCGATCGATGCGTTGCCGTCCGGAAAGCGGAAGTACTGATCGCTGGTGGGCGTAACGACTGGAAAGACGCCCTCGCTAGGCCCCGAGTCGGGAAACCCCATGCCCTGGAAGCCTGGGAAGCCAGTTACCCGGGCTATCTCCGCCGGTAGCGCGTCATTGCCGATCCCCCAGTACCCCTGCCGCCAGGTCTGGAAGTAGGGCACAACGCCGGCGTCGACGTGAGCGAGATCTGTGAGGAACTGAAGATAGGACATCCGCCTCAGTGCACCGGCCTTCTCCTCCAGCGATCGACCGGGTAGATAGTCCACCCTGTCCTCGTAGAGTCGGGTGATGTCCTTGCGCGCCGGCTCGGACAGTGGCGTCCTGGCCAGGAACTCGTGCAGTTCGTGCCCGTCCTGTCCGACTACCAGCCGGTCTACACCAAACGTTTCCTCGTCGAAGAAGACACCGCCTCTGAGGCCCAGCGATGGGTACAGATCTTCGTCATGAAACTCGGCGTAACGGCTGACGTCGATGCCGAGCTCCCGGATCATTGCCCTAGAAGGCTCGTCGTATGCGCTCAGGTCCTCGATGTTGATCGTGCCACCGTTGATCAGCAGCGTGCGGCCCCCCGAGCGAAACTCGTTGCGTGTGGCGTGCCCCCCGAAGTCGTCGCAGTTATCCAGCACCAGAATGCGCGCCTCGGGTCCGGCCTCTTTGCGGAAGAAGTACGCCGCCGCCAGTCCGCTCAGCCCACCGCCCACAACGACTAGGTCGTAGACCTCGCCCGTCTCGGCTTCCGGCCCCAGGTCGTCCCAGCGCGCGCCGTCCCGCAGTGCGTGCGCCACCTCGTACGACCCGCTGTGGCTGCCCCGCATCCCCATCGCGCCCGGCGGATAGTACGCGGCCTCCTGGTCCAGCCCAGCTGCCCCAGCCGCGGCGGCAGGCTCGGCCTGGGCTAATCTCGAGGCCGTCCACGGGCCCACCAACGACGAGCCGGTAATCGCGACCCCAACGCCGCTGATGAAATCGCGCCGCGTGATGGCGCGATCCATCCCCAATTCCCGATCACTTCGCTTCATGGTTCGCCTCCTGGCTGCGCGCAGCTGGCTGGTTCACGGACATTACTGCTTTCGGAACGTCGCAGGGAGATCCCAAGCACGTGCAAACCAGACGAGGGTCGTCTTGGAACTGCGAGTGGTATGCGACCGTCAAGAGGCGCCCACTTCACGTAGTAGCGTTCCCCGCCGTACTCACGTGTCGTCGCGCCTCGGAAACGCGGGAGTCCTCCCGGCACCAGTGTGCGACATTGTGTGCGAGGTTTGGAGGAATCTGCGCCGGATTCGCAGTTGGGACTCCGGCGCTACCCCGGAAGAGCCGTTGGATTCTCGCGTCGGGGCGTGGCGCAGCCCGGTAGCGCGCCTGAACGGGGTCGCCAATGACCTCGGGGTCTCTCACCTCGTCAGCCAGCTGGACGAGCGTCGATCCCACAGCCACCCGCTCGGATGGACTCCCAGGCACTGGCGGGCACCGGCTCGTAGGTCGAGGAAAGCCAGACCTCGAATTCTCTTTGGAAGACGTCAGC
Source organism: Gemmatimonadota bacterium (assembly GCA_039585235.1). Taxonomy (GTDB): domain Bacteria; phylum Gemmatimonadota; class Gemmatimonadetes; order Palauibacterales; family Palauibacteraceae; genus Benthicola. Next base: position 19,198 of record JBDGWG010000041.1, on the reverse strand, counting down.
CGAGGTCTGAAGAAGCGCCGGGGAAACCTGAAGCCCCTGATCCCACAGGAGGGCTAGAGCCTCCGGGCCTTGGCGATGCACCACGAATTCTATTGTGCTCGCAGCCTGAAGATAAGCGATCAGGTCATCTTGCTGCCGAAAGTCCCCAACCAGCTTCTCCAGTGAAATCATCGACTCCTGATCGATGAAAGTCCTCATAATCCTGCCGTTTTCGTACCTTCCGCAAGCTCCATCAACGTAGGTCGCCAATCCCTCGACTACTGCCGGTCCGGCTGGACTAGTCCATGTCCCCAGGGTGACGGTATGGGTCAACTCATGGCGTTCAAAAGCCCGCCAACGGTCGTTGAAAATGGTCGCTATTGCGTGGTCACTGTAATAGGAAAACCCAGTAACCGGGCTACCGGTCAGGTTCTCCATGTCTTCTCGACTATCGACGTAGAAGAGGTGGAGGGGCTCCTGGTACTCTGACACCGACAATCGACTCAGTACCGTTCGTCTGGATCCTTCCGCACGCGCAGGAAGGAGGCTCTGTTGTGTCTCAGCATAGCTGCCGGATGGAAAGTGAATTCGAGTGTTTTCGGTTTCGACCGTGACCCATTCGTAGCGATCGTCCTCTAAGATACGCCTAATCTGCGGACCTTGTGTAACAGTCTGAGGGGAAGCAGTACAACCGGCGACAGAGAGCAAGAAGAGGAGAGGCCCGGCCCGCGATTTCATTCTTTCGCTCACTACGGTTAGCTACCTAACGGTCAGGACCTGAGAAAAGCGCTGACCGGGGCCACCATTATCAGAAGCGTCCAACTGCGCTTCATGGAGTTCCTCCGGGTGTACTCTTACGCCATCCGCACCAGAGGCAACGGACCGACCAAAGTCAGTCGGCGCACGAGCGATTGAAACGGAGGTCGTTCCTTCCTCGCTTGCTGAAGAACGCTACTACTTGAACAACTGGCAGCATCGGGATGCGTAATCTCAATCCCACGCGCCGCTCTTCCTGACGGCCCTCCCACCAAGCATCGATCGAAAAGGCTAGGCAGCTACTAAGCCTGTCTCTCGACGATGATCTCGAAGGGAGCAACGCGACGCTGTGACACGTTCTCAATCATGTTTCTTACTTTTTCTGGAGCCGAATCGCCCATGAGAATGTGAAGTCCCAAGGGCGAACTCTCTGCACCGCCTGCCCTCGCTTGGAGCTGTGAGAAGAACTCCAACGCGAACGCGCTTCTATCGTGCTCCGCAATGACACGGAATCCGGCCGCCTCCAGCGAATCCCTATACTCATCTGGCGACGAGACATCGCTCTCAGCAGGGTTCGTCGCCCAGGGCACCGGAAACTGAAGGGCGCCCTCTCCAACTCGCATCACATCGTAGATTCCGAGTCTCCCGCCTGGTCGCAGAATTCGGAAAAGCTCCATCGCGAGAGATTGTTTGTCCGCGATATTCATCCCAACGTGCATCATGTACGACTTATCGAAAGCACCATCTGGGTAGGGTGTGGCGGTCGCGTCACCGCTTTCGAGCGTGATGAGGTCGTCAAGTCCGACCCACGAACACAACACCTCCCCGGTCTCGACGTATTCATCGGTCAGATCGATACCCGTCACCCGACATCCATACTGCTGCGCCGCGAATCGGCTCGCCCCTCCCAAGCCGCACCCAACGTCCAGAACATGATCGTCAGCGGCAATCTCGAGTTGACCCAGGAAAGTCTCTGTGGCGACTCGACCGCCAATATGGAACTCATCCACGGGTCCAAGGTCATTGACGCTCACGGTGTCAGGCGATTTTCCGAGCCGCCGGACGCCATCATGAATGGCGCCTAGAAGTCCTCCATGGCTGTAATGGGTGGTCACAATATCGGAATTGGGCATCTTCTGTCTCCTGAATCCGCTGGTAGTTGTGGCAGGTGAACGCTAGTCCTCGGCCCGCGCGAACACCGCACCGTGCGGCAAGGCGGGCCCCGCGTCTCCATGTGGCCAGGAAGTCCGGTCGAAGCTTACCCCCGGCGTCTCCGAGCCCGGGCTGCGGAAGGTCCAGTCCAGCGCGAGCTTCCCGGTCTGTGGGTCCAGGCGGGCGACCAGCACCCGGTAAAGGGTCGCCCCCGGTCCCGACGTCACGACGATGCGGTCTCCCGCCGGCTCCATGGAGATCCAGTGAGGTGTCCACTCCTCGGCGAGGGATAGCCGGTCCACCTCCACCGGATTCGACGGATCGGATATGTCCAGTGAGATGAGAGCCGACCCTTCAGGGTGCGCGAACGTCTGCACCCAATATCGACCTCTGGTCAGCGGAATCCCGCAGTGGCCGACTTCAAAGTCTTCCCACGGCAGAACGTTGGTCAGCTCCGCCCACGGTCGGTCCGTCTCGAGGTCGTGGAGGAGGTACATGGCGCAGGTGAAGGTGGTCATGATCGCGGTCGTGCTGTCGGGAAGCAGACGGGTTTCCGCAGGGTACCTGTGCTCGTAACCGAGGGGCCCCTCGGGGAGGCGAACCGTTGCCAGCAGCGCCAGGTCCGATAGCCGCCACACCTGAAACGACGTCCCCTCCGCGGCGCCCCACATGTCCGTTGTGGTGCTGACGGCGCGGTCGATGGCAGGCATAGGTGTAGCACTGTAGGCCCGAAGCTCCGGGTCGACCGGGTCGGAGGCCGCGGATGCCCGTACGAAATTGCCTGCCGGGTCGAGCTCGACCAGACCGCCCGCGACCTCGTTGTCCTCACCCTTCGTTTGGAAAGTCGCGAGGACGTTGCCGTCAGGCAGGCGCTCGAAGGAGTGGGGATACGTGTACTCGCCCATCTCACGAAACGCTCCGACCACCTTCGGGTCGAGGGGGTCCGCCACGTCGATGAGGAAGCTGGCACCGGCGTCGAAAGAGTTCACGAACAGGGTGTCGCTCGCCGGCATGACGTGCTCCGAGTGATGCGCCCCGCCCTTGAGGCCAACCGGCACGCTGGCCACTATCTCTCCGTACCGCCCGGATTCGGGCTCCGCGTCGATCACCGCCAGGAAGTCGCTGTCGCCTTCGTCCTCGGCGCCGGCCCACACGAACAGGTACGGGCTGTTCGTCGCCGCAGGTTCCGGCTCGGCGGGGACATCGGGCTCGCTCGGCGCGCAGGACAGGACGAAGGGAATGACACCTGCGAGAACCGCGGTGCGCAAGTAGGCGTGCATCGGAATCACACAGGTCTCTCCTGATGAGTATTCTGCCATTCAAGTTCGGCTGTCTTCCACAAACGACAGAACGTCCCGCTCTGTCAACTTGAGCCGGGCCAGCTTAGTGGTAGCGTTCCGCGACGCGCTCACGTATCTTGGCGCCTCGGAAACGCGGGAGTCCTCCCAGCGCCAGTGTGCGACATTGTGTGCGAGGTTTGGAGGAATCTGCGCCGGATTTGCAGTCTGAAGTCCGGCGCTACCCCGGAGTAGCCCGCATATTTCCGCATCGGGGCGTGGCGCAGCCCGGTAGCGCGCCTGAATGGGGTCGCCAACCGTCCCCGGCCTTCCTGCCTCGTAAGCCCATCAATAGAACCAGACGCGCTATTTTACAGCCTCCAGCGTGTCACTTTGCTGTGTCACATTCGGCTATCGTATTCGTTCCCAGAGCACCACCCGCAGCTTCGTCTCGTCCTCTGACTGCTGATTCTAATGTGTCTACCAGGGCCGAAAGACCACAGATACCATAGCGTAGTGGAACCACGCGAATGTGTAGACATCTTCCACGTCCGCGCCTCCTTCGAGCGTCCGGTACCCAAGCGAAACGGACCAGCGGTCGGACACTCGGCGGTAGAGCTTGAGCGACGCGTCGAACGCCCGTCCCTGGGAGGCGGCCGCACCGTCGACGTCGAGCGCGAGGGCCCACCGTGGGGAAGGCCTCCAGGCAGCCGCCGCATACAGCAGCGGTACGAAACCGGTATTGGAGTACGAGGTCGACACCCCACCCTGAGCGAGTTCGATCTCCGCCGCGCGCAGCTTGGCCGAAAGTCCGATGTCCACCCGCCATCTCGGATTCCCGATCAGCCGGTACCGGTACGTCAGTCGATAGGAGTCGAAACGATACGAAGCATCCGTCGTCTCGCCCGGTTCGAATTGAACTCCGTTGAAGGCCACGGGCGTCGATAGAAGACCTGTCCCCTCGACAGACAGAGGTGCCACAAGGAGCCGCAGTCCGTGCTTCCTGCCCAGTCGCCCTTCGGCATACAGGCGGAAGGAAGGGAAGGGGCCGCTACCGGTCAGGTCATCCAGCGCGAACCGGGTGCCAGTCTCGTCGTTGGGGACCTGGACATCGTTGCGGCTCTGCCAGACCGGTCCGCCCTCCAGCTCCAGAATCAGCCAGGACGTTGGATCCGCTTCCTGGCCCAGAACAGTTGCAGGCGCCCATGGGAGGCCGATCAATACCAGCCCGACGCCACAGGTGCGAAACCAACGTCCACGCAGGGCGGTTGGTCTCGCCGCTGTCCGGTTCATGTTCAAGACTCTGCGCATGTCAGCTCCCTTCATCGAGCTGTGATTCAACCGGCTCCGGGCGCTCCGCCATGCTCGTACCGCGCGGCCTGGACGGTGGCCACGGAATGAAGGCACTCGTCCGGGAGACGTATTCGGCGTATTTCGGCTTACCTTCACGCAGTCTACGTTCCAGGAGAGTTACGCCTGACACACGCAGCAAGAGAAACGTCATGAGCAGGGGGCTGAAGATCGTCCACCCCCCTTTAGGAACGGACAGGGCGATCAGGAAGTAACCCCACCAGACCAGGGAATCGCCGAAGTAATTGGGGTGCCGCGTATACGCCCACAGACCCCCCTGAAGCACTTCGCCTCTATTCGCCGGATCTTCCTTGAACCGGCGAAGCTGAGCGTCACCCACTGCCTCGAACAGGAAGCCGATCGCCCATAGTCCGCAGCCCAGTGCGTCGAGAACGGTCAGACGCGCGGGGCTCGCGGACGCCTGGCCGATCAGCAACGGCGCTGAGATGAGCCACATCAGGATCCCCTGCAGCAAGAAGACGCTGAAATAGCTCTTCCACCAGAAGCCCCCACCCGCGGCCGTGCGCCAGGCCGCGTACCTGGGATCTTCCGGCTGGCCTCGCCGGCGCTGCAGAATATGCACCGAGAGCCTCGTACCCCATACGACCGTGAGACCGCTCAGCAATACTCTTCGTGCCATCAGGCCATCGCTCGTGACCGCATAGAACAGTGCGAGAATCGCGAATCCCGTTCCCCAGAATACGTCTGCGATACCAGCGTCACGCATCAGAATGCTGAGCAACCACATGAGGCTCACTGCCAGGAGGACGAAGGCCAAGGCCCCAAGGGCCACCGACAGCCAGGACGGGTCCGCGAGGAGCCAGCTCATGTCGCGGCCCGAGAAGCGACCAGGTAGCCTACCGTCGCCACGGACGCGGTGAGTACTCCGCCCCAGGCCATGTCCACGGCCGCGACCGCAAGCGGGAAGTCTCTCATTGTAGCGAGATTCGTCAGGTCGTAGGTAGCGTAGGCGACAACACCCAAGAAGCCTCCGAGCAGGGCGGCCCTTCCCGGTGCGCCTCTCGGTACTGCGGGGACTACAGCGAAGACCACGATGGCTGCCACGAACAGCATGTAGAAGAAGATGGCGGGCAGCCAGCGAACCTCCGATGCCAAAAGGGTGCCAAGCTGGCTTCGGTAGAAGCTGCGGGCGACCAGGCCGAGCCACAAGAAGTCAAGCAACAAGAAACTCACGAGCGACACCGCGTACGTCCGGATCAGCCCCGAAGTCGTCATTCTCGCCTCCGTTTCAGATTATGCACCGTCTCGAAATCTCGACATTAGCCAAACACCACGACCGTCCACCCGGCCTATTATTAGACAATCACTTGACAAAAATATATAGGGTGGGTACATTGCTAGACAAGTGATAGACAAGATGTAACGCCAAAGCCCTAACAGCCCACATCTCAGGGAGGATAGGAAAATGAACTGGTGGAACTCTTTTCGCACGTTGGCACTCGTGCTGGGCCTGGCGGCTCTGACCGCCGGCTGCAGCGACGACGATGACGACAACGGTACGAACCCGCAGCCGCAGACGGCTTCGCTTCGCGCCGTCCACGCTTCACCGGACGCCCCGGCGGTGGATATCTACGTAGAAGGCATTAGCACGCCTATCGCTACGAACGTGGCGTACGGCGACGCGACCGCGTATGCGACGGTCGAGGCGGGCATGTACAACGTGCAGCTGCGGCCGGCCGGCGCCGATTCGTCAACCGACCCGATCTACGAGACGGGCGACGTCACGCTCGGCGCGAACTCGATCCTTACCGCCGTCGCCGCGGGTCTGCTCAACTCGGTCGATCCCGCTGACTCGTTCCGCATTATTCCGCTGTTCGAGAGCTTCGCCTCCCCGGGGTCGGGCAATGCGATCGTGCGCATCCTGCACGCTGGCGCAGACGCTCCGACCGTGAGCCTGGACGTGGGCGCTGACGGCTCGAACGAGATCGTCGATCTCGCGCGGTTCGCAGACACCGGAGCGGGCGGCATCGATCTCCCTGGCGGCAGCCCGCTCACTCTGGGCGTCGTGGTGGATGGTCTGACCGTCACCACGTTCACGATTCCGGCGCTTGACGCCGGAACCGAGTACTTCGTGATCGCCACGGGCCTTCTCGCCCAGAGCGACATGATGGCGGACGACTCCTTCAAGCTCTTGGCCGTGGATGAAGACGGCACGACCGGGTTCATCGCGCAGGACGGCCCGGACGCCGGAAGCGCCATGCTGCGGGCCGTACACTCCTCGCCGGATGCCCCAACGGTGGACGTGTACGCCGAGGGAATCTCCACTCCGCTGTTCACGGCACTCGCCTACGGCGATGCGTCCCTGTACGCGAGTGTCCCGGCGGGCATGTACAACGTCCAGCTGCGCGCCCACCCGTCCACCGAGGCTGACCCGGTCGTGTACGAGACGGGCATGATCGAGGTGGCCGCGAATCAGACGATCACGGCTATCGCGTCCGGCTTCCTCGGATCGATGGACGACGCGGACAAGTTCCGGATCCTGCCGCTGGTTGAGGATTTCGGAATGCCTCAGTCAGCCCTGGTGCGGATCGTCCATGCGGGTCCCGAAGCTCCGTCCGTGGACATCGACCTGGGCGACGATGGCACAGTCGACTACAGCGACCTTGCGCGGTTCGCCGACACCGGAGCTGCCGGGATCGCTCTGCCGTCCGGTGAGGCACTGCAGGTTGGAATTCGCGTGGCGGGCGGAGACCGCGTGACCGCGTTCACGACGCCGGCGCTTCCGGACGGTGAAGAGATCTTCGTGATCGCCACCGGGACGCTGACGACACCGGCTCGGGCCGATGACGGATTCTCACTGCTCGCGGTCGCCAGCACCGGTTCGCTCGGCTTCATCAAACAGAACCCGGTCGTCTACGCACTGCACGGCAGCCCGGACGCTCCGGCGGTCGACATTTACGCTGGCGAGAGCCTGCTCGTGGAGAACATCGCGTTCGGCGAGTTGAGCGGCACCGTGCAGGTACCGCCGGGCACGTACACTCTCGACTTCTATGTCACTGGCACCGGCACAGGCAGCCCGACGGCGAGCTTCGACACGCCCGACTTGATGGCGGGCGGCGCATACCTGGCCGTCGCGGCCGGTGAGCTGGCCCCCGAGGGCACGGAGGAGGCCTTCACCCTTCTCGCCTTTGAGGAGCTGTTCGACCCGACCGAGACGGCGCGGATCCGGACCATCCACGCCTCCGGTGATGCTCCTGCCGTCGACATCGGTACGGTGAACGCCGGCACGGGTGACATCGAGACGGTGCTGTTCCAGAACCTCGCCTGGAGCGAGTCGTCGGACGACACCGGCCTCGAGGCTCCGGTCGGCGACCTGACGATCGGTGTGGCTGCGACCGGCAACGCGACTCCTGTCGCCAGGTTCGACATCACCACGTCGGCCGGCCTGCAGACGTTTGCGGTAGCCGCTGGAGCTCTGGCTCCCGACGGGGTCGAGGAAGCGCTCCGCCTGATCCTCGTGGTCGCGAGCGCCAATCCCTGGGTGGGCGCAGAGGTTCTGCCGAACCCATAACCGGCAACGGGGGACCCACGGTACGTCCGGTCCAGCCTCGACCGGCGCGCCTCGACCCGGGCGGTCGCGCAGTCCAGCGGCCGTCCGGGTCCTCCCCTTCCACCCGGTCGGCGCCGTCAGCCCCGGTCGCTTCCCTCGAGTATCGACCGTGTGACTCCCTGACGGTAGGCGAAGATCCTGCTCAGCTGTGCTTTCACTAGCGGTTGGGCCCAGCTGCTGAACGGGTGGAGCGGCAACTGATAGCGTACCTCGTCGCGGATCGTGGTACGGCCGGACTTTTCGAAGAAGCGATGGGTGTGGACCCACTCACGGTACGGTCCGCGCAACTGCTCGTCCACGAAGTGAGTGGGGGGACTCCACTCAGAAATCAGAGTCTGCCAGGAAACAGGCAGGCCGAACAGGCGGAGGCGATAATCGATAAGTACGCCTTTCCTTATCTCGATCGGTGGTGGCGTGAGAATCCTGAATCGCAGCTCCGGCGGCGTGATCCTCTCCAGATTGCCGGCATCCGCAAAGAAATCGAATACCTCGCCGAGTGGACGGGATATCTCCATCTCGAGTCTCAATGAGGGCACAGGACGCAAGCCTCTCTCGGCCGCGGGATTTGAAGGCGCGTCCGCCGCGTCCGCGCCCGGGCGATCGCAAAGCCTAGACCCCCTCTCCCAACGTGTCAATCTGATGTCTACGACAAGCAATTGACGCATACGATCGCGAGGCCTATTACACACTCCGCTGCTCTGTCTATGATTCGTCGATCAATACATGAGCTACGGCCAGTCACGCCCTTGGGCGCCAGGAGTCTTGAAGATGCAGAACGGATCAGAGGAAAAGCGCCACCCCATTCAGGTCGTGGTGCGGCGAACCGGGCTCACAGCGGACGTGCTCCGCGTCTGGGAGAAGCGCTACGGAGTCGTGCGGCCGGGGCGTTCCGGCGGAGGGCATCGGTTGTACTCCGATGCCGATGTCGAGAGGCTTCTGCTGCTGAGCCGTGTCACGGCGGCCGGGCGTCGCATAAGCCGGATGGCGAAGCTCGACATCGAAGTCCTTCAGGAGCTCGCCAGGGAGGATGCCGAGGCCGCCCTCGCGGCTCGTGAGGCAGAGGTCGTTCCCTTGAGGTCGGAACCCCACCTCGCGGCCAGCCTTTCCGCCGTCGAGCGCCTCGACGCTCGAGATCTCGAAACTTCGCTGATGCGAGCGGCCGTGGCGCTTCCGGCCGCGGTATTTGTCGAGGACGTCGTGGGCCCCCTCCTGGCACGCATCGGAGAACAGTGGGAACACGGCCAGATGACACCTGGCCATGAGCACCTCGCCACTGCCGTAATCCGAAGGGTGCTCGAGTCCATCATTACAGCCTGCGCGCCCGAGGCGGACGCGCCAGGCCTCGTCGTTACCACACCTGCCGGTCAAGCCCACGAGTTCGGAGCCTTGCTGGTCGGAGCGGCGGCGGCGGCGTTGGGCTGGCGGGTCACGTACCTGGGCGCGAACCTTCCGGCCCGGGACGTCGCCGAAGTAGCACGGAGCACCGGGGCGAACACCATCGCTCTCAGCATCGTCTATCCCCATGATGATCCCCTGCTTCCGGCAGAGTTCGGAGTGCTCCGGGAGGCCGCCGGATCCGATACGGAAATCCTCGTGGGAGGACGCGCGGCTCGGGACTACCGGGAGGCCGTGGAGGCGATCGGCGGGACGCTCGTCACCGGGCTCCCGCAACTCGTGAGCTTTCTGCAAGGGCGATTGCCGGGCCAGCAAGCGGCAGTCTAGAGGCTACCGGACATCCGGGGCTCCGCCCGTGCCCCGGCGTCAACTGCCGTACCGATCCAGGTACTTACGCACCCGGTACTTCCGGGCGGTATTCTCCGAAGTCATGTAGCGGATCTTGCCGAACACCGGACGCTCCGGCCCCCACGGCCGGTCATATCGTCCGAGGCACCAGAAGATGCCGCTGTACGAGTTCGGGTCACGCCCGTCGAGCGCGTAGCGGTTGTTCAGCTCGATCATGACCCGTGCGGCCTCGAGTGGGGTTTCCGTCCATTCGAGGATCTTCTTCCCCCAGAGCATGCGCAGGTAGTTGTGAATCCGCCCTTCCGTTCGAAGCTGGCGCTGGGTGGCGTTCCAGAGTTCGTCGTGGGTGGCCGCGCTCTCGAATTGGTCGAGGGCATAGACGTACGGACGAGCGTCCGACGCATGTAACTCGAGTGTCGCCCGTGCCCAGTCCGGAAGCGATCCGAACTCCCGGTGGTCAGGACGGTTGGCCGCCATGTTGAAGCCCAGCTCGCGCCATGTTACCAGCTCGTCCAGGAACGCCTCCGCCGGCGGGCTCATTCCCCACCAGCCCTCACGCTTGCCGTTCGCTGGCCGGCCCTCGAAAACGGGCGTCCATCTCTCGTGCCTGGCCAGCAGGTCGAGAACGGCATGCGTCGATATGTGGCCGAAGTGCAGGTAGGGAGACAGACCACTGGCCACGTCCTCTTCGGGTCGACTTCGCTCTTCGGAATAGCGGTCGAGCCGGTGTCGAAGAAAGCCCTCCAGTCGGGTCAGCGCAGCCTGCGTTCCGCCCCGGAACTCCGTCGGGCCGATCGAGTGGTTCAGCGGAAGTGACCCCAGGGCCAGTCCGCCGCCCTCCAGGGCAGGCCCGGCCGACGGCCAGCGCTCCGAGATGTGAGTCGGCACGCCGGGTCCTTCGAATCGCTCCAGATGATGCAGGGGATCCTCCAGCGGAACATGGAGGAGGTGAACCGGGAGGCTCTTCTGCAGGTAGCGGCGGAACGTGTATGCGGTCGGGTACTCTCTATCCGTCGAGCGCATCGGCACCAGACCATTCGAGTCAACGGCCTCGAGTCGCACCCGCAGCCGCCGCGCGGCTGCGTCCAGCATGCGTGGCACAAAGAACGTGGGGTAGTCATCCGTGACCACGACCGAAGCCGTCTCCGCCAGGGCCTCCAGCAACCCTCGCCCCTCACCGACCGAACGCTCGACGTATGGATAGAAGGTGACGCCGCGTCTCCCACGCAGTGTCTCCAGGTTGTCCCCCATCCCATCCAGAACGAACCGATGCAGGCGATCACTGGCCCACTCGTAGTCGCAGCGCAGAGCTTCGAGCACCAGCAGCCCATGACCGAGGCGGAGCGCCCAGTCCACGGCACGCTGAAGCGCGAAATTGCGTGTCGTTCGTCGGTTGCTCGTCATCCAGTACAGGACGTACCGACCCCGGGGGGCATGCTTGGACTCGTTCAGCTTCCGAACCCGCGACTCAGGAACTCCAGTCTGTGTCTCCATTTGCCTTCCGCTTCCGTTGGCCAATCTAATGTCTAGGTGTTGTCTAGAATAACAAATAGACAAATCCTTGACAATCCTAACCTGACCCCCTATACTCGTTGACGTAAGCTAGACAAGACAGTGGGCCAACAACTCGAGGAGAAACAACCATGCTCAGCAAGACGCTCATGACCTTCGGAGTCGGATTATCCCTGTTCGTGACGGCCCCTGTCGCCTCGGCGCAGATGGCCAATGATCACGACATGGAGGCAAAGGACATCTTCGAGGTCGCCGCAGAAGCCGGCACCTTCAACACGCTCATCGCCGCGGCGAAGGCCGCCGATCTCGTCGACGCGCTGAAAGGCGAGGGTCCGCTGACCGTCTTCGCCCCGACCGACGAGGCGTTCGCCAAGCTGCCCGCGGGCACGGTCGAGACGCTTCTCAAGCCCGAGAACCAGGCGAAGCTGCAGGCGGTGCTGCTGTACCACGTCGTGGAGGGCAGAATTACGTCCGCCGAGGTGGTTAAGCTCTCGTCCGCCAGGACGCTGGAGGGTGACACGGTCGCCATCTCCGTGAAGATGGGCAAGGTTTATATCGACGGCGCCCAGGTAATCGCGGCCGACGTCGAGGCCAGCAATGGAGTAATCCACGTGATCGACGAGGTCATTCTGCCGTCCATGGATTGACCCGTCGCGAGGCGGGGGAGCTCGCACGCGCCCCCGTCCCTGATTCACCTAACCCCGGACGGTGCCTCATGCCTGACTTCCGACCACTAATCCTGCTGACCGGTGCGACCGGCTACGTCGGCGGCCGGCTGCTGGAGGAATTGGAGCGCTCGGGCGTTCGCCTGCGCTGCATCGCTCGCAAGCCTGAGTACCTGCGGGCGCGCGTTGCGGACAGCACGGAAGTGGTACGCGGCGATGTTCTTGATGGGCCCAGTCTCGTCACCGCCATGAGAGGGGTAGCAACTGCATACTACCTCGTGCACTCGATGAGTGACGAAGGGGACTTTGAAGAAATCGAACGCCGGGCGGCCCGAACCTTCGGTGAGTCGGCGAGAGCGGCTGGCGTGGAGAGGATCGTCTACCTGGGTGGCCTCGGCTCGGGCCCCGACCTGTCAGCGCACCTGAAAAGCCGCCATGACGTGGGCCGAATTCTCAGGGAGTCCGGCGTACCCACCCTCGAGCTTCGCGCCTCGATTATCATCGGTTCCGGAAGCCTTTCGTTCGAGATGATTCGGTCGCTGGTCGAGAAGCTTCCCGTGATGACGACACCGCGCTGGGTACGGGTCCAAGCGCAGCCGATCGCGATCGAGGATGTGGTGGCCTACCTAAATGAGGCCGGTGCGATGCCGATCGTGGACAGCCACGTGTTCGAGATCGGCGGAGCGGACGTGGTGAGCTACGGCGACATCATGCGAGAGTATGCCCGGCAGCGTGGACTGCGGCGCCTGATGGTCCCCGTTCCGTTTCTCACACCCACGATCTCGAGCCTGTGGCTTGGGCTCGTGACGCCCCTCTACGCGCGCGTCGGTCGAAAGTTGATCGAAGGAGTCCGAAATCCGACGGTGGTCCAGGACCCATCCGCAGCCGGCGCGTTTGCCGTTCGTCCGCGAGGCATTGTGGAGGCCATCGCCAGCGCACTCGACGGACAGGAGCTGCAGCCGACTGGCGCTGCTCGAAACCTCAGACACCGGCCGGAGCTGAGTGCAGCCAGGCCTGAGGCGAGGCCGAGATGAGGGACTTTGCCCGACCGCGGCTGGTCTTGAGCCGCTGTCTGGAGCTGGACAAGGTTCGCTATAACGGAGAGAAGATCGCCTATGACTTCGTACGCGAGCTCGAACCGTTCGTGGAATTGGTGCCGATCTGTCCAGAAGTGGAGATCGGGCTGGGTGTGCCTCGCGATCCCATTCGACTGATCGAGGGAGAAGCTGGTCCTCGTCTATACCAACCTTCCACCGGGCGTGACCTGACGAGCGAGATGCAGGACTTCAGCCACAGCTTCCTCTCAACTCTGCCACCTATGGACGGCTTCGTGCTCAAGAACCGCTCTCCGTCTTGCGGAATCAGCGATGTGAAGCTCTACACGCTGGAGGGGAGACTGTCGTCCTGTGGAAAGAGGGCCGGGATGTTCGGGCAGTCGGTCATCGATCGTTTCCCCGACCTGGCTGTGGAAGATGAAGGCCGGCTGCGCAACTTCCGGATACGCGAGCACTTCCTCACGAAGCTGTTCGCTCTGGCCGGCCTTCGCGGGGTGGCTACGACCGGCTCCATGCGCAAACTGATCGAGTTCCATGCCCGTTACAAGTTTGTGCTCATGGCGTACAGCCAGAAGCGGCTGCGCGAACTCGGCCGTCTCGTCGCGAACGAAGCTGGCTTGTCCTTCCCGGATCTCGTACTCGCCTACCGCGCGGGCCTTGCGGCTGCGATGCACCAGCCGCCCCGCTATACGTCGGTGATCAACGTGCTCGAGCATGCGGTCGGGTACTTCAAGACCACCCTGAGCCATTCTGAGAAAGCGAATTTCAAGCGCTTGCTCGAGCTATACCGTAGCAAGCGCGTGCCTCTGGCCGGTCCGACGGCCGTAGTCTGGAGCTGGGTGGTCCGCGAGGACGAGGACTACCTGAAAGGACAGGTTTTCTTTTGTCCTTACCCCGAGGAGCTGATCAGCGTATCCGATTCGGGCAAGGGTCGTAGGATATGAGCGTCAATCGCCACCCGCGTACCGCTTCCGACACCTGTCCGGCGTATCAAAGACGTGACGTCGAGCGGAGCAGAAGGCCGGAATCGCGGAGTGGGAGAGAGTGTCCCCTCACACGTTCCGGCACACCTGCGCGACGGAGTTGCTGCGAGAAACGGGAAACCTACGACTGGTGCAGGTCGCACTGGGCCATTCCAGCGTGTCGACCACCCAGCGCTACACGCATATCGCGGCCGTGGACTTGGAGCAGGCCATGTCCGTCCGGCCCGGCCTCACCGCGTCAACTATGTAGAACCGCTCTCTCGGCCGAGCAAATCACTACGTCGCAACACGCGGGACCGACCGAGGCTGGCCGAGAGAGTGTACTGTGAGCGCCAGAGGCGAACGTGAGGGAGGGGAGAAGCGGCAGAGAAGTCTATTCCGCCGCCAGAAACTGAAGTTGTACCGGTTTTCGAGACCGATTCGAGCTGTCCGTGTGCATCGCCAAGGCGCTCAACGGGGAGGAGCAGGTGTGCAGCGGCGCGTGGTAGCGTTGCCCACTTATCGAATATGTCTCTTGATTTCCGCAAGGAGTGCGATGGGATCATAGGGCTTCTGGAAATAGGCTTCGGCGCCCAGCTCCATGACCTTTGCCTTATGTTCAGGGTCCTGCGTGCCGGTGAGAACCAGGACGGGGGTGTCCTGTACAAGGATGGACCTTCGCACCTTATGCAGCACCCCCAGGCCACCCCCTCCTGGTATCATCAGATCGAGGATGATCAAGTTGGGACGTAGCCGCATCACTTGCTGCATGGCCTGAACGGCGTCTGCTACACGCGTGACTGCATATCCCTCTGACCGAAGACGCTTGCCTAGGAGCAGAGCTATGTCCTCCTCATCCTCGACCAGGAGTATCGTCTTTTCATTGTCCATTTACATAGCCTCGATACTCAATCGTTGACGTCGACGACCTTCGACGGAAGCGTGAAGAAGAAGCTGGTGCCGGTGCCCACAGAAGAGCGGACATCTATGCTGCCGCCATGCTTCTCTATGAGAAGCCTGCAGATGGCCAATCCAAGCCCGGTTCCCTTGTGGATTCTGCCGTCATCTCTGGAGACTTGGCTGAAGGGTTTGAAGAGCTGCGACAGGTCCTCCGGAGCGATCCCCTCGCCCTCATCCTGGACAGATACTCGCGCAGTCGATGCCAGCTGCTCGGTGATCAGGCGAATCGTACCCCCAGAGGTGAACTTGATAGCGTTATGGACCAGGTTCGCCAGCACTTGCAGAATGTAGTCGGGGTCACACTCCAGTGCCTCAAGGTTTTCGTCCAACACGAGTTCCAGTTCAAAACCTGCCGCCTGTGCTTCTCTGGAGAAGCTCTTCCTCGCTTCGCAAACGAGGTTGTTGAGATCCGAACTCTGGATCCTGAGTGGCAGCCCTCCTGTCTCCAGTTTCTGATAATCTAGGACGTCATTGATCAGCCGGGAGAGCCGGTCGATATTACGCTTCGACACAGACAGGCACTCTCTCTGCTCGGGAAGGGTCTCACCCGCCTTGCCTTCCAGCACGAGGTTGACACCTTCCGCGATCGCTGTGAGGGGCGTGCGCAACTCGTGTGACACGACAGAGACAAGGTGGGATTTCATCTTCGCTGTCTCAAGGATGCGATCCTCGGCCACCTTGCGATCGGTAATGTCGCGCATGATACCGGTATACATCCGCTGGGTCCCCGCGAACCATTCGCTCACAGCCAGTTCCATTGGAAACGTCGTCCCATCCTTCCGTTGAGCGGTCAGTTCTCTTGTTCTTCCGATCACTTTCCTTACGCCAGTCTCGAGGTAGTTCACGAGATACTCATCGTGCTGTTCCCGATGAGGTGAGGGCATCAGCAGGCTGATGTTCGTACCCACCAGCGCCTCCTTCGAGTATCCGAACAACCGCTCCGTTGCTGGATTGACGGATTCGATGATCCCTTCAGGCTCGATGGTAATGATGGCCTCAACGGCAGTCTCCACAATTGCGCGAATGCGCGCCTCCGTTCGCTTCAGTTGCCCTGTCCGCTGCTCAACGAGTTCCTCGACCCGGGCGGACCGTGCCCTGAGGTGGACGAGATAGAACGCCAACAGAAGCGAGAATGCGAGTAAGCCACCGGCGGCGGTCCACGAGAGCCATATGCGAGCATCGTATGCTTTGCCGAACGGCTCGCCATAGATCTGCCACGTTCGATCACCGACGCTGATCGATGCCACGAAGTGAAGCCCAAGCTCCAGTTCCTGACGAGTGGAGGGATCCTCGCCATCGCCGTTGCCAGCAAGTCGAGATTCGTGGAAGACAAGGAGGCTGGACTCTGGCGGGGCAAAGTCGTCGAACACGTATATGTTGACACCGCCGGGACGCAACCGTGACAGCAGGGCATCGACCTGCTCCCCGATTCTGAATACGCCCAGCACGAAGCCTCGAAGCGATGTTCTCCGATCGGCGACAGTTCGGGTTGACATGCCGCGGCCATAGACTGGAAATATCAGGAGGTAGCCGTATTGCTCTCCGGTCTCCTGGATGAGAGTGATGCGTTCGGTGGCGACCATCCGTCCAGTATCCCTTGCCTTCCACAACGCCGCTGCACGCACTTCACTTGAACTCAGGTCAAAACCCAGCGCAGCTTCGTTTCCCTCATAAGGCTCGACGAAGTAGACCGGGAAATACTCGCTCCTCCTGGTTGCTGTAACTGGACGTCGCCCCGGATCCATCTCGGTGATGCTAAAGTCCAGACCCAGCTCGTTAGCGGCCCTTTGCGAGTACGAGCGGCGCTCGGCATCGGGAATGCGCGGGAGCCATTCCAGTGCCTGCAAACCAAGTCCCTGCGAGAAAAAGGGCTGCACGAAGGTCCTGAACTCGTCTCGGCCAACCTGTTCGGAAGCCCTGTAGAACGCCTCCAGAGACTCGATGGCGTCCGCACTCCTGCCGATGCCCGACTGCACTGCGAGCACGCGATCACTCGCCGCTCGCTGAAACCTCACCTGAGCTTGTTCTTGCTCCAGGGCCGAGCTCCAAAGGAAGAGCGCAACAGACCCGAGGAGACCCGCAAGGGCAACGACCGCTGGCGTGACGTAATTGAGCTTGATTCCGTTCATGGCACTCGCAACTTGATGAGCACAAGGGCCATGCAGACACACGAGGAAGTCCAGCGCCGGACAGACGCCCGACGTCGGCTCGCTCGGCGCGGCAGAGCTGCACACGCGCGACCTGGGGAAGCGCATGCCAATACGAACTGCAGATTCATCACAGCACTAGAATGGCCTCTGGGTCAAGACTCGGCTAGCTGGAACGTCTTGCTGTCGATTGCGAAGCTACTCGTTTCGTTGGATCGGTACGCCAAGAGCGAGTACGGCCAGCAGAAGTGCCTTGTTAAGTTTACCTCACATCCTGACTCGTTGCGGAGGGCGCCGCGGACAACGGAGTCGCGGCAACATAGTGCCTTCGGGGCGGTGGCGAGAGGAATGAATCACAGGGCAAGGGCGGACAGTCGTTACATCGAGTTGCCGGGAGCTCTCACCCTTTCTGTTGCTCTTGCGCGGTAGCATTCCCGAGCACCTCCACGTATCTTCGCGCCTCGGAAACGCGGGAGTCCTCCAGGCACCAGTGTGCGACATTGTGTGCGAGGTTCGGAGGATTCTGCGCCGGATTCGCAGTCTGAAGTCCGGTGCTACCCCGGAGTAGCCCGCATATTTCCGCATCGGGGCGTGGCGCAGCCCGGTAGCGCGCCTGAATGGGGTCAAGATCGTTACGAACCGCGCCGCCGCCTGTAAGTTGTTGCAGTTATTGCCTTCCCATCCTCCTGTCGTTCCTAGCTGTCCGATATTGGTGTGCGACATCTGCGCTCACTTCCGGATCACTCCATGAGCACCACCTGCTGCTTGGTGGCGCTGTCCGCCTTCATGTAGGAATTCTCGACGGTCCGGACATCACCCCAGCCTCCTGCAGCAGCGATATCCACGATCGAGTACTCCTTGCGAATGGTCACCCAGCCGCGTCTGAAGCCGTGCCAGGTCGTCCCATCCAGGTGCGGCAGCTTGGCCAAGTCCTCTGCCTTCCGAAGCCATGTGGACGCCAGGTCCTTGCCGATAGGCCGATTTGGGTCACCTGGGGATGAAAACAGCAAAGTCGACTTGCGCTCCCGTCCGAGCGCCCGATCGATGGCTGCTCGGGCCACGGGATGCAGCGGAACGGTTTCCTCGTATCCCTGCTTATCCGTGATCGCAGGCCAGCAAACGGCACCGTATCGCGCGTGCTCGGTCGGCTCCAGTCGAAGATCCTCCTCGCGCAACGCGAGAATGGCCGAGATTCGTTTTCCCGAGTGGAACGCGAGATTGACCTGACCCCCCCGAAGCGAATCCCGAAGGTCCTGAGCCCGGAGGAGCAAGTAGCGCTCCTCCGGACCTTCACCCGCAGGTGGCCGACCAAGGCCCGCAACTACGCGATGGTCCTGACGATGCTCCGCACGGGCCTGCGCGTCGGGGAGGCAGTGGCTCTCAAGTGGGTCCATGTGGACTTCCGCACACGTCGGCTAATCGTGCGAGAAGGCAAGGGTGCGAAAGACCGAATCGTGTACTTCGACGAGGAGGTGCGGGAAGCGATTACGGAATAGTGGGCCAGGGCACCTGAGAGCCCGTACGTGTTCTCAACCCTCAAGGGTGGTCCGATGACCACGACGTACTGCAGGCAGTTCGTGAAACGCTCCGCACGGAAGGCCGGGATCGCGGAGTGGGAGAGAGTGTCCCCTCACACGTTCCGACACACCTGCGCTACTGAGTTACTCCGCGAGACGGGTAATCTGCGACTCGTACAGGTTGCCCTCGGGCATTCCAGCGTGTCGACCACGCAACGGTACACGCACATCGCTGCTGTGGACTTGGAACGCGCCATGTCCGTCCGACCCAGCCTCTCTCAGTAGACAGCTTCCACCGCGTAGAGGCCGCTGTCACGGCCGATCAGCAGACTCCGTATCAACACACGCACCGGATGGAGGCTGGCCGAGCGAGTGTACTGTGGGCGCCAGAGGCGATCGGTAGGCACCTTGCGGTCAGCGCCTGAGCTGCGCGCTGACCAAGGTCGGCGGTCCCGGCTACTACTGAGAGCGGGGCAGGGGACGGAATCCGGGCTCTCGCTCAAGGTTCCGCCGGTCCCAGTTCGCCAGATTTGCGGCCGCAGCGTAGGTGCT
>JBDGWG010000040.1:0-23232 GCA_039585235.1 Gemmatimonadota bacterium | reverse complement strand
GATTCGGACCACAACCAGGCGGATCGACGTACCCGCGTCCAGTTGCCCTGTCGCTCGATCCGGTCGAGCAGCATCCCGCGCAGCAACCGGGCAACGCGGCGGGCCTCGCCCTGTGGTGCTTCTCGGAGGTTCTCCCCCCCCGGGTTGGAGACGATCAGATTGAAGCCGTCCCGGTCCGTAGCGGAGAGGGACGGACTCCAGATCCAACCCTCCAGCGTCGCGCGAACCCAGCGTCCCCGGCGGGACTCGACCTGGAGCACCGCACCTTCCAACACTGTGGCGAGTCGGTTGCTGCTCGTTACGCGAGGTTCCTTGCGGAAATTTTCCTCAGGAACCGATACGCGCACGGACTGTGCGCTCGCGGGACCAAGCGACCCAGCGATCAAGCCAAATACGAGCAGCGAGCGAGCGGCTATTCTCCGCAGCAACATCCGAACTGGAAATGGGGAGGTCCGGCCTCTACATTGGCCACTTCGAGTCCCGTCCCGGCGCCTCGCCCGGTTACCGGGCGTCGCATCGCGGCGGGGCTCCGCGTTCATCGGTGTCGAGTATAGACGACGGTTCGAGCAGGTGTCAATGAAATTCCCGCTAGAAGTCAAGCTCGTGCGGAGGGTCGCCCGACCCGCCGCCGCCCTGACGCTGGCGTTGATCGGTGTGGCGCTCGGTCCCCAATCGGCCGCCGCGCAAGAGGAGAGTATCGATACGCCGTACCGCTGGCTCGACCGGGGCACCCGGCTCGGTCTCGTGGGCGGTTATATGTTCACGAACCGGGGCGATCCGCCGTTCGGTCCCGGCTCCTCCCCATTCGTCGGCGCCCGCTTCCGCGCACGGCTCAGCAGTCCGCTGTCCCTAGAGATCGGCGCCGGCTACGGAAACTCGAACGAATGGGTGATCGACCCGCGGCTGGAGGGCGGTCCGGCGGTTGTGGACACAGTGGACGCCGACTGGCTCATCATCCAGGCGTCGATTCAATTCGCTCTCACCGGTGCCCGATCGTACCACAGGCTGCAGCCCTACTTAGTGCTGGGTGGAGGGATTCTGCAGGAGCTGAGCACCGGCACCAGTGACGTGCTGGCGAGTGTCAGGGAGCCCTACGAGTTTCACATCGGAACGGCTCCCATGGTGCACCTCGGCGTTGGCGCCGAGGTAGATGTCTCCAGACGGCTGGGGCTCGCCTTCGAGTTTCGCGACAATCTGTGGCGGTTGAAAGCCCCGTCAGGTTGGTTTCGGATCGATGTCCTCCAGAACCTCCTGGACACCGGGTCACCGGCTCCCGATGAGTCCCAGTGGACGCACAACTTCGAGCTCACGGCCAGCCTCTACTACTACTTCTGAAATCTCGTGCCCTCGGGAGGCGCGTTGACCGCTGAATCGGACTTGATTGTCACGAGGGTCCTCGCTCCAGAGGCACTGGTCTGCGTCACGGTGAGCGACGCGGCAACTCTCGTGTGGAGCTGCACGCCTGCCGATCTGCCATCGCTGACCGCGGGGTGGCTGGTCTGTGAAGGCATCGTCCGGACGCCCGACGAGATCGGAGACCTCGGCGTGGCGGGGTCGCGGGACGGCTTCGCTGCATGCGTCTCGGTCCGGCTGGCACAGCCCGCGCTGGACCGGTTGCTGCGGGCACTGGCGGTTGACAGTCAGCCGGCCGTCAGGCCCGCGGCCCTGGGGATTCCACACGACGACGCGCCGTTGCGCTCGCTGCCCAGCGACCCCGGTCTCCGCTCTATGCTCGAGGATCGAGGCCGCGTCGCCTCGTGGTTCCGCGATATGTTTGGCCGGGCATCCCTGCGGTCGAGCGTCGGAGGCGTGCACACCGGAGGCCTCGTCGCGGATGGAAACCTCGTATCCGTCGTGGAGGACGTGAGCCGCCACCACGTCGTGGACCGCCTCGTGGGTTCGGCGTTCGTTGCGCGGACACCGCTCCGGAGTTCGATACTGCTGGTCAGTGCGCGCATCTCAGGGGCGATGGCGGCCAAGGCGGGCCGAGCGGGTGTCGGGGCCCTCGTCTCACGTTCGGTGCCGACGGAGCTGGCCGTGACCGTGGCCAGCTCACGCGGGCTGATCCTGGTGGGGCGCGCCCGCCGCGACCACCCTCACTACTACTGGCCCGAGCCGGAAATGTCCTGATGATCACGGTCCCACGGTCAGCGATCCTCGGGGTCATACTCGCCGGCGGCCGGAGTCGACGCTTCGGATCCGACAAGGCGTTCGCGAACGTCGGTGGCGTGTCCCTGGTCCGCCGAGCCGCCCGATCGCTCGACCCGGCAGCCGGCCGCGTCGTCGTTGTCGCGAACGACGTGGAGAAGCACGAACTCGAGGGCTTGTCCGTGCGACCGGACCTCATACCCGGAGTCGGACCGTTGGGCGGACTGCACACCGCCGTTTCGTGGGTAGCCGAGGAGGATCTTCGCGGTGTCCTCGTCCTCGCTACCGACATGCCGTTCGTGCCGCCTCGCCTGCTGCAAGCGCTGGCGGCCAGGCTCGGTCCTGGCGTTGCCGTCGTGCCGAAGAGCCGGAGCCGCCGTGGTTTCGAGCCGTTATGCGCCGCGTACGACGTGGCTTGCCTGCCGGCGATCGAGGCCGCCATCGAAAGGGGGGACCGGGCCGTGGTTTCGTTCTTCGCCGACGTAGAAGTGCGATACCTGGACCTCGCCGAGGTATCGTCGCACGGCGATCCAGACGCGATGTTCTTCAACGTGAACCGACCGGAGGACGAGCGTCGGGCTGACGAGCTGGTGGCGGGGTGCCACGCAGTCGACACAGGTACGGGTCAGGGGACCCGGACCCCCGAGGAGAAGTGAACCGGATGAGGCCGGAGGCAGACTGGTTCGGATGGCGCGAGGCCCTGGAGGCAATCCTCACGCGGTGTGACGCCCTGCCCGTGGAGCGAATCGAAGCCGCCCGGGCGCTGGGATGCGCGGTGGCCGAGGACGTCACGGCAGCCATCCGTCATCCCCCGTGGGACAACAGCGCCATGGACGGGTTCGCGGTTCATTCCGAGGACATCAGAGGCGCGACCCGGCAAAGCCCCATCGTCCTGCCCCTGTCCGACGATATTCCCGCGGGCGCGTTTCCTTCCGGTCCGCTCGCGCCTGGAACGGCGGCCAGAGTCATGACCGGGGCGCCCGTGCCGGAGGGTGCGAGTGGTGTGGTACGCGTCGAGCACACGACCGAGGTCTCGCCGGGAGACGTGACCTTCTTCCAGGACACCGACGGGGACCGGAACATCCGGCGGCGCGGAGAGGACATCGAGACCGGGCAAGTCGTGCTCCGCGAGGGAGATCCAGTCACTCCCGCCGCCGTCGGCGTCCTTGCCATGCAGGGGCTGTCAGACGTTTCCGTGCACCGTCGCCCCCGGGTGGGTGTGCTGTCCAACGGCAATGAGCTGGCAGACTTCGACGAGGTAGCGGAGGTCAGGGCCGGAAGGCGCATCATGAACTCGAACGGGCACGCGCTCGCCGCGCAGCTCGTGACGGCAGGCGCCGAGCCCGTTCCTCTCGGGATCGCCCGTGACGACGCCGGCGACGTCCGTCGGCGTCTCGAGCGAGCCGCCGACTGTGACGCCCTCATTTCCTCAGCGGGCGTAAGCGTAGGCGACCACGACCAGGTCAGGGCGGCACTCGACGACATGGGCATGCAGCGCGTCTTCTGGCGGGTTCGCATCCGGCCCGGCAGCCCGCTCACGTTCGGTCTTCTGGGCGGACGACCGTTCTGGGGTCTTCCGGGAAATCCCGTATCGGCGATGGTGACGTTCGAGGTCTTTCTTAGACCGGCGCTTCGGAAGATGATGGGCCACCGGCAACCGGAGGTCCCTCGAATCGTGGCCCGCGCCAGGAAAGCGATCTCATCCTCCACCGACTTCACCCATTTCTACCGCGTTCGTCTGTTCAGGAACGCTGGCCACCTGCCCGAGGTCGAGCTTACGGGCCCCCAGGGATCCGGGATACTGACGTCGATGAGTGCCGCGGGCGGACTGCTCGTCGTCCCGGAGGGCGTATCCGGGATCGAGACCGGTGAGATCGTCGAGGTCATTCCCCTCCCAGGAGATTGGCCGTGAGGAGCCAGGTCGTCCTGTTGATCGGCACCCGCCTCGGACTGTTCCGCGCGGTTTCCGACCGCGGCCGGAGAAAATGGGCCGTGGACGGCCCGGCGATCGCAGGCTACGAGGTGTACCATGCCGTTCTGGACAGCCAAGATCTTCGCACCGGCTACGCGGCCGTCCGCCACGAAGTCTGGGGGGCACACATCTATCGCACGAGCGACGCCGGGAACACGTGGGAGCCGCTCGAGGCCCGCCCATCGTTCCCCAGAAACTCCGGTCGCGCGGTCCAGGCGATCTGGCACCTTGCGACCGGCGGAAGCCCGGAGCCCGGGGTGCTCTACGCTGGCGTCGAGCCCGCGGCCCTGTTCGTGAGTGGGGACAAGGGCGACTCGTGGGAGCGCATCGCGAGCATCGAGGAACACCCGACCGCAGCTTCGTGGCAGCCCGCGAAGGGCGGCCTCGCGCTTCATTCCATCCAGGTGGATTCGGCGCATCCCGACCGGATCTTTGTCGCGGTGTCCGCCGGGGGCGCCTACCGATCGGAGGACCGGGGCAGAACGTGGGTCGCGATCAACGCCGGAGTGCGCGCTGAGTTCCTATCCGACACACCGCCCGAGGCAGGTCAGTGCGTGCACAGCCTGCGACTGCACCCGCGATCGCCGGACCGGCTGTATCAGCAGAACCACTGTGGAACTTACCGGACAGATGACTCCGGAGATACGTGGCACGAGATCACGGCGGGCCTGCCCAGTGATTTCGGATACGTAATGGGCATCGATCCCTGGGACCCGGACCGGTGCTGGGTGATCCCGGAGGAAAGCAGCCATCTCCGTGCGGTGTGCGAAGGACGGATTCGTGTATACGAGTCGGGAGACGCAGGGAAGTCGTGGGAGGCGAGAGCGCAGGGACTGCCCCAGGAGCGGGCCTGGGACACGGTGTTGCGAGAGGCCCTGGCGACGGACGGGCTGCAACCATGCGGAGTGTACTTTGGCACATCGACGGGCCACGTATTCGCGAGTCCCGACGGAATTGCGTGGGGCGCGATCGCCCGTCACCTGCCCAAGGTCCTGTCCGTGGAGGTGGCGGTTCTGACGGATTGAGCTGCGGACCGCCATCCTCCCTCGTCAGGCCGTGCCGCCCCCACTCCACTCGATGACGGCACCGCCGCTCGTGTAGCCGCCGCCGACCGCCGTGAGCACGATGTTCGCCGTAGGTGGAAGCGGGCCGTGCACCCCCTTGAGTACTTCGTCGAGCGCGATCGGCACAGTGGAAGCCGACATGTTCCCGTACGACTCGATCACGTCGATCACCCGGCCCTTCGGCAGACTCAGCACCTTCTCGATCCCCACCGTGATCCGCTTGTTGGCCTGGTGCGGAACGACGACGTCCACATTCGTCCAATCGAGATCCGTTCGCTCCAGGGCCCGCTCGGCGACCCCTACCATTGACTTGATCGCGTTTCTCAGGACGGTGGGTCCACCTCCCATGCCCAGCTTGGGGATCAGGTCACCGGGTTGCATGACCGCCTGACCGATCAGATTGAGGTGCTTGGGGGAGTAGTCTGCCGTCGTGTAGGGCGGAGCGAGAACCCTGCCTCTCCCACCTTCCGGAGTCAGCACCACGGCACCCGCGCCATCTCCGAACAGGACGGCCGTCTTCGGGTCCGAGTAGTCGGTAATCCCGGTGAGGAAATCGCCGGAGACGACCAGGACATTACGTGCGGAGCCTGAAGCGACGAACGCGTAGCCCGCCGCGAGCCCATACACGAAACCGGCACACGCTGCGTTGAACACGAAACCCGGGGCCGACGGGATTCCCAGAAGGTCACCCACCGTGCAGGCGGCGTTCGGGACTACATCCTGTTCCGTCAGCGACGCGACGAGAAGGAAATCGAGGTCCGAAGCCTCCATCCCGGCGTCGCTGAGCGCCGCCCGGGCTGCCTCCGCACACATTTGCTCTGCTGACTCATCCACGTCCGGATCCATGATCCGGCGCTCTCGAATCCCGGTGACCTGGACGGACCAGTGATCGAACACTTCGGCCGCTGTAAGACCCGCCGCTTCATTCGCTTCAATCCCGCGAAGCGAGCCTCGCGCCATTTCCACGTCGAATGCCCGACGGATCGAGTCCATCTCGTAGAGCTGGAAGTTGTCCACTGACGTCTGCGGAAGGAATCTTCCCGACCCGGCTACGAAGACCTGCGGCGCGCTTTCCGTCAAAGTTCCTCCCGCAACTCGAAGTGTACGCGCGTTCGGACGGACCTCGGAATGGTCACCCGGTACACGTGGGATCCGGCTGCCGAAGATACGGGATGAACGAACCGACCTCAATTCGCAGGTGGGATCTCCGTGGCCGGCACCGCACTCCGACGATGTAGCGTGCCGGGCGCGGAGTCGGAGTCAACCTCCGTCGCGTGCTCGATGCGGCGGTTCCGTTCCGGGAGGTACGGGCGCGTTTCCGGGCGGGCGGCGGCTGGGATCATCACTGGGCTGGACACCGTCAGTGGTCGGCCGTCGGTCTCGCCGCTGGGACTGCCGCTCCACGCGCAGACGGACGTCATCGATCGCGGTACGCCAGTCCGCTCCCTGCCGCATCCGTCGCCGGATCGCCGACGAGAGTCCCAACATCTGCTCGCCTCGCACACCCCGGTCCATCGCCGAGTTGACCATCTCCAGCGCGTTCTGGGTCGGCACTCCGGCCTCCGTGAGATCGCTCAGGACGATGAGCGGTACGACCAGGTCGCGGCCCTGCCTCTCCCGACCCGCCATGGACCGGATCGCGTCAGGAGGAACGCCGCGACGCAGCGCCTCCGCGGCTGCGGCCACACTGCCCGGCCTGCGATCCCGACCGAGGAGGCTCGCGGCCTCTCCCAACCTACCCGCATAGGCGTCCAGGGCAGAGACGATTCGCTCGGGAGCGTAGCCCTTCGCTGCGCCCTCGAAGGCCTTTCGCGCGATCAACCCGGGCGGCACACCCGCCTCGCGTGCCTCGCGCGCGATTGCCCTGACCTCCGCCGCGTATTCCTCCGGCAGGGCGTCCTCGAGCCGCCGGGAACCGGCCTCCTGCGCCGAAACCGGCGAGGAAAATCCGACGATAACACCGGCGGCGAAGAGGGCGACCACCGCCCACCGCTTCTTCGTCGGGTTTCGGGTACGGATCCTGATTGTTCTCGCTGTCATATTCACACATCCTGTGGGGCGAACGCGGAGCGCGTCCCATCCACTCGTACCCAAGACGACTCCGGCGCCCCAGGCGTCACATCCGGATGGGCGCCGGATCGCTAACGATAATCGTCGCCTGGGTCTCACCCCAGTCGTCCTCCGTCAGGCCCGGAGCCCCAGGCGGAACGTACCACTCTCCGTCGACGAAGAACCCGAAATGGTAGACGCCGGGTGCGATCGGCAGAGTCACCCGCCAGGCGTTGCCGTCGCTGAGCATCGGGACCTTCTCCCAACTCGTGAACTCCCCGGCGCACTCAACCGTTCCGGCCGCGGGAGCCCGCAAGGAGAGAACGAGAGTCAATCGGCCGTCTTCCAGAACCTCCCAGGTCAGATCCGGTTGCGAGCCGAGCCGCGCCAGCCCCAGGCTCACGCCGGCTCCGAGGCTACCCGCAGCCGGCGAATCCAGGAGTGGGTCGGGCCCGTACCTTCCGCCCGACGCCAGGAAGCTGGACTTCCCTCCCGTATCGACCCGGAGACCGGCCACCAGGACCAGCTCCTCACCGTCCGGCGTGTCCCATACCGAGCCTTCCAGGTAGAAGACCCCGCCCCTCGGGCGCACCTCCAGACCCAACCGTCCGACGACGTACGTGCCCTGGGGACTATCGTAGCCTTCCACCGCGAGGCGCGGCGCCAACGCTCCGAGCTGCTGCCCGATCTCCGCGCCCCCTCCCCACGCCCACAGGTTCGATGACACGGGAACACCGACTTCGAACACTCGGGGGCCGAACCTGGTGTCCCGGACGAACGTCTCGAGCACGGTCACTTCCGAGACGCCCAACCCCCCATATGCGCGCAGGCGGACTGTGGTGCCGCCCGACACGAACCACACCTCCGGCTCCGCCTGGGCGTACGCCGCGCGGTAGGGAAGCGGCTCGCCTACGGTGAACGCCTCGCCGGTGGCTGCGAGCCCAACCGACAGCGTTCGCGACACAGGCTGCACCCAGCCGCCTCCCGCCAAGAAAGACCCCCAGCTCGATCCACCATCGCTGAGTGCGAGCCCACCGAATCCTCCGGCGTGGAAATAGCCGCCGGACCCGAAGAGTCCGGCGAGTCGAAGACCGCCGTTCACGTACGTGCTCGCGATACCGATTCCGCCGGCGGGAGGCAGGGAGTAAGAAGCTCCGACGTCCAGCGAGAGTGTCGTTTCCTGCGCGCAGGCGGGCGCACTCGCCAGCACGCACGCCGCCGTTATGGCGGTAACGGTCGCGGCCCGAAGGAACCGCAGCCGACCGCCCGGCACGACCCGCCTCTCCGTGCTGGTCCGCGAAAGGCTCAAGTTCCGTTGAGAGTGGATACCGCCACGATTGCGTTTCGCTGTCCGAAACCGTCGTCCTGGTAGCCTGCGGCATTCGGGTCCGTGACCCAGTCCGCTCCATCGATCACGAACATGTACTCGTGCACCCCGGGGAGTAGCGGAACCCGACCCGACCACACACCGTCGCCGTCCGCGTCCTCGAGCTCGACGGTGGGTCGCCATTCAGTGAAGTCTCCGACCAGGTGGACCGTTTCCGCGGCCGGCGCGTCCACAACGAATTGAACGTATACGCGGGAATCTGCGATCGCGCCCTTCTGCAGCCCGAGAAAGCCGAGAACGACGAGGGCCACGGCCGCTGCCGCGAGGGCAGCGGCTGGACGGACGGGGACCAGGCGTGGCCTGAGAAGCCATGCGATCCACCGCTGCCAGGCGGGCCGGTGCTCGGCGTTCAGCGTTGACAGTACCCGGGCATCAAAGCCCTGGGGCGCTCCCGCCGGCGATGTGGCGCGGACCTCTTCCAGCAAGCTGTCCCACGCTTCCGCCTCCGCTCTGAGCTCCGCGGGAAGCTGCGCGACCGTTAAGTCCCCATCCAGATAAGCTTGCAGCCGTGTGTCCATTCTCAGCTCCCGTACGACTGGAGTAGCACCTGTAGCTCCTCGCGGGCCCGGTGCACTCGCATCTTGAGCGCCGGAACCGATACGTCCAGCGTCGCTGACATCTCGTCGTATGACCATCCCTCAACGTGTTTCATCAGAAAGGCCTCTCTCTGTTCAACCGGGAGGCTGTGCAACGCTCGCTCGATCTCGCCCCTCATCCGTCCCATCTCGGCGTCACGCTCCGGATCTCCGTCGGTCGAAGGCAGGCCGGGCATCTGATCGACCGGGATCGTCATGCGCTTCGACTTGAGAAAGTCCTTGCATGCGTTCGCTCCGATTCTGAACAGCCATGCCCCTACCCTCTCGGGGTCCCGACACTTCCGAAGGTTGCGGTGCGCCTTGATGAATGCGGACTGTACGACATCCTCGGCGTCATCCTGGCGGCCGGTCATCCTCTCGGCGTGGCGGTACAGGAGGTCCTGATACCGGCGAACGATCTCGCCGAACGCCCGATCTGATCCCTGCAGTGCCTGACGAACCAGTTCGGTATCGGTAGCGTGTCTTATATCGGACCTCGCGTCGCGTGTCAGCAGTATGACGATCGGCGCCGTCCCCAGGTCACATCGTAACGCGGGCGCCCGCCGATCGGTCGGGTCGCGGCCTCCGGGACCTCAAAATTCGGACCGGCACTCTCGTGGCATCGAGTCGACCGCGCGGCGCGTGGCAGCGGGAAAGGCATCGTGGTAGAATCCGATCCATGCCTACGATCCACGACATTCAGACCCCGGCGCTCCTTCTGGACATCGATGTGCTCGAGGGAAACCTCCGGCGGATGTCCGAGCGATGCAAGGCGCTCCAGGTTCGCCTGAGGCCCCACGTCAAGACCCACAAGTGTCTCGAGATCGCCCTGGCTCAGCGGGCGCTCGGCGCGCATGGAATCACGGTGTCCACGCTGCCCGAGGGCCACTCGTTTGCCGATTTCGGGTTCGAGGACATCACGTGGGCGTTTCCCGTGATCCCGGGGAGGATGACCGAGGCGGCGGAGCTCGCGGCTCGCGTCCGCCTCGGAGTGGTCGTCGATTCGGCAGCGGCAGTGGATGCACTGACAGGTACGGGCGCTCCTTTCAGGGTGTGGCTGAAGATCGACTGCGGCTACGGCCGGGCCGGGTTGGACCCGGGATCGACGGCTCCGAGAGAGTTGGCCGAGCGGGTGATCGACGGCGGGCTGGACCTGGCGGGGATTCTCTCCCATTCGGGCGACGCGTATCGCGCGGGGTCACGTGACCAGATGGCCCGGATCGCGGACGCGGAACGTCTCACCATGGCCGACCTGGCCGGGGAACTCATTGCCCACGGCGTCGCCGTCTCCGACGTGAGCGTCGGCTCCACTCCTTCGATGTCCGCGTATCGGACGCTGGAAGGAGTCACTGAGGTCCGACCGGGCAACTACGCCCTGTACGACTACACGCAGGTGCTGCTCGGCTCGTGCTCGACGAGCCAGTGCGCCGCCACGGTGCTGACCACGGTCGTATCCTCCAGTCGGGATCGAGGCACATCCGTCGTGGATGCGGGAGCGCTTGCCATGTCCCTGGATCCCGGCCCTGCCCATCTGGACCGACTCAGCTTCGGCGAAATCCTCGACGAGCACGCTCCGGGGTCATTCCTGCGAAATGCCCGACTGACCTCGCTCAGTCAGGAGCACGGCATGGTATCCAGGCCCTTTGAGCTTGGGACCCGCATCCGCGTGCTGCCGAACCATTCATGCCTCACGGTGGCCTGTTTTGACGCCTTTTCGGTGGTTCGAGGCGACGACGTCCTGGATACCTGGCCCATTCTCCGACGACGCTGATCCCGCTCTGGCACGCGAGATGCAACCATCGGGCGCCGGAAGCGTCCGGTCCGCCCGCGCGAACCGGACTCACGGCGGACCCCGAGTGGCTGCGCCCCGGCAACTCGTGGGAAGACGGAGGCGTCTGGATGGCCAGAATCGGCAAAGCCGATCGAGAGCTCAGCGGGCACTATCTTTCGGCGGTGGCCGCGGTCACAGTGGTCGTCGCTGGGTTGGCGTGGTACAGCCAGAATCGGACGCTCGCCGCGGCCGCAGCTGCCCTTGGGCTGTACGGTCTTCATCTACTCAGCATTCGCTTCCTCCTCGAGAACCAGAAGCGGCAGCGTCAGGTCCTGGACGCCCAGTGGGAAGTCCTTCAACGTTTCATCAGCAACACGGACTCGGAGACCGGTGATACGGAGGATATCATCCCCGCGATGCCGGTGGACAGGGAAGCTCCCGAGCGTCTCGAGTCGACCCTGGTCGTTCGGGCAGTGACGCCGACAAGCTCAGCGGCCGGGGAAACCGAGCCGGATTTCCGGGCTGATCCGCCTCTGGCGTCGGAAACGCCGGAGGCGGCGGGAGGAGGCCGCAGGCCAACCGCTGAGTCCGTGGTGCTGGGCGACCTGGTACCTCCAGCCGAGTCACTCGGCGCAACTGAGCCCGGCTTTGCGCTCGTCACCGAAGAGGACTCGATCGAGCCCTTGTTGGTGATTCCCGAGCTTCAGCCTGACGATGAGGTGTCGCCTCCGGCCGACGGGCCGGAGCGCGACGACGATGCCCGTCGCCCAAAGGGCGCCGAAGTGCCAGTCCCTCGTCACTTCGCCCTGGGCACGGTTGCTCTCGTGCGCGACCTGCTCACTCCGGCTGAGGTCGCCCGTGTATTGCTCGAGCAGCGCAGACAGCCCGGCAAGAAGTTCGGGGGACTCGCGGTTGAGATGGGGCTACTCAGCGACAGCCAGCGGGAGGAGTTGCTGCTGGCACAGCAGGAAGGCCTGTTCACGGATGCCGAGATGCGTGACGCCCGGCACCGACTGCGTGAATTCCGGGAGACCGCCGCTCACTCGATGGTCGGGCTGGACTAGCCCGGTCGATCCTGGCCAAATCAGCAGTCGAGTCGGTCGAGGCGGCGCACGGCGGCACGGTAGGGAACCAGCGCGGTGACCGTACAGCACAGTAAGGTCACCCCGAGCGCCAGGCTAATCTCCCACAGCAGCGGACTTCGTGGCTCCCTTCCCGGCAGCCCCGACGACAGGAATCCTCTCAGAATCCAGATCTGCAGCGCGAGGACTATCCCCAGGTTGATTACGGCCCCCAGCATGAAGAGCAGCCCCCCGATCGAGGTGGGAATCTGCGCGGCGTTCTCAGACTCGAATTCCGGGTAGTAGACCCCCCAGGTCAGGGCCTGCGCCGTGAACGCAAGGCTGAGCGCCACGGTTGACACGAGAGACAGAGCAGCGAGTCCGATCGGTACCCCGAGCAGGAAGTTTGTAACGCCTGTGAGAAGCACTGCGAGGGCCGTGAGCGGGACCGCACCCACCCAGTACTTCGCACCGAGGATCGCACGGGCCTCGAGCGGCGCGGACCTCAGCAGCCACAGCGTCTGGCCCTCGAGGCTCAGGGCGGGAAACACGAACCTGGCCGCGATCGCTGCAAGGACGAAGCCCGACAGCGCGAGGTTGAGGAACACGACGAGAGTGATCAGATAGCGAGTGATCATCTCGCCCGAGCTGAGTGGCAGCACCCTGATGTTGTAGACATAGACGACCACGAGAACCCCGAGGATGATCAGTTGCGACCACTGGGTCGTGTCCCTGAAGAATATCCTCACGTCCTTGAGCACCAACTGCTGCCGCTGGAGGGAAGCACCTTTGAGTGCCCGTTCGAACCACGTCCAGCCGGCATGGTGGCGGATCCGGTTCTCGTTCCCTTCCTGCGCGCGAGTAAAACACACGGGGTACAGACTCCGGTGCAGCATGGCGCCGACCGTGATCGTCCCGGCTGCAGTAGTCCACAGCAGGATCAGAAGGAACGGATCGAAGCCGCCCTGAAGGAAGCCGGCGAGGGCATCCGCGCCCCACTGCGAGGGAAGCCAGGGAGACGAGGGCCCGCGAAGGGCGGCCATGAAATCAAGCAGGTTCCGGTAGGATTCCGGGTTCACCAGCCGCTCCGGACGAAGCACACGGAGCAGGAGAATCACGAACCCCACGGCCGCGACGGCAATGATTCCGAGGAGGTCCTTGGATCGCCGTGCCGGGAACAGCCGGACGAGCAGCAGCGTCGTGGCGCTCCCGACCGCCGCAGGTATGACCAGAAACGGCATCACGGCCGCGACCGACAGAGCGACGAACGTCCACCCTCCGTCGTACACCCTCCAGTACGCGGCGAGCATCGGGACGAGCATCAGCACCACCATCCAAGACGAGCTGACGAGCGTCTCGGTGAGCCGCGAAAGGTAGACGGACAGCCAGTCGACCGGCGCCGCGCGGATCCACGGGAGGTCGCGAGAGAGAAAGAAACTCGAAAGTGCGGCGATCAGATTAGACAGAAGGAGGATACCCAGGAACACAAGGAGCCCGAGGGCCAGCAGCTTCGACGCGAGCAGCGGGCCTATCTCCTCAACGCCGCGAAGCGTGCGCAGCAGCCGGGTCAACGTCACGTAGATGAAGGGCCACGCGGCCGCTCCAACTCCGAGAACCAGCACGGCGCGACCCCAGCGGCCGCGGCCTGTCAGGCCGCGGCGTCGCGCGGAAAGGAACTTCGGCGTGAGGAGGAGAGCATACTCGCGGCCGGCAGACATCTTCACTCTCCGACCACCTGGGCGATTTCGGAGTCTGTGGCCCCGCGCGTGATCTTCAGGAAGATTTCCTCAAGGCCGGCCGCCTCCGATCGAGCCTGCCGGCGCAGATCCTCGATCGAGCCCGACGCGACGACGCTCCCGCGATCGATCACGGCCAACCGGTCACACAGGCTCTCCGCCAGCTCCAGTGTGTGGGTGGACACCAGCGCCGTGCCTCCACTGTCGGCGAACTTTCGCAGAACGTCCTTGAGAAGCCAGGCGGACCGCGGATCGAGGCCCACCATGGGCTCGTCCACGACCAACACGCCGGGTCGGTGGATGAGAGCCGAAGAGATGATCAGCTTCTGTCTCATTCCGTGGGAGTACGATTCGACGAGCTGATCCTTCCAGGGGGCCAGGTCCCACAGCTCGAGCAGCTCGTCGATCCGGCTGTCAACTTCCGGGCCCTCGAGGCCGTACAACCCGGCCGAGAAGCGGAGGAGCTCGGCTCCGGTGAGTTTGTCGTAAACGAACGGTCTATCCGGAACGAACCCGAGGACCTTCCTGGCCTCGATCGGCTCGACGACGTTGTCGTGCCCCGCCACGATCACGCGACCCGAGTCCGGTCTGAGGATTCCAGCGATCATCCTGAGGGTCGTCGTCTTTCCGGCCCCGTTGGGACCGAGGAGACCGAATATCTGCGCCGCCTCGATATCGAGGTCGATCCCGGCGACGGCGGTGAAGTCGCCGTATCGTTTCGTCAGGTTCTCGAGACGGATCATTTCAGCTCCTCTCGCTGGCCGCTTTCCGTTTCAGGCGTGGAGACTGCATTCCCCGGGCGTGTGAAGAACGCGAGCTCGAATGCCGTTCGCGTCACGCGCAGTCCTCCGAAGATGTCTCCGTTCACCAGTCTTCCGTCCTCGTCGATCCAGGTCTCGTTGGGTACGTCACCAGAGCCGCTTCGGACCCGCCACGCCTGTACCGTATCCTCTCTGACCGGGATCCAGGCCCCTGAAATGGAGTCCGTGTCCGCGCTGTCAGGGAACGCGACAGATGCCGCTTCGAGGATCTCGATCTCCTGCGACCTGACGGCGGCTGTCAGCGGATCGAACACCGACACGCCGTATCTCCGCCCGGGCTCGGCCTGTCCGTCGGCGGCGAGTCGGAGACGCCAGCCCGAAGGGGTCGTCACCGATTCGGAGATCGGCAATCGCCCGATCTGCCGGCCCCGCGTGTCAAACAACAGGACCACCGAGTCACCATCGGACACGACCCGGATTCCGGCGGTGTCGTCCCCTACGACAGAGATGTGGATCAGGCTATCCAGATTC
This sequence comes from Gemmatimonadota bacterium, assembly GCA_039585235.1. Lineage (GTDB taxonomy): Bacteria > Gemmatimonadota > Gemmatimonadetes > Palauibacterales > Palauibacteraceae > Benthicola. Next base: position 8,177 of record JBDGWG010000040.1, on the reverse strand, counting down.
AGGCGCGAATCCAGGTACTCCTCCGAGGAGCGCTCGGAACGTCCGGCCACGCCGAGCGAGGGAAGATCCAGTAGGACTCGATCCCGGACGCGGAATCCAGAGGCCGCCGGCAGCGTGTCGATCTCGACCTGCCCCCATCCGGCGCGCATATCGTCACGGAACACGGCGTAGTACGCGACGCCCGGAGGAAGCGTCCTCACTCCGAGTGCGAGACGCTGAGCCTCGGCCGGAAAGAACACTCGCTTCGCCTGCCAACCCAGTGCCGCGATCCAGGCGACCAGTAAGAAGACTGCGAGACCCGCACGACCCATTGATCCCTACCTGTCTGCTCTTTCAGTGTCGATCCCGAAGCGCTTGTCGCCTCGACCGGATGCGTTTCGGCCCCGGGAGCTACGTGGCAGATGCCATTCGGTCAGGGGGTCGCGCAAGACCGGACGGGCGCGATCAGGTGGTCGATTCACGCTCGACGGCTCTGGCCAAGTCGTCTCGAGTGTCGATGTCGATGGGCGCTGGGACGTCGATGGGTACGCTCGAGAGCTGCACTCCGGATCCGACGATGAGGTCCCACAGGCCGTCCGATGGGTCGCGACCACGGGCGAGATCCGGTATGCACCGCAGCGTGGCTTCTGGCAGAAGAACCGGGTGGCCGGGGCGATCCCGGAACGCCGCCCGCAATACCGTGGTGGGGGCAGCGGCTCCGGCATTCCCTACGACCCGAATATGATCGGCGGTAAGACCGGGCTCGTCTCCGAGCAGGATCATCGCACCAGCGACCGGATCCTCCCCAAGCGCCTCGACGCCTGCGATCACGGAGACGAGGCGTCCGCACGGGGCTCGCGGCACCGTTGCATAGCGGACGGTCAGGCCAGTGAGGGCCGACCGCACGGCTCGTTCATCTTGCCCGACAACCACGACGACCGGTTCCAGGCCCGCTGCCAGTGCAGTCGACGCGACCCTCCGAATCACGGTCGTCCCCTCGAACTGGCAGAGGAGCTTCGAACCTCCCACCATTCGGGTCGCCCTACCGGCCGCCAGGACCAGGCCTGCGAACCCGTGCCGGGCGCTGTCCTCGTCGGTCGGCCGCTTCATCCCGCTCATCTCGCCGCCGGAAGTCCGAGGCGGCGAACCGCCAGCATTTCAGCCAGAATCGAGACCGCTATCTCCTGTGGAGTCACCGCGCCAATGTCGAGACCGATCGGGCCGCGAATCCGGTCGAACTCGGACGACGACACACCGGCTGCGAGCAGGGCTTCACGCCGGAGCCGCTGCGTTCGCTTTCCGCCGAGCAGTCCTATGTACCGGCATCCGGCGGTGACCGCAGCCTGGAGACCCTCGAGATCCAACCGATCGTCGTGGGCGAGAATCGCTACGTCCGTCCACTCGTCCACGTCCAGAGCGCTCAACGCCTCGTTCGGCCATTCCACGACGACGTTCGCCTCCGGGAACAGCTGCGGTCGGGCGAGCCCATCTCGTGGATCCACGACCATGACCTGGTATCCAACGCGAGACGCCAATGCAGCGAGCGCCATCGCGACCGGGGTCGCCCCGACAATCACGAGTCTACGGGGAGGGAGAACCCGATCCACGAAGGCTGTGTGGCCCGAGCCGAACTCCATGGCTTCGGCACCCTCGCGGGCGAACAAGCGATCGGCGCTTGCTTCCACCTCTCCATCCAGCGCCGAATCTCCTAGACTGCCGACAGTCGAGCCGTCCCGACGGACCAGGATCTGGCGGCCGAGGATCCCTGCCGACAGCCCCGTGACAAGCGCTCCGTGTCCGGGCACGCGCGCGTCGTCCGATGGCCCGGCGAGCATCGCGACCAGTTCCGCCCACACGGGATCATCGGGTTCGTGGAGACGAATCAGGACATCGATCTCGCCGCCGCACGCCAGACCCACGCTGAGCGCCATCTCGTCGCTGATGCCGTAGGAGACGACCTTCGGGCCATCCTCTGGACTCTCGACAAGCAGGCCGAGGATGTGCTCCCGCAGGTCCGCCTCGACACACCCGGCCGAGATCGTACCGGCGAACGAGCCGTCGCTTCCCGCTGCGTACCGGGCCCCGGGAGGCCTCGGAGCGGACCGTTTGACCCCGATCAACACGGCTTCACCCCACGGCTGGCCGCGCCTCGTCCAGTCCAGGACGGCTTCTCGAATCTCGGGAAGGCTCATACTCCCAGTCTCCACCCGGTCAGACGGTCCTAGGCGCAGTGCGATTCGTCGCGCAACCACGTGGGATTCTGCGCTAAACTTATAATGTAGGGAATCTCGACACGCTGTGGGACCGCGTCCTTGACGTCCGGAGACACTTCGGGGCACGTTGGCGCCCGACCACCGGGCGAGCCGAATCGATTTCGCCAGGAGAGCGCATTGTCGATTAGCCTTCACCGAGCTTTTGAGGTTCGGCGACCCGTTGAGGAGGTGTGGCGGTTCCTGACCGATCCCCACTGCATCGCGGGCTGCCTGCCCGGCGCGCACCTTCTCGACATCAAGGACGGGACTTTCGTCGGGGAGGTCGACCTGAGATTGGGCCCGGTTGGAACGACGCTCACGGGAGAGGCCGGATTCCACGAGCTCGACGCATCCGCGCACTCCGTGCTGATGGCGGCGAGCGCTACGGAACTGTCGGGCGACGGGGCTGCGGACCTGAGGATGCGGAGCCGGCTGGCAGAACACGGCCGGTCCGTCACGAGCGTGGATGTCAGGCTCGGTGTGCGCCTGGCGGGTCGCCTGGACGGGCCCATCTTGAGCAGGGTCCTGACCGGCGCCGCCGAGATCCTCCTCCGGCGGTTCGCGGCCTGCGTGCGGAGCCGACTGGAAGCGACGGAGACCGCGGAAGCAGACTGACCGCCCGGCAGGCCAGTCGTCAGACCGAGTCCCGGATCTCTCGAGCCTTCCCGTCCGGATCCACGACCGTCATACCCGACGTGACCAGCGTCTCTCCAGTCGTTCCGTTCGCGACGACGATTCTCTCGCCACCCAGCCGCCGAGCCGTATCAAGCGCCTGACGGGCCCGCGCGACCAGCGCATCCGCGTTCGGCATCGCGGTCTCGAAACCGGCGATTCCCGCGCTGAGCGTGATCCGCCCGGTCCACGGAGCCGGCAACGTCGCGATCTCCTCGAGCACGCGGATGGCAAAACCGTACGCCGCCGAGAGCGTTTCGCCGTTCAGGAACACCACGAGCCTGCGGTCATCCACCTGACCGTACATGTTCGAGGCACGGGTCTGCGACTTGAGCGCCTGAGCCGCGACGCCGATCGCCTTGCCGGCCTTCTTCTCGCCGTACATGGATGTGTACTCGTCGTAATGATCGACCTCCAGCAGCACGATCGTCAGTGGAGGCCGCCTCTTCGCTGCCTCGAACAGCTTTTCCTGGAAGTACCGCAGGACCTCTCCGTGTGGTAGATCGTCCGCCCCCGGACTCGAGCCCTCGGGCTCTGGCATATGGTCGCGCCGGGTGACCCACCACTGGCGCTCCAGTCCGGCCCCGAGCGCGGCGGAGGCCGTAACCGCCACCACCACTCCAATGAGCGACCAATCGGTGGGCGGACCGTCTAACAGTATCGCAAACAGTTCGGCCATCACCACCATGGTTGACGTCCACGTCAGTCCGAGCAGAGCCCCCTTCCATCCCATGTAGCGTGTCAGCAGGAAGACGGGGACCAGCCCCAGCAGCCAGATCAGTAGAGCCCACGTTCCGATTTCGTCGTGGAACGCAAGCCTGGATACTGCCGCGAGCGCCGGCAGGAAGGCAGCGAGTAGGAAGGCGTGCGAAGGCATAGGGAGATCGTCAGAAGATCCTCCGAGGGTCTCCGCACTCATGTCATCTTGCCGATCCCCTGGTGGCTCGAATCTCCTCCGTCAGCCGAGGCAGGACCTCGAACAGGTCCCCGACCACTCCGTAGTTCGCGACTCCGAAGATCGGCGCCTCGGCATCCTTGTTGACGGCCACGATGACGCTGGCGGTGCGCATCCCCGCCAGATGCTGGATCGCTCCGCTGATGCCGACGGCGAAATAGAGATTCGGCGACACGACCTTGCCGGTCTGCCCCACCTGCTCCGAGTGGGGCCGCCAGCCGGCGTCCACGACCGCCCGGCTGGCGCCCAGTGTGGCGTCGTCGCCCAGCGCCTCCACCAGGTCCTCAAGCAATCGCCAGTTGGATGCGTCCTGCAGCCCACGCCCGCCTGCAACCACGACCGGCGCCTCCCGTACGTCCAACGCCGTTCGCTCGGAGGACTCTATCGCGACAACGCGAGTCCGGGGAACGACTTCCACGGGAGGCAGGCTCTCGATCGCTCCTTCGCGCGGGTCGACGGTCGCTGGAAATACGTTCGGGCGGATGCTGATCAGCGCCGGTGACTTCTTGAACCTGAAACGCCCGTAGGCTTTCCCACCGTACATCGGCCGGGTGATGACCGGCGCTCCGTCCTCCACCGTGATCTCAGTCACTTCCGATCCAAGCGCCACGTGGAGGCGCGCCGCGAAGCGCGCAGACAGATCCTTCCCCTGCGCCGAAGCGGGGAACAGGATGGCACCGGGGACGACCGCTTTCGCCGCCGAATCCAGGATTTCGACTGTCGCATCGGGCTGGTACAGGTCCAGGGACTCTGACTCGGCCACCAGGATCCGGTCGGCGCCGAATCGAGCCAGGTCCGCCGCAGCGTCAGAAGATCCGGGGCCACCTACGACGACCGCGACGACTTGGCCGCTCATCTGGTCCGCGAGTTTCCTCGCGGCCGCCACGACCTCACCGGCCACCGGCCTCAGGGATCCGCTTCGGGTCTCCGCGTAAGCGATAGTGTCCGCCATCAGAGAACCTTCGCTTCCTCTCGGAGCCTGCGCACCAGCTCCGGGACCGCGTCGGGCCCTTCTCCGACGATCTGTGGTTCCGGGCGGGCCGGGGGCGGTGTCAAGCCGAGTAGCTCGATCGTCGGTTCAGCCAGAGCGATGTCCTTCTCTTCCATCGGCTTCCGCTTCGCCGCCATGATCCCCTTCAGGCTCGGATACCGCGGATCGTTGAGGCCCTTCTGCGCGGCGATGACCCCCGGCAGGTCAAACTCGACGATCTCGTGGCCACCCTCGATCTCCCGTTTCGCCGTGGCGACTCCGCCTTCAATCTCGAGATCCACGACCACCGTGGCGCAGGGCAACGCGAGCATCTGCGCCACCATCGCCGGGACCTGCATGTTGTCGTCGTCGATCGCCTGCTTGCCGAACAGGACCAGGTCGTACTCGCGAGTTGCTATTTCGTCGGCCAGCGCTCGCGCTACGGCCACTCCGTCCATCGAACCGTCCGATCTGAGAAGCACGCCGTCATCCGCTCCCATGGCGAGCGCGGATCGCAGAGTCTCCCGGGCGTCATCCGGGCCCACGGTAATGGCCGTGACCGTCCCTTCCCCTGACTGATCCTTGAGCCGCAAGGCCTCCTCAAGAGCATACTCGTCATACGGATTCATGATGTACTTCACGCCTGAAGCGTCGATCGTCTTTCCGTCAGGCGACACCCTGAGCCGCGCTTCGGAATCAGGTACTCGTTTGATGCATACGATGGATCTCACTATGGAACCTTCAGTTAGTCAGTTTCTCGATCTCGCCGTCGGAAATGCAGTACAGCCTGAACGAGACCAGGTCGATGAGCTCGTCCGTCACCTGGATCTCCCTCTGAATCGTCGCCCTGTCGGCCCCGTCCTCCGGCCGCTGCACCCGCAATTCTACGAGGCGAGACGCGAGCCACAGAAGAAAATCGTGGGCCACGTCACGACGCTCCCGATCCCTGTCGGGCTCTCCGTTCTCGGATCGTGGAAGCCAGGCGTCCACGAGGGCCAGCAGTCCCGGGAACACCATCTCGGTAAGCTCGCCCTCACCGACGATCTCCTCGTGCGTGAGCTGCTCCCAGTTGAGCTCGTTCCAGTACAGCTCGCACGCCTCCTCGAAGAGGTGACGCCTGGCCGCCGGGGCTGTCGGCCGTAGAATCAGGTCATCGGGGTCCAGTTCCCGGTTCACCTGGCGACGCAGTGAGCGGACTCGCTCCTCCACCAGCGTCCGGGCCGCCAGATCCACTCCGCGGCTGTCCTGTACATCCGTCACATTACTCCCGCTCTTTTCGGGTTGGAGTCTCGCCCCACGTCGTTGATGCCGCGGAGAAAGATGCGCCGGCCGTCAGCAGCGAGCAAGCAATCCGGGGCGTCGAGGCGTCCGAAGCCTCCTTCGCGGGATGGACCTTCAGGGAACGACGAGGTATGGCAGTCGTACGGCGTGAAGCTTGCCGACTCCCGTGCGCCGCACCTAGCATCCCGCCGGAATCCGGTGCAACGCCTGACGAGAGAGACGTGTTAACAGTGTTGCGAGGGCGGCAGCCAGATACTCGACACCGATCTCGACCACGTGGTCGAGAATCGTCCAGATTCGGGGCGACGTGAGAACGTCTGCGAGTCTGGCGGAAGAGCAGACCCTCGTACAGGCCGTACAGGAGGGAGACGAGGTTGCGTTTGGAGTCCTCGTCGATCGGTACCTGGACTCTGCGTATGTGACGGCGCTTTCCGTTCTGCGCAACGCGCACGATGCCGAGGACGCAGTACAGGGAGCCTTCATTCGGGCGCTCGAGCGTATCGATCAGCTGAAGCCTGGAAGTCCCTTCGGACCGTGGTTCTACAGGGTGCTGCGGTCCACGTGCCTGAACCTGAGGCGCCGCGAGGCGCTCAGGAGCCATGATGACATTCCGGTGTCGGCGGCGGGCGGCCGCGATCCGGAACAAGACCTCCAGCGAGAGCTCACGCGGGAAAGAGTGATCGGCGCCCTAGGCGAGTTGCCGGAGATGCAACGCCTCGCGGTCACCTTGTACGACCTGGAGGGATACAGCCACCAGGAAATCGCCGAGATCCTGGGAATCGCCGTGGGAACGTCGAGAGCACACGTGCACCACGCGCGGCGCACGCTGCGACGGCTGATCGGACCCAGTGCCGGACCGGAAGATGGTGGGCACGAGTCAATGGAGTAGGGAGATGAGTAACGACAGGCGGCCGATATGGCTGCGCGCGCTGCACCCGGACGATGTGACAAGGCGCCGAGTGCGAGGGGCGATTCTCGGAGAGGCGTTGCCACTCCTGGCCGCGCGGCGGGACAGCTGGCTCGATGCCGTGGCCGAATGGGCCACGATTCTGAGCCCTGTCGCAGCGGCCGTGACCTTGATCTTCGCGGGCCTCGCGCTCCGGCAGGCTGGGAGCGCAGACCCGGCAGAAAGCCTGGCGAGCGCTCCGGCCGTGGAAGATCTGGTGCGCCCGGAGAATGCGCTGCCGTCGGCCTTCGGTCGAGACAGCGTTCCCGACCTGGACGCGGTCCTGACGGTCATCTACGAGTCGGAAGGTCCATGATCAGGGCCAGTCGCGGGCGGGCGGCCGGCCTCTTGCTGCTCATGTTCGCCGCCGGTCTGGCTGTCGGCCTGGCAGGCGAGCGGTACGTGCTCCACCAAGGAACGGAACAGGCTTCCTCCTCGGCCGCCCGACAGGGTAGAACCACGATCGAGCGCTTCGCCGACGACCTCGGCATCACGCCGGAGCAGCAGGCTCAAATCGATCCGATCCTGGTCGAGACGCGTGAGCAGATGTCAGCCGTTTTCGATCGCGTTCGGCCCGAGTGGAAGGTCGTCGTGGACTCTGCCCGGGCACGGATCGAATCCGTCCTCACACCCGATCAGGCAGAGCGATACGGCATTCTGCTCGAGCAGCAGGAACGGGAGCGAGAGGCCGAAGCCGAAACCAGGGAAGAAGGGGCGTCTGACGAGAGCTCCAACTGAGCGCGGCCCGCTGGACATTCGAGATGACGACAATGAAGGCGCGGTCATCTCCGATCACTCGATCGAATACACCTCCAAGGGATTCGACGACGTGCGACCATGGTCTAATGTCAGGTCAAGACAATGTGCGAACTTCAGGCCGATGGACAGATGACGAGGCGTTCGATGCGAGACTTCGTTCTCGGGGTTATGGCGGTGCTCCTGGTCTTTCTGGCGGCACCTGAGGTTGGGGCCCAGGAGGCGGTGAGGCAGGTCACGCTGGCGGAAGCGCTGGGGCTGGCGGAGCGAAACAACCCGGGGCTGGAGCAGTCGGCCTCGTCGGTGGAGATCGCGGGCTACCAGGAGCTGTCGGCGTGGGGGCAGTTTCTGCCGAACCTGAGCCTC
>JBDGWG010000039.1:0-23926 GCA_039585235.1 Gemmatimonadota bacterium | reverse complement strand
GGATCCGGGACTTTACCCGGCCGCAGGCCTCGTGGGAGACACCGAGGAACAGGCCTCGTTGTCCAGCGGCCCCCATATGGACATCAGCGTTGGAGTGGGGCCGATTACCTTACCCGGCTATCTCTCGCGCACCCGGATGGTCACGCGGCGGTCCGACAACGAGCTCGATTACCTCGAGACCGAGCGCTGGGCGCAACCACTGGAAGAATCCCTGCACAACGTCGTCGCGTCCGATCTCGGTATGATTCTGTGGACCGATCGGATGGTCCTGCACCCGTGGTACTCGACGAGTGCCCCCTCATACTCGGTCAGTGTGGACATCACGAGGTTCGAGCGGGGACCTGACGGCGCGGCTGCGCTGCACGCCCGCTGGATCGTCCGGGACGCCGAGGGAGAAATGCTGGCAAACGAACCGTTTTTCATGGAGTTGCCGACAGGCGGCGAATCGATCGGGGCCGCCGTGAATGCCCAGAGTGAGCTCGTCGCGGCTATGAGCCGGGACATAGCGGACGCGCTCCGGCGGGTCGCTTCCTAGAAGAACAGGCGCCGCGCGCATATGTTATTTTGCTGAACGTCACGCACGGCAACACGAACCGACACGGGCGGAGATGACCGGCGGTCTATCCAACCTCAGCATACTGCGGCGCAACTGGCCGGCGTACGTCGATTCGGGCACGACCCACATCGTCGACGTGGCGGGGGTCCGCGTCGGTGGTGCGCATCCGGTAGTCATCGCGGGACCATGCGCCGTGGAATCCTATGAGCAGACGCTCGGTGCCGCCCGTGCCGTCGCAGCGGCCGGTGCCCGTCTTCTGCGGGGTGGTGCCTTTAAACCCCGCACGAGCCCGTATTCTTTCCAGGGCCTGGGCGAAGAGGGGCTGGGCATCCTGGCCCGGGTCCGCGATGAAACCGGGCTGGGCGTGGTGACCGAGGTGCAGGACCCCCGCATGGTGGAACAAGTGGCGGCTACCGCCGATATGCTGCAGGTCGGGTCCCGGTCGATGCAGAATTTTCCACTCCTTCTGGAAGTCGGCCGCGCCGGTGTGCCCGTCCTCCTGAAGCGCGGCTTCAGCGCCACTCTCGAAGAGTGGCTCTGCGCGGCGGAGTACGTGGCTCGCGAAGGCAACCTGGACATCGTCTTGTGCGAGCGAGGCATCCGGCGCGACTGCTCGTGGAGCCACGCCCGCTCCCAGTTCGACCTGGAAGTCATCGAGCCGCTTCGCCGGGCAACGCCCCTGCCGGTCATTGGCGACCCGTCGCACGCCACGGGCGATTGGACCCGGGTAGAGGAGGTCAGCCGAGCTGCCCTCGAAGTGGGAGTGCACGGTCTCCTGATCGAGGTGCTGGCCCCGGGTACCGAGCGCTCGGAGCTCCGGTGCGATCCACACCAGGGAGTGCCGGAGGATACGTTGCGCAGGATCGTGGCGTTCGCCAGTGGGCGGACGGTCCCCGCCGTTCCAATCGAGACCCCGGTTCCGGCGAGCGCGGAATCATGAACCGGACGCCCCGATTCCGCAGCGCGATTGCGGGTCTTCTCGGATTCTGCGTTACCGGGGGGCTCCTCTCGTTGGGGGCCTGTGACGACGACGATCCGATCTACGGGCTGGGTGGAGGCTCGGAGGCTGCCGCCGACGCCGAGCTCGAGATCGTGCTCGGCGACCTCCAGAACGGGCGCACTTCGGAGGCGTACACGGAGCCGCTGGTGGTGCGCGCTGTCCAGGACCTGGGGCTCGTTAACGGCGTTCCCGGCACCCAGAACATCCAGCCGGTGGAGAACCTTCAGATCGACTGGACGATCACCAAGGGGCTGGCGACGCTTTCAAATCAAGTCTCTCTGACGAATGCCGATGGCATCGCGTCGGTCACGGTGACTCCCGGCCCGCTTCTGGGCGAAGTCGAGGTCACGGCCACGATCGCAGGTGAGGGCGGTGATTTCGCGGAGTTCAGCCTGAGAACGACGGTGTTCCTAATCGAGATCCTGATCGATCGTTTCGCGGTACCTCTCGGCGGTGACAGCATCGAGGTGGTGCTCGGGGACACGATAGAGTGGGTCAACCGTGACGCCTTGAAACACTCGGTCCTGTCGACGTCCGAGCCGGACACTGTGTTTTCGTTCTACAGCGGCGATCTGGACAACAGTCAGCGATATCGCTTCGTATCGAAGGTCGAGGGCGTGTTCGAGTATGTGGATCCGCTGAGCCTCCAGGACGAGGCTCCCACCGGGGTGATCTCGGTCGTCGGCCGGGACGTAGGCGCTTTGAAGGTCGTCACGAGCACCTCTGGCGCGAACCCCGACCTTGCCTACGTAGTGACCATCAACGGAGTCCAGTCCTCGGCCATTGGTCCGGCGGACGAAGTCACTTTTCCTGCGCTCCGAGCGACCGCGCAGGCCGTGCGACTGGTCGAGGTTCAGCCGAATTGCACCGTGGCGGGCGACAATCCCCGTTCGGTTACGGTGATCGCACAGGACACGGTCACGACGACGTTCCAGGTCACCTGCGACTAGTCGTCCCTTCTTCCATCTGACCAGTGGAGAGCTCGTGAACACGACTCCGGCCATGGTGGGCGGTCTCTTCGTCTCGCTTCTCCTGGGTTCCGTGCTTGCCGCGCCCGCCGCAGCGCAGGATCGGGCCGGGCTGTCACTCGGCGCCACGGCGTCCGAGCTGTACGGTGATTTCATTGCGGTCCGCGGCGATGCGAAGTGGGGGTTTTCGGGCGGTGCGTTCGGCGAGGTGTTTGTAGGCAACGCCCTCGCCCTGAACCTCGGAGTGAACTACACGCAGAAGGGTGGCCGCGGCCTGGCAGGCACGGGTTTGCTGGACTCAGAGAAGGTGGAGCTCGATCTCAACTACATCGAGCTGCCGCTCCTTGTGGAACTCATGTTGCCGCTCGGGGCGACGTGGGGGCTCACGGCCTACGGAGGCATTGCGGCTGCCTTCAACACGAACTGCAAGGCGTCTCTCGGCGGTGGATCGAAGGAAGCCTGCAAAGACACGGCGCTCGGGGCGGCAAAGACCGAGTGGGGGATTCCGGTGGGCGGCGGCCTGAGCTACACGCTCGCCAATGGCGAGAGCGTGCTGTTCGAAGTGCGGTATACGTGGGGCCAGAACGATGCTGTGGCGAACGCGAACATCAGCAACGGAACCTGGTATTTTCTGATCCGGCTCGTCAGCGCCCGGTGACGGTCGTCGCTCCCGGGAGACCCGGGGAAGAGGCTCCTAGAGAGCGAGACGGGCGCTAACGGCCTCCAGGGTCGGTTCCACGGGCTCGGGTCGCGTCACCGCTCGAGCGGCGGCCGGGACGTCCTTGAGTCCGGTACCGGTGATCAGCAGGACCACTCCTTCGGACCTGGCTACCATGCTGTCTCGCAGGGCGACTTCCAGCCCGGCCAGGGTCGCCGCTGCGGCCGGTTCCGCGAACACTCCCGTTCGCGATGCCAGGCTTGGGATCGCCGAGAGGATCTCCCGGTCGGACACCATGACCGCCGCACCCCCGCTCTCCCGGATGTGCCTCAGGCATAGACGCGCGTTGCGAGGTGCCTCGACCGTGAGGCTGTCGGCCACGCTGTGGGCCCCCGGAACGGGCTCCGCGTCCTCCGCACCGGCGCTCCAGGCGCTGGCGATCGCGGCCGAGCCTTCGGGTTGGACAGCCAGGAGTCTCGGTACGCGGTCGATAATCCCCGTTGATGCGAGGTCGGCGAAGCCCTTCGCTACGCCAGACAGGATCACTCCGTCGCCCACCGGCACGAACACGACATCCGGAGTCGCGGGCGCCATGGCTCGGGCAATCTCGAGAGCGGCGGACTTCTTGCCCTCGATCGTGAACGGGTTGAGTGCCGTATTCCGGTTGTACCATCCGAATTCCCGGCACGCCGCGAGGCAGAGTTCGAACGCTTCGTCATACGTGCCGTCCACCGGTACCACCAGCGCGCCGTACGAGAGCATCTGCACGAGCTTGGCCTCGGGAGCCGAGGACGGGACGAAGACTACGGTCTCCAGGCCCGCAGCCGCCCCGACCGCGGCGAGGGCGGTTCCCGCGTTGCCGGTGGAGGCCGCAGCGATCGTGCCGAGCCCGTACTCGCGGGCCTTGGTGGCCACGAGCAGCGACGCCCGATCCTTCGTGGATCCGCTCGGGTTCCGGGTGTCGTCCTTGATCCACAGGTCATCGAGGCCGAAGTGAGCCGCGAGCTGCGACGCCGGCAGCAGCGGCGTGTCCCCGGCGGGAAACACGGGGAAGCTCCCGGGGCCTTTCACCGGCAGGAAGGCCGCGAGGAATCGGGGGTCGGACGGGGCGTGATCCGGCCAGCTGTCCGGAACGCGCGCCAGCTCGACCTCGAGTACCCCACGCGTCGATCCGCCAGGTTGTTGCAGCCCGGCACACGCAGGACACACGAGAAGAGCCGGGTCCTCGGTGTACTCGAGTCCACACTCGGAGCAGCGTAGAAGGAAGTCGCCCATCGGATGCGTGGTCCGGGTTCAGGTTGCGGCTGAAGGCCTCACATCGTGACGGCCATAAGAGCCTTCTGCACGTGAAGCCTGTTCTCGGCCTCGTCATACACCACGGACTGCGGTCCGTCGATCACTTCATCCGTGACCTCGCGCCCCCGATCCGCGGGAAGCGGGTGCATGTACAGCATGTGGTCCTTGCCGAGCGCCATGCGCTCTGCGTCGCAGCGCCAGTCCGGATACGCCTCGATCAGCCGTATGCCCTCGGCACGGTCCTCCGTGTGCACCAGGGGACCCCAAGACTTTGGGATGACCGCGTCGGCGTCTTCGAAGGCCTCCTCGAACCGATGCGAAATCTCGAACCTCGCACCCGTCTCTTCCGCGCTCTGCCGCGCCTGCTCTTCGATTTCGGGGAGCAGTCTGAACTCGGGCGGGTAGGCGAGCGTCACGTCGATGCCGAACCGCGGCATCATCAGGATCAGGCTCTGCGGCACCGAGATGGGCCGGACGTAGTTGGGCGCACTCGTCCAGGCCACGCCGAGCTTCAGCCCACGCGAATCCCCCAGCTTCTCCCGGATGGTCAGGTAGTCCGCGAGGATCTGACACGGGTGGTACAGGTCACACTGCATGCTGATCACGGGCACAGAGGCGTGCTCCGCCACTTCCGACACGTACGCGTTGCCCTCTCCGAACGCGCAGTGCCGGATCGCGATCGCTTCCCCGTAGCGCGACAGCACGTTGGCCGTGTCACGCGCGTTCTCGCCGTGGCTGATCTGCATCTTGTCCGGCGATAGGTAGATACCGTGTCCCCCGAGCTGCGTGATCCCGGTCTCGAACGAATTCCGCGTGCGGGTGGACGAGTCGAAAAAGATCATGTACAGCGTCTTGTCCTCCAGCAGTGGGGTCCGAATTCCGGCCTTCCTGTCCGCTTTCAAACGCGCCGCGAGCGAAAACAGCGTCTCCAGCTCGTCCACGCTCCAGTCCTGCGTGGACAGGAAATCCCGGCCCTTCAAGCCTGCCGCCTCGATCTCGTCGTACACGTTCTTCAGGCTCCCTTCAGCTCGTGGGCGAGCGCCGCCAGTGCTTCCGGCATCAGGCTGTAGGCGGCGGTGGCGGTCACCAGGTCGCGCACGGCGACCCATTCGTCCGTGGTGTGCGCGAGCTCCTCGAGACCCGGGGCAAATCCCACCGATGGAATGCCATGCCTGCCCATCGTCGCGACGCCGTTGGTCGAGAATCCCCAGCGCGAGATCCGCGGAGCGCTTCCGGTCACCTGTGTCACGACGTCGGACACTCCGCCAACGAGCGGGTGCTCCTCGGGGAGCACCCAGGCCGGAAAAATCTTGTCCTGTCGCGCACGCTCACCGGTCCAGCTGGTCTCGTCGTACTCGAGCAGCTCGACCGTCGAATCTCCGAGGCCCGGAAGGGCTCGCAGCTCGTCCAGGGCCTGCTCCGGGGTCTCGCCCGCCGTGAGCCGGCGGTCCACGTACAGCCGCGCGGCGGCCGGGACCGCGTTCAGCGACGCCGAGTCGCACTCCAGGTAGGACGCCACCACCGTGCCTTTCCCGAGGAATGGGTCCGCCGGAAGACGCTCGTTCAGGGCCTCGATGTCCCGCAGCACCGGCGCCAGCTTGTAGAGCGCGTTGACGCCTTCCTCCGGGTGCGCGGCGTGTGAAGAGACGCCCCGTGCCGAGATCATCGCCTCGACCCGTCCGCGCTGGCCCCGGTACACGCCGAGGTCCGTCGGCTCGCCGATCAGCACCACGTCGGGGCGGACTCCCTCGTTTTCGATGAGATGGAGCAGGCAATAGCCGTCGCAGTCCTCCTCCATCACCGAGGCCGTGAGGTACACCGTCACACCCTCGGGAAAACCACCCGCCCGGGCGAGGCTCATGCCGTAGGCCATGCAGGCGACGGCAGGAAGCTCGTCCACGGCTCCGCGGCCCCACACCTTTCCGTCCTCCAGCTTGCCCTCGAACGGGTCGTGGTCCCACGCGTCCGGGTCACCCACACCTACGCAGTCGATGTGGCCATCCATCAGGATCGTCAGCGGGCCGTGGCCGATGCGCGCCACCACGTTTCCAAGGCTGTCGAAACGCGCCTCGTCGAAACCCAGGCGCTCGTATTCCGCCAGAACTCGCCGGCATCGGTCCCCTTCGTCGAGACTCTCCGCCGGGATCGCGATCATCTCACGCAGAAACTGGACGATGTTCGCTTCGTATCCCGCAGCCGAGTCCAGCGCGGCCCTTCCTCGCTCGCTCACGCCCGTCATGCCTCCCACCTCCACCTGTGCCTCATGCATGTCATGTATGTTGACGGGCCCCGGCGCCACTCCTCATGGTATCCAGGACTCCCGTGTCCGCGTTGAATCGGTCGATGGACTCGTCCCACTCCGGAATCCGAGCCTGCAGGTCCTCCCAGAACGAGGGATTCCAGAGCTCGTCGAGCTCCCCCACCGTTCGCCCCTGCTGCTCCACCCATGTGAAGTACTTGAGGTTGTGAATCGCCTTCCGGTCAGGATACATCAGCTCCCGCATGTGGTCCGTGGTCACGCCGAGGAGACGCCGTTCGAAGTCCACGGCCGCCGATATCGCGTCGTATTCGCCCCGCTCAACTCTCAGCTCCTCGAGTCGGGTGCCATACAGACCCACCGAATCGGTGAACGACGTGAACAGGACGTCGTTCTCGTCCAGGTCGAACCAGCGGGCCGTCTTGATCGCGGCGATCAGGTTTCCGATCGAGGAGACCCCGAGCAGGGGAAGCTGCCCGACGTCGGCTTCGGGCACCCCGCGCGCGAGCAGGAGGTCTTGTCCCGCCTCCTCGTTAAACAGGCGGAGCAGCCTCATGGTCGATTCGTCGTCGATCGCCGCGACCAGATCAGTATTGCGGACATTGTGAATCCACGGAACGTGCTTGTCCCCGATGCCCTCGATCCGGTGACCCCCGAAGCCCGTTTGCAGGAGAGTGGGACATTGAAGTGCCTCGGCCGCCGTGATCCGGCAGCCCGGGTACCGTTGCTTCAGGTAATCCCCGGCGCCGAGAGTGCCGGCCGATCCCGTCGCGCTCACCCACGCTGCCAGGTGGTCAGTCGGGCCGGCGAGTCGCTCGAACACGGACCGCACGGCGGGACCGGTGACGCCATAGTGCCACAGGTAGTTTCCGAACTCCTCGAACTGGTTGAATATCACGGCCTCGGGACGGGCTTTCCTGATCTCCCAGCACGCGTCGAAGATCTCCTTGACGTTGCTCTCGCACCCCGGCGTCGCAATGATCTCGGCCCCCATCTGCTCCAGCCACTCGAACCGCTCACGGCTCATTTCCTCCGGAAGGATCGCGATGGCCGAGCACCCGAGGAGAGCGCTGTCGAATACCCCTCCGCGGCAGTAGTTGCCCGTCGACGGCCACACCGCGCGGTGCGCCGTCGGATCGAACTCTCCACTCACGAGCCGCGGAACGAGGCAGCCGAACGCGGCGCCCACCTTGTGCGCCCCAGTGGGAAACCGCTCCCCCACGAGACCCACGATGCGCGCCCCAACGCCGGACAGCTCCGAGGGAATCTCGATCGCGTTCACCTCGCCGAATCCGCCGGACTCGGGATCATTTCGCCACGTGATCCGGAACAGGTTCAGGGGATCGGGCGTCTGCATGTCCACCTCGGCCAGCGCTTCGGTGACGGCCGGGTCTACGGAGGACGGATCTCTCTGCTGGGCGAAGGTCGGGATCAGCACCCCGAGCTCACGGCAGCGGGTCACCGAGCGTTCCCGGACGGCCGGGTCGACGGTCTTCATCGTGAGTTCTCCTCGCCAGCCCCGGGAGAAGTTCCGAGGTAGGGTGTATTCCAGTTCAGCGCGTGGAAACGATTCCACAGGTCCGGAGCCAGATGCCGAGCCTGAGCCGCCAGACCCGCGGGATCGATCGACACCGGGTGGAAGTTCTCGAGCAGTGGGCGCCCCCTGGCGATCGTGTGGCGGACAGGGGCTTCCGAGGCGCCGTAGGTCAGGTGCCCGAGCCAGTT
The DNA here is from genome assembly GCA_039585235.1 of Gemmatimonadota bacterium. Lineage (GTDB taxonomy): Bacteria > Gemmatimonadota > Gemmatimonadetes > Palauibacterales > Palauibacteraceae > Benthicola. Next base: position 15,466 of record JBDGWG010000039.1, on the reverse strand, counting down.
GCTCTCCTCCAGCGGGGTCGGCGGCGATGAATCCAGCACGATGACGTCGGCCGGTGCCCCCTGCGTCAGCCGTCCGAGCAGCGGCTCGTCCAGGAAGCGGCCCGCCACCCGGGCGTTCGTGGCCAGGAGCTGCGGCACGTGCTCAAAACCGAGCGTCGGGTCCTCCGACCCTCCCCGCAGCCCGAGGAACGCGAACCTCATGGCCCGCAGAACGGCAGATGACATGCCGTCGGTGCCGAGCCCGATCGCGCACCCGCGACTCGCGACCCGCGGGATGTCCAATCGGCCGACCCCGTTGTTGGCGTTGGACTCGGGGTTGTGAATGATCGTTGCTCCGGCCCCCGCGATTCGATCATAGTCCGCGTCCTCGACGTGGATACCGTGCGCCAGGAGCGCCCGATCGTCGAGAAGCCCGTACCGGGCCAAGCGCTGGATCGGCGTCGCGCCGAACCTTTCTCGCGAGAACTCGCCGTCCACAGGGTGCTCGGCCACGTGGACGTGCGCTCCGGCGCCAGGCGGGCGCTGCTCCGCGACCGCCCCCAGTGTGGGCTCGGAGAGCGTGAAGCTGGCGTGAAGGCCGATTACACCTCGAATTCGCGGGTCGTCCGCGTGAACTTCCATGAAACGGAGGTTCTCGGCGATCCCCAGCGCCGCGCCTTCCGGGCCGTTTCGGTCCGTCACCTCGTAGCACACGATGCCTGAGAGCCCTGCCGTATCGAGAGCCCCGGCCAGGAGGTCGAGGCTGCCTTCGATGCAGGACGGGGACGCGTGGTGATCGAACACCGTCGTGCATCCCCATCGTACACAGTCTGCCGCGGACAGCAGAGCGGACAGCCGGATGGTGTCCGTGTCGAGCGCTCGATCGAGACGCCACCACAGTCGATCCAGGATCTCCGGGAAGTCGCGCATCGGGACCCCGGGATCGAGGCCGCGCGCCAGGGCCGAATAGAAGTGGTGATGCAGGTTCACCAATCCGGGGAGAATCAGACCACCGTAAGCGTCTAGGTATCCCGCGTCAGGGTGGGCAGCGACTACTTCCTCCTCCGGACCGACGGCCACGATCCGGTCGTCTCGCCACGCGACGGCTCCGGCCGGCACGACGACCGGGCGTTCCCAGCCCGTGATCAGGTGTCCGTTTCCGAGAACGGTCTCGCGGTTCACGTGCGCACGCTCGTCTCCCGCTTCACACGCCGGCCGAATCCCGCTGCCCCGAAGGACTCCGCGCCATCGGCGCTCCGGCTGTACACCCGGGTTCCACGCACGAACGTATTCGTGATTCGTCCGGCCAGGGTGTGCCCCTCGAACGGCGTGTAGCGGTTCAGGTTGTGGAGCTCATGGGCCCGCACCGTCCACGCGTCGTCCTCGTCGATCACCGCCAGGTCGGCGTCGAAGCCCGGCTCGATGCGTCCCTTCCGCGCCCCGATGCCGAAGAAGGCCGCAGGGGCCGTCGAGACGAGCTCGACCAGACGATTGAGCGTGATCCGGCCTTTCCGATAGCCCTCGGAGTACAGGTACGGAAGAAGAAGCTCGACACCGGGGACCCCTCCGTAGTCCGTCCAGATGGAGCCGGTGTGCTTCTCGGCCGGCCACTCTGCGGCCGCGTGGTCGGTGGCCACGTGCTGGATCTCGCCGCTCGCGATCCCGCACCACAGGCGCTCCCGGTCCTCCGCGCTCTTCACGACGGGGGCGGTCTTCAGCAGTGCGCCCTGCGCCGCGAGATCGTCCTCCGTGAACTCGAGAAAATGAGGGCACGTCTCGCCCGACAGCGGCAGGCCCTCTGCGCGGGCGGCTCCGATGACGTCGAGCGCTTCTCCGGCGCCGACGTGCACGACGTGCACGCGGGCGCCCGTCCGGCGGCATAGCTCCCTGAGCGTCGATACGGCCGAAACCTCTCCCTCTGCCGGCCGGGAGGCCGCGTAGTCGAGCGGGCCGTCCCGACCCTCGGCAATCAGACGGTCCGTGAGCGCGAGGACCATCCGGCGGTCCTCCGCGTGGACGCCCACCGGGACACCTAGTCGGCGCGTCTCCTCCAGGACCGCCTCCAGGCTCCCCTCATCGAGGTCTCGAAACGTGTCCATTCCGCTCAGCATGTAAAGCTTGATCGCGCCCACGCCCTCCGAGACCACGTCCTCCAGGTTGGCGATCCAATCCGGCTCCTCCATGGCGTTAGCCGAGACTCCGCCCCACAACATGAAGTCCACGTGCGCCCTGGGCGCGATCACGGCGAGCTTGGTCTCGAGGTTTGCGCGCGACGTCACTGGCGGCAGGGACGTGCACGGCATGTCCACCACACAGGTCACCCCGCCAGCCGCCGCGGACCGGGTGCCCGTCCCGAAGTTCTCGCGGTGCGTGAACCCCGGGTCGTCGAAGTGCACGTGTCCGTCGATCGCCCCCGGGAGCACGAGTCGGCCATCGAGATCGATCCGTTCTTCGTCCGCCTCATCGGGGCGCTCGCCGGCGGGAGCCACCGCTGCGATGCGCTCGTCTTCGATCAGGATGTCCGCCGGCACCGTGTCCGATCCGGTCTCCATTGGACCCGACGCCGGCACTCGCAGGTTGAACAGACGCTTCCGCATGAGAGGCACCCTACGACCCTCCGACATTCACCGGGTTCGGTCGCTCCGCCCGGTAGATCGATTCCCAGGCCGTGCGCATTCGCCACACCCGCGACGTGTCCAGCGGCCGGGCCGATGGTTCCACGGAACCGCCCAGGATCCGCAGAGGATTCCAGGACAGCTCGAGCCGCACGCCGCTGGCGTCCAGATCGGCGCGGTTGGCGGCTTCATCCACCCGGAGCACGAGGACCCGTCCACCGAGGCGTGCTCGGAGCCCTTCTTCCGAGAGCCAGAAGCCGTCGTCCTCCGATCCTTCGAACACGTCCTCGGACGGGAACAGGCGCTCCTTCACGCGGAACGGAGCTCCGTCCTCCGGGCAGTACACCTCACAGTTGGAGCACTCGTTGCACGCCCCGGCGAACAGGCCGAGCTGGTGACCCTCGGCGATCGAGAACCCGGCCCCCGGAGTGAGCGACAGGCCTCCCGGCCCGAAGCCCACAAGATGGGTAGCCAGGTTCAGCGGCTCCGTCTCGTAGGCGAAGATCGCGTCGTTGGGGCAGGCGGAGACGCACAGGTCGCAGTTGATGCAATCGTACAGCTCCAGGACGCTGTCGATCTGACGCGGGGGCTTCGCGTTGGCCTCCGCGCGGTACCGGCGCTCGGCCGCCAGGGGGGGAACGATCTCCCTCCCGTTGAGCCTTCCGGCCACCCTCGTGATCCGAAGCATGGCGACTTCAGGATCCAGGCCGGCGCCGGCGGCTTCCTCCCGTATGGCTCCCGGCAGGGCATCGCGCTCCGACGTCGCCACGGCCCGGAGGCGCTCGATGGCTCCCAACGGGAGATCTCCGGCCAGCCCTTCGGTCACTGCATCCGCTCCGTGGTCCCTTGCGGCCAGGACATAGGCTTCGCGCGAGGTGACCCCGGTCGTCTCCATCTCGCGGGCCAGCGCCTTGAGGTACCCGGGAAGGCGCCCGAACCCTCCCTGCTTCAGCAGATCCGTGCAGGTGGTCACCGGCACCATCCCGCAGGCCACGGCGGCAGGGAAGTTCTTGACGTCGATTCCGGCGGAGAACGACACGGGAAACTCGAAACCGAGCTCCTCCCTGAACCTCTGCATGAGCGTCATCGAGATCACGTGGAGGGGCGCCCCCGACACGTACATCCATGGATCAGCCTGCGTGGGGAACAGGGCGTCGTCGTTTCGGACCACGAGCGTATTGGTGAACTTGGCCCCGATCGTGGAGCCGCGCGCTTCGGCGACGTCCCGGAGACGACGCAGGATTCCGATCCCGTCGTCGTACTGAAGGTCGACGTCGAAGGCCTCGGGGCGCAGGTCGAGGTGGTCGTAGCCCAGCCGATCGTGCAGGATCTCTCGCACCGCCTCGAAGCCCAGCAGGGTGGGGTTCAGCTTGATGATGACGTGAAGGCCCAGCTCCTCGAGCATGTAGCGGGCGATCGACTCGATCTGATCCGCCGGGCAGCCGTGGAAAGTCGAGAGCGTCACGCAGTCCGAGATCGGCTCCGGCAACTCGACGTCCCTGAACCGAGCCAGATCTCCAGTAAGCTCGTTCCTCAGGTCGTCGAACAGGGACTGCGGCTCGAGCATACCCCGGATGAAACGGGTGACCTTCTCGCTCTGGATCCCCTCGAGGTCGTACCCGACGCTGATGTCGAACACGGTGTCGAGGCCGTGGCCCGTCGGGAAACGGCCGAAAGCGCTGGTATGCTTGAGGATCTCGATCAGGTAAGCGGCCTTCGCGTACTCGCGCAGGGATTCCTGGACTCTGAGCTCCTGCGACCACTCGACGTTGAACCCGATGTTGGGCGCGTGGATGCACGGACGCGGAATCTCGAGGCGGTCATTCACCTGCACCGTCTTCAGCTCGATGATGCGGCTTCCCGCCAGCCACGCGAGCACGATGTTCTGGGCGAGTTGTGTGTGCGGGCCGGCGGCGGGACCGACCGGGGTCGCTGCCCGCCGCGAGAAGTGGACGGCCGAGAAGTCCAGAGCCGCGTCGGGCACCCACCATTTCCGCTCTGGAAGGTCGAACACGGCGCCGGACGCATCGGCCTCCCGGGCCATCCGGTGGGCCAGGTCGGCGAACGGGATCGGATACAGGTGGGCCACGGGAGTGCTTACCTCACGGCATTACGGCGACCAGGTCGGACGCCGTGAACGAGTACTCTTCGTCGGCGATCTGCCTCGATATGTCGACGTCCGCCGAAGTCGGATAGCCAGCTTCCCGATGATAGGTGACCTCGAACTGCACCGGCTCCTGCGCCAGGTTGGCGTCCAGGCGGTCGAACAGGCCGTCGATCGTGTGGTAGAGGTCGAAGGTCTCCGGCGAGGCCGGTGTGGCCGAATCCACGAGGTACACACCCGTGACCTGACCCTCGGATACACTGACCAGCGCTGTCTCGAGGATCTGGGGAGGGCAGAAACAAGCCATCCGATATGTGTAGGTGTAGCTCGTGAAGCCCGTCGCCTCCCAGCGTGCCCGTGCGTCCGCGAGGGCCTCCTCTTCCGGGCCCAGCGGGTCGTCTGCGCAGGCAGCGCCCGTTGCGAGCGAGAGCACGACGACCGCGAGGGCCAGCCTGCGGAACGAGGCGGCGATCACGCGTTCACCTCCCGCCTCGATTTCGGCACCGAGGGTCGAGCCGCCGGCGCGTCCGTCATCGGAAGCTCGGCGCGCCGCTTTCCGTCGAACGAGTGGAGAGCCGCGGCGACCGCCCCCGCCGTCGGAACGAGACCGATCTCGCCGACGCCCTTCGAGCCGTAACCTCCGACCTCGTCCGGCACTTCCACCAGGATCACTTCGATCTCCGGCGTGTCTTTCGCCTTCAGGATCCCCAGGTCTCGCAGAAGCAGCGAATCCGGGATCCCGTCCGTGCAGGGGAAGTCCTCGGACAGGGCGTATCCGAGGCCCATATGCACGCCGCCTTCGATCTGACCCGCGCACAGTACGGGGTTGATGGCCCGTCCGACGTCGTGCGCAGCGACCACACGTTCCAGCATACCCCCGTCGTCCAGGATCACAACCTGTGTGGCATAGCTGAACGTCATGTGAGTCACCGGGTCCGCGACGTCCGCGCCCGGCTCGGTAGTGAAATCGCAAATGTACTCGCCGTGATACTCGCGTCCCACGAGGTCGAGGAGGCCGCCCGCCTCCGGTTCGAGGTCGGCGGCGAGCTTCTCCGCCGCGATCCGACCGGCAGCCGTGAGAAGAGCGGTGGCGCGGGATGCGGTCGTCATGCCACACACCACGCGCGGGTCACTCGCCGTCCGCACGTCCATGACATGCACGGGGAGCCCTGTCTCCTGGTGCACGACCTGCCGCAGCACCGTGAACAGGCCCTGGCCCATCTCCGTGTAGCCGGTCAGGATCTCGAGTCGATCGGGTTCCAACACCCGCAGGAGCACCCGCCCAGAATCGTCCATTCCGTTCCCGATGCCCGTGTTCTTGATGCCGCAGCCGATGCCGGCGTACTTCGCCTCCTTGTACACGTCCCGCACCGCTTCGAGCGTCTGCCGGATCCCGCAGCTTCCTGTCATCACCTGGCCGGTCGCGAACCGATCGCCCGGGACCAGGATGTTCCGCTCCCGGATATCGTAGCCGTCGATGCCCGCCTTCTCCGCGAGCCGGTCCATCACGCCCTCGATGGCGAACGAGGCCTGGTTGGCTCCGAACCCGCGCATCGCCCCGCAAGGAGGGTTGTTGGTGTAGACCGTCTTCGCCTCGATATCCACCGCCGGCACGCAGTATGGTCCGCACGAGTGTCCGGCCGCCCTCTCGAGCACCTTCATGCCGACGGACGCGTAGGCCCCAGTATCCCCGAGGATCCTCGCGCGTACAGCCGTGAGTCGCCCCTCCGCGTCCGCGCCGGCCTCGTAGTGCAGGCTGATAGGGTGGCGCTTCGGGTGCATGCGTATCGACTGCTCGCGCGACAGAATGGTGCGGACCGGTCTCTCCGTGAGAAGAGCAGCCAACGCCGTCTGCGCCTGGACCGAAAGGTCCTCCTTGCCCCCGAACGCTCCGCCGTTGCTCACGAGCTCGACCTCGATCGCCCCGGGTTCGACGCCGAGCACCGAGGCGATCTGGGACTGATCGTCGTGCACGCCCTGGCCTTGCGTGTACACCTTGAGAAGCGCCGCTGCCGGCGGTTCGGCCGATCCCCTCGCAGCATCGGCGCCGCTCGGGACCGCCAGGCAGGCCTCCGGCTCGAGGAATGCATGCTCGATGCGCTGTGTCACGAACGTCTGTTCGACTACGTGAGCGGAGCCGGCGAGGGCCGCGTCCACGTCGCCACGAGTGAACGCACATACGTCCAGCAGGTTGCCCCCCTCGTGGATGGCAGGGGACTCGTCACGGAGGGCCTCGACGGGGTCGGACACCGGCTCGAGGACCTCGTACCGGACTGCCTCTTCCAATGCCTCCGCGGCCAGCTTTGCACGAAACCGTGTGTCCGCGAGGACGAGCGCCAGGACGTCTCCCACGCACCGAGTGGTCTCGCCCTCGGCCACGAAGACCGGCCAGTCGGGTCGGATGAGGCCCACGTGGCGATTCCCCGGGACGTCGGCCGCTGTCAGCACCCGTTCGACGCCAGGCATGTCCCGCACCGCCGATGCCTCGATCTCGAGCACCCGGGCCCTAGGATGTCGGCTCAGGATCACGGCCCCGTGAAGCATGTTCTCCAGCGACATGTCGGCGACGTAGGGCTTGTCTCCCAGCGTTTGCTCTTCGCCCCGGTACCGGAGACCGTTTCCGCCGACCCCGTCGCCTCCTTCGGGGGACGTCCCGCAGGCTTGCCGGCCTACGCCACGAGCGGCGCCGAACAGATCCGCACGTCTCGCGCCGGTATTCTCCGGCAACGCCCCGTCCTCCCACGCGTCGGCCGCCGTGAGAGCGGCATCCACGATCCGCTGGTAGCCGGTGCACCGGCACAGGTGGCCGTTGAGCGCCTTTCGCACCTGTCCCTCGTCCACGTCCGGATTGCGATCGAGCAGTGACACGACGCGGGCCACGATGCCGGGAGTGCAGTACCCGCACTGGAGTCCACCCTCGCGCACGAAGGCCTCCGCGAGGACCCGGCGCTTGCCTTCGGGGATGCCTTCGAGGGTCGTGACGGTCTTGTCCGCGACAGACTGGGGCTTCTGCAGGCAACTCAGAACGGCCCGTCCGTCGATCATCACCGTGCAGCACCCGCAGGCGCCTTCCGGGGCACAGCCGTCCTTGGGCGACGTTACCCGACAACGGTCCCGCAGCACGTCTAGAAGGCTCATCCCCTCCTCGTACGCGATGCGCTCCGTTCGGCCGTTCAGTTCGAAGGACAGCTCGGGCATGGGCCTCGCCAGCTCAGGTGAATGACGCGCACTCGTCCCGCAGGCCCCAGTACAGGAGGCGGGCCAGGACCTCGCCCCTGTATCTCGCGGTGGAACGAATGTCGTCGATAGGTGATACGTCCTCGCCGAGGGCCGGTGTCAGGTCAGCCGGACCCGAGACCGGGCGTCCTTCCGCCAGCACGGTCTCCACGGACCGGCACCGGCACACGGTGGGGGCGACGCTGTTCGCCACCACGCGCCATTCGTCCGCCCGCCGGGTGACCGCGGCGCCCACCTTCGTGATCGCCTGCGCGGACCGGGAGCCCACCTTTTCGAACCACTCGAAGTCGTACGTTCGCCGGGGGATATGGATCCCGATCAGCAGCTGGTCGGGTTCGAGGCGAATCTCCTTGTATCCAAGGTAGAAGTCCGAGAGCGGTATCCGAAGGGGCTCGCCGGGGGAGCGAATCTCGAGTACGGCGTCGTACGCCATGAGCACCGGCACGCCGTCGGCGGCGGGCGAGGCGTTCACGATGTTGCCGCCCCACGTACCGCGGGCCTGGATCTGCACGGCTCCCACCTGTCGGGCCGCCTGCACGAGGAGGGGGAACTCGCGCCCGATCTGCGGATCCCGGATAACGTCCCAATACGTCGCCCCCGCTCCCAGGGCCAGCTCATCGTCGGTCCAGCGACGGAATCGCAGCTCGGAGACTCCGGAGAGGTCGAGCCAGTCGCCCGGTTCCTCGGCGACCCTGGCCGGCCAGTGCACCCCCAGATCCGTGCCGCCCGCGATCGGCGTCGCCTCCGGGTGCTGCGCCCGCAGGTCGAGCGCCTCGTCGAGATCGCGCGGAAGGAAGACGGTCACGTGGCCTCTCCCGTGGACTCGAGCCACGCCTCCAATCCGTCGATGATGCCGTCGTAGCCCGTGCAGCGGCACAGATTCCCGGCCATCAGCTCGCGCAGCGAGTGCTCGTCCACCAGTTCACGGTTGCGGCGGATCCACCAGGCGGTCATGACGACACCCGGAGTGCATGCCCCGCACTGAGTCGCTCCGCTCTCGAGCAAGGCCGACAATTCGGCTTCCGGCACCGCCTCGATGGTCTCCACCAGACGATCCCTCGCCTGCCAGGCTGGAATCAGGCACGAGTTCACGGGCACGCCGTCCAGGATCACCGTGCAGGCTCCGCACTCACCCTCCCCACACCCCTCTTTCGTCCCTGTGAGGCGAAGTCCGTACCTGAGCAGATCGAGAAGCCGATCGCCCTCGCTGACACGAGTTGTGACGGGCCGCCCGTTTAGCGTGAATCGGATCTCGATGGGGCTGGCTGGGCTCACGATCGCTCTCCTGCCGCCGTCGCCGGGTCGAGGAGCAGGTCCATGACCCGCTCCGGCGTAAGAGGAACAGCCATGGGGTCCGCCGCCAGCGCGTTCGAGACCGCGTTCGCGATCGCGGGTGCGACTCCGTCGAATGGCAGCTCGCCGATGCCTTTCGCCCCGCCCGCGCCGTGCGGATAGAGCGCTTCCAGGAAGCCGACCCGGATCGGCGGGACATCGCCCGTCGTAGGGATGATGTAGTTGGTGAGCTCGGCGTTCTCCATGGCCCCGTCACGCCACTTGCACTCCTCCAGCAGCGCCCATCCAAGAGCCTGCACCACCCCTCCCTGGATCTGACCGCGCGCCAGGGTTTCGTTGAGAACACGGCCGATCTCTTGAACCGCGACGAAATCGCGCACGCGAACCGCGAACGTACGAAGATCGACCTCGATGTCGGCCACGTAGGCGCCCCACGCGTACGCTCCGTACGCATCGCCAGTGTAGGTAGCGTCGTCCCACTCGATGTGCTCCGGCTGCCGATAGCGGGCCTTTCCGAGGAGCGACTCGCCGGGATTCGAATCGTGCCAGGCTCGAATGGCTTCTGTCAGCGCCTCGCCCTGCGCTCCGGACGGCGCGCCCACACGCCGGCGCAGGTCGTCGCAGGCGATTTCCACCAGTCCTCCGACCACCATCACCGTACGGGAAGCCACTGTGGGTCCGCTGTTCGGCACCCGGGCCGTGTCGGCGGGGGCGATGACGACGCTCTCCGGCGGAAGGCGCAGCCGGTTCGCGACCAGCTCGGTGAATACGGTGAGCGTGCCCTGTCCCATCTCCACGTTCGCGGTACGGACTTCGACTCTTCCGTCGGGTAGACCGGCCACGTGGACCTCGGAATCGAGGAACACCTCCCCCGCGCCGGTGAAGCCGGCTCCGTGAAAGAACGTCGCCAGCCCTACGCCACGGCGCCTCGTGGGATCGGATTCGTTGAACGCCGAGTGAGCCTTCCTACGCTCGAAGAACTCCGACATGTCCAGCGCCCGGTCCATCACCTCGATCCGGTCCGCGCCGTCGTCGATCACCTGCCCGGTCGCCGTGGAATCTCCCGTGCCGATCAGGTTGATCCGGCGCAGCTCCACCGGGTCGATCCCGATCTGCGATGCGATCCGGTCCATGTGTCTTTCACACGCGAACTGGCTCTGCGGGGCCCCGAAGCCCCTGAACGCTCCGAAGGGGGGCGAGTTGGTGAACATCGCACGCCCGACGATCCTCACGTGGTCGCAGGAATAGGGGCCCGCCGCATGGATGATCGAGCGGCTGAGCACCACGGGAGACAGGGTCACGTAGGCACCGCCGTCCAGAACTACCTCGATGTCCTGCGCGAGGAGCCGGCCCTCGCCGTCCACACCCGTGCGGTGGCGTACCCGGGAGGGATGCCTCTTGGTGGACACGGCCATGTCCTCGGAACGCTCGTAGATCAGCTTGACCGGCCGTCCCGCCTTCAAGGCGAGCAGGGCGGCATGGAGAGCGATTCCCGACGGAAACTCCTCCTTTCCGCCGAAGCCGCCGCCCGTGGCCGCCTGGATGATCCGCACCCTGTCGCGTGATCTCCCTAGCGCGTGCTCGAACGCGTCCACGATGTAGTAGGGGCACTGCATCGAGCCGGTCACCGTGATCACGCCTTCTTCCTGCCACGCGAGCATGCCCTGCGGCTCGAGATAGACATGCTCCTGGGCCCCCGTCTCGTACACGCCTTCGATCACGTGAGGCGCTGCTGCCAGGGCGCGCTCCACCTCTCCTTTTTCGATCCGGAGATCCTTCAGGACGTTGTCGTCCGCGTATTGAATCTGGTCCGGAAGCGGAGCGGACCTGAAGTTCAGGATCGGCGGCTCGGGGTCCACGTCGATCGCCACGGCGGAGACGGCCCGACGCACGGCCTCCCGCGAGGGGTGCGCCAGGAGCAGTACGGGCTCGTGCAGGTGCCGGACCCGGTCGGCGGCCAGCACCGGCTGGTCGTCCTCGATCAGGAAGACGGCGTTGGAGCCCGGGATGTCGCGGTGGTCGACTACCGTGAATTCCGACCAGTCCACCGATTCATCGAACCGGACTCCGAGAATCCTTCCGCGGGCGACGGGGCTCCTCACGGTGGCTCCCCACAAACAGTCGTCGACCTGGAGGTCGTCGACATACAGCTCACTTCCGGTGAGTTTGGAGAGGCCCTCGACGCGTCTCACGCCAGCCTTCCCGCCCGGGTTGCGTGCCCGCGGCACCGCCGCGATCGGATACGATAAGTGTGTGTCCTGAAACGCCGAAGGGCAATAACTTGCCTGAGCGCGTTCGGGCTTCCGCAAGCCAGGGAGATGCAGGATGAGCGGTCGGACAAGGGAAGACTTCCTCCGCGAGGCCGTTCGGGTCGCTTCCGCCAACGTGGATCAGGGCGGCGGCCCGTTCGGCGCGATCGTGGTTCGGGACGGTGAGATCGTGGCGAGCGGCGCCAATGGCGTGACGCGCAGCAACGATCCCACGGCGCACGCGGAGATCGAAGCGATTCGTGCCGCGTGCGGGGCGCTGGGGAGCTTCCAGCTCGAGGGCTGCGAGATCTACGCGAGCAGCGAGCCCTGCCCGATGTGCCTCGGCGCGGTCTACTGGGCTCGGCCGGAGGCCGTATACTATGCAAATGCCCGGGAAACAGCCGTCCAGGCAGGATTCGACGACCACCACATCTACGAGGAATTCGCTCTTCCCCCCGCCGAGCGCCGATACCCCGTGAAACAGCTGGTCATCGAGGAAGCCGACGAGCCGTTCCGACGCTGGGCCGACAAATCTGATCGAGTGGAATACTAGGATCATGGATAGGCACACATCATCGAACCGTCCTGAGCGCGGCGGAGACGCGGGGCGGCCGCCGAGAATCGTCGTTCTCATGCTCGCGGCGGCACTCGGTGCGACGCCTGGTCTGTCGCGAGCGTACGCGCAGGAGGCGGACACGCTGCCCGTCGATTCCGCGATCGTCACGGGCCTGCTCACGGACACGCTCCCGAGCATCGCGGACCGCGCCCGGTCCATGCTGGATACGCTCGGCGTGGCCGCCGACAGCATCGAGACCCTGAGGGCGATCCGCCTGACCGACCCCGGAGTCGAGCTGGATCTCCTGCGCTTCCAGGCCCTGAAGCAGGTGGGCCGCATGGAGGAGACGCTGCGCAGCCTCGACCACTTGCTGGGCGAGGCGAGCCCGGACAGTCTGCCCGCCGATTCGGTGCGGACCTTTCTACGCGGCTACATGAGGGCCCACCTGGACGTGATCGACGCCGCGTTCGGGGAGACGGTCAGCAACTTCGACGAGCTGAGGCTGCAGCGCGCCACGGCGACCGCGCAGGAGATCGGACCGCTGGAGTCGGAGATCCAGGACTTGAGGGCATGGGCGGACACGCTGATCCGCTACCAGGAATGGGCCCTCGGGGCGGCGGACTCGCTGCGACTCGATGTGGCCGACCGCTGGGAGCAGTACGACCAGCTTCTGCTCGGCTTCGCGGAGAATTCGGTCGGGCGCCTGCAGATCGCGGTGTCCGAGAGGAACAGTCTCAGGGAACGGATTCGCGTCGCGGAGCGCACCAACGCCCCTGCGGCGGAGATCGCGGACCTGCGGCTCAGACTGACCGCGGCGGAGACGAGAATCGATGCCATCGCGGGGAACGCAGCGTCCGTCAACCGCCGACTGCAGGACCGTGGCTACGAAACGGCCGCATACCGCGAAAATCTCATCCGCGCGACCGGCGAAGTGACCGGCGACGTGCTGAACCCGCAGGTGTTCCTGCGCCTGGCGAGGGGTTTCTTCGCCGATCTGTGGAGATCCCTCAGAGAGAACGCGGGTACGGTATTCGTCCGCGTACTGATCGTGATCGCCTTCATCGTGTTCTTCAGGGTCCTGTTCAGCCTCCTGTGGCGACTGGCGCAGGCGGTGAGGCTCGTTCGAGGGTCCCGCCTGGTGAGGGATCTCATCGGACGCATCCTCCGACCCGTGGCCACGCTCATCGGCTTGTTCGCCGGGCTGTCTTTCATCGGCGTGCAGACCACGACGCTGTTGGCGGGACTGGGTGTGGCCGGTCTGGTGGTGGGCTTCGCTTTGCAGGATTCCCTGTCCAACCTGTTCGCGGGGGTGGCGATTCTGGCCAGCCGACCGTACGACGTGGACGACATCGTGGAAGCGGGCGGTGTAGTTGGAAAGGTGAGGGCCATGGGCCTGTGGAACACGACGATCGTCACGTTCGACGCCCGCCGGCTCCTCGTTCCCAACAAGAATATCTGGGGCTCGAACGTCGAGAACCGGTCCGCCGAAGCGAAACGGCGTGTCGAGGCGGTCGCCCGAATCGGTTACGATACGGACCTTCAGGCGGCGCTCGCGGTGCTCCAGAAGACGATGGAGGAGGACGAGAGGGTCCTATCGGATCCGGCGCCCACCGTATGGGTGTCGCGCCTCGCCGAATCCTGGGTCGAGGTCAAGTTGTGGCCGTGGGTGAAGACCGCGGACTGGTGGTCGTTGCACTCCGACCTCCCCCGCCTGGTGCGTCTGAAGCTGGCGGACGCAGGCATCGCCGTACCCGTGCCGCGGAGGGACGTGACGACGCGCCACGCCCCACCGCCAGCGGGGGCTGGAGACGAGAATCGATGACGGAAGCAGGGTCCAACTGGGACCGCTTCCTGGAAGTCTGCGCCGCCACCCTGATGTCGATCGCGACAGTGGCCACGGCCTGGTGTGCGTATCAGTCGGCCGAGTGGGGAGGTGAGCAGGCGTTCCTGCTCGGCGAGTCACAACGGGCGGGCCGGGAGTCCGATTTGCACGCCGCGCTGGCCGCACAGAAGAGGAACCTCGACGTGGCCGTGTTCATGGAGTGGATCGGAGGTCTCGCCACGGACAACGAGCGGCTGACCGAGTTCTACGCCGAGCGCTTTCCTCCGAACCTGGGCGTGGCGGTAGAGGCGTGGCTGGCCACGGAACCGCGCACGAACCCGGACGCGCCGGCCCACCCGTTCGCGATGGATGAGTACCAGGTCCCCGAGGACACCATAGTTGCGCGGGCCGCCGCGGAGTCGGATGCGAAATGGGTGGAGGCGCGGCAGGCGGACGAGAACGGAGACCGCTTCGTCCTCCTCACCGTGATTTTCGCTTCAGTGCTCTTCTTCGGTGGAATCGAGCAGAAGTTCAGGGACCGGAAGGTACGGACGGGCATCCTCGTGGTGGGTTCTCTTCTGTTCCTGGGCGGGTTGGTCGCCATGCTGAACTACCCGCTACACCTGGGCTGACGGGGTGACCCCGTCGGAGGACCGTCATTCGACTTGATTCTCCTTTGCCATAGCGGCATCGGAAGCGCATCTTGCGGCGCGAGGCGACCGCGCCCCTGCTGGCCGACTCGCCAGGTGGCAGCCAGGAGTCTATTCCGCAACCTCATAGGCATTGAGACCAATGAACGACCAAATCCTCGACCTGCTCGGCGACGACGCTTCCTATCTTCTCGACTACGAGAGCAAGGGCATCAAGGCGGACCGCCTGCACGCCCCGGGCCCCGACTTCATCGATCGCGTGTGGATGAACTCGGACCGCAACAACCGCGCGCTCGGCAATCTGACCTGGATCTACGAGCACGGTCGCCTGGCCGGGAGCTCGCCTGGCCGGGAGCGGTTACATGTCCATCCTGCCTGTCGACCAGGGCATCGAGCACGCCGGCGGCGCCAGCTTCGCCAAGAACCCCGACTACTTCGACCCGGCGAAGATCGTTGAGCTGGCGATCGAGGGAGGGTGCAACGCCGTGGCCTCCACCGAGCTGGCGATCGAGGGAGGGTGCAACGCCGTGGCCTCCACGTTCGGCGTCCTGGGTTCCGTGGCCCGGAAGTACGCGCACAAAATCCCGTTCCTCGTAAAGATCAATCACAATGAGTTGCTCACTTTCCCCAACACCTTCGACCAGGTGTTCTTCGGGTCCGTGCAGCAGGCGCACGACATGGGGGCAGCGGCAGTCGGGGCGACGATCTATTACGGCTCCGAGGAGAGCAATCGGCAGATCGTGGAAGTGGCGGAGGCGTTCGCCTATGCGCATGAGCTGGGCATGGCCACGGTCCTGTGGTGCTACCTCCGAAACAGCGCGTTCAAGAAGGACAGGGATTACCACGCCAGCGCGGATCTGACCGGACAGGCCAATCATCTGGGCGTAACGATCCAGGCCGATGTCATCAAGCAGAAGCTGCCGGAAAACAACGGCGGCTACCTGGCGATGAACGAAGGTGG
>JBDGWG010000038.1:0-28167 GCA_039585235.1 Gemmatimonadota bacterium | reverse complement strand
CGCGCGGGACATCACGCCGGCGCGACATCGCCAGAAGGACTCGGGACAGACCGAGCACCAGGTTGAGGAGGACGCCCAGCATGGCCGTGATCGCTCCAGCGGCCAGGACCTTCGCGAGGACCGGACCGCCGAAAATCCTCGCCGCCTCCTCGAGCGGTGCCGCGGTCGCAGCCGTCAGCGCGGCCAGGCGGCCCGCTCCTACCGATCCGACTGCCACGACTCCGACGCTCAGGTACAGGATCGCCGATACTACCAGCGTGACGATGATCGCACGGGGGATCGTGCGCTCCGGATCCCGGACCTCCTCGCCGAGCGTGGCGATCCGTCCATATCCCGTGTAGGCCACGAACATCAGGGCCGTCGCCTCGAGGAGCTCCCGGAGGCGCTTGGGATCCGGGATGATCCCCGCCAGGTTCACCTCGGCGGACGTGTAGGCTGCCGGAAGACCCAATAGGACGAACAACGCCAGGGTGACAAGAGTGATCCCGACGATAAGCGCGTTGGCGCGGTTGGAGCGGGACATTCCTTGCCGCACTAGTGCAGTCACAAGGAGCACGGCGACCAGGCCTAGGGCGACTCGTTGCCCGCCTCCGCCATACCCGAGGGCGTTCAGCAGATAGCCCGCGAGGCCCAGCGCAGCCGTAGCGGCGGACGCCGACTTCGCGCTCAGGAACATCCAGCCGGCCGTGAAACCCAGCGTCGGGCCGAGATATCGGTACCCGTACTCGTACGTCCCGCCGCTCACCGGGTGCGCCGCCGCGAGCTGAGCGCTCGACAGCCCGTTGAACGTGGCGAGGAGAGCCGCGAGCCCGATCGCCACGACTACGGACGGGCCGGTCACGCCGGCAGCGATCCCGATGCTCACGAAGGCGCCGGTACCAACGATCGATCCAAGACCGAGCAGGACCGCGCCTGGAAGGCGAACCACTCGACACAGTCCGGGCCGTCCCCGGGCCATGTCGCTCAAGGGAGTCGCAGCCCGCCCTCCGCAGGGCACGTCAGCGAAGACACCGGCGCGAAACTCACTCGACCGTGAACTCCTCCACCATCCCGAGGGCCGCGCCCGACTCCGCGATCCAGGCGTAGCTTCCCGGCTCCAGGTCCACGGTGAAGAACGCCGTATTCCCGGCCGGCATCTCGTGAATTCCGCCGATGAATTCTGCCGGCGCAGGTTCCCTAAGTCCGTCCACGTTCATCCAGTCCATCCACTGGATGATCTCGTCCAGGTGCATCCCGTCTTCCAGGCGCACGACGTGGACGTCGTTGCCCAGTCCGAACTCCGGGTGATCATCGAAATGCACGGCGACCGTCTGCCGACCCGCCACGGGCGTGCCCTCGACCTCGATCCGATAGTTGTACAGAGTGATCTGCAGGTCCGCATCGGGCGGCTGCGCTCCCGAGTCCTCCGCCGTGACCGTCAGAGGGAGCGCCATTCCAAGCGCCACGTGAAATTCCCCGTCGGCGGTCTTCACATAGCACTCCATGACGTAATTCCCGGGCCTCAGGTGCATGGTCGCTTGACCGACTCCTCCCGGAGCCACCAGCCCCGGGCCGCCCATCGAGGAAGCGGAGGCGTACCACTCCGGAAGCAGTTCTCCCAGCATTGCTCCCGCTCCGGCCTTGTCCACGGCGCCGCTCTGCAACTGCTCCCAGACCTGGCCGAACGGGACTCCCACGTCGGCGGCGTAGTCTTCTATTGTCTTGCCCTCGGGAAGGAGGGTGAGGAAGACGAAGTGGTGCTCCTGTCCCTCGTTCGCCATCCGCATGGTCACCCAGCCCGACGGCAGCTCGGTGGGCCCGACGAACGCGTAGTCCCGGGCCGCGTAATCGACTACGTAGGACTCGGTACCGGCTTCCGCACTGACGGACGGTCGCTCGTCGGGCGCCTGGTTCTGGCCCTGGTCGGCCGGCTGACACGCGGCCAGGGCAGCGACGGACACTGCGACAACAATGGCTAAGACGCGACGCAGTTCAATCAAGGAGCCTCCTCGCTCAAAGTGATCCGATCGACCACCACAGGAACCACCTGCGCCCTCGCCGTCAACGGCTCGTAATTGGTAGGCTCAGCCGCTCGTCCCTACATTGTGGCCTCCCGATGGCAACCAAAACCCTGAGACGTGAAATCGAATCATGGCCAAGACGAGTTCGTTCGACGTGAGCACCGGTGTGGATCTCCAGGAAGTGGACAACGCCATCAACCAGGCCCGCAAGGAGGTCGCGCAGCGCTACGACTTCAAGGGCACCAACTGCACAATGCAGTTCGACCGCGGCGCCGCGTCTGTCGCCCTCGAGGCTGACGACACCTACCGGCTCCAGGCCCTGGGCCAGGTGCTGCGCGAGAAGCTTACCCGCCGGAAGGTCCCCCTGAAGAACCTCGACGAGAGCAAGATCGAGGAGGGCTCTCTCGGTCGGGCCCGGCAGACGATCGGGTTCAAGCAGGGGATCGATCAGGAGACCGGAAAGAAGATCTCCAAGGACGTCCGCGGTGAGGGATTCAAGAAGGTTCAGGTGCAGATCCAGGGGGAAGAACTGCGAGTCATAGCGCCCTCCAAAGACACGCTCCAGGACGTCATGGCCTTTCTTCGCTCGAAGGACTACGGGATCGAGCTGACGTTCGGGAACTACCGGTAGAGCCCGTTCCCGTCTCGGACCGGCGAGTGAGAGCACACCCGTGAGCTCAACAGCAGGCCTCGGCCAGGGTGGGTCGAAGTTGGCGAGCTGGAGCCTGGTTCTGGTCATGGGAGCTTTCGTGTGGCGCGCTGTCCGCTACGCTCTCGTCTTCCCGATGTGGGGAGACGAGGGGATGCTGGCGGTCAACTTCCACGGCCGGTCCTTCCCAGGACTTCTCGAGACGCTGGACTACGGGCAGATTGCGCCGCCGGGCTTCCTGTGGCTGGAACTGGGGGCCTCGAAACTCCTCGGGTTCACCGAGCCGGCCCTGCGCCTCGTCCCTTTCCTGGCGGGCGCGGTGGCCGTCGTGCTGTTCTGGAGGTTGAGCCGAGAGCTGCTCGACCGTCGGGCGGCGCTACTCTCGATGGCCGTGTTCGCGGCCTCGTTCTACCCGACCCGATATGCCGCGGAAGTCAAACCATACAGCATGGACCTGCTGCTCGCGCTGGCGATCATTCTCGCTGCGTGGGCGGTATACGAACGGCCGGTGGCGGCCGGCCG
Source organism: Gemmatimonadota bacterium (assembly GCA_039585235.1). GTDB lineage: Bacteria > Gemmatimonadota > Gemmatimonadetes > Palauibacterales > Palauibacteraceae > Benthicola. The sequence goes on along the minus strand of JBDGWG010000038.1, from coordinate 24,996 downwards.
GTGGTCGATGTTCGCGGTCCTGGCTGCGCTCTCCGCCTGGCTCTCGTATCCGTCGATCTTTGTCAGCGGCGGCGCATGCCTGTGGCTTCTGGCCTACGGATCGGGCGATCGGCGGCCCCGCCGGTGGGGGCACGTGCTGGCCGCGGCCGTGCTCATCGGCGGCAGCTTCCTGGCTATGTACGCGCTGGCGGGCAGTGCACAGCGCGCCGTGGCGCCCGCGTCGTACTGGAGCGCGGGATTCCCGCCGATGTCCGAGCCGTGGCGGATACCGCTGTGGGCCCTCGACGTCCACACCGGGATGATGATGGCCTACCCGAACGGGGGTCATTCCGGCGGGAGCGCGGTTTCGTTCCTCCTGGCTGTCGCCGGCGGTCTGGTCCTGTGGCGGTCGCGACGCCCGGTACTGCTGCTGCTGCTCAGCCCGCTGCCCCTGATGTTCCTGGGTGCAGCATTGGAGCAGTATCCGTATGGGGCGAGCGCGAGGGTGGCCCAGCACATCGCACCGGCGGCCTGCATGCTGATAGGAACCGGAATCGTCTGTACTCTGCGCAAGGTGCTGGGGGCGCGCCGCGCGATCCGCGCCCTTCCGATCGCCGTGCTCCCGTTTCTGGCAGTGGTTCTCGGCGGGATCGTTCGTGACGTCGCGCGACCCTATCACTCACGCGCCGACGTCCAGGCACGGGATGCGATCGCGCAGGTGCGCCGCGCGTCGGAACCGGGCGGTCTATGGCTCGTGTTCGCGAGCCGCGACCGCGATGCGCGGGCGCCCTTCTATGCGAATTACGTCGGCATGGGCGGGCGACTTCACTTTCAGATCCTGAGCCAGGCTCCGGGTCCCGTTCTGTGGGGGGTCGACCCGGCCACGATGGCGTCCGCCGTGGAGGCCACGGCGGCGGACAAACAGAGTGGCCAGACGTGGCTGATCGCCTACGGCAACCGGGTGTTCGAACCCGACCGGGACGATCTGGCCGTCTACGTGAGGCAGATGGCCGAGGTCCTGGGCGAGCCAGGTGTCGTCGAGCGCCACGACCTGCCCGACGGCGAGTGGATCGAGGTCGTGCGGCTGGGAGGGAAGTGACGCTCGGTCGTCCGGGACGAAAGAGAGCCTAACCGGAAGGACCTACGCCCTGCACCCGTCGAAGGAACACCACCATGACGAGGCCAGCCGCGAAGTTCCCCCCCAGCAGGGGCGGCCACGGCGGTGCCACCGACATTTCAGCACCCGTCACTTGCAGGCCCGCGCTGAAGACAGCCGTGCAGACGATGAGGCCGTACAAGGCCCCGGTCAGGAACGTCTTCCGCAGCTGAGTAAACCGAAAGAATCTCGCGAGAAGAACTCCAACGAACGTGAACGTCACCAGGTGGAGGGTCGTGAAAGCCCCTATGCGGACGCTCCTCAGCGAGGCGATCGTCTCTTCACCGCGCTCTCCGCCACCGAAGAACGCACTTGACAGGAAATCGGGCGTGGCCAGGGACCTGAAATACACCAGATCGTACGCGAAGAACAGAATGATGAGCACCCCTCCCGCGAGAATGCCGGCCATGGCTCCATCCCGCACGTCTTTGCGCAGAAGTTTGCGGTACGTCTGTTCCGCTACGTGCGCGGAGTGGTCATAGACCGACATTCTAACTCCCGAAAGCAGGCTGCAGACCCGTCGAAGGACAGAACCACCGCCACCCCGCCAAAGGGTATGCAAATCATTTACGCCAGGACGAGGCTCTGCTGTCAAGCGTGACAACGGCGCCCGGACGGCTACCCCGCCAGGGCCTCCACCTCTCTCTGCGCCTCTGCGCGGGCCGTCGCGTCCCTCTGCAGCGCCGCGACGAAGGCTGTCAGACCGTCGGCCGCTGATTCACCAGACGCGATCGCGATGCTTGTGCGCCCCAGCGCGGCCATCACCTCGAGGAGCCTGTGCGCCAGCCCGTCACGGGCACGGCGCGCGCGGGTGAGTGACTCAGTCCACCCGGTCCCGTCCACCTCACTCGCTGGCCGCCCGGTCTGGGTTTCCAGGATCATCACGCTCTCATCGAGATAGCCGAGGTCGATGGCGACGCCGCAGGAGAGATCGAGAAGTTCGTCAAGGTGCTCCGCTACCTCCGGGATGCCACCCGGACTGCTCTGAGCGTAGACCGCTGCCGCCAGGGCGTGCCACGTCCTGAAGCAGCCGGCGGGCCGGCGCCTGCGACGCCGGACTTGATCTCCCGGTCTTCAGTCCGGTAGGCCCGGGGGATCGTCCTGCACGGCAGCCGGCCGAATCAGGAGCCCGCTGGTCGATACACGAAGCTCCCACAACGCCACCTCGTCCGGAGCCGTGACGAACGTCGCCGATCCGTATTCCGCGTCCACCAGTGACGCGAGCAGCGATGAACTGCGACGCAGATTGAACAGGTCGAACGGCTTGGGTTGGGCCAGCGAGTATACGGTGCGCGGCATCGACTGCTCTTCTTCAAGATCCACGTAGCGTCCGCCTACACGATCCAGCTCGTACTCCGTGTGGAGGCCGAGCACGTTCACGAGAGGCTTCCACTTCAGAATGTGCGCGTCGATGTAGAGTTCATCACCCCTCAGGCGGAACGTGCGCACGGAGCTGTCCGGGGACTGGACGTGGACCGCAAAAGTCCGGCCCGTATCCGGCACGGTCCACACGCGGGCGGCGACTTCCTCGTGAGTCAGAGCACGGTAGCCTCGCGTACCGACCAGCACCGCGAGGCTGAGTGCCGCAAACAACCCGGCTGCGATCGACAACAGGCCGGCGACCAAGCTGCTCACGACACGGCGCTTCCGTGCCGCGTGCACGAAGACCAGCAGCAATACCAGCGCTGCGAACGCGCCGGCCGCGGCTGCCGTGCCCAGTAATTGAGAGGTGCTCACCATCCTACCCTCTCGAGCGGGACGGGTCGAACGTGCCGGCTGGCCACAAGATTCCCGGTTGGGCGGGCTGCGCACACAAGATGATCAGGCTGCAGCTGAGCAATACGAGCGTGCTGGACATGGGGAAGCTCCTCGCGAGTCAAATGCGAGCAGCAAAGATAGCGTGATTCCAGTGAACGCGCCGGGAGGTGATGGCAACCCGTCTGTTTACGCCCAGCGCTCCTCACTGGCCGCCAGGCCTATCCATTGCTGCTCCAATGCAGAATGCTCGACCCGCTCTGCCTCGAGCCTCGCCCTCTCCTGCTCCAGCTCTTCCCGAAGATTCTCGCACTGCGTACGAATCTCCTCGGGGTCGCCTTGTTCCCTTAGTGCTATGCGGAGACCGAGGCCGTGGACCGCGTACAGGGCCAGCAACACCGCCGTCATGTTGTAGACCGGGTTGGGAGCGACGAAACTAAGGACGCCCGACGCCGTGGCTAAGGCGCTGATCATGAGCAGGAACGTGAGGCTGACAGTGGGCATGGATCTTCACTGTGATCAAGAGACTCCGGTACGCCGTTCGTCTCTCACCCGCGAACACCGTGCCGCCAAGGAGCGACCAGCAATAATCTTATAATCGCCTATCGTTCAATTATTTAGCGAAATATATCATTCCGCAGGGAATCTCGTTTTCTGTGGCGGCGCCTCGCCAGCTGTTGAGCAGGAGCTACGGTTCCAGGGTCACGCCCCTCCCCGCACGCAGCGTGCATAGTTATAGATCCGGATCTCGTCACCCTGCGGGCCGAAACCACCTGCCCAGTCGGCGGGGTCGCCGCTCTTTGGATCGCTGCGCTGAGCGCCGGCGCCGTGAACGTTAATCCAGCTCCCGAACATGTTTCCACGCGCCTGGCCGAAGGCGACGTATGCGGCGTGCGCGCCGGTACCGAGCATGGGCGGCGATTCGAGGAGCGTTGTGCCGGTCCAGTAGAGCGACTCGGTGTCGGTCACCTCGAAGTCGGGGTCGATTGCGGGGCCGATTCGGGCAGGGTCCAACGCGTCAGGCGCACGGCTGTAATCGACGATGCTCTGCAGCTCCTTGGCGTTGGGCAGCCGCCAGTCACCCGCACCGGCGAGCTCCAGATTCTCGCAGTAGGCCAGTGCTCCCTGCCAGTCGTTCGTGGAACCGCTGTCGGTCTTCTGCCACGTCAGCCCGGTGGCCAGGTCCTCGATCGTCCCGTCGCCGTTGTCGACGAAGTCGTTGATCCCATAGTCCGGATTCCCCCTCACGTACCGCACGAACTGTGTGTTGGGCACCCCACCGGGCCCCACGTCCCTCGGGTAGCCCTTGATCCGGCCGTCGGCGAAGTTGACCCCGAACACGGTGGCGTCTCCGCCCATAGTGAGCCCCACGTATTCGGTGCTCGACCAGTACTGGCCGTCGATCGATCGCTCGCCCCGGCTCTCGTCGCCGAAGCGGAAGTCGAAGTAGGCCGTGTCGATATAGGGCGTGAGCGTGTGGCTGCTCCCGCTGAACTGGATCAGCGAGTAGAGCTCTTTGATGGTCGGCAGCCGCCAGTCGTCGTAACCGGCCAGGCCAAAGGTATCGGCGGCCGCAACCGCCTCGGCGAATGTCACCTTGTCGTCTAGGTCCGGCCTCGCCTGCCACATCAAACCGGTAACCAGGTCGCTGACGGTACCGTCGCCGTTGTCTCGGTAAGCGGGCTGGGCATTCTGGTAGTGGGCGTCCTGCCCGTAGAAAGCCTCCCCAACCTCCGGCGCGGCGACAACGTCCCGGTCATCGTAGAAGGATCGCTGGCCAGTATTGACAATGGGGTAGGAGCCGGCCGCTGGATCGGGTCCCTCCGGCGTCCCCTGGTCCGGTTCCGTTGGCGGGTTGCTCCCACAGCTCAGGAACAATAGCGACATAATCAGCACTAATCTACGCATCGTGCACCCCCCTGGTTGTCTCCTCTGCACGTTTGACAAAGGGCAGGCAGTCCCGATTCCGGGGTGGCTCGATTGCATGAGCGTAGGGATCAGGGGCCGGTGGGACAGTTTGTGTCAGTTCTGGTTTTCGCGCTTCGCGCGCACGGCGACGGGCAGAAGCAGGCGTACCACGCCGGTCTCGCCTATATTGACTGCACCCTCTCGTTCCCCGGGGGGCGTCTATGCCCGACCTGCCGGAACGTCTCGAAGCAGCACTTGCCGATCGGTACGCCGTTGAGTCGGAGATCGGCGACGCCCGTGCCGGCAGCGGGACGTCACCCAACGCCGACCGGCTACGCTGGGAGATGATAGATGAAGACATGGTCGTCGTCACAGATCGGCTGGCTCGCTGCCAGTGCGCTGGCAGCAGGCCCCCTTCTTTCCCAGGCGATCCCGGAATCCTCGGGAGGCCCCCTCCTGACGGAACAGGCCGCCTATGACGTGCGCCATTACGACCTCGCCTTGCGAATCCACCCCGCGGACAGCGCGATCGCCGGTGTGGTCACCATGCAGGCGCACGTGGTCCAACCGCTGGAGCACCTCGTGCTTCACCTCGACACCCTGCTGGCAGTGGACGGGATCACCCTGCTGGAAGGGGGCGCGGATAGGGAGGCCGAGGTCGCAGCCAACTTCGAACGCCGCGCCGGGGAGGTGTGGATCGATCTTCACCGCACCCGCCAGCCCGGTGAAGATCTGCGGGTCCGGCTCTCCTACGGTGGCAGGCCTCGCTCGGGACCCGAGGGGAGCTTTGGCCAGTTCATCTGGGGAGCCACGCCCGACGGACAGCCCTGGATTACGGTCAACTGCGAGATCCCGGGAGCGGATATCTGGTGGCCGGTGAAGGACCATCCATCCGACGAGCCCGACTCCATGGCCCTTCACATCACCGTTCCGGCCGACCTGACGGCCGCGTCGAACGGCGTCCTGCGAGGGGTAAGGAGCAACCCCGACGGCACCCGTACCTTCGACTGGTTCGTCTCGACTCCGATCAACAACTACGGCGTGAGTCTGAACGTGGCACCTTATGTCACGGTCGAGTCCAGCTTCAAGAGCGTGAGCGGAGCCTCGGTTCCGGTGACCTTCTGGGTCCTTCCGGGCTCGCGGGAGCAGGCGGTCGCCGCCATGCCTGAGTTCCTGGACCACATGCGGCATTTCGAGGAGACCCTGGGCCCGTACCCGTTCCAGGCGGACAAATACGGTATCGCCGAGACAAACTATCTGGGCATGGAGCACCAGACGATCATCGCCTACGGCGCGAACTTCGAGGATGACGCCATGGGGGGCATCGACTGGGGGTTCGACGCCCTGCACCAGCACGAGCTCGCGCACGAGTGGTTCGGTAACATGCTCACTCCGCACGACTTCCGGGATCTGTGGCTCAACGAGGGTTTCGCGGAGTACGCGCAGATCTTGTATGCCGAGTCCCGCCTCGGCGAGCAGAAGGCGAAGGAGCTTCTGTCCGTCTTCCGCTCCCGTCTCGACCATACGCAGCCAGTCGCCCCACGGCACGCGATCACGGCCGGCGATGCGTACAGCCGAGATCTGTACTCCAAGGGAGCGTGGGTCCTTCACACTCTGCGCACCTTGATCGGCGAGGAGGCCTTCTTCTCGCTCCTGCGCCGGTGGGTCTATCCGAGCCCCGAGCTGGAGGACGTGAACGAGGGGTGCGCGTGCCGCTTCGTCTCGACCGACGAGTTCCAGGCGCTGGCGGAGCAGATTTCCGGTCGTGATCTGGGTTGGTTCTTCGAGGCCTACCTTCGGCGAGAGGGTGTGCCGCTGCTCCGTCTCGAACGAATCGAAGGCGGCGTGTCGTTGACTTGGGATGGCTTTGCAGGGCTTGCGGAGGCCATCCCGGTCGAGCTGGACGTCGGGGGCCGGCGGGTCGTGGTCCCGGTGGGGCCAGAGGGCGCTACGACGCCCGTAGCACCGGACGCGGAGATCACGATCGACCCGGACGGCAGACTCCTGTTCGAGACGGTGGGGTAGAAGTCAGCGGAGTAGAGGAGCAGGCGCTCCGCCGAGGCCGCCGCAGGAAGAGCGGGAATTCCGGTCAGTTCAGTTGCACGTTCTCGAGGCTCAGGTTTTCGTCTCCTAGCTGATACACGGTCCATGAGATGATCAGCTGCAGCATCTCGTCCGTGCTCTTCATACTTCCCTCGTGGTCCCTCACGAGCCGCGGGGGGTCGAATGGATTGTTGGGGTTGTTCGACGTGTTGTCGTACACCGCCTCGACGATCATCTTCGACCCTCCGGGGATCTTGACCGGCTTCGGGAAGGTGTAGAAATACTGCCACCGGAAGTCCCACTGATTGATACGGATCAGAGGGATCGTCTCGTACATCCGGGTGACCGCGTACGCCTTGAATTTCTTGCCCAGCAGATGCATGTGAGGATTCAACGTCAGCACCGAGATATCGCTGGGCACGTCGAACTCGATCCGGAATTCCTTCACCGAATCGGGCGGAATGATCAGCTCCGGCTGGACCGGCGCGACTCCGTGCGTCCCCAGGAGAACCTCTCTCACTTCCCGCCTCGGTTCGGGCCCGAAGAACAGATTGAACCGGGAGACATCGAACGTATCCACCGGCGAAGGGCCGTAATGGATGTCGTTTACCAGCAGGATGTTCTGCTTTCGCAACGGGAAGTGGTAGCCGAGCCCCTCGGGATACGGCGTATGCTGCACGCCCGGCAGATAATTCACCAGGTTCAGGTGCAGGGGCGCGAAGGATCCGTCATCATTCAGCAGGTTCAGTTGCCCGAGCTTGTCCTGGTTGAGGATGGCATCCTCCAGGAACACCGCGCCTTCGTAGAGATCACTCTTCTTCCCATCCTCGAACGTGATCAGGTGGCCGTTCATGTGATGGACGAGAGCCCGGTTGCCCGGCACGAATTCCACGATCCGGACGAACGTGTCGGCGGGCAGCTCGAACGGGATCCGGACGATCGTGAACCGATCCGTTCGGTCCCCCCGTATCATGAACGGTTCGGGCATCGTCACGACCATGTCGGGCTCGCCGAGCTGGGAGGCCTCGGGAAAGTCCGGCAGCGGCGGAACCTCGGCAGGATTCCCGAGCGGAGCCCCGGCGTCCACCCAGGCGACGATCAGAGCGATCTCCTCCTCCGTCAAGATCTTCTCGTCCCGGAACCGTGAGTACGTGGGGTCGGCGGGCCAGGGTGGCATGTAGCGACTCGCTGTCACTTCCTTGATGCGCAGCGCGCGCTGGCTAACGTCTTCGTACGAAAGCAGGGGGAACGGACCTGCCTGGCCGGGTCTGTGGCAAGAGGAGCAGTTGGCATGCACGATCGAGGCGATCTCGCTCGAGTAGGCCGGCGTGCCCATCTCCGGCGGGGCTTCCCCGTCCGATTCGGCGTCGCAACCCGCGCACACGAATGTGGCGGCGCAAACGAGGCCCAGCCACCGCGCTCTCTGACGCTGCGGCCGGAGGGCGACCGGCTTCCTACTGCGGTCCGGCCCGCGTTCGATCGAGTATCGTCCCGCTAGGGCCGCGCCGAGTCGCTGCACGAGGTCGGGCACCGGGTGGCTCCGGTTCAGAGTGAATCCTGATTCCCGATGAAGCGCCAACCCCCCGGCACCGGGCAGCCGCCAGGAGCAACGGTCACTCAGGGTAAAGGGGCAGGCGTTCCGAACGGTAGACAAGATCGAAATTCCCCCATGAGAGGTTTCCGCTCGACAGCAGGTTCTTGAAGTGAATCTGTGCCTCGAAGACAACCTGCTTGCCCGGATAGGTCACTTCCGTCACCAGCGCCCGTGGATCGGCACCGAACACTATACCGGGCATGATCAGGCGATTGCCGGTCGCTGGAAGTAAGTCTACGTCGCTGATGATGACAGAGTAGAACTCCGGTCCACGCTCCTCGCCGTACTGCCAGACCTGCCTGACGGTCATCTGCGACTCGTCGATCACATATTCGACGCCGCGGCTATACGTAGGACCGTCGGGCGAGAAACTGCGTGTCAATCCGTTGTCGAACATGAACAGGTTGCCGTTCGGCAGAATCATCGGGGCATGCTGTCCCCAGGGCCAATCGAAGTCAGACGTACCTTCGTCTCCCTGCTGCACCTGATCCGGATAGGGGTTTCCGTCTGAATCCACAGCGGTCAGAAGGAAATCGGAAGTCTCGTGACCGTCGGCATCGGGCCCGGCCGGGCCCCAACCCTTGTGTGGCGCTAAGATCCACACGAGCTCGTTGTCGCGCGTGACCTTCACGACTGCCTGGTTCCGTCCCGATATGATCAGCGCATCGTCCACCGCGCTGTACCACACACTGTTCATGTGGAGCCAGTCAACATCATCGTCAACGAGATCGCGCCGGTAGACATCGAGCACCTGTCTCAGGTCCCATTCGTTTACGATGGCGCCGGAGTTGCGGTCGACCTCTATGACGTGGTCGTCTGAGGTAGCCAGACCCAGCTTCCGCACCGCCACCACGAGGTTACCGTCCGGCTTCTCGATCACGTCGTGATGAAACGTGTAGCCGGGAATATCCCAACGGTGGACCTCCGTCCCGAGCATGTCATACTCGTGTATCGTATTGTCTCTACCGATCAGCAGATTCCCGTTGGCAAACCGCTCGACCATGTACACCATGGTCTCGAGGTCCATGAACCATCGGACGTCGCCGTTCGCGTCGAACATCATGGGCATCGATCGAAAGACGCCATTATCCCCGATGGCCAGGCTGCTGAGGGTCCAGCCGGGTTCCATTCCACTCCCGGCAGCGGTAACGATTTCCACCGAGGGGAAGAACTCCGGCAACGGGTCCGTCGAGATCGTGAGGGTGTCCACGGCGTAGAGCCCTCCCGCGTCCGTGAGGCGGAGCTCGACGCGGTTTTCGATCCCGGGATAGAGTCCGAGAATCGCGATTGTATGCTCCGTGGCCTCTCCGGGGAACTCGTGGACCAGCGGCTCGGTGCCCAGCACCGCGATGGTGACGCCGACGGGGACCTTGGTGCGGAAGGTTGCCTCCGCTGCGAGCGGCGTCACGCCGTTTGGATCTTTGGTGATCACGACGGGGCCGTCCAGGATTTCCTCGATCGGTATCTCTCCCGCCTCGGGAGCCACGAGCTCATCTCCCCCGCAGGCCCCCAGGCCGAGCCAGCATAGGGTCAGCAACAGGGCTCTCTTCTTATTCACAGCTCGGGCACGATCGATGTGACGGCAGGGGCAAGTCACTGCCTGCAGCGGTGAGGCAAGTGCGGCGCGGAACATGGTATTCCTCTCCTCGGCCGGCGCTGGTGCTACTCTGCTAATCAAGTGGCAGCCGGAGTATCCCGGATCACGGAAGCGACCTTCTGTCGGAGCTCGGGGGTGATCTCGGTGAGGCCGTGCACGTCCCTGGCGTGCGCGACTACCTTGCCCAGCAATTCCTCGGTAGTGTCTGCTGTGGTCACGAAGTCGCAATCCATGCCGACGTCTGAGCAACGGATCTCTTTTGCCATCGTCTTCCTCCGTGTCTGATGAAATCACGCTGGATCTTCGACGGAATGTGAATCCCCCTCCACTATAAATAGAGACTGAGTCCATCGTAAGGAGACGCGAGAGCTGAACAGCACCTGGGCCGGTAGAGCCGGTGACCAGGTTCGGCGACGCTTCCGCTTTCCTTTCTGTAAGACCGCGCTATACCTTTGATAATCAGGACGTAGTGTGCGTTTCCGTGCACTTTGGAGTGCACTGTTTGTGCACTTGAAGGTGCACTTTGACCTCAGGAGGTGATCGTGGCGCTCACACAGGCGAAGGTGGATCGCGTTACCTACGAGGGAGCAAGCTGGACCTGGATCGCCGACCACGGCAAGCTCGGCGTCGGCTCCGGCTTCGGCCTGAGAGTCTACAAGAGCGGAGCCAAGAGCTACGCGCTCCGCTACCGCACCGCAGGTCGGCTCCGGTTCTATACGATCGGCAAGGCGAGTATCCTCACGCTGGACGAAGCGCGAGACAGAGCGCGAGAACTGCTCGTACGGATCGCGGACGGAGAGGATCCCGCAGCCGATCGCCGTTGCTCTCGAGACGTGGGGACATTCGGCAGAACGACCACGGACGAGGCTCCAGAGGGAGCGAAGAGCGAGGTAACGCCCGAGAGACTCCGCGCCGAGGCCAAAACACTCCTGGAGCTAGCGGAGCAGCAGGCACGGGAGCAGGAGAAGACTCGGTTCGCGGCGATTGACCTGCTCAAGCGAGCGGACGAGATCGAATGTGGACGATAAACCGCGGGAACACTGGCACGACAACCCTGACGGGGCTAATCCGTCGCCGTCCGCACCCTTGCGGCAGCAGGTCTTCACATCCTCCTGCCTGATCTGTGCACCCTGTGTGCACTCGACCAGAGTGGAGCCGATCGGATTCACAGCGAGGAGCACGCCGAGACCTTCCGCGAGCTACAATGGCCACCACTGCTGCTTGAGTCGTTTGAATAAAGCAAGAGGATTGCGCCCTATTCTGCTGTAGGCGGGAACCCCCCAATCCGGCAAAGGCATGTCAACGGGGAGGTTCAGCTCCACAAATGTCGTCCACCGATACGTGTACATGTCCCTGCGATAGACCTCATACTGAGTCAAGGGTTCGTGGAAGAGTGGTTTCTCCAGGACGGGAGACCTTTCGGAGGGGACAGTCTGGTCATGCGGAAATATCGGAGGAAAGACGTAGTAAGTCCTGATTGCGGACAACAGAAAATCTCTTGCGCCCGGCGGTATGTCATAGCCCTCGCTGTGGCGCTGTTCGAGAATCGCCTCCAAACTAAGGTGGCGGTCGCTGCAAAACTCAGGATAGTTGTCGTCGAAGAGCAGATACTTGAAACCGAAAGAAGCAGATTGCGTCAATCGCACCAGCTGATTCTGATGATCATCGAAGAAGACCAGCACCTTCTCACCAACGGTGTTCCAGCTCTGTTGAGAGAAATCTCGGTCGCTATAGATCGCGCGACTAGATAGGAACTGCCGCTTACTTAACGAAGGATCCAAAGAGTAGATTTGCGCATCGGGAACCGTCGTTTCGAAGAGCCATGTTGTGGCCCCCTTCCACACACCGTTCTCAATAATGACTTTGGGATCAAGGTATTTCGAACAGAACCAAATGTAGAACAAGCCAACCGAGTTGTTCCCGCCAGTGTTGTCTCTGATCGGCAAAGTGGAGTATAGGTCAGCAAATTCGCGCAAACTCGACCTGAGATCATCATCTGTCCAGGGGGGTGAGCCAACACGCATATGCACAAGTTTCTCTTCAAATGAAAGGCGATACTCCGTTACCTACGAGGGAGCAAGCTGGACCTGGATCGTCGACCACGGCAAGCTCGGCGTCGGCTCCGGCTTCGGCCTGAGAGTCCACAAGAGCGGTTCTAACCCTGACGCGGGCTAATCCGTAGCCCTCCGCACCCTTGTGGCAGCAGGTCTTTCTGCCTGAATTGTGCACTCTTTGTGCACTCAAGCAATCCGCCGTTCCTGCTGACGCCTGTGGGCGCTCGCTGACGCCAGATTCAGTTCTGCACTGCGTTCGCTCACGCGATTCCATGTCCGTAGCGCAACCTTTATCGCTTACGGATCCAAGGTCCTTGCCCTGCGGTCCGGGGCCCCGGATCTTACGCGACGCCCACGAGAGCGCGACGAGCGCTCACAATCACCATAAGTCGTTTACTAGTATAATCTATACTTACCGAACCGGGACTCGACACCCCGCAGGGCGCCCGAGGAGCCCCACCGGCATGGACGTTGCTATTCCACGCTCGTGGAAAGTCACAGACCCGAGGCGGTTTGACTGCTCCATCGTCCATTCGAGCCGGAGACGTACCGATGCTCTGCCTTCCCTGCCTTGGCCGCGGCGAGTTCCCAAGGGGACGATGCTGTCCGAGATGCGATGGATCCGGAAACCTACCGGACACCCGCCTGACGAAGCCGATGTGTCCGTTCTGCGTGGGAACCGGGCGCGATTCGTTCCGAAAGGGGCGGTTGTGTTCCGCATGTGACGGGTGGGGACGCGTGCACGGCCCGGCGGACACCGAGCGGGCCACGGAGACGACGCACACCGCACCGCGTAAGCCGGCTGGCGACACGGAGGAATGCGATTCCGCCTCGCTCCAAGGCGCGGCAGTGCAACACGCGAACGACCTGGAAAACCTGCTGTGCGAGCTGATGGGGGACGTCGCTGTCTGCTACCCGTCATTCACCGAGGAATCCCTCGCCGGATTCCGGCTCCTCACGCGCTGCGACCTGATCCGCGTTCTAACGTGCGACGTGGAGGCAGACTTGCTTCCAAACATCCGCGAGTTTGTGCGAGAATTGCCTCGCTTCCTGTTTCGGCGGTACGGGGGACGGGAGATTCGCGACAGGTACCTGTTGACGAGCACTGAGGTCATTTTCATGGGTCCGGGTGCGGCAGATCACAACGGCCATTCACCCACTCTCATTCGGGTACCGGTCGACGTGGCTGGAGAGATGATCCAGGATGTGCGGCTCGCGTTCAACCGGTTGTGGGCGGCAGGGAACAGCCTCGCCTGAGTTCACGCCTCACCCTTTTTGCGGCACAACGCCGGTGCGTGCCTGACACGTTGATGCGCTGGGGGTCCTCCGGTTGCTCGATGTTCGAACGTGGCCTTGATGGTGGCCGATCGCCTCCTGGAAGGAGAGCACCAGGGATCGCTGGGGATGGACGCCACGCCGTTCTTCACCAGCACCCTCGGCATGACCGGACAGCTGGCCCAGTCGCTCACGACCGCTGACGCGCGCTCGCGCTGGGACAGTCTTGTGACAGTTCTCTTCCGGGGTGTCATCGAACGCACGGCGCCCGGCAGGCGTAACGCCCTCCGCACCTATGGTTCAGCGCTGTTAGCGGCGAACTTGCCATCTGTCTCCGTCTAGACTCTATGTAGACTGGGATGCCGATTAGATAAACCACCAACGGACAGGGACAGCGCCATGCCTCTCGCCTTGCTGAAACAGGGTCCTGATAAAGGTAAGGTCGTCGGACTACTCATCCTCGAGGCAGTAGTGATCTTCGCTGGCATCAGCGCCTCGTTCTGGATGGAAGAATGGCGGCAGCAACGGGAGGATCTCGACACCTATACCCACCTGCTGGAGGAGATCTACTTCAACTCGGTCGTCGACCAGGGTTCGGTGCCGATCGGAATTGCGGCAAACAACCTGGCGCTCCGAGATGCGCTGCACCTGACGGTCCTGGAATCCGATGCGTCGTTGCAACGCAACCTGTATGGCCGCCTCGACCACATCTTCAGTTTTGGTGGCTGGACGACGGTCACAACGGCCGGCTACGGTCGGCTGAGCAACACGCCGCTCTCGATTCCGTTTGACGAGACGATGGTCACGCTGGACAACGCCCACGAGGTACTATCCTCTTTCGAGCTCGTTTTGATCTCACTGGATCGTCAGATAGGCGAACTGAGGGCAGAGCACTGGCGAAGTGCCGGCATGGTCTCATGTACGGGTGCTGCGGCCAACGACGGTAGCACAATCCTCATGGACCGAGTCTACATGTCGGAGATAAGGACGCTGCTCTATCCGGACGGCGAATGCATCAGCCAGGCCGAAAATGAGGCACGCGCCCGTGAGCTCATGGACCGATCGGATTTCCGCAACGCCGTGCGCCAGGTCATCGACCTCCGTCAGGACGTCGCGTGGAATCTCGGGGCGCAACAGCAGGTTCTAAGCACGATCCAGGCAGCGATCGAGGCCCGTCTGCCCGATGTCGGCTTGCCCATCGCATCCATGGAGTTGATCACCTGGCCCCAGGTGACGACGGCCGAGACCGAGCGGCAGACGCCCATGCAGCAGACCGGACCGCACACATGGGAAGCCTCCGCAGAGCTGACCGAGGGCTTCATCAAGTTCAGGGCCAACGAGGACTGGAGCATCAACTGGGGCGCACCGTTTCCCGACATCATCGACGCGCCGGGATTCCTGTGGAACTCGGATCGCGTGCGGGTAGAAGACGTGTTCCCGTCCGGCACGGCCCACTTCAGCGGTATGAACCTGCCAGTACGGGCCGGTACCTACAGGGTCACCTTTAACTCACGGACCCGGGAGTACTTGTTCAAGGCGCTTGGGGCTTCATGATCCTGTACGGTAGGAGGTGGGGCCGACACGCCCGCTGACGCGCGCTGGCGCTGTGACAGTCTTGTGACAGTTCTCGCTATGTGTCACTGAAGGAACAGATCCGATCGGCCAACCTCCCGCGCGGTTGAAGCCTCACTTATGGTTATATTGTACAGTCCGTGGCTGAGACCGATGAACCGGGGCAAATCATGATCGAAGTGGAGCGGCCCGAGGCCGATGAATATGATCCGGCCTTCGCCGGCTACGTGGCACGGCTCGAAGACGGTGAGTCGGTCGTCGCGGCCCTGAGCGACCAGATTCACGGTCTTTCCGGCCGGTTCGAGGGGATCCCCGAAACACGTGGCGACTACCGATACGCCCCGGGGAAGTGGAGCATCAAGGAAGTGATCGGCCACCTGTCCGATACCGAGCGCGTCTTCGCCTATCGGGCACTCCGCATCGGGCGCGGCGATTCCACATCCCTGCCGGGCTTCGATGACCAGTCCTACGTGTCCGAGATGTGTGCGGAGACCCGCTCGCTGGCCGACGTGATAGGGGAATGGAGGGCCATTAGGAGCGCGACACTGTCCCTGTTTTGGAGCTTCCCAAGTGCGGCGTGGGATCGCCGCGGATCGGCAAGCGGCCACACGATCAGCGTTCGGGCTCTCGCCTATGTCATCGCCGGGCATACTCGGCACCACCTCGATGTCATGGACGCGCGCTATGGTGAGTAACACTCCGTCGCCTTCCAGGGGACCTCCGTCCCGGTTGGGTCAGATTCCGCTCCTCGCAACCACGCTGGCCGGGCGCTACACGCTCGAGCGAGAACTCGGAAGCGGCGGAATGGCCGTCGTCTATTTGGCGCACGACCGGAAGCACGATCGCAAGGTGGGCGTCAAAGTGCTTCGGCCCGAGCTGTCATCGCTCATCGGATCCGATCGGTTCGTCCGCGAGATCCAGGTAGCCGCGCGGCTAAATCACCCAGGCATCCTACCGGTTTACGATTCCGGCGAATCCGATCCGTACCTTTTCTACGTGATGCCCTACGTCGAGGGCGAGTCCCTGCGGGAGAAGCTGGACCGCGAGGGGCAGCTTCCAATAGATGAAGCTCTGAGCATCGTCGGTGACGTCGCCTCGGCGCTAGAGCACGCTCACGCGCGAGGAGTGATTCACAGGGACGTCAAGCCGGAGAACATTCTTCTCTACCAGGGCGTCCCCATGCTGATGGACTTCGGTATCGCCGTGGCGGCCAGCGCCGCGGCGGATACCCGATTGACAAATACCGGGCTGCTGGTGGGCACGCCTCAATACATGAGTCCGGAGCAGGCGGCAGGTGAACGGGAGTTGGACGCACGCAGCGATCAGTACAGTCTGGCCTGCATCCTGTACGAGATGCTGGCCGGCCAGCCGCCTCACACGGGGCACACGGCGCAGGCTCTGATCGCCAGCCGGCTGACCGAGCCAGTCCCCGACATGCACCGGCTTCGCGAGAGAGCGTCGGTGAACGTCGAGCGGTCACTCGCGAAAGCTCTTTCCGCGGATCCTGCGGATCGCTTTGCGTCGGTCGTCGCGTTCTCGGAGGCACTGACAGGACCTGCCGCTGCGCCGCCGACTTCGCGATCGGTGGCCGTGCTGCCTTTCCTCAACCTGAGCGCCGACTCCGAAAACGAGTACTTCACCGACGGGATCACAGAAGATGTCATCGCCCAGCTGTCTCAG
This sequence comes from Gemmatimonadota bacterium, assembly GCA_039585235.1. Taxonomy (GTDB): domain Bacteria; phylum Gemmatimonadota; class Gemmatimonadetes; order Palauibacterales; family Palauibacteraceae; genus Benthicola. Next base: position 8,383 of record JBDGWG010000038.1, on the reverse strand, counting down.
ATCGGCGATCTGAAAGTAATCTCCCGCACTTCGGTGATGCCGTTCAAGCGGCGCGAGCAGGGGGCACGGGAGATTGCAGCGCAATTGAACGTCGCAACGCTGCTGGATGGGAGCGTGCGGCGCGCCGGAGGCCGGGTGAGAATCGTCGCGCATCTCATCGATGCGGAGACCGATCGACACCTGTGGTCCGAAACATACGATCGCGAGCTATCCGACATCTTCGCCATTCAGACCGACGTTGCGCTGCAGATCGCCGGCGCGCTCGAAGCGGAGCTCTCGCCCGGTGAGAAGACCCGAATGCTGCGTAAGCCCACGAACGACCTCGAGGCCTACCAGCTCTATCTCCGGGGGCGTTACGGCCTGAACCAGCTCACCGAGAAGGGGTTCGAGTCGGCCATAGGACATTTCGAACAGGCGATCGCACTGGACCCCAGCTATGCGCTGGCGTACGCCATGCTGGCTCTCGCGTACGCGGAGGCGGGGGCCGGCGTCGTGGGCGGCGTGCTCGAACCGGCCGAGGCGTACGACAGGGCCAGGGAAGCCGCGGCGAAGGCGCTTGAGCTGGACTCCGGTCTCGCCGAGGCGCACACGATGCTGGGCCTCGTCAAGCTCTACTGCGATTTCGATTACAGAGGTGCCGAACGAGAGCTCAAGCGCGCTCTGGAGCTCAATCCGCGCAGCGCCGACGCGCTGGACGTTTATGGAAGGATGCTGGCGGGACTCGAACGGTACGACGAGGCGCTCGAAGTGCAGGAGCGTGCCCACGAACTCGACCCGCTGGAACACCGGCTGGATCGCGTATCCACGCTGCTACGAGCCGGGCGGTACGACGAAGCGTTGCAGCCGGCGCAGCGGATCGTCGAGAACGAACCGAGCTTCGCGCACGCACACGCCACCCTCGGCTGGAACTATCTCTTGCTGGGGCGACCGGATGATGGTCTGGCGGCCCTTCGGCAGGCGGTCTTGCTCTCCCCGAGGAACACCATGTATCAAGCGCAGCTCGGGCAGGCTTTGGCGATGACGGGCGATGTTGCGGGGGCCGGACAGGTGCTCCAGGAGCTGGAGGAACTGGCTGCGCGACGGTACGTCTCGCCTTACCACCTGGCCTACGTCTACACCGGTCTCGGTGAGCACGACAGAGCCATGGACTACCTGGAGCAGGCCTACGAAGAGCGGGGTGGCGCCTTGTACGGGATCAAGGGCTCCTTCCTGTTCGCCGACCTTCGCTCTCACCCCAGGTTCAAGGGGCTTCTCGGTAGATTGAACTTGGCCTGATGTGGAAGGAATAATCCTGCCGGCGGGGACATACAGAGTGGAGCCGATCGGAATCGAACCGACGACCTCCTGGTTGCAAAGCGGACCTCGGGGGTAGGTGCTTTCGCAATAGAGGCGGACTTCTGCGGATAAGTTCACACAGGGTGTGAAAGTCAGCGGCGGCTTTCACACCCTCTGTGACTCCAACCTTGCACACATTCTTGCACACCTGCGCCTGCTCGCGCCGGCCTCACTTCACGTGCGGGTCGAAGTTCTCGATGAGCCATGCGTCGGATTCGGAAACGATCTCCCAGCAGATCCAAGAGGTCTCCGATCCTTCGACCAGAGGATCGCACCCGTAGTCGGGCTCCTCAGGCAGGGTCAGTGCAGTCTCCGGCTCACCGCCGTCCACTGGAATGAACAGGATGTCGTTCCCGACCTTCAGGTAGATGCTGCTTCCATCTGCCGTCCATCCGTGGGTCCCATACAACGTCGTGCTCGTGTGCGCCCGCAGGAGGACTTGCGTCGAATCGGTAAGTGAGAGTCTCCATAGTCCAAGAGGCTCCCGCTGCCAAAACACCATCACAGAACGCCCATCGGGAGACGCCATCGCAGAGCCCATAACGATCCCCACAGAATCGTTCGAGACGAGGGCTCGACCAACCCCCTCAACGATTCCATCGGAGTCCCCGTCATAGATATACGCGGTGTAGTACGTCTCCAAGTTCGCTGGAGTCAGGGGCACAGAGCCACCGTCGGTTCGGAGGCTCAAGCTGTCTACGACCCAGTAGTTGCGGGTGCCCGGCATCGAGTACATCAGCGGGCCGGGAGCCCATGACAGACGGCCACTCGTCAGGCTTCCATGCAGTGGCATCGATGCACCGCTGGCTGCGGAGACAAGCCATACCCTCAGGGTATCACGCCACGGGGCCGTGAACGCCAGCATCTTACTGTCGGGAGACCATGAGAAGTTGCGAACGTTGCCACTGCTCGTGAGACGCTCGCGTGTGCCGCCCTTGATGGGGACCTTGTAGAGGTCGTTGGCGGAGGTTCCCTGCTCGACACGGAACGCCAGCCACTCGCCATCCGGGGACACCCAGAACCCGCCTCCACCTTCGGTGCCGGCTACAGGCTCTACCGTTAGACCTCCGCTTCCATCGGACCAGAGTCGTACGATCCTGCTCTCCCTCAGAGTCTTGCCGAGTATGAGCCTTCGGCTGTCGGCTGAGATACTGCCGACTCGCAGTGAGTCGCCGAGCTGCATCAGTGGCTTCGGTACGCCCTGTGCCTCACCAGTAGGCGAGGTGGCAAGCCGCATCAGCTCGGGTCCCGATGGAAGTTCAACGTCGTAGTATAGGACCCGTCCGTCGTCCCTCCAGTAGAGGGATCTGATCAGCCCGCCTTCATCCAACACGAGTCGCTGATCGTCCCCACTCCGGCTGACAGAGCGTATGCTGCCGGTGCCCGAGCCGCTGTAGGTAGCGACCAGAAAGTAGTCACCTCGAGGCGAGTAGGCGGCACCTGAGATCCACTCGTAGGTGCCGGCGACAGGGATCGAGTCGACACCTTCGGACTCCGGGTTCTCACCCCGGTTGCACCACAGGGTGTCGATCTCTACGTGCCTCCAATCTTCAGGCGACCAAGCGAGGCACTCGCTGCCGTCTGGAGACACCAGAGTGCGGCCCTCGGACCCTATCAACTCGACTGTGCCGCCAGTCGGCGATACCGAGTACCGGCCTGCCCGACCCATGTAGATTCCGTCGAAGGTCACTCGCGAGCCGTCAGGCAGCCAGCTCAAGCCCCCAAACCCAGACAGCACATCGATTACTGCGAGTGTTCTTTCGGGCTGCGCGGTCCCGATCTCGCTGACCGCGATGCGAAGTCCCCCTCCACGCTCATCCATCGCGACAGCCAGCTGAGAACCGTCCGGTGAAATGACCGCCCTGTAAACTCTACCGTCACGAGTAAGCTGCACGGCAGTGACCTCGTTGGCTGCCTCCAGAGCAGTAGAGTCGGACGCCCCGCTTCCCATGCGCTGCACGAGTATCAGGGCAGCAACTACTGCCGCCGCTACGGTGGGCACGGCGACGAGCCACCAGCGAGACACCTTCCTCTTCGGTTCCGGTGCCTTCGTGATCGGAGTCGTCGCTGGAGCGGCGGGAGTCGCTGCGAGATCTGAGTGAGCTGCCGGTGTGGCCGCGAACAGGGCAGCCTGCAGCGCCTGCCCGAACTGCGAGGCGGTGGCATACCTGTCCGCCGGAATCCGGGCCAGCGCACGAGCGATCACATGGTCCAGAGCCGGGGGCACCGTGTCCCGCAGACCGTGCAGTGGTGACGGTGTCTCTGACGCACGTTTGGCCTGAATCATCTGCGGCGTCGCGCCCGTTAGCGGCGGCTCGCCAGCCAGCATTTCGTATAGCACGCAGCCGAGCGAGTAGATGTCCGTGCGACCATCCAGTGTCTCCTGTGCGGTGGCCTGCTCAGGGCTCGCGTACAGGGGCGTCCCGACTCCGAGACCGGTACTCGTGACACGCTCTGCTTGGGCAGCCTCAATGGCCCTCGCGATACCGAAGTCGGCTATCGTCGCATGACCCTCTGCGAGCAGGATGTTGCCCGGCTTGATGTCCCGGTGGACCACGCCTCTCCGGTGCGCGTAGTCGAGTCCGTCGGCCACCTCGACGGTGATCCGTACTGACTCGTCTACCGCCAGCTGCTTCTCACGGTCGAGACGCTGACGGAGCGACTCACCCTCGGCGTAGGGCATCACGTAGTAGAGAAGCCCTTCCACTTCACCGGAATCGTAGAGGGGAAGGATATGCGGGTGCTGCAGACCAGCGATGATCTCGATCTCGTGCAGAAACCGCTCGGCACCGAGTGTGGCCGTCAGCTCTGGATGGAGGACCTTGAGAGCTACCTGCCGGTGGTGCTTCAGGTCCTCCGCGAGGAAGACCACGGCCATTCCGCCACGGCCTACTTCACGTTCAATGGCGTAACGGTCGCCGAGTGCAGACGAGAGACGTTCCAGCAGGTCAGGCATGGTTGCCTCCTGAGGGAACGAGGGGATGGAATCAATATAGGGGATAGCAGCTTAGAGCGGCCACCGCCGTGTGAGCAGTCGAGGACCTGAGGCACATGTCTGATAGTCAGGTGCCCGGTTGCCGTAACTTGCGCAGTCCCGGGCACCTGATCGGCGGGTGTGTCAGTCCAGTGTACTACTTCAGCTCCACCTGCACCCACGGTCTGAGGTGAAGCTCCTCCAGCACTCGGCGAGCCACAAGGAGCTTGTAGCCCTCCGGCACCGGGGCGATCACGTCCAGATCCTCGCCGGCGATGGCCCGGTCGATCACCCACTCACAGCAGGGTATCCAGTCCGTGCTGACCGGTTGGTAGGATCGGCCGGTCGGCACCGCTCTCGATCATGGCCATCGTGGATAGGTAGCCCATCAGTCGGCCCTCCCTTCTGCTGCCCTCTTGGCGTTGTGGGCCCGGGCCAAGCCCTCGAAGATGAAGCCACCCGGCCGGACGCCAATCACGATGTGGGTCTCAGACTTCTTCGGCGGAGCCTCAGGTACGGGCCGTGGCAGCATCCCCGATCTCCAGTGAGCGGCCTCGATCCTGAGCCGCACGGTCTGCGACACCACCGGCGTCTCGAGCAGCCATGTGGCCAGAGCCTGTACGGCGTCCTCGAGTCTGGATGAGAGTGACATTGCTCTTCCCCCTTGTCAGTCCGCAGGGGAAGCACAGGCAGGAACAACAACAGCCCGCCCGCAGGTGCGGACAGGCTGACTGCCGCGCTTTAGAAGGTCTGTCTTATCGCAGGTCGGTGCGCCTTCAAGCTGCGGGGTTCAAATCCGCACCGACCGACCGGACACTCCGGTCAGACTTTAATAGAATACAGGGCCTATCCGTCTCAGGCTAGGAACGTGAAGGAGCCCTGGTCCATGGCCCGCAAGAGAAGCTCCCTGATCCTCGCCTCTTGGTCGCCCATACTGGGAGGGTACGGGCACGGATCAACGGACTGTCAAAGAGAAGCGCACGACCTGGGGCCGGGTGCTTCGCACTTCGGCGGCTGATACGACTGCACTAGGCTGCATAAGCAACCGGCCACGATTAGATTATGGTCAGCCTGCAGGAATGCCCCTCGTCGTCACTCAGAAGGAGAAGCGCCATGCGCTCGCCTGATGTGAGGCTCGGTCTCGTGGTTCTCGGCGTGATTACTCTAGTCGTAGGTTACCTCGCTGGCCGCTCGACAGCCACGGGCGGCGACGCAGAGGCAGTCGCGCAGGAGATGATGGACGTCTATTACCCGGGCACGGAGGCTCTCGGAGCCGATGAGTTCAGGGTGACTGCGTGCGGCACCGGCATGCCGACCGTCCGACCCAAACAGGCGGCGGCTTGCTGGCTGGTCGAGCTCGGCAACGGTGACAAGTTCCTGTTCGATATCGGCGCTCAGTCGATGAGCCGGATCGCGGCCATGAAGATCCCCATGGACTACCTCGACAAGGTGTTCATCGGTCACCTGCATGTGGACCACATGGGCGACCTGCCGATCCTGTGGACGGGCAGCATGAAGATGAACCGCACCGTCCCGCTGCGGGTGTGGGGGCCGACGGGCGCGACCCCGGAGATGGGCACCCGGGCCGCGATCGAGGGGCTCAAGCAGTTCGTGCTGTGGGACGACGTCTCTCTCATGGGTAAGCTTGATGCCCGTGCCATGCAGTGGGAGGTGAACGAGTTCGACTTCAAGGGGGTCAACGAGGTCATCTTCCAGGAGAACGGCGTCACGATCCGGTCGATCCCGGCTATTCATTCGCTCGACGGATCCGTGAGCTTCATCCTCGAGTGGAACGGGTACAAGTTCGCGTACAGCAGTGACACCTCCCCTAACCAGTGGTGGATGGATCACGCTGTCGGCGCGGACATCTCGGTGCACGAGTGCTTCGCACCGCCGGAAGTGCTGATCCAGAAGCAGAACTACGAGCCGACGTTCGCCCTGTGGCTGTCCACGCTGGGTCACACGTCGCCGGTGCAGTTCGGGAAGATCATGGCGGAGACCGAACCGCGCATGGCGGTCGGCTATCACTTCTACAACGACTTCGACACCCAGCCGATCGTTCTCGAACAGGTTCGGAGGACGTACAGCGGCCCGGTGACCCTCGCCACCGACTACATGGTTTTCAACATCACGCGGGACGACGTCCGGGTGCGCATGGCGGTCGTGGACGAGGACATCTGGCCCCTGCCACCGACCAGGGAGTTCGTCGTCGATCAGACCCAGCAGCAGACGTACGGGGAGTTCACGCGGTCGGGCGAGCTGCTGATGAGGGAGGTGCTTGAGCCGCTGTGGGCGGAGATCAACGAGAAGTACGGAACAGACGCGCAGCTGCCGCCGCAGGATTAGGGGCCTCGCGTACGAGGGGAACGTGTACGGGCTGATGCTAGGTGTCTTGCTGGTGCTATAACGCATGATCGACCGGTTCACCAGAGGAATGCTGCTGAGCGCCTGCGTCCCTCTCGCGGTGCTCCTGGCACCCGGCCAGGCGGTCGGTCAGGTCGAGGACGAAGTCGTTCGAGAGATCTGGCTCGACTACAATCCCTCGTACACCCTCTCCCCAAAGGCCGACATTTATGGTGACATCGCCGTCAGAACCCAGACTGACTCCGGGGGCTGGTGGCGATTCATCGTGCGCCCGAATCTGCGCTACTCGGTCAGTGAGATCGTGCTCGTCGCGGGAGGGGTCGGCAGCTTTTACACCTGGAACGAGGAGATCGCCGACCGCTGGGAGCTCCGCCCGTGGCAGGGAGTCACCGTCGTCTGGCCGCGCCTGCCGTTCGAACTGCAGCACGTTCTCAGGCTAGAAGAGAGGTTCGAGTTCGACACCGAGACCTGGAGCTCTCAGAGTTCCTTGCGTCTCCGGTATCGACTCCGCGCCTCCAAGCGGTGGGCGAAGCCGGAGACCTACTGGCGGCTGCTGGGGAGCCTCGAGTTGTTTGGGACTCTCGCCGGCACCGAGGGCCAGTCAGCGGAGCAACTGCGATTGACCACCGGCTTGGAGAGAGGCTCCCCGTCGCCCGTGCGCGTCAGATTGGAGCTGACCTGGCAGAAGGCGGGCCGGTTCATCGGCGACGGCTCGTTCAACGAGCTGTTCTTCAGGCTGCGTATCTTCCACCGCTGGGGTGGGTAGCGCGCCGATACTGTCGCCAGATGCGCGTGGGAGATCTTGGACATCGCTGAAGGCACGGGTCGGCGCATCTCTGCGATCCGTCAACTGCGTTACGAGGACCTTCGCCTTGCACGACCCCCGTCAGCCCCGAACGGTGCGATCCGGTGGCCTGCCGACACCGACAAGATGGGGCACGAGTCGATGATCCCAATCGCTCCCGCCGTTCGAGCAGCCGTAGATCGTGTGCTGCGCGAGCGTCCGGGGCTTGGCCGTGCGTACCTCTTCCCATCTCCGCGAGACCGTTCGGAGTCGATCTCGAGGTATCTGCTGAGGAAATGGATGCTGAAGGCCGAGCAGGAGGCGAAGCTCGAGTCACAGGACGGCAGCCTGTTCCACGCCTATCGCAGGAAGTGGGCGACCGAGCGTAAGCACCTTCCGGCAGCCGATGTGGCACGAGCCGGAGGTTGGGCGAACGCCCACACGCTGCAGCTGATCTACCAGCAATCCGATCCAGCGACCCTTCTCCGAGTAGTGCTTGAGGAAGGGAAGTTGAGGGAGGTGGCGCGATGAGCTGGATAGCGTTCTTGCACACAACCTTGCACACCCCTCTGTGGCCTGCGACAGCCAGAGGTCGGCAACTGATTGGTGCTGCTTCTGTTGAGGAAGTGGAGCCGATCGGAATCGAACCGACGACCTCCTGGTTGCAAAGCAAGGCTTCATCCGCCAGCTGGCGCCCGCTGGCGCTTGCTCACGCCAGATTCGGTCCCCTCTGCGCCAGATTGAGCACGTTTACGCGTGCTCGCGCTGGGACAGTTTTGTGACAGTTTCTTGGGCGGACGCCCCAGCACCGCACTCAACGTGGGGGCCGGGGTCGCTTAAGCAGTATCCTACGGAGCTGTGGTGAACGAGAAAGTCATGCCGTACATCCCGTTGTGATGCTGCCAGCCGTCTCCCGTACGATGGTG
>JBDGWG010000037.1:0-34829 GCA_039585235.1 Gemmatimonadota bacterium | reverse complement strand
AAGGCCCTCGCACCGCACAGCATGTGGGTGGTGGTCGGGGGACTGGGCGTACTGACCGGTATCGTCATCCTCAGCTTCTACTCGGTGATCGCCGGCTGGACCCTCTCCTACATCATCAAGACGCTTGCCGGGACGTTCCAGCCGGGGGTGGACACGGCGGCGATTTTCGACCAGCTGGCCGGCAGTGCCGTACCGGCGATCACCTGGCACCTCCTGTTCATCATCATCACGATATACGTGGTGCTGGGTGGGGTCCGTGACGGGATCGAGCGCTGGACGAAGATCCTGATGCCGGTGCTGTTCGCCCTCCTCGTTCTGCTGGCGATTCGCGCGGTCACGCTGTCGGGAGCGGAAGAAGGTCTCGCCTTTTATCTGAAGCCGGACTTCAGCAAGGTTACCGGTGCCGTCGTGCTATCGGCCATCGGCCAGGCGTTCTTCAGCCTGAGCCTCGGCATGGGAGCCATGATCACCTACGGGTCCTACGTCTCGAAGCGCGACGACCTGGTATCGTCGGCGGCCTGGGTCACGTTCGCCGACACGACCATCGCGATCCTGGCGGGACTGATCATCTTCCCTACCCTGTTTCACGCCGGACTCGAGCCCGGAGCCGGCGGACCGGGAATGGTGTTCGTGGTCCTGACCTCGCTTCTCTCGTCGATTCCGCCCGCCCCATATGGCGGAGTGATCTTTGGGACGGGCTTCTTCCTGCTCCTCGGCATCGCGGCACTTACATCAAGCGTCTCTCTCCTGGAGGTCGTCACCTCGTGGGCCGTGGACGAGCGGGGCATGTCGCGCCGAAAAGCCGCCATCAGCCTGGGCGCGATCGCGTTCGTGCTCGGGATTCCAAGTGCCCTGGCCAACGGCGCCGTGTCCTGGCTCACGAACCTGCCCGGAGTCGGCATGGACTTCCTGAGCTTCCTGTTCATGCTGTTCGGCCAGTACTCGCTCGTCATCGGAGCCCTGCTGATCAGCCTGTTCGTCGGGTGGGTGTGGGGTGTGAAGGCTGCTGGTGAAGAGGTGCGGGAGAACGACGGCGAGTTCCCGCTCGGGAGGACGTGGGGATTCCTGATCCGCTTCGTCGCTCCGAGCGCGATCGTCGCGATTCTCGTGAAGATGGTGGTGGACCTGGTCTGAGGCTGTCACTACGGCGGCTGGCAGCGATTCCGCGTCGCTCAGCTTTCCACTGTCCAGGTTCGGCCGCCGTACAGCAGATCCGCGAGGCCCCGACCCTCGGATTCCGGCTCGACCTGGGCAAGGACCTGCTCGTCGAACGTCGCGGCCGGATCCCGGTACAGGACCCCCAGCGCCATGGGGAAATCCGGGGGCTCGAGGGCGGCCAGCATCGTCGCCAGGGTCCGGTTGGTCTCGTCGTGTACCAGCACATCCGTCTTCGTGATCCCGTTCTCGCCGGGCCGCACCACCTCCAGCGTCCAGGCGGCCGGATCCAGACGCAATCCCCGCTCACGATCCGCGCCGAACAACAGCGGCTGGCCGTGCTCCACGAGCAGCTGGTTCTCCTTCGCCACGGCCTTGTCCGTGAAATCCGCGAACGTCGCGTCGTTGAACACGATGCAGTTCTGGAAGATCTCGACGAACGACGTACCCGCGTTGGCGTGAGCCTGCTTGAGCACGTCAACCAGATGCGCCTGATTGATGTCTACGGAGCGAGCCACGAACCGGGCCCCCACCCCGAGCGCCATGGTGGCCGGGCTGATCGGATTGGCCACCGATCCGCGAGGCGTCGTGGGCGACAGTGTCCCGCGCTTGGAGGTCGGGGACACCTGGCCCTTGGTCAGACCGTAGATCTCGTTGTTGAACAGGATGATGTTGAGATCGATGTTCCGGCGCAGGGCATGCACCAGGTGGTTTCCGCCGATGCTCAGCCCGTCGCCGTCCCCTGTGATCACCCATACGTCCAGCTCGGGATTCGCCAGTTTAGTCCCTGTCGCCACGGCCGGCGCCCGGCCATGGATGGTGTGGAAGCCGTACGTCGCCATGTAGTAGGGAAAGCGCGACGAGCACCCGATCCCCGAGATGAACACGCTCTTCTCGCGCGGCACTTCCAGGTCGGCGAGAGTCTTCTGAATCGCCTTGAGGATGGCGTAGTCGCCGCACCCCGGACACCAGCGGACTTCCTGGTCCGAGGCGAAGTCCTTCGGCTTGAGCTGGGTCAGTACGCTGTGGCTCATGGCGTCCTCTCAGTCTTCCAGCACGCGGCCGATTGCGGCCTCGACGTCCGCGATCCGGAACGGGCGACCGGCGATCCGGTTCAGACCCACCGCCGGGATCAGGTAGGTGCTCCTGAGCATGGCCAGCAACTGCCCCGTGTTGAGCTCGGGTACCAACACACGTTCGAAACGCCCCAGCAGGTCGCCCAGGTTCCGCGGGAAAGGTGACAGGTGGCGCAGGTGAATATGAGACGCGTCCAGGCCCTTCGCCCGGGCCCGCTCGACGGCCTTGAACAGCGAGCCGTACGTCGATCCCCAGCCGACGACGGCCACTTCTCCCTCGGGCGAACCGAGTTCGACGCCCTGGGCGGGAATGTCGTCGGCGATCCCTGCGATCTTGGCGGCGCGCAGGCGCGTCATCTCGTCGTGATTGTCGGGGTCGTATGAGATGTTGCCGGTCGTCGCGTCCCGCTCGATGCCTCCGATCCGGTGCTCCAGTCCCGGAGTGCCCGGCACGGCCCACGGCCTGGCCAACGTGGCCTCGTCACGAGCGTAAGGGCGAAAGCCGTCCGGGTCCATGCGAAGATCCACCGGGAAATCGTCCAGCGAATCGAGGTCGGGGATGAGCCATGGCTCCGCAGCGTTCGCCAGGTAAGCGTCCGTGAGGACGAAGACCGGCGTCATGTAGCGGGTGGCGAGGCGGACGGCCTCGCGGCCCACGTGGAAGCAGTCGGCAGGCGTTGAGGGAGCGATCACGGCCAGGGGCGTATCCGAGTTCCGACCGTACACGGCCTGAAACAGGTCCGCCTGCTCGGTCTTCGTCGGCAGCCCCGTGGAGGGTCCTCCGCGCTGCGAGTTCACGACCACCAGCGGGAGCTCGGTGGCCACGGCGAGCCCGATCGCCTCGGTCTTCAGGGCGATCCCGGGCCCGGAGCTCGAGGTTACACCGAGAGACCCGGCGTACGAAGCGCCGATCGCCGCGCAGGCCGCTGCGATCTCGTCCTCCGCCTGGAAGGTGACCACACCCAGCTCCTTCATGCGCGCCAGCATGTGCAGCAGGGGCGATGCGGGCGTGATCGGGTACGAGGCGAACACCATGCGGGCCAGCCCCGACGACTTGAGACCGGATACGAGGCCCCAGGCCAGGGCATCGGTGCCGCTGACCGTGCGGTACAGGCCCGGCTCCAGCTCCGCCCGGGACACCGTGTAACCGGGGATCTTGGTCGGCATCTCCACCGTCTCGCCGAACGCGTGCCCGGCGCTGAGGGTGGCGACCGCGGCATCCGCGGCGCTCTCGACGTCCTTGAACTTCGCCCGCAGCCAGTCGACCGTAGCCTGCTTGTCCCGATCGAACATCCAGAGCAGGAGCCCGAGGGCCCACATGTTCCGGCTGCGCAGGGCATCGCGGGACGAGAGTCCGAGGTGCTCGACCGCGTTCCGCGTGAGCTGGCCGATGTCGAGCTGAATGACCTGGTATGGAGCGAGAGTGTCGTCTTCGAGCGGACTCCCATCGTAACCTGCTTTCGCCAGGTTCCGATCCGTAAACGACCCGGAGTCCACGACCGCGGTCCCGCCGATTCTCAGGTCGCCCAGGTTCACCTTGAGCGCCGCGGGATTGAGGGCAACGAGCACGTCGAGCTCGTCACCGGCCGTCTTCACGTCTACCGCTCCGAAATGAATCTGGAAGGAAGAGACGCCGTATGTGGTCCCGACAGGCGCCCGGATCTCTGCCGGATAATCCGGGAACGTGGCCAGGTCACTGCCGGCGAGTGCGTTTTCCATGGTGAACTGCGTGCCGGCCAGCTGCATGCCGTCGCCGGAATCACCCGCAAAGCGCACGACTACTGAGTCGCGTACCTCGCGGTTCACCCACCCGCTCGCCGTCAGGCTGCTCTTCTCGGTCATTCTCTTTCCGATTCAGCGCGATTCCTCACCCGGGCATCTCAGCCGCGGTGGAATCCGGGGGCCCGGCCGTGTCCACGTCTGCCGCAGGCTCCTCGATCGCTTCTCGAAGGCGCGTCGTGTCCGGCTCGGTCGTCTCGGTAACGGCCGGCGTGGATTCGGCCGGCGACTGCCGCCTCCGAGCCTTCTGCACCTGACGGATCGTCGGATCGTCCACGAACGGCTCCGCCAGGCGAACCGCCAGGGTCACGCTGTCGCCCTCGTCGACGAGAAGCGATATCTCGGCCACCTTCCTCGAGAAGGTCGCGAGCACCGCGCCGCTCGGACTGTCGACCGTCAGGAGCAGCTTGTCATCCTGTCTCTCCTTGGCCGTGACCAGCCCGGCCACCGTTTCCTCTGGACCCCGCAATGACTGCGGAAGGTACGGGGCCAGGAGATCCGGGAGGAGGATCGTCCCCGCTACTCCGAGAGCCAAGCCGATCAGGAAGACGAGAAATCCCCGCCCACCGCTCTTGCCGCCTTCACCGCTCGAATCTGCCATGCCTGATCTGCTCTCTTCAGAGCCCTTGATTCGGTGAGCCGTGTCTCACCCGATTACCCTCGCAAGATACGCCTTCAGGCGCGCCCACGCGTCTGCCGCCGGGGCGGTCGCCGTCTCCGGATCCCGGTCCACCCACAGCCAGAAGCCGTGGTTGACGTCGTCGTAGATGTGGATGTCGTTCTCGATGCCCGCCGCGCGCAACGCTTCCGCGAACCGGTTGACCTGTTCCGGGGGGATTCCCCCGTCCAGCTCGGCGAACGTGCCGTACACCGGATGATCGATGGAGGCCAGCACGTCCGGGTCCTCGATGAGACGCCCGTAGAAGATGGCCGTTCCTTCATGGCTTTCGCCGCCGAGCGCGAAGCTGAGAGCCACGCCGCCCCCGAAGCACCAGCCCATGGCCGCGACCTTGCCGGTCACGTCCGGCCGGGATCGCAGATAGCCGGCCGCCGCATCGAGGTTCGCTATCACGCGGTCCGGCTCGGCCTCCGCCTCCTGCATCAGAGCCATGTTCTCATCGCGGCTGCTTCCGGTGCGGCCGCCGTACATGTCAGCCGCGAGCGCCACGTACCCTTCATCCGCAAGCGCATCGGCAACTTGCCGAACGCGGTCCACCAGACCGTTCCATTCGTGAATCAGAATCACGGCCGGGAAGGGTCCCTCTCCCTCCGGGGCCACGATGTAGCCCACGGTCGAGGTGTCCGTGCCGAAATAGGCCAGGTCCTCGCCCCTCGGAGGGACGCCCTTCCCGAGGATCGCGTCCGGGATCTCCGACTCCTGGAGACCGACCGCGGCGCTCGTGTCGTACGCGCTATCGTCCGCCCTCACGTCCTCGCCGCCGCAGGCCGCCGCGCCTGCGATCGCGAATCCCAAGGCAACCAACAGTCCGGCCTTGCTCTGCATCATGTCCACGAGCGTCCTCCGCGCAGTGGTCTGTCGACTACGACGCGCCGGATGGGCGCGCGCGTGCCCGAACTTCCCACCATAATCGCGCCCCCCGGCTCGCGTAACCTCGGGAAGCGATCCCGTTGTACTTGGCATCTTCCTTCCAGCAGGGCAGTTTCAGACTCCCCGGCCGGAGCCCGGGAGCTTTGCGACTCGATAGAAAGCGTAAACGGATCCGCATCATGACGAACGACGAAGACAGGAAGTCCCTCGACTTCATCCGCTCGATGGTGGAAGAGGACAACCGGACCGGGAAGTATGGCGGCCGAGTGGCCACGCGGTTCCCGCCCGAACCCAACGGACATCTCCATATCGGCCATACGAAGTCGATCTGGCTGAACTACGGCGTCGCCCAGGAGTACGGCGGTACCTTCAATCTCCGGTTCGACGACACGAATCCGACGAACGAGGAGCAGCGCTACGTCGACGCGATGATCGATGACATCCGCTGGCTGGGCGTCGACTGGGAGGACCGGCTCTACTTCGCCTCGGATTACTTCGAGCAGATGTACGACTTCGGCGAGCAGCTGATCCGGGACGGCAAGGCGTACGTCGATAGCCTGACCGAAGCCGAGATCCGGGAGTACCGCGGCACGGTGACCGAGTCCGGCCGGAACAGCCCGTACCGGGATCGGCCGGTGGATGAGAGCCTCGACCTGTTCCGGCGCATGCGGGCCGGAGAGTTCGAGGACGGGGCGCACGTGCTGCGCGCGAAGATCGACATGGCGCACCCGAACATGACGATGCGCGACCCGCTGCTGTTCCGGATCCGCCACCAGCACCATTACAGGCATGGCGACGACTGGTGCATCTATCCGATGTACGACTACGCCCACTGTCTCGAGGACGCGATCGAGGACATCACGCACTCGCTGTGCACCCTCGAGTTCAAGGTCAATCGGGAGATTTACGACTGGGTTTTGGACGCGGTGGGCTTCGAGCGGCCACGGACAGAGCAGACCGAGTTCTCGCGCCTGAACATCGACTACACGATCATGAGCAAGCGGAAGCTCATCCAGCTCGTGGACGGCGGACACGTGGCCGGGTGGGACGACCCCCGAATGCCGACCGTCGCGGGTCTCAGGCGACGCGGGGTCACGCCTGAGGCGATCCGCATGTTCAACGAAATGATCGGGGTGGCGGACGTGGACAGCCGCATCGAGTACTCGCGGCTGGAGTACGCGATCCGGGACGACCTCAACTGGCGTTCGCCACGCCGCCTGGCGGTGCTGGACCCGCTCAAGGTAGTCATCACGGACTACCCTGAAGGCGAGGTCGAGTGGATCGACGCCCCCGAGTTTCCGCGCGACGTTGGCAAGGAGGGCACCCGACGCATGCCGTTCACGCGGGAAATCTGGATCGAGCGGTCGGACTTCATGGAGGAGCCGTTTCGGAAGTTCTACCGGCTGGCCCCGGACCGGGAAGTCAGGCTGCGGAACGCCTACGTGATCCGGTGCGACGAGGTGGTGAAAGACCCGGAAACGGGCCAGATCGTTGAGCTACGGTGCTCGCACGACCCCGACACCATGGGAGCGAATCCGGCCGACGGCCGGAAGGTGCGCGGAACGATTCACTGGGTGTCAGCGGAGCATGCCCTGCCGGCCGAGGTACGCCTGTACGACCGCCTGTTCGCCGTACCCAATCCAGAGGCAGATCTCGCAGAAGGCGAGGATTTCACGGTGAACCTGAACCCGAACTCGCTGGTGGTGGTGGAGAACGCACGGGTCGAGCCGGCTCTGGGAGACGACCTCCCGGGCACGCGCTACCAGTTCGAGCGTCACGGCTATTTCATGAGCGACCCCGAAGACTCGGGCTCGGACGGCCTGGTATTCAACCGCACCGTCACGCTCAGAGACAGCTGGGCGAAGATGGAGAAGAAACGCTAGCTCAGATGTCCCATCCCACGGCGATGCTCGTTCCGTAGTCGTTGCCGTTGGCGCCCAGCGGCGGCTCGCTGTCATACTGTTGATAGTAGGACAGCCGCATGTACAGATCGCCTAACAGATCCTGCCGGTAGCTGATGTCGAAGTCGACACGGACGCGTTCCGACTCCGTCAGGCTCGGATACACGAACAGGCTGGATGTCAGGTCGTTCTCGAAGTTGCTGAACGTGAACCAGTTGAAGCGTGTCCCGAGGAGCGCTTCCGCGGAGTTCGTGGCTTCGAACCCGGTGTATTCTTCACGGTTGCTCAGGACTCCAACGAGCCAGTTCCACTCGACGCGATTGGATTGAAGGAAATCGCGCCCGCCGATGGCGCCAATCAGGAACCGGAGGTCGAGGTCGAGCTGCTGGTTCTGCTCCAGTTGTGTAAAGGCGCCCACGTACCATGTCTTGGGTAACAGGTAGTTGACGTAGAGGCTCCCCTGGTTGCGCTTGAAGCTCTCGGCGTCGTCCTGGTTCTGGAAACGCGAATCGAGGCTCACGCCGAACAGCCACTTCGGGGCCCGGTAGTCGATCCTGGTCGCGAAGTTGAGGTTGGTGGAGTTGTTCGCCTTCGCGTAGTTGAATCCAAGCTCGAGGTAACCGTCGAAGCGGGACCACAACGTCTTGTTCACGTTGGTCATCTTGACGATGTCCGAAATCGGCGTGTCCACGGTATCGCTCACCGTAACGATCCGAACTGTGCCGACCTCGAGCCCGGGCAGGATCGAGCCGAAGAGCTGCCTCTGCTCTGTCAGTTCAATGTCCCAATCTTCCGGGCTGCCGATCGTGACGACTTTGTCGTACTCGAGGCTCGCGCTGCTGGACCCGGGGATCTCATAGCTCAGCTTGCCGCGCGCGAAACTCTTGATCTCGGCGTTGATCGAGTCGCCGTTGGCATGGATGAGAAACTCCTGCGCCTCGAGCGCTGACGCCGAAGCGACTAGCAGAAAGACCAGTGCGGCCGGGATTCGCGCGAGCGTGCTCCGGGTCCTCGGCTTCCGGTTGACCTTGGGAATCGACTGCCGTTCCGTGTTTGCCATCGGAGTTCCATGTCGCCCAGTCGGAGTGGGAGGATGTTGATTGAAGGTCGGAAGGTAGGGGGTGGGCCGCTTGTGATCCAGAGGATTCAGCCTGCGGCGCTTGCCGGTAGCCAAGATCGGCTGCAACTTTCGGCCACTCAATCGACGAAAGGGTCAGCGGCGGGGGTCTTCCCACCTGTACCGCATTGGCCGGCAGAGCGTACTTCCATCGAGTGGAGGCTCATATGAAGAAGCTCGCCCTTGGAATCCCCTCACTGCTGCTCGCGGCCGCGCTCGCGTTGCCGCTAGGGGCGCAGGAGGTGACGTGTGACGACATCGAATTCGACGCGAGGGCTGTTGAAGCCTATCCGCAGGTCCAGGATGCCTGCCTCGAAGTGGTCGATCAGGACGGCACCCTGTACGCGCACCTGCGGGCACGGGTCATCCAGAACTGGACCACCTCTCTCATCGTCCAGTACTGGCACGCCGAGGGGGAATGGGGAGCCTTGACGCGGGCTACCCCGCCAGAGGGCTTCACGGTCATGGTGAACGGAGCGCCCACCTCGATAGAGCAGCTCCGCCCGAACCAGGAAGTGCACCTGTTCGTGCCCGAGGGCCGGTGGGAAGTCGCCATCGCGGACATCGCCGAGCCGGCGATCCTCGAGCTGGAGTTCGCCGAGTTCGATATGGCGATCCCGGAGGAGACCGCCGAGCTGACGGAGGCCGTGGAAGTGGCCAACGCGCGCGCGATGCAGGACGCCATCGCGGAGGCGGAGGAAGCGGGTGCCGCGGACGCCGCGGAAGAAGCATACGAGGCTGTGGATGCAGAGCAGGCGGCCGATCAAACACAGTACAATTGGACCTGGATCCTAGTTGCGGCTGCAGCCGTCGTCATCGTGTGGATGCTCATACGGAGGCGGAGGGCGCGGCTCGAAACGTAACGTAACGCGAAGACAGATCAGGACTACGCACGACGGGGGGCTGTCTGCCGACAGCGCCCCCCGTCGTCTGGACGACCGGCAAGCCGGCTCAGGTCGCTGCTTCAACCCTCGAAACCGCCCCCTTCATCCGCCGTCGGGCCGTATATCATGGGGAGCGGCACGCCCAGCATGCGAAAATAGACCTCGAGCTGACCCCGATGATGCACCATATGGTTCAGCACCTGACGGCGGAACACCATGTACTTGTCCTCCCTCATTACCATCTGGTCCCCGGCCTTCATGGTCCAATCGCGGTCGAAGTCTTCGTCAGAGGTCGCTTCCAGGTGGCCGCGACAGGTTTCCGCGGCCGATTCGAGCTCGGCAAGGATGTCCTCCCTGGACTGCATCTCGCGCGGAGTCCAGGCCTGCATCTCCGGCGACGTGAAGTCGATCTCGTCGGTCATCAGGATTGAGGCCGACCAGCTGGGGATCTCCGCCACGTGAGTAGCCAGGCGGCTCAGGCTCATGGACTTCTCGTGCGGTTTCCAATCCCATTTCCCGTCCGGCAGTCGGTCCAGAAGTCCACGATTGGCCTCGACCTCGCGGTCGAGCTCGGCGATCAGGAGTTGGGCGACGCTCATGGACGCTCCTCCGTCTAGGGCGGTGGCTGGACCTTGTAGTTGATCACCGGGATCGTCCGCCGCGGGAACGCGAACCCCGATCCGAAAGCGAATACCCAGCGGTTCCCGGTAGCACTATCGCCAATCTTGTACACGATGTCGGCCCGGCCCGTCATGGCCACGGTGGAAAGCGCCGAGCCCAGCCGCAGACCGGCTCCAATACTGCCGCCACTCCGGGCCGACTGACCTTCATACCAGGCCCCACCGTAGTCGAAGAAGGCACCGAAGCCGATTCCGACCAGGTTGAGAAACTCGTCCACCGCAAAGAACCGATGCTCGATCTGCGCCCACCACGCCTTGTCGCCGACGAATGAGTGAGCCGCCCAACCCCGGGGAGCGTTTTCGAAACCGAGATCGAACTCGTCCCCGGGTTTCGGATTCCACATGCGGCCCAACTGAACCTGCATCGCGGTGGAGTGCCTCAGCGCCGGCTTGAAGCCTGCAGCCAGATTGACGATCACACGGCCCGAGTCCTGTACCGCGGCGTTCCACAGGTAGTTCGCGTCCACGGACGCCCATACCCAACCGTGACCGGCGATAACCCTGTCCTGGCCAGCGGCCGCGTTGAGACCCAGCCCGACCCCCGTGCCTTGCCAGCCGAAGGTCTCGGGCGCCAGGGTCGCGGTCAGCTTGACCGTCGAGCTGAGATCGATGTCCTCAGTGCCGAAACCGTTGAATCGTCTGAATTGTGCGTATTTGACCTTGCTTACTTCTCCCCACGCGCTGACGGTCCCGTAAACCGAGTCGGGGACCGTGCCCCTCGCGCTCGGATCGAGGTAGAACGCTTCCTGACGTATGCCGACGTCGGCTCCCCAGCGTATGAAATTACCCGTGCGACGTCGGGTGGCGAGGCCCGCTTTCAACTTGTTGATAAAGGCGTCACGCCGGTACGTCGTTGTGTCCGTAGCGATCGAGTCCGCGACATCCGTGACCCTGTATTGAATGATGTCCTGGTCCGCCCACAGACCGTCCCACTGGTAGCTCTTCGAGCTTTCCGTGTTGCGGAACGGGAGCCCAATGAGCCAATTGCCGTTCCGTCCGTCCGACAGGCCGGCGTAGTTGCCGCCCGCGTCGAAGTCCCACCCGAAGATGCGCGTGAACAAGGCCGACGCGTTCAGGCCGTCGCGGTCGAGCTCCTTCACGTACGCCGCGTACACCTGGTTGCCCGTCCCGAGCAGGTTGATCTCATTGATGCCGAACGTTCCCGTCCAGTCGCCGGTCGAGGCGACCGAGAACTTGAACTTCGGCTTCAGGCTCCACCCGTCCTGGCTGCGGACATGCACGGCGAGGCGACCGTCGTCGAGTCTCACGCTATCCATGGTGATCTCGCGGAACAGCCGCCTGAGCCGTAGCTGGCGCTCGGACTCGGCCACGGACGCCGAATCGAAAGGCTCGCCGACCTCGAACTGCAGGTAGTCCGCGATGACGAACTCCTTCGTCGTGACGTGGATCTTGTTCATTACGCGGAAGATGCCGCTCGAGGCCGCCTCTTCCTCGGTGAACACGTTGTTCCTCTCGATGATGATGGTGTCGATGACGGCCGCTTGCGGAACGACGTCCTGGGCTGACACTCCCGGCGCCAAGACGAATAGGAAGGGAGTCGCGACGGCCGATCCGATCAGCAGACGGGTAAGGCGTCTCATTCGAGAAGCAGCCTCGTTCGGGCGAATCGAAGATCTGCGGAACACGCACATACTATGGTCGATCTGCTCCTTCCGCACAGGACGGGACGCCGCGTCGAACCCGGCGGATCGGCTCAGAAGAAACCGGGCGTCGCTCCGTCCCTACCCGGTGCAACGATCCACGACCCGAACAGCCGCAGCTCGGGTACCGTTTCCCGGACGTCTTCGAACAGCCCGATCGAGTAACTGCTGTCCCGCAACCAGAGCCGAAAATCACCGCCCAGGCCCAGCAGCCGGCCGATCCTGATCTGGGCCGAGAGGCGTCCCTGGTGCACCCAGTGGTTCGCGTTGCCCCCGTTTGCCGAATTGTGATTCAAGCTGGTCATCCAGGAGGATCGCCACGAGGCGCCACCGCGGAAGCGGCCGATCTGCGTTTCACCCTCGATCCGGCCGTCGAATCCTGTCGTGTAGTCGAACGGGCGCAGGCTCCAACTGGAGGGAATCTCTCCTACGGGACGAAGCGCCGAGTCGAGCGTGCCGAAGAGTATCGCGCCTCCCTGGATCCGCGTGACCGCACTCGCGCCCGCACCCAACTTCCACATAGACTCCAACCTCAGGCCTACATTCTGGCTTCCGTACTGGTAGGCTGACACATCGTCGTATTCGTAGCTCTGCACTACGGCCCACACATGCTCGGAAGCCCCTCCGCGCTTCAGGTCACGGGTCAGCAGGTTCCCGCGTACTGCCAGGGAGCCGAAGATGTTCTGATCGCCCGCATACAGGGTCATGTCGAACTCGAAGACATCGAAGGGGCCGCCGCGGCGGCCCTCGAACGGACTTCCGAAGTCCATCCGAAACCTGAGGAACCCCCCGGTGACGTCGTCACGCGGCTCTGAGTCCGGGTTCACCTCGCGGTATCCCCCGTCGAGCGACAGGCGGAAGAAGCCGGGGGTGCGATCGTTCGGATCCGCCGGATTCGGGGTCACCGAGAACATTCGGCCCGAAATGACCCGATTGAAGCCGCGGATCGGATTCAGGAAGAAGCCCGCGAACTCGCGGCCCACGCGACCAGCTCCTGTCGCTTCGTTGCTCAGCACGGCCGACGAGGAGCGGTACAGGGTCTCACCAAGCGCGATTCCGCCCAGCGTCGTGTTGACGACGTCGTTGAACGCCATCGGATGACGCTCGCCGCAGCACTCCCACATGACACTGCCGACCAGGGTCAGCGGAGCCGAAACCCAGAACCCGATGCCGTTCGACCGGGACGCGTTGTAATAGGTGGACCCGTGGTACGGGTGATCGATCATGTTGGTGGCGAACAGATTCCCGTCGTACTCGAACCCGTTGCTGATGTTGTTCCACCAGGTCTTGGGATAGACAACGGCGAAGTCCTGATCCCGGACGTAGTAATTGAGACCCCAAGTGATGATGTTGATACCCACGATCTCGCCGACGGCCACCACGGGCCGCGTTGGAACGCCCCACGCATCGACCTTCCGAGTCTCCTGCGCTGTGAGAGGGGAAGAAGCCGCGATCAGGGTAAGGACGAGGAGCACCGGGCGAGGGGTAGCCCGCCTCATCCCCAACGGGGGATTCATCCGTGAAATGACTCCGTGCACGAGCAGCGCTCCATTGCCGGCCTGCAGTGACATGCACCTTCGACGGGCCCACTCCATGTTACGGACCGCGCATCTTAGCGTTCACCTCCACGGTCAGAGAGATCAGGGCGACAAGGAACCCGACGAAGAAGAAACCGCTGCCCAGCAGGGCCAGGTGCTGCCCGGTACGCGGCGCGAACGAGAACGTGGCCACCAGGCCGAGGATGCCGAGGATCGCGCCAGCGCCGGCAACCACGATGGAGATGAGGCGGACCCACTCGACACGGCTTCGCGGCGGCAGCTCGTCACGCAAGAGCCTCCAGGTGGCGTACGCGACCATCCCGAGCGCGAGCGCGACGACGACATACGAGAACGGGTCGCCTTCTCCCAACCCTCCGAGAAGTCGCTCCAGAAGTCTTTCTTCTTCAGGCATTTACGCCTCCCGAGGACCTCCAGGGACTATCAGTGTCCGGACGCAGATACACCAAGATCGGGCGCCAGGCCTTCTTCTTGAACAGCTTCATCTCGGTCTCCGCTGGATTCGGCACGCGGTCGGCCTGCTGGAAGATAGTCGCGGAGACGTGGCTTGACAGCCTCTGGCACCGGCCGGCCCATTGTCACTCTACCCCCGGCTTCGAGGCGGTCATCATGACCGCCTTGACCCCGAAGGCTTCGGCGGAGTTCTGGGTAGACGCCAGCCGGAACCGGAAGTGCGGCACTACGGCGGACTTGACCCGATTGAACCCGGACTCCTCGAGCAGGCTGAACATCTCTCCTTCCAGGAGAGCTCCCCCAATTCAGGAAGCCCACAGCTTGGGGTCGTTCACGATCGACTGGGTGAGCTGCTTCCCACTCACGATGTCGGTGATCGAGATCCGACCTCCCGGCTTGAGAACGCGGAACATCTCCTCCGCCACGCGTCGCTTGCGGAACGACAGGTTGATCACGCCGTTCGAGATCACCACATCCACCGAGTCGTCCGGGAGCGGAATGTCTTCCATCCGGCCTTCATGGCATTCCATCGTCGTCCCTGTCGCGGCCGCGTTGGCTTGTGCCTTGAGGCACATCGTCGGGTTGAGGTCCACGCCGATCACGTTCCCGGTGGGGCCAACGCCCCAGGAGGCGATGATCGAGTCGAGCCCGGCTCCGCTCCCGAGATCCAGTACCGTCTCGCCGGGCTGCAGCTCGGCCCGCTCATGTGGGTTCCCGACCCCCGCGAACGAACTGACGGCACCGGCGGGCGCTCGCTCGAGCCAGCCGGCATCATATCCGAATAGCTCCGCCGCCTGCCGGCCGTGGTAGAAATGGAATTCGGCGGTCGGGTCGTCGGCCACTTCCTCGTACATGCGGATGATCTCATCCTTGAGGACGGTCTCCAGAGATGCCTGGGCGTCGGCGGCATTGGTCATATACGCGCTCCTTCTTGCTCGGTCTCCCGCCAGCGGTCCGCTCTTCCTGTTCAACGGCCACAGCTTCTATAAGAGTCGCTCCGTTTGGGTATGCGACGGAAGGGGGCACGCCCGAAGGCCCCGCGGGAGATCACGTGTAGTCCACGATCACCGGTGTGGAATGCGCAAGCAGGACTCCAGAGCTTGCGCATTCCGGGTGATTCCGAAGATACTCGTACGGTCGGTCTGCCGGCACTGGCTGTGGTTACTGGATGTTCGCACGCTCCCGTTGGACTTCGCTCGGCTGCATCGGCGCCGCGATCCCGATTGAGGAGCCGAGATTGAGGATTGATACAGCGTGACAGAGTTTGCGGCCGGGCTGCTCGCGTGTCTGCTCGTGGCTCACTACGTGGGCGATTTCACGCCTCTCTCGACCGGCCGGATGCTCGAGGCCAAGGCAGCCGGTGGCCCGATTTCCCTCATCGGGTCGCATGCCGGAGTGCAGGCCATGCTCGTCGGATTGGTGGTAGGCGTGGCAAGTGGATTCAACCTGCACCTTGTAGCCCTCGCCGTCGCGATCGAGTTCGTCACCCATTTCGCCATCGACTTGACGCGCGGCCGGCTCGGCGGGCGCTTTCCGAAAATGAGAGATCCGACCAACCGGGAGTACTGGTGGGTTCTCGGTCTCGATCAGCTGGCGCACTGCCTGGTCCTTGTGTTGATCGCCTTCCTGGTCACTCGGTGAAGCGTCTGCGCGACGCAGGAGAGACCGATCCGGCTCGCACGCACCTCGGGGGCCGGCTAACTTCAGGGTGACGGTCTGGGCGAGCCCGCGGTACCCCCCACGTGACCCGCCACCTCGTTCTGTGGAGGCACTGACTTCAGGCAACCCGAGGGAGTTGACCTATGGCCTTCTATGAGTACTGGTGCGAGGACTGCAAGAAGACGTTCACCGTGAGCGAGCTCATCTCGGAGCATGAAGAGCACGAGAAGGGCCTCGAGTGTCCGAAGTGCGGCGGCGTCCGAACGAAACAGCTCCTGAGCGGCTTTTTCGCGAAGACGGACTCCAAGACGTGAGGAGCCCCGCCTCGGGGCTGGACGGGGTCCGACGTGCTGTGAGAGCCTCGCTGCTCGCACTCGGCGCAAGCGCAGCGCTAGGCGCCTCTCTGCCTGTCCAGGAGGCGGACGAGTACCGGGAGGCCCGCCTGTTGATGGTCCGTCAGCAGATCGCATCGCGGCTCGGCGGGCGCAGCCCGGTGACGGATACGGCGGTGCTTCGGGCGATGGAGACCGTGCCCCGTCACCGATTCGTGCGGCCGGGTGACGTGGGTCGAGCGTATTCGGATCGACCCCTGCCGATCGGACACGGACAGACGATCTCGCAGCCATACATAGTGGCCGCCATGACGGAGATGCTACACGTGGCGCCGGGAGACGTAGTACTCGAGATCGGAACCGGCTCGGGGTATCAGGCGGCCGTGCTGGCCGGGATCACCGACAGCGTGTACACGATAGAGGTCGTGGAGCCGCTCGGTCGGGAGGCGGCCGCGCGCCTGGCCGAGCTCGGTTGCGGAAGTGTGCAGACCCTGATCGGGGATGGGTACTTCGGGTGGCCCGAGCATCCACCCTTCGATGGCATCGTCGTCACCGCGGCGGCGAGCCACATTCCGCCTCCGCTCGTCGAGCAGCTCAAGCCCGGCGCCCGCATGGTGATCCCCGTCGGAGGACCGTTCCAGGTCCAGGCCCTGATGCTGGTCGAGAAGCAGCATGACGGAAAAGTGATTCAGTGGAACATGGGGGCCGTCCGGTTCGTCCCGCTGACTCGTCGTGAATGAACTGGACTCACGCGTCGATTCGCCCGGCGCCGGCAGCCAACATGAAGCGGTCCGTCGGGTCGAACCTGCTATCCTGCTGATCGGTGCGACTGGAATCGCGTTCGAGATCGCGCTCGTACGCGTATTCTCCATCTCTCAGTGGCATCACTTCGCCTACATGATCATCAGCATGGCCCTGCTCGGTTTCGCGGTGAGTGGAACCGTGCTCGGCCTGCTCGGCGACCGGGTCCGTGGACGTGAGCCGCGGCTGCTTACGATCGGAGCCTTCCTCCTGGCCCCCATCCTGATCGTCTGCTACGAGGTCAGCCAGGTCATACCGTTCGAGACGCTCCAGCTCACGACCCGGCCCGGCCAGTGGGTCCTTCTCGTTCTACTGTATCTCACGCTGTCGGCACCCTTCTTCCTGGTGTCGTGGTGCATCGCGACGGCACTCCTGCTTCAGCCCGATCGGGTAGGTCGCGTCTACTTCGCCAATATGATCGGTTCCGGTCTCGGAGCGGCGGCCGTCGTCGGGGCCCTGTTCCTCCTCCCCGCCGACGCGGTTCCGTACGCGCTGTCGTTCGTGGCGCTCGGCGCCTTTCTTCTGATCGTGGGGGGTGACAGGCGATGGCTCGCCGCCGGCACGCTGTTCGCCGTGGCGGCCGGGGGGCTGCTGGCCCTGCGCGGCCCGGTTCCGATCCGTGTGTCCGAGTACAAGGGACTGTCCTACGCCATGCGGCTCCCGGACGCCCGGATCGCGGCGCAGAAGGAGTCCCCGTTGTCGCGGCTCACCGCCGTGCGGTCGTCACTGATCCGCGAGACGCCGGGCCAGGTCTCCGGCTATCCGATGGAACGCCTGGGAGAGTTTCCCGAGCAGGCGGCGTTGTTCTTCGATGGAGGCGGCGTCTCCCCGATCCACAGTTTCGACGGGTCCCTGGAGCGCTTCGCGTTCCTCGACTACGTAACCTCGGCGCTGCCCTACCGCCTCGTGCAGACCCCGCGGGTGCTGGTCATCGGAGCCGGCGGCGGGACCGAGGTGTTGAACGCGCTGTCCCACCGGGCGGCCCGGGTCACAGCTGTCGAGCTCGATCCCGCCGTTCCCGAGGTCGTGGCCGCCCTCGGGGGATTTTCCGGTGACCTGTACGGGCGAGCGGACGTGGATCTGGTGATCGCGGAGGGCCGAGGCTTCCTCGAGGCACGCACCGACCTTCGCGTCGACGTTATACAGATCGCACTTCTGGATGCCTTCAACGCCTCCTCGGCCGGCGTGCATGCGCTGAGTGAGAGCTATCTGTACACCGTGGAGGCACTCGCCCTTTACGTGAGCCGGTTGAGCGAGGACGGAGTTCTGGCCATCACGCGTTGGCTGAAGACGCCGCCCCGGGACGCTATCAAGCTGTTCGCCACAGCGGTCGAGGCGGCCCGTATGACCGGCATCGAGGATCCCGGACGCCACCTGGCCGTCATTCGATCATGGAATGCTGCGACCCTCATCGTCTCGCGTGCACCGCTCGACGCCGGCCGCACTGCCGCGATCCGCGAGTTCGCCGCATCGCGCGGGTTCGATGTGAGCTGGCTGTGGGATCTCGACCGCAGCGAGACAAACCGGTTCACCGTTCTCGAGGAGCCGGTCTACCACGTGAGCGCCGAGGCGATCCTGTCTCCTGACGCCGAGGATTTCTTCCGCCACTATCCGTTCGACGTCCGCCCCGCGACCGACGACCGTCCCTACTTCTTCCGCTTCTTCCGCTGGCGGAGCCTGTCCACGCTCGTCGCCTCGGCGGGCAGGGACTGGGTGAATTACGTCGAATGGGGATACCTGGTCCTCACGGCCACTGTGGCGCAGGCCCTCGCGGCAGCCTTCCTACTCGTGCTGTTGCCACTGGCCCTGTTCCGGAAGGATCGGGAGACGCCGGCGGGGCGCGGCCCCTTGGTGGCATGCTTCGCCAGCCTCGGCGTGGCGTTCATGTTCCTCGAGATCGCGTTCATCCAGAAGCTGATGCTATTCCTGCACCATCCGGCGTACGCCGTGTCGGTCGTTCTCGCCACTTTCCTGCTTTGCGCAGGGCTCGGAAGCCTGTACGCGGATCGGAGGCGTGGTCATCCCCTGCGACGCGTGCTGGTCGTCGTGCTCCTCCTCGCGGCCCTCTCGGCCGTGTATCTCGCCGCGCTGCCGGCACTGTTCCGGGCGTTGGCGGGGTGGGCGGCGGGCGGGCGCGTGGCGGTCAGCGTGGCCATCCTGTCGCCCCTCGCGTTCCTGATGGGGATTCCGTTTCCCACCTGTCTTCAGGCAGTCTCGGACCGTACTCGCGGAATGGTGGCCTGGGCGTGGGGCGTGAACGGCGCCGCGTCGGTGGTCGGAGTGACCGTGGCGACCCTGGTAGCGGTGCACGCCGGCTTCCGCGCCGTCGTGCTGGCAGCGGTGATCATCTACCTGACGGTGCCCCTGTCGCTTCGGTTGCTGGCTCGCGGCGGCCTGTCCTAGTCCTCCGTGACGCCGGAAAAGGCTGCCCGCGCTGGCCCGACTCGTCTCCTGATTGCATTATTACAATAAGGGCCCGGGCTTAAGGCTCCCGTCCGGGACGGGCCCGCCGACGCCTCTCGCAGGGAGGTCATCGTGAAGCCGGATCGCGCCCGCGTCCTTTCGGAAGGGCTGATTACGGGTCTCATCGGATATGTCGTGGTCGTCCTGTTCTATGGAATCCTCAACCTCGTTACCGGCCAGTCTTTCTTCTCTACTGCTGCTCACCTCGGAGCCGGGCTCTTATCGCCATCGGGAACCGGCGGAGCCGCCGGGGCCGTTCTGGCTTTCAACGGCCTGCACGTACTCGTCTTCCTCTTCGTGGGCCTCGTGGCCGCCTGGCTGGTGATGCAGACGGAGCGACACCCGAGCTTCTTTGTGCTCGCCCTGTTCATCGGTGTCGCGGGCTTGTTCGCCGTCATGGCCGCGTTTCTGTCATTCGCCGCGGAGAGCGGTGTCGAGCTTCCGATAGGGTCGGTGTTCACGGCGAATCTGCTGGCGGGAGCCGCCATGGGTGCGTACCTGCTGAAGGCGCACCCGCGGCTGTGGGCGGAGATACGTGACCACCTGGATCCCGAGACGGAGCATCCGGTGCCGCACTGAGCGCAGGGCCTGGCGTCAGGATCGCGCCGCGTCATGGCAGCTCACGGGTGCGCTTCGCATTGATAGGCGGGGCGCGCTTGACGCCCAAGGGTGAGAACGTATGGTGTAACCAAACAAGGCGAGCTTGTGCAGTACCCCTCCTGCAGTAAACAGCCGTCCCTCTTAAGCCACGACGCCGGAGGTGAGCATGTCCAGCAAGATTCTGCAACTCAATTTCCGCTTCAACGTCGCGCGGGCTGAGTACGAGCAGGCGGTGTCTCCACTCGCGAGCGACTTCGCGCAGGTGTCGGGTCTCCAGTGGAAGATCTGGCTGATGAACGAGGCCGAGAGTGAGGCCGGGGGAATCTATCTGTTTGACGATGAATTCTCGCTGCAGGCCTATCTCGAGGGTCCGCTCGCCGGCGCTGTAAAGGCCCATCCCGCCCTGTCGGACATGAGCGCGAAAGTATTCGATTCGATCGAGGAGCTTACGGCGATCACTCGGGGCCCCGTCGAGATTCGCGGGTCGGTCTGAGGAAAGCATCACCCGGCGCGGCTGAGCAGTGCCACCGCACCAGATGCGAAGCGGCCGGCCGATCGGGCCGACCTCCGCGCCGGCGGCTTCAGCGGTTGGGTTGCGGCGTCGTTCTCGGGTACGGTTTGATCGTCTCGTATCCCGTCGGGAACTTCGCGTCCATCTCCTCGTTCTCATAGAAATTCCGTCCCGTCGCGGCCGGGTAGGTGCAGTACACGAAGGCTGTGCCTGCCTCTGCGGGGCGCTGCCGGCTCGCACCGGCTGGCGACTGGCCTTCCCCCTCGCCGCACGAGCGGGTATCGCTTCTCGTCGCATCCTGCGCTCGTCGGATGAATCTGAGGTCGCGCAGGATTCGTAGGTAGAAGAGAACAGGAGGGCGAGACATGAGCAGATGCCATGGCAAGACGAAGTCCGGAGTCCGCTGCAAGCGGTCGATCCGTGAAGGTTCTCGCTTCTGCGCGACTCACGCGAGTCAGACCGAGGACGTGGGTGACTCAGGCTCTACAGCCAGCATGTCTCAGGAACGAGATCCGCTGGATACCGTGATCGCATTGGCGGCCGCAGGCACGGCTCTTTTTGCGGTCTTTGCCGTTCGGCGCGTCTTACGGTTCTTGTAGCCGCTTCGTGAGACCAGTGTCCATCGAGGCTCTCCGTGGACACCGGATGTCACCTGTCACCTTGAAGGGCAGGCGCACGCGGTTACGAACTGGAGTGCGGAGACTTATCGCGGAGCGCGATCCCGAACGCGACCAGGACCGCGAGGCAGTAGTCCGCATAGGCGTCCGTACCGCGCTGCGAGCCCAACAGGAGATGCCCCGCATGCATCTTCGTGTAGAGGTCACGGGCGCGATCGGCCGCCCGTCCGACGTTATCGGCCGGCTCCACCTCGAGCCAACGGGCGTATAGGTCAGCGAAGGCCTCCAGGACGGCGGGTGCCATGACGTCCGCACGGGACAGGAAGCCGATGGCCTTATTGAACCTCTCGGCGTCCTCCCCTTCGTATCCTGCCCGATGCGCCAGGGGGCCCGCTCGCCGTTCCCGCATCGGCCCCACGCCGGTCCACAACCACACGTGGGACACGTTCAGCTTCCTCGCGGCCACCATTACGAAAGCGGTCTTCGGTATGTATTTTTCGGGCTTGTCAATGATCCGGCGAACCGTGGCATAGGAGCCACCAGGCACGCCCGCAGCTGCCATCTCCTCCGCGAAGCCGCGGATGCTGTACGGACTGGCCTCGATCGCTCTCCTCAGTCGGTCCCCGACGTAACTCGGCTCCGGTTCCATGTCTGAAACATGGTGAGTCAAGCCGGTTTCGTCTAGCCATGTACCATTATCGGACCACGGGCAAAGTCAGAAGGTGTCAACGCTGGCGGAAGGTTATCCCATCCAGAAGCCCTTGCGGTGGGATATGCCCAACACCTTCCGGCAGGTGCCACAGAAGTAGACAAACCGCTTTCCCATGACGCCAGCAAGTTGCTGATACGACACGGTCCGCAGTTGCGTTGAGCAATGTGGACACATGGGTCGAACGTCATCACGCCTGGAGCACTCGATCATGACGGTCAGTCCTTGGTGCGGGTGATGGTGTGGGATCTCTGCGTCGTCGGAGTACCCTCCCCTCAGTGATCTACCCGCAGGCAGGGAAAGTCATCGACACACCGGGCGCGAGCGCCCGGCGTGCCGGGGAAATCTCACGGTCCCGCGCGATACTGCCAGAGACAGACCTCGTTACCGTCAGGATCCTCGAAGAACGCGAGCATCCCGGTTCCCGCATCCTCGATCTCGCCCGTGCTCACCCCTCGCTCATGGAGCTCTCGAACCGCCTCGTCAATATCGTCGACCTTGAGACAGATACGGCCATTCCCCATGCCCGTCAGGTTCTCCCCCGCCGGTGCCGGAACCAGCTCGAACGGGATTCCATCGATGTCGAACCGGGCGACGGTGTCTCGCGACAGCAGGTTTAGCCCCAGGATGCTGGTGTAGAAGAGGATGGCGCGATCCATATCGCTGACATAATGGAAGACGCAATCGAAGCTGAATCTCATGGTTGCCCCCGCGTCGGAGCCCGCCAACCTGCCGTGCGGCCAAAGCGAAGCGCGCGGCTCGCCGCAAGGGATCGGATGGCCTTACTTGGTTTGGCTGGCGGTGAATGTGGCGGTGACTTCGAGGTCTCCCCCGGCCACGAGCGGACAGTCTCCGCTCCCGAAGCAGGCCCCACTCCACCCAAGAAAGACCGAGGCGGAGTCCGGCGTGGCCATTAGTGTCAACTGGTCGCCAGGAATGTGTTCGGCACTGCAGTCGGTGGGGCAGTCAATCTCCTGGTCGTTGCTCGTGACCACACCGGACCCAGTTCCCGCCATAATGACCTGAAGTGTTGCAAGGGGGTCCGTGCCGCCATCGTCGTCACCTCCGCAGCCGCTGATGGAGAGAAGGGCAGCTAACGGCAGGAGCAGGAACAGGAACGCAAACTCGCGCATGAGACACCTCCTGAACAAAGGGGCACAGCTCACCGGCTGTCACAGCTATCCGACTCTGGAGACAACTGCGAGCGTGCCTCAGGCGTTTTCGTCCGTTGGGCGGATAGAGAGTAGCCGCGCCCGTGAGCGCCTCTTCCGGTGCCACGAGCCGCTGTCATGCCTGTGCGCGCCGAGTCGATCCCTCGCATCTCTCTCGAACGGGAAGCGATCACTTCCAAGCGCTGGCACGAGATCGGTCAGCCACGCCGCGTCGGGATCGAAACGGGCGAAGAACGGCCGTCGCACCTGGTCCGCGACCCGAGACTGAATCATCGAGAGGACGAACACACGCTCCCCGTGCACTTCGCTGACGCCTTCGACGAGGACCTTGCCCGGATACGCAGACATGACAGGTCCCCGGACCGTGCGTCCAAGACCAGATAACCGCTGGTATGCTCCGCGGTAGACACGCCACGCCCGGTACAGCGGCACCGAGAAGTGGTCGCTGGCCCCTGTGTTCCGCTCCACGAACATGTAGTAGGGAATGCAGCCGAGGCGTACCTGTTCCTTCCACATGCGCGCCCAAACTCCGGGGTCGTCGTTTACATGACGGACGATGGGGGACTGAGTACGGATCTCCGCACCGGTGGAACGAATTCGACGTACGGCCTCCTTCGATACCGGCGTCGAGAGCTCCCTCCAGTGGCTGTAGTGAGCCATCAGGGCAAGGTGCTTGTCGGCATCCACCACGCGCTCGAACAGCCGCAGTACGTCGTCCGTGTCTCTGTCGCTCACGAAGCGATACGGCCAGTAGGCCAGCGACTTCGTGCCGATACGGATCGTCTGGATGTGCTCGAAGCCCGGCCCGAGAAGCGGCTCAACGTACGCGGCGAGCCGAGCGGCACTCATGATCATGGGATCGCCGCCCGTGATCAGCACGTCCGTCACTTCGTCGTGTTCCCGGAGGTAGGTCAGGAAACGCCCGGCTCTGTCGGTAGCGAACTTGAATCCATCCATACCGGCGATTTGCGGCCATCGGAAGCAGTAGGTGCAGTACGTGTGACACGTCTGGCCGTGAGATGGGAAAATGAGCACGGACTCGCGATACTTGTGCTGCATGCCGGGAACCGGCTCGCCGTGAATGGAGGGGACATTCTCCATCATCTGGCCCGCCGGGTGCGGATTTACGCCGAGACGGATCCTGTCCACGATCGCGGCTACATCTTCGACCGGGGCCTCTGTCCGCACGGCCTCAGACAAGCGCTCGAAGTCCCGTGGGTCAAGCATGCCGCGCTGGGGAAACGTCAGCCGAAACAAGGGGTCGTCCGGCACGTTCTCCCAGTCGATGAGATCCTCGACGACGTAGTTGTTTACTCTGAAAGGAAATACGCGCGCTACGACCCTCATCGCGAAGCGATCGTCCGGGGCGAGGTTCTGCAGCTGGGGCAGGCACTCGATATCCCGGACGGAGTAGAACCGCATTCTCCGTGGGAGGATGCTCAAGACGACTCCTTCCCTCTAGCCGATAGCTCTCTCCTTGCGATGCGTGCGGGGCGAGAATGGCCCGCACGCCGACCGGCGTCCTCGCTGCTAAAGTCTATCTAGTATTCGGATACCCTGCAGAGTCATCGAGGGTTCAGGAGGGTTGAAGAATGGTGTGAGAGTATTCCTTGGCTGGGATGGAATAGTGTCAGAGTGGGCGTGCCGCTGGGACCGTTCCGCGTGAGGGTGGCGGGATGAGCGGGCTAGTAGCCGTCTGCAAGCGCAATCGCCGCGATCCCTACGAAAACTAAGGCCACCACGCCAACTATGACGAGCACCGTACCGACTTCGTTCGTACCCACAGCTTCAAGAGTGGCCACCTGGTCGAGTGGAATGACCGCAATCGGGTCGTAGTAGTCACGCTCGTACTCAGGTTTCTCGTGCGCTCTAATACTGTCGGCCTCCACCCACGGGTCGCGGACGGTCTGTCGGTACCCAGCGGTAGTCGTAACGCGGACTTGGCCGTGGTCGGCGACCTCACTGGGTTCGATCTGCCTGTAGGAGGTGCAGCCAAGGGTCCATACGAACAGCCCGACCAGGGCCAGCGAGACAGGACGGGATCTAGACACGGCTCACCTCCAGTTCACGGAGGGGGCACCGTGAGTCTAACGCGGCAGAGTCAAGCGAGAGTCAGGCGCGGCGTTCCTAGGAGCTGCGGCCGGCTCCAGATGAGTCGGTCAGTGAAGCTTCTCCGACCTCTTGGGATGTCCGCGTCCCATGCGGCGGTGGAACTCGCTCATGCCCCAGGGCGGATTGACCCGCTGGGGCCATGCCCTCCAGACAATATACGCGAAGACAACCACCAGGAGGCCGACCGAAATAAGTGTGACCAAGGTGTCCTCCTCGATACTTGGAGCACCGTAAATATACACGAGCAGAGTCCGACGCGCTTTGTTGCGTTCTAAGACCCGACGGCGTTCCTCGGAGTGGCGGCCGGCTTCAGATGGTGAGCGGCCCGTCCACCGTTCCGCGTGAGGGTGGCGGGATGAGCAGGTCACTTGCATGTCCTAATTGACCTGCCCCCAAGAGTGGTACCACGGACTAAGTTAGTCCGACAGCAAGTCCCGGCCCCTGCAGCACGGGCCGCCTGAGCCACGATCCAACGGGCCGGATCGCCTGCGGAGCGGGTGGCCGGTAGTCCAGTGAACTGTGCCCGTTGAAGCTCTCGTTGTAGCCGTTCTCCCACGGACTGCCCGGCTCGATGAACAGGGTCCGGACGCCCAGTCGCTTCAGCCAGGTACGCACCACCTTCGCCGTGAACTCCGGTCCGTTGTCCGAGCGTAGGTGCTCGGGCGCTCCGTGCCTGGCGAACAGTTCGGCCAAGGTGTGGAGCACGTCGTCGGACCTCAGCTTCCGCTCCACCACGATCGCCAGGCACGTGCGCGCCATCGTGAAGTCATACGACCACACGTGGCCCCGATGCGTGGGCCGCAGCCGGACGCAGGAGCCGTCGTTCAACCACAGCCGGCCCCGCTTCGGCTGCTTCTTCGGAACCTTCAGCCCCTCCTGCCGCCAGATCCGCTCCACCCGCTTGTGGTTCACCGCCCAGCCCTCGGCCCGCAGCAGAGCCGTCACCCGGCGGTACCCATACCGCCCGTACCGGCTCGCCAGCTTCACCACATCTCCGCGCAGCGCCTCCTCGTCCGGCCGTTTCCTCACCTGCCGATGCTGCGTGCTTCGGACCTGACCCAGCACCCGGCACGCCCGCCGCTCCGACGCCCCTCCGCTCGGGGCTCAGAAGTTTCCCTTCGCCGCCTCCTCCAGGATCAGCTTGTCCAGCGTCAGGTCCGCCACCGCCCGCTTCAGCCGCGCGTTCTCCTTCTCGAGCTCCTTCAGCCGCTTCGCCTGCGCGACCTTCAGGCCCCCGTACTCCCGCCTCCACCGGTAGTACGTCTGCTCCGTGATCCCCAGCTCACGCACGATCTCCGCCACACGAGCACCTTCCGCGCCGATGATCTGTTCCGGTGTGTAGCGCTTCTGACCCATCTGATGACCCCTTTCCTCGTCCAGACCGACAGAATACTAACTCTGCCATTGGTCTCGTTTCAGGGGGTCAGGTCAGTTTCTACCCGAGACTAACCGGTCGAGCGTCAAGCATCCCGCCCGCCGCTGTGCGAGCAAAGGCGACGAGACCGCCGTGGGGTCACAAGGGTGCCGTCGCGGCGGAGCGAGCAGTACACAAAGAGTCAGACTGAGGTGTTTACGACATGGGAGGGAAAGTTGGAGGTGGACACCATGAAACACTTCTTGTTGGTCGCCACTGCTGTATCTCTAGCAGCGTGCGGCAGCGATGACGGTCCCGCTAGTCCGGAGCACCCAGACATCACAGGCAGGTTTGAAGGACGGCTTGCAGTCAATGTGTTTGGATCAGACCAGCTTGCCGCGGTCACTCCACACGTTGCCCCCGTTGGTTTCTCCTGTAGCGCCACAGCCGATATCACCAGCCAGGCCAATAACCTGTTTGAGGGTGAGGTGTCCCTGACCGAGGAGAGCGAGGGGTGTTCGGTGGGTCCGTTCTTCCTCTGCAATGGCACGATCGACGGAAGTGGGAACGTTACAATGCAGTGGGAATGGAGCACTCTTTGTACATCCGTCGCCGGTGATCCGGAACTGCACGGGAGACTCAACGGCAACATGCTTTCCGTTTCCACCTCGTTCACGTGTGACGAAGAAGACTTCACCATGTCCTTCGACGGACTCAGGGATTGAGTCACGGGCGCGCCATCCCGCCCTCCGCCGTGCGAACAGTCCGCAGGAGGGGCTTAGAGCTTGGTGAAAGGAATTCTCCAGATCATGCCGCGACGTGCCTTAGGAAGCGTCCGGGCGCATTGAATGGGCACTCCGGCAGCAGACTGTTGATCCCTCGTTGATGCCTGCCGACCGGGGCTCTTTCACGTCCGTCTGAGGCGTGTCGCGCTTCGCTTTGCTCGCCCGGACCGCAACTGCCGGCTAGATTGACGCATACCCAAAGGCATCCTACGATCTTGGCTCGTCAAGTACCTAGTGATTGAAGCAGCCGTCGACAAGAACCGATGTCGAACTCACCGCTCGTCCGAGCAGGTTTAGCTTGGCTATGAAGGGCAAGTGGCTTCTGAGCATCCCCAGACGCGTTCTCGACGGGTCTCTCACGGTCTCGGAGGCGCTGGGTTACGTCCGATGGCGGATCAGCCAACAGCCTTCCTTGCAGATCGAAGGCATCCGCTTCGAGGGAGTAGACCCCCTTTTGTGGGGATTAATCACTGAAGTCTTCATCAACCGAGAGTACACTCCCAAGGGATTCGGGATCGGACGTAGCGACGTAGTCGTAGATATCGGCTCGCACCACGGGGTCTTCGCAGCCTTTGCTGCGACCAGGACGAGCGGTCCGATAGTAGCGGTCGAACCGGACGCCATCAGTTACGGCTTCCTTGAGCGACTTGTCGAGACGAACGGCCTGAGCAACGTGACGCCGGTGCAAGCCGCTGTCAGTGACGCCAGCGGGGCGGCAAGACTCTTTCTCTCGTCTGGGAGCAGTCGCCACACGCTGGTGGGAGTCGATCAAAGGACGGGCGAGGACTTGCAGAATAGCGTCATGGTTCAGACCACATCGCTGGATGATCTTCTGGCGTCTCATCCGGTCGTACACTTTCTGAAGATGGATTGTGAAGGTGCGGAGTACAGGATCATGGACGCCTGCCCGGACAGCGTGCTCGCCAAGATCGATCGTCTCGTGATGGAGGTTCACGGGTTGGGTGAGGAAGAGCGGTTCCGTTCCCTTGTCCAGAGGTTGGAGTCCTCTTTTGCGGACGTGTCCTTTCGGAAGATCTCCGAGACGATGGGAATCGTGTATGCTCGACGGATGCCCTTCGCAGTCTGATGGCCTCACTGGCAGGACCCTTTGCGCCCGGTTCACGCCGGGCGCTACGCTTACTCGCACGGCGGGTGGACAGTCCGTCCATTCGTCCGTCCATTCAAACCGACATTCAGCCGCCTCACCCCGTCGTCCATCCAGCAGATTGTCGTGGTCCGTCGTGAAACTCCGGCTATTTGTCGGAATCTGAATCGGTTTGTGGTCGCCTGATAAGCGTGAGATCGGTGGTTCAAATCCACCCGGGCCCATACTCAGGAAGCCCCTTCCGACGCTGCTTTCGTGCATCTTGGGGGTGGGTTTCTGACACTGATTGGTCTATCCGGGAGCCTGGACATATCGTGTCCGCTCGCCCAGGCACTCACCCCAGCGAGGCTCGTTCGAGATGTAGAAACGCACCTCGATGAGACTGTAGAGCTGCTGCACCAACTGCGTGCCGATCTTCCGCTCCTCAGCGGTGAGGAGTGTCATATCCAGCTCCGCTGAAGCCATCGTGGCGTCCGGGAATCGGTTGGCCAGACTCCGGATGACCGCCTCCGATTCCGGCAGGTAGAGACCGACGATGTGCTCTGCAGCCAGGAACCGGGCCACGAACTCCTCCGCTCGCTCCCGATCGGCGGCGGGCCAGGGTCCCAGGGCAAGCACGAGGTTTCCCAGGGATTCCTGCGCCGTCGACCGCCGCTCGGGTCTGCAGCCAACGGCGTATCCCACGGGCAGGGTCATCAGCACCTTGACGAATTCGCGGCGTTTCCACTCGTAGCTGCTCATTGGGCCACACTCCCTTCGAGATGCGCCGCAAGCCGGAGGGCGAGCGCCATAATGGTCAGCGTCGGCGGATTGGCACTCAGGTGCGGGAAGACCGAGCTGCTCGCGAGATACAGATTGTCCACCCCGAACACTCTGAGATCCCGGTCACACACACCTTCGTCGGGGGAGTCTGCCATGGCCGTCGCTCCGGACGGGTGGTAGCCCAGGCCGACTTCGGGCGGCGTGATATCGGACACGTTCTCGGCACCCATCGCCTCGCCGATCGCGAGTGCAATATCGCCCATCCTCTTGGGTGCCGCGCGGTCTCGATCCGTGAGCGTCATGGTGACCTTGGCGACCGGTGCCCCGAATGCGTCGAGCGTGCCATGCTCCAGCTCGAGCGTTCCGTTCCCCTCGAGCTCGACCATGCCGGAGAGCGTCACCATTCGGGGGACGCTCTCGCGGAGAGCCTCGAGTGACAGCACGTCACCGCGCGCCGCCCACGTCGCGGCCTCGATGCCCACGGGGAACCAGTCCATCGCCGGCGAGCCGAGCATCCAGAACGTGTTCTCGTCCCGTCTGTCCACCTGGGTCCGGAAGTAATCGGTGACCATTGTCTCGAAACCCAGCCGGCTTCCGGCGTGCGTGCCGATGTCGTACGTCACGTACGGGTGGACGTGATCGTTGAAGCCCCGGCCCAACTGTCCACCCGCGTTCCCCAGGCCGGCACTCGTGCCGCCCGTTCCGGCGGAGAGCATGAGCAGACGCGGGGTCTCGACACCGCCCAGGGCCAGGACGAACCCCTCAGCCTGTATGACAAGCGGTGTCCGATCCGCCACCTGCAGGGCGTGCGCCGCCACGATCCGGTCCCCCGCGGGATTGGCCTCGAGATGCCTGAGGCTGACACCGGCTAGGATCGTCACGTTCTCCTGCCCCTCGATCATCCGGATATGCACGCGGTCCGGCGAGTACCGGGCTCCGGACGGACAGAACTTGCACGCGCGGCACGCCAGGCACTCAGATCGGCCGCCATAGGGCAGCGTTGGGATAGCGCGGGGACAGGAGTGACCGGTAATCCCCAGACTCGCGAGTGCAGGGCCGAAGATCTCGCGATCGAAGTAGGAGAAGGCGTGACCGGGCATTGGAAAAGGAGCCGATCGGGGCGACGCATAGGGGTTGTCGTCGTTTCCCGCCACCCCGACTTCCTGTTCGGCTCTTACCAGCCAGGGTTCGAGCTCTCCATACCCGATGGGCCAGTCTCTCCCGAACCCGTACAGGGATCGCACCCGGAGATCGTCCTCGCGCGGGCGCCCCATGATCCCCTCGAAGTGCAGCGCGGTCCCGCCGATGCCGAACAACCGCTGGGCCACCCAGTCCACGACCTGTCCTTCCGGCTCCGCCGAGCTGTGTGGTGTGACCGTGGCCGCGGATGCGGTGTCGTTGTAATCGGCGTAATCGCTGAGCGTCTCGACACCGTGGCGCAGCGCCGCGGATCGCTCGGTCTCCGTGTAGGCGGGACCCTGATCTAACAGAAGGACCTGTTTGCCGGTCGCCGCCAGTTTGTAGGCCAGTACCGAGCCAGCGGGTCCGGCTCCCGCGATGCAGTAGTCGGTGCGAATCACTTGGGTCACGGTAGTACCTCCCAGCCGTATCGCTCGCTACGCGCGGGATCAGGGGCAAGTTTACCGCGCGGTGCCATCGGTCACGCACAGCTGCGGACTCGGCCAAGCCGATCGCCCGCGGTGGATTCCAGGGCGTTGCCGACGACATCCTGTCTGTGAGTGTGGATATTAACAGAGTAATATCATGGGCGTGGAGCTTGGAAGGTTGTGCCAAGCGCGCTGCGCACCAAGGCGTCGCAATGATATGCTGGAACACGAGATGGGCGACTGGTCGTCGGACCGGGCGCTCAGGCGCCTTCGGGGCTCCCGTATCCGCCGCCGCCAGGCGTCTCGATCCGGATCACCATGCCGGGATCGACGCTCCGGGACGCCTTGCCGGGCAACATCTCGGTGGTTCCTTCGGGCATGACCAGTTGATTGCGGCCGGGCTGGCCGTCGTCGCCGCCGTCCAAACCCCAGGGACCCCTCGTCCGGCGGTCCGACAGGATCGTGATCTCCGCCGGGCCCAGAACTTCTATCTCCCGCACGATCCCGTCACCGCCCCGGAACCGACCTCCGCCGCCCGAACCGCGGCGGACCGCATAGTGGCGAACTCGTAATGGATAGGCGTGCTCGAGCGCCTCGATGGGTGTGTTCAGGCTGTTCGTCATGTGGCTGTGTGTAGCGTCGAGTCCGTTCGCCCACGGCCGCGCGCCCCATCCGCCGGCGACCGTCTCGTAGTAGGCGTACTCCTCACCGGTGCGTAAGTCCGTGCCGCCGATCGTCAGATTGCTCATCGTGCCGCAGCTGGCCGCCGGGATACGGCCCGGCAGGGCGCGGGCGAGCGCGCCGAGGACGACGTCGACGATCCGCTGCGACGTCTCGACGTTTCCTCCCGCCACGGCCGCCGGCGGTCGCGCGTCCACCAGCGTTCCCTGTGGCGCCACGATCTCGAGCGGCCGCAGGGTGCCGTCGTTCGACGGGACCGCGAACGGAACGATGGCGCGGAAGCAGTACATGACGGCTGACACGGTGATCGCCCGGATCGCGTTCACGCAGCCGGGCACTTGGGAATGCGTCCCGGCGAAATCGACGCGAGCCTGGTCGCCCTGCACGACGATTGTGACCACGATGGGCAGGGGACCGTGCCCCAGACCGTCGTCGTCCAGCACATCCTCAAACCGATACTCGCCGTCGGGAATCTCGTGGATCGCGGCTCGTGTAATCCGCTCGGCGTAGTCCTGTAGGTGCGCCATGTAATCCTCGAGCGCCTCTCGTCCGTACCGGCCGCACAGCTCGAGCAGCCGCCGCGCCCCTGTCCGGTTAGCTGCGAGCTGCGCAGTGAGGTCGCCCTCACGCTCGATGGGCGTGCGGACATTAGCGAGCACGAGGCGCAGGAGGTCCGGATCCGGCACGCCACCACGCGCGAGCCGCACCGGCGGAACTCGGATGCCCTCCTGGAAGATCGAGCGCGAGAGCGGCATGGAGCCGGGACTCATCCCGCCGACGTCGGAGTGATGGG
Source organism: Gemmatimonadota bacterium (assembly GCA_039585235.1). Lineage (GTDB taxonomy): Bacteria > Gemmatimonadota > Gemmatimonadetes > Palauibacterales > Palauibacteraceae > Benthicola. The sequence goes on along the minus strand of JBDGWG010000037.1, from coordinate 2,955 downwards.
CTCGGTTTGCCACGTAGAACACGGGCCGGAGCCGGTCACCGGCAGGCTCGAGGAACACACCCTCGACGAGCGTGATGTCCGGCAGGTGAGTGCCGCCGGCGAACGGATCGTTGAGCGCCACGACGTCTCCGGGCCCGAGGTCGACCGCCCCGATTGCGGCCTCGACGGACAGGGCCATCGACCCGAGATGGACGGGCATGTGCTCACCCTGAGCCACGAGCCGGCCGTCGCCATCGAAAACCGCGCAACTGTAATCGCGACGCTCCTTGATATTCGGCGAAAATGCGGTCCGGCGAAGCGTGCTCCCCATCTCCTCCGCCACGGAGTAGAAGAGGTTGCGGAACACCTCGAGGGTGACGGGATCCCATTGTGTCATGAAATTGGCTCCAGCACGAGATTCCGCCACTCATCCACCTCGCACCGCGCGCCGGGTGGTACCACAATCGTCGTGCCGTACTCGACGACGATCGCGGGACCCTCGATCCGGTGGCCGGCCTGCAGGAGCTCTCGCTCGTACAGCCGGCCCTCGTGCTGCTCGCCCCTGTACACGAAGGCGTGGGGTCCGAGCTCCGCGGCCGCGGGATCGGGTCCGCCATGTTCGGCCGGCCTCGGTTTCGGGCGCGTGACCGGCGCGGTGGCGCGAACGCGGACGTTCACGACCTCCGCGGCACGGGCTGGATCAGCATACCCGTAGCGGCTCTCGTGTCGCGCGTCGAACCTGGCGCGATAGTCTGGGCCGTAAGGCACGGAGAGCTCGAAGCCCTGTCCCACATACCGCATGTCGAGGCTGCGCTTGAACCGGAGCTCGCTGCCGCGGAATCCTTCGTCCTCGAGTCCTCGCTGCGTTTTCACCACCAGCCGTTCGAATTCCGCTTCGAGTAGCGTGGGGTCCAATTCGGCACAGGAGGTGAGGATCGAGCGGGAGGCCTCGCGTGCCGGCTCGGCGAGCAACGTCCCGAAGGCGGACAGGGTGCCTGCACCCGGTGGGACAAGAACCCGCGGGATGGCGAGACTCCGGGCAAGCTCGGCGGCGTGCAACCCGCCCGCCCCGCCGAAGCAGACCATGGTGAAGTCGCGTGGATCGTGGCCGCGCTCCAGGGAGATAACGCGGATCGCCCGCTCCATCACGGCGTTGGCGACACGCATGACACCTTCGGCCGCGGCGCGTGGCTCGAGGTCGAGTCGACGCGCGAGCGCCTCTATCGGCGCGACTACGAGGTCGGGGTTGAGCGCCCGCTCACCGCCGAGGAAGCGGTCAGGCAGCAGGCGGCCAAGGTACAGGTTTGCGTCGGTCACGGTCACTTCGTCGCCTCCCTCGCCGTAGCAGATCGGCCCGGGATCGGCGCCGGCGCTCGCCGGACCCACCCGCAGTGAGCCGCCCGGGTCGCGCCACGCGATCGAGCCGCCACCCGCGCCCACCGTATGGACATCGAGCACTGGAAGACGGATCGGGAGGCCGGCGATCTCGGCTTCTGACGTGTGGGGCAACTGGCCGTCGCACAGGCTGACGTCGGTGGAGGTACCGCCCATGTCGAATGTGATCACATGGTTGGTCCCGGCCCGGCAACCGATCTCGAACCCGGCGACGGCGCCCGCCGCCGGGCCAGAGAGGATCGTCGCGACCGGCCTACGGCTCGCGGCGCCGAGGGAGATCACGCCGCCTGCCGAGCCCATGATCCGGACGCCGGCCGCCCCCAGCGTTTTCGCGAGGCCGACCAGGTAACTCGCCGTGACAGGACCGACGTAAGCGTTGATCGCGGTCGTCGACATCCGTTCGTACTCACGGAACTCAGGCAGCACCTCGCAGGAGGCGGTCACGAATAGCCCGGGTCGACGCTCCCGCAGGCGGCGGACGAGCTCGAGCTCATGCTCCGGCTCGGCGTAGGAGTGGAGAAGGCATATGGCTACGCTCTCCGGCTCTCGCGCCACGATCTCCTCGACGACCCGGTCGGCGGCGGCATCTTCCAGCGGGATCCACTCCTCGCCGTGCGGCCCCAACCGTTCGGGGACGCCGATCCGATCTTCCGCGGCGGCGAGCGGCCGCGGTTTCGTAACCGCCAGGTCGTAGATCTTGCGCCGCGCCTGTCGGCCGATCTCGATGACGTCCTCGAAGCCTTCCGTTGTAACCAGCACGAGCCGCGCGCCCCTGCGCTCGAGGAGCGCGTTGGTGGCGACCGTGGAGCCGTGGACGATCCGGATCTGTTGGTGGAGGCTTCCCGGTAGCAGCCGTTCGAGACCCTCGAGGACCGCCCGCGCAGGATCGTCCGGGGTCGAGGCGACCTTCAGCCTTCGCAGATCGCCGCCCGCATCCGGCAAAACGAAGTCGGTAAACGTTCCACCCGCATCGATTCCGACGATCATTGTGCAGGCTCAACAGCGCTCGCTGCGCCGTGGCGGCGCTGCGCCGCCTTCACGTTACCTTGAGGACCCGGTCGTGGGCCCGCGTCCGAGCGATCACCTTCACTGCGACCTCGTGGCCGGCGGTCGCCCGCTCGACCTTCTCGTGGTCGACCTCCATTGACGTCACCTCCTCGGTGAAGTCGCTGGTATGACCCACGAAGCGGATCGTGTCGCCGAGCGCGAGCTCCCCCTCGGTTACCTTGATGACTGCCACCCCTGGTCGGTCGAAGTAGTGGGTAACGACGCCGATCTCCTGGTCTGCCATGGCCTTCGTTCCTTGCGGAGGTTCACAAGGAATATATGCGGGTGAGCCCCTGACCGTGCACCGTGTCGCCGACGTCTGACGGAGAGTGGCCGTTGACCGAGCGCGAAGGAGAGGGGCGGTGCTCCCCGAAAGCTGATCCACCACGACTCTCGTTATGGAGCTAGATTCGGTCCGTCCCACGGAGCCCCATGTGGGGGCGAGGAGGATGGATGCGGAAGAGTCAGTTCAGTCAGGAGCAGATCGTAATGGCGCTGCGGCAAGCCGAGTCGGGCACGCCGGTGGTGGAGATC
>JBDGWG010000036.1:0-26047 GCA_039585235.1 Gemmatimonadota bacterium | reverse complement strand
CGGAGGGGCAGGGATTCGAACCCTGAAGCCCGTGAGGGCGCCGGTTTTCGAGACCGGTGCATTGCCGTTCTGCCACCCCTCCGAGAGGTCCTTCTCGTCTCCGGCCGCGTCACGCGGTGGGAAGCGGGCTCTACCGCTCGTTCGGGCCCTCTTTGTATCCGGCTGGCGAAGTACGGACGGGGTGCGATTCGCTGTCGAGCCGCGTCAGCGGCGAGACCCTTTTGCAGCCACGCTGCAAAAGCACCGGTGAGAATCCCACCTTCCATCCCTTACGGTTTCCAAAAAGCGGACGGGGTGGGATTCGAACCCACGTGACACTTTTAATGTCAACACACTTTCCAGGCGTGCGCCTTCAGCCGCTCGGCCACCCGTCCAGAATTCAGCGGAGGAGGTGGGATTCGAACCCACGTGGGCCTTTTGGACCCAACGCCTTAGCAGGGCGCCGCCTTTAGCCACTCGGCCACTCCTCCGTCAGCACCCGGCCAACTTCGCCGGGGCCAAACAAAAAGGGCGAGCGCCTGGGCGCTCCCCTCTTTGCATCCTCGATTGGCCCGCCAGGGTTCGAACCTGGACTCTCCTGATCCAGAGTCAGGCGTGTTGCCAATTACACCACGGGCCAATGCCGCCGACAGCGGGCACCGATAATAGACGATTCACCGCATCGGATCAAGGTTCTTGGACACTAGGTTGCGGGGATCGTTCCACGCGTTCCGGTGGGCGAGCGACGCGACGTGATCCCGGCTCACGCCGCCGAAGTAGCAGAGTCAATTCGGTCCAGGAATAGGCTGAGATCAGGGGCAGCGGCAGGATCGGAACCTGAAGTCTGTGCCGTGCCCACGGCAGGGCCTCATAGTCGGCTGCGATGAGCCGTGCGAGCCGACTCGCCCGACCGATGCTGTCGCGATTGCCGGGAAGCGCAGGCAAATAGGCGACGCCCTCTCCGCCATGAATCAGCACCGCGCTGGACACGAGCCGGTGAACGAGCTCACACCCGGAGGTGACTGATACCAGAGAAGGTCGCGGCAGCGCTCGGATTGCCCTGAGAAAACCGACGCCAGGAGCCAGTCGAATCCTGACCTGTGGGCCGGTATCGGCCTGCCGATGAACGCGGACGGCCAACCGAGAGCGCAGTTCGGCCTCGAGCACCGCCCTCAGGTCTTCGTCCGGGCAGTCGAGATGGACATCTCGCGACCCACTAACGGCAACGCGAGCCACTCCCGTGTCTGAGGAATGCGCGGGCGATCGTGTGTACACGCCGCTCCCGGGCCTCGTGCGTGCCAGGCCCGCCTGGACCAGATCCCCGTAGGCGGCGGCGACCGTATTCCGATGCAGGCCGAGCAGCTGCTCGGCGCGTCGAACGCTGGGAAGCCGGCGGCCCGGTCCGATCTGACCGCCGAGGATGCGCACCTCGAGGTGGCCGACTAGCTGCCGGCGCAGCGATATCCGGGATCCGCGGTCGAGGATAATTCCGTGCAATATCATGACAGGCAGGATGCCCGGAGGGATCAAGCGTCCGTCATCGGCTCCCGCATTCGACGGACGATCAGTCCGGCGAACCCGATGCAGGCGATCGCGACCGCCACCTGGATCCCGTACGTGCCCGGATACCCGGTGCGGGTGACGAAGAGAGCCGCAGCGCAGCCCGTCAAGGCCAGCGCAAGGATTCCGACCGCCACCCGGTTCGTCATCCATGCCCGGTGGCGCATCAGGCGAAGGGCGATGATTCCCGACATCCAGCCGATCAGCGCTCCGGCCATCACGTCCATCGGCCAGTGTGCTCCGACCACGACTCGCGACAGGGCGACCAGAGTCATAAGCAGGAGCACGACCACCCGGGGCCCCCTGCCCTTCATGACCGGCACGAGTGCGCCGGCCAGGGTGAGCGCCGCGGCGGCGTGCCCGGACGGCATGGCCTTGGCCCGGAGCTCGGGTCCGATGATGGTGATCGCCTCGGCTCCGAGAACCGCGGCCGGCCTGGGCAGATCCAGCCACGGCTTCATCGTGTGCGTAATCACCGTGGTGATGATCGCTGCGAGTAGCAGGCCCCACGCCCACTGCGGTCGATACCACAGAATCGGAAGGACGAGGGCGAGCAGGACGAGCGCATCGCCGAAGATCGTGATCCCGGCCCACACCTGCGGGCCGGTCACGGCGCTCCACCCGTTGAGCTCGTGGAACCACGCCTCGTCGGTTCCGGTGGCCCACAGGACCAGGAATGCGGCCGCGAAGGCCAGCGGGGGCGCCCATCTCCAGGCCGTGGTCTCGAGGTCTCGCTCGCTCATGGGCGCCATTCTACGCCCAGGCGCCCGTCGCTCGACAGGCCGGGCTGAACACCCTACTCAGAGGGGATGCCGGTGACGAGCGGCTCGCCGTTGTAGGCTCGCAGCCGGTACACGAACGCGTTCTTCACGTGCGCGCCCTCGCGCTCCACCCGGATCGTGTCCGCCGGCTCGATGGACTCGAACAGGCGCCCGAAGCTCTGTTCCGCGTCCGAGTACCAGTTGCTGACCGCCACGTAGTACGCGTCGTCACCGACCTCGAGCGGTGCCCGGCGCTGGTTGATCCACCAGTACTTGTGCGCTGCGTCCAGGGAGCCCGCCACCAGCAGTCTTCGGCCGAGCGGCGTGGCCACGTAGTAGTCGAGGTGGGCTGCCGGAAACCAGCGAAACGACATCAAAGGCGCGTCGGCGGATACGCGTCCCGACGAAACGTCGCGAGCCAGGATCCCCGCAACTCCGGTCCGTATCTGCTCCATCCCGAACATGTCCAACGTAGGATCGCGCTCCCCACGGCGAGTCTCCGGCTCCTCGCGCCCTAACCCCTGTGGGATGAACTGGATGGCCACGGTCACCGCGGCCAGCATCACTACGAGGAGGGGCAGTGAGGCGTTGACGCGCCATGGTACGGCCGCGAACCCCTGCTTCTCAGAGCCCCCGAAACGCACCGCCCAGTAGACACCGGCCAGCAGGATCAGAGGCAGGTACGCGGGCCCAGTCCAGTGCGGAAGGGTTGACCGAAACAGTGAGAAGCCGGTGAAGACTATCCACAGGGGTAGCCCATTGAGCAGCAGGATGCGGAGGTCGGCCCGGTCCACGACCTGAGATCCTCGCGCGACGGCCAGAACCGCCGTCGCGATGAGAAGCCACGTCAGCGGATTCTGATACAGGACCTGGCCGACGAGCTCGGTGCCCAGATAGTCGAACCGCAGAGACAGTCCCGGACTCACACGGCCGCTTTGATAAGTGAACGAGATGAAGTCGTTCTTCAGGTTCCAGATCATGATGGGAGAGGCGATGAGCACCGCCAGCGCCATGGAGGCGTAGAAAGCCGGTTGGCGCAGCCAGCGCCGATCGTACAGGAACACGTACAGCAGCGCACCGGCCCCGATGAACACGCCCTGGTACTTGGAGAGGATCGCGAGCCCGATCGCGGCTCCGGCGAAGAGGACCAGGCGCCTCTCACGCGTGCCGATCGTCTCGGCTGGGAGAGCTTCCAGCAGCAGCCACAGAGCCAGGAGCCAGAACACCACCAGCGGCGCATCGGGGAGGATGACGACCCCCGCCAGCACCGATCCGTACACCGCCGACGTGTGCAGTATGGCCGCGAACAGTCCTGCCCTTTCGCCCCCGAGCCTGCGACCGATCAAGTACATCAGCCACGTCGCGATCGCCGCGCTCACCACGGCCGCCAGCCGGATGAACACCTCGGAGTCGAGGGCCAGGTTGAGGGTGAACAGCTGGATCACCCAGCCTATCATCGGCGGGTGGTCGAAGTGGCTCCAGTCGGGAAAAGAGGCGTAGGCCCAGTAGTAGACCTCGTCGTTACCCAGCTCGGTGGCGAAGGTGAACCGCAGGCGCACGAGCGTCGCGATCGCGATCAGTCCGAGGACGGCGCGGCGTGCGTATGGGTCGGTCCGGCCGGTCGCCGCCTCCACGTCGATCAGCCTCGACCTAGCGCCGCCAGGAGATCGCCCGCCGGCAGAGTGTTCAGGACGTCGGCCGGCTGGAGCCACGCGCGGCGGGCCTGCTCCACCCCATACGGCATCAGGTCGAGGTCTGCGATCGAGTGGGCATCGGTGCTGATCACGATCTTCACCGCGCGCTTCCTCGCCGCCATCAGGTCGATGTCCCTGAGGTCCAGGCGGTGCGGGTGCGCGTTGAGCTCCATCGCGACCCCGTGCTCGGCGGCGCATGACAGGATCTCGTCCAGCGCGAAGTCCATCGGATCCCGGCGGTTGATGATCCGCCCGGTGGGGTGGGCGACGATGTTGGCCAGCGGATGCTGGATCGCCTTCAGCAGCCGTGCCGTCTGCTTCGCACCTGGAAGATCGAACCTCGAATGTACAGCGATCACCACCAGATCGAGCTGCTCCAGCATCTCGTCCTCTGTGTCCAGCGTGCCGTCTGCCAGGATGTCCACTTCCTGGCTGCGGAGGAATTGGATTTCCGGGTGGCGCGCCGCGACTTCCTCGATCTCCTTCCATTGCTCGCGCAGCTTGGCGGCATCCAGCCCGCCCGTCATGGCCAGGGCCTTCGAGTGGTCGGTCAGAGCCACGTACTCATAGCCCTTCGCGGCGCACGCCGTCAGCATCTCCTCGATCGTGTTCTTCCCGTCCGACCACGTGGAGTGCATCTGAAGGTCGCCGCGAATGTCGTCCGGCTCGATCAACTCCGGGAGCTCGCCGTTTGCCGCCGCGTCGAGCTCGCCCCGGTTCGTCCTGAGCTCGGGCCTGATCCACGGGAGGCCGACCGCGGCGTACACCTCCTCCTCGGTCCGACCTGCCACGCGATCGCCCAGCTCGCGGCCGGTGGTGCTTTCCTCTCCCTCCCCTTCCTCGGCCAGCTCGAACACCCCGTACTCCGATACGCTCAGCCCGCGCTGCAGGGCCCGCTTCCTGAGCTCCACGTTGTGTTCCTTGTTGCCCGTGAAGTAGACCAGGGCCGAGCCGTAGCTCTCCGCCGGCAGGATGCGGAGGTCCACCTGGAGGTCGGAGCTCAGAATCACCGTACCCCGCGTGTCACCCGACTTCTCGACAGATCGCACCTGCGGGTACGAGGTGAAGCGCTCCATCACCGGCCCCGCGTCGGAGGCGATTGCCAGAAGGTCGACGTCGCCCACGGTCTCCTGCCGGCGCCGGTAGCTCCCCGCCACCTCCAGGCGCTCGACCCGCGGGTCCTCGAGCATGTACTCGATCAGCGGCTGCACCAGCTCGTCGGCGGAAGACAGGCGGAATCGGCCCGAGCGTTTCTTGTGACGCTCGATCGCCTCGATGATCTTCTCCTCGCTCTTCTTGCCGAACCCCTCGAGGGCTGCGATCTCCCCCGCTGCGGCCGCGGCGGCCAGGTCGTCCAGCGTCGTGATGTCCAGCTCGTCCCACAGCTTCCGCACCTTCTTCGGCCCTACGCCCGGGAGGCGGGTCAGCTGCACCAGCGACCGCGGCACTTCCTTCGAGACTTCGTCGAGGATCGACAGCCGCCCGGTCGTCACGAGCTCCGTGATGTGGGAGGCCATGTCCTTCCCGATGGCAGGCAGCTCGGTGAGGTCCTCGCCTTCCTCCACCATCTTCCGGATCGGGTCCGGGCTCTCCTGGATCGTGTAGACCGCGTTGCGGTAGGCCCGGATGCGGAACGGGTTGGTTTCACCCTGGATCTCCAGAAGGGTGGCCATTTCCTTGAGGATGGCGGCGATCTCGATATTCTCCATCACTGCCTTCCGCGGGCCGTCGCGGGCCGTTTCTTACTCATTCTCCGCCGCCTCGAGCAACCGCAGGAACCCGGCCTCGTCCAGCACCGTGACGCCCATTTCGTTTGCCTTGTCCAGCTTCGACCCCGGGTCGGCACCCGCCACCAGGTAATCGGTCTTCTTGCTCACCGAGCCCGTGACCCTGGCACCGAGCCCCTCGACCCGCTTCTTCGCGTCGCCCCGGCTCATGCTCTCCATGCCGCCAGTGAACACGAACGACTTCCCTTCGAGCGCGCCTCCGACGGGCGCGGTCTCGGCGGCCTGCACTTCCATGCGCTCAGTGAGACGTGCGATGTTCTCCGCGTTGTGCGGCTCTGCGAAGAACGCGACGATCCGCGCGGCCATGATCGGACCCACACCCTCGACGTCCGTCAACGCTTCCTCATCCGCGGCGATGATGGCGTCCAGGGTGCCGAAGTGCCGGGCCAGCGCGCGGGACACGGCGCCACCGACTTCGGGGATCCCGAGCGCCGCCAGGAAACGGTGCAGCTCGGGCCTCGAGGCCGCCTCGATCGCCGCGACCAGGTTTCCGGCCGACAGCTCCGCAAACCCTTCGAGCTCCACCAGTTGTCCGGCGGTCAGATCCAGCAGGTCGGGCAGGCGCTCCACCAGTTCCTCGTCAACCAGAAGCCGCGCGGTCTCCTCTCCAAGGCCTTCGATGTCGAGCGCCCCGCGCGACCCGAAGTACTGGATTCGCCCCTTGAGTTGGGCCCGGCAGCCGAAGCTGTTCGGGCACACCGTGAAGGGTCCGCGCTCGACCAGCTCGGTGTCGCACGAAGGGCAGACTTCGGGCATGCGGAAGGCGGGGCGGCGCTCGCGGTCCGCTTCCTCGACTTGCCCGACCACCTGCGGGATCACGTCACCTGCGCGCTGCACCCGCACCAGGTCGCCTGGCCGCACGTCCTTGCGCGCCAGTTCCTCGCGATTGTGCAGGGAGGCCCGGGTGACGGTGACGCCTCCGATGTTCACCGGCTCCATGATGGCGACCGGCGTGACCACGCCCGTCCGGCCTACGCTGGCCAGGATCCGCTCGATCCGGGTTTGCTCCACCTGCGGCGGAAACTTGTAGGCGAAGGCCCACCGCGGATGGCGCGACGTGAAGCCCAGCTCCTCCCGGGCCGCGAGGTCGTCCAGCTTGATCACCACGCCATCGATCTCGAATGGGAGGTCGTCGCGCCCGGCATCGAGGCGCGCGTGATACGCCAGGATCTCATCGGGGCCGGCGGCGCGTTCCGAGCACTCGTTGACCAGGAACCCCCAGTCGCGGAGTGCCGCCAGCGTCTCCCACTGCGTGCCGGCGTCCAGCCCCGAGCTGGCGAGCACGTCGTACGCGTAGGCCTCAAGGGGACGAGACGCCGTGATCCTTGGGTCCAGCTGGCGTAGAGACCCGGCCGCCGCGTTGCGCGGGTTGGCGAACGGCGGACGTTCCTCGGAGATCAGCCTCTCGTTCAACTCGTCGAACGCGTCCACCCGGATGATGATCTCACCGCGCACGGCGAGCGCCGCCGGAGCTGGGCGGACGTCGTCCCGCAGGCGTAGCGGAATGGAGCGGATGGTGCGGGCGTTTTCGGTGATGCCTTCCCCGCGGATCCCGTCGCCACGCGTGGAAGCTCGAACGAGGAGGCCGTTCTCATACACGAGCTCGATCGACAAGCCGTCGAGCTTCGGTTCCACCACCCACGCCGCGCGCGACGGATCGTCGAGGCCGCGCTCCACACGTTCGGTGAACCGTCGCAGCGCCTCCTCGGTCTGGTCGGAATCGAGGCTGAGCATCGGCGCTTCGTGCTGCACCGAGGGGAACGAGGTGAGCGGCTCGCCCCCAACGCGCTGCGTAGGCGAATCCGGCGTACGCAGATCCGGGAAGATCTCCTCCAGAGACTGCAACTCGCGGAACAGGAAGTCGTATTCCGCGTCCGACAGTTCCGGGGAATCCAGCACGTAATACAGATGATCGTGGCAGCGGATCTGCTCTCTCAGCTGTTCGATGCGGGCCGCAGCCGACTGTCGATTCATGGGCGCCTGGGTCGTCTCGGGTCAGGGCTCGGCCAGCGTGCCGATCCCACCCTGCCCGGGTATAATGTGCGAACTCTATTCGCCGGTAGACGTAACCGGAGGCAAACGTGACAGCACCGCTCGAGTTCACGGAACAGGTCGCCGCGGCGACCGACCACGTATATGAGAAGGTCAAAGGTAGCATCCCGCGCTTCGAATGGGAGATGCACGCCCCGTTGATCGTCGAGATCAACCGCGTCAAGAAGGAAAAGAATGCGGTCATCCTCGGCCATAACTACATGGTCCCCGAGATCTTCCACGGGGTCAGCGATTTCGTGGGCGACTCGCTCGGCCTTTCGATCATCGCCAGGGACTCCGACGCTGACGTCATCGTATTCTGCGGCGTTCACTTCATGGCCGAGACCGCGAAGATCCTCAACCCGTCCCGCACGGTGCTGATCCCGGACCTCGAGGCCGGCTGCTCGCTGTCCGAGAGCATCACTGCCGCTGACGTTCGGCTCCTCAAGGAGCGCTACCCTGGCGTTCCGGTCGTCACGTACGTGAACACGCCGGCCTCGATCAAGGCGGAGTCCGACATCTGCTGCACGTCGGCCAACGCGGTCGCCGTCGTCGAATCCCTGGGCGTGGATCGGGTGATCTTCCTGCCGGACGAGTACCTGGGCCGCAACGTAGCCAATGAGACGGACGTGAGCGTGATCACATGGGCCGGGCGCTGCATCGTGCACGAGCAGTTCACGGTGGACGAGATCCGGGCCTACCGGGACCAGTACCCGGGGATCGAGGTGATCGCGCATCCCGAGTGCTCGCCCGAGGTGTGCGCCGAGTGTGACTTCGTGGGTTCGACCACCGCGATGATCGACTACCTGGACGAGGCCAAGAGCGGCCGGGTGATCATGGTCACCGAGTGCTCGATGTCGGACAACGTCGCCGAGGCCCACCCGGAGCTCGAGTTCATCCGCCCGTGCACGATCTGTCCGCACATGAAGAAGATCACCCTCGAGAAGACCCTCGCCTCCCTGCTGGAGATGAAGCACGAGGTCCTCGTCGAGGAAGGCGTGCGCGTGAAGGCGCTGCGGGCGGTGGAGAGGATGCTGGAGATCGGGCGAAAGGACTGATGCGCAGGCTGGTCGCGATCGGCTGGCCCTACCTGCTGGTCGTCCTTAACTCGGTGGTCTTGGTGGGCCCGGTCGGCCTGTCATGGATCTACCGTGCGGCCCCGCTCAGCCGGCGATCTCGACCGCTCGGGTCCACACCGCGTCGAACATCTCCCGGGTGAGCCGGCCGGTGAAGGTGTTCTGTTGACTGGGGTGATAGGAGCCGATCATGACCAGGTCGCCCGGGGAACGGGGCGCCTCTCCCGCACCTGGGGGATTCGCCGACCCGGCGATCTCCACCTCGGCGCCATGCCCGAACTTCGGCCTCGGTGCGGGAACCGCGAATCCGAGGTCGCGCAGCGCGAGCAGGATCGCGCCCCAGGAAAATCCGCCGAGCGCCACGACCACCCGCAGGTCGGCGAAGGCCAGGATTTCCCGTTCCAGAAACGGCCGGCAGACTTCCCGTTCGGCGGGCGTCGGCTTGTTCGCCGGGGGAACGCAGCGTACGGCGGCCGTGAGCCAGGCATTCCGGAGTTCCAGCCCGTCGTCCCGCCGTGTGGAGTCCGGCCGACTGGAGAGGCCCGCCCTATGTAGCGCGCCATAAAGCCACTCCCCGGAGCGGTCGCCCGTGAACATTCGGCCGGTCCGGTTGGCGCCGTGCGCTCCGGGGGCCAGGCCGACGATCAGGATTCGAGCCTCCGGGTCACCGAACGACGGGACGGGCCGCCCCCAATATTCCTCTTCGGCGTAGGCCGCCCGCTTCGTGCGCGCTACCTCTTCACGCCACTCGACCAGGCGAGCACAACGCCGGCAGGCGGTCACCTCGGCGTTGAGACGCTCGAGCTCCCGGGAACCGGGCGAGCGCCTCAAGCGATCGGAAGCTCTACGTCGAGCTGCTCCTTCGGCGTATCCAGGACGACGGATGTGTTCGTCCCCTCGATTCCCGGCAGCCCGAGCATGCTCTTGATCTCCCGGTTCATCTGCGATTCGTCCGCGAACCGGCCGATGACCATAACGTCGAATTCGCCGGTGATCTCGTAGACGTGCGTGAGGTGGGGGTGCTCTATCAACGACTCGATGACATTGGGAAGGGCTTCGCCCCGGGCCTTGATCCGGGTCACAGCGACCAGGCCCATTCCAAGCGCCCGGTAATCGATCACGGGGCGGTACCCCTGGATCACGCCCCGATCCTCGAGGTCTTTCAGACGATGTCCCACCGTGCTGGCCGCCACGTCCAGCTCTTCCGCCAGCTGGCGATTGGATCGGCGTGCATCCGCCTGCAGCGCCCGGATGAGCCGAATGTCCAGGTCTCGGTAAGTCACGGGTACCCTCCGCCGGTAATCGGACACACGTTGTGTCTCACTCTGATTCTCTTCAGATTCCGCGCTTCACACAAGTCAGCATCGGTCAATCGAACGAAAACACGGATCTTTGATGAAGAACGTCGGTGCCGCGATTGCCCTGATGGCCTTTCTGGCAGCGTCTCCCGTGCCCCTACAGGCTCAGGAGTCACCGGTCCCGGGCGCCGCCTCCGGCAGCCCCGGCACTGAATGGTTTCCGGATCGGTTCGCCGTGGCGCCGCTTCGGGCGGCGCCCCTGGAAGTGCGTCTCGGTGGCGGATTCGTCTTCGCGGAGCGCGACCTGGAAGACAGCATCGACGGAACGAACCTGGAGGCGCAGGTCGCGGTGGGCGTCCGGGTCCCGGTGGTCCGCTTCCAGGATGAGAGACCGGGACGCCCGGCGATCGACCTCGGATTCGAGGTCGGAGTGATGTCGCGGTTCTTCATGGAATCGATAGAGAAGGAGCAGATCGCCACGGACTACCGGGTCGGCGTGCCCCTGGGAATCAGGTACGGCATGTGGGATGCCCGGGTCACCCTGCTGCACGTCAGCTCCCACTTCGGTGACGACTACGTGGACGACAATCCGCAGGACGTCTTCCAGGTCTCCCGCGAGGGATTCGAGTTCTTGCTCGGCCTGCGTCCTGGCTTCGACGGGCGGATCTACGTGGGCGGAGATCTCAACCTGGGGCGCAGCGATGATTTCACCGGCACGGGCCTGCCCGGGGACCCTATCGTCATCTTCACCACGGTGGAGAAGTGGGCCTTTCGGTTCGGGGCCGAGTGGGACCCCTCGCAGTGGGGAGACAAGCGCATCGCGCCATTCGCTGCCGCCGATTTCGAAGTCACGGAATTCACCGAGCGCATCGCGTCCCACGTGGTGGCCGGCGCCGCCTTCCGTATCAAGATGGTGCGTCTGCTTCTGAACGCCGAGTTCCACGATGGTCCTTCCCCGATGGGGCAGTTTCGAACCGTGGACGAACGGTGGATCGGCGCCAATCTGACGGTGGAGCTCTGACCGGACACAGTGGAGCCTGCGCAACGAACGCCATTGCAGCGCCAATTGCACGGAGGGGCACATGACGAAGCGGGAGACGGAGAGACTCGAGCATAGGGTCGCGCAGATGGAGCGGGCCCGGATCCGCGAGCGGAGACTCGGGCTGGCGGGGCTCGTGACAGCGGCCGTGGTGGTCCTCGCGGCATGGTCCCCCCTGGGGTCCCAGGAGGCGCGGCACATCGTGGAGATCACGGCCGGGGCCAATCACACGTGTGCCCGCACGGCCGACGGCCAGGTCTTCTGCTGGGGATCGAACGAGTTCGGACAGCTCGGTACGGGGACTACCCGGTTCAACGACCCGACGGGGCGGGGCCGGTGCCTTTCGCCTTACATCCAGCCGGGAACGTACGCACCGGCCGAGAGCAGCCCTATGATCGACTGCACGTCTCGGCCGGCGCGCGTGCTGATCCCGTAGACGGGGATCCGTTTGAACGGAGTCGCGCGAACGGCCACCCCGCCCGGGACGGCCGCCACGCTACTGCTCTCCGCTTTACTCCTCCAGGATGTCGAGCAGCACGTCCTGGGCCCGCGGATCGCCCGACTGGCCGATCCAGAAGATCGCGTGCTCGCGAAGCTCCGGATCCTCTTCGCTGCGGGCGATCTGGAGCATCTTGTCGAACGCCGCCTCGCTGTCGACCTGGGTCAGCGTGAACAGGATGTGCTCTTTCATCTCCGTGTTGTCGCCCGCTGAATCGTACATCTGCCCCAGCACCCGGGCGTCCACGTTTCCGGTCTGGCTCGCCATGAACAGGGCCATTTCCCGGACCTCGTCGTCCTCGGACTCGTTCGCGAAGATCGCGAGCAGCCAGTCGCCGTCCACCGCATCCGGCATCTGCGTCAGCGCGAACAGGATCTGCTCACGGACCTCGGGATCGTCCACGTCGTTGAACATCTGCTTCAGGAGCTGCGCGTTCTCCGGCGACGGATGCTGGGCTAGCCCGTGCACCGCCATCCCGCGCACCTCGGGATCGACGTCCGAACGCGACGCGTAGTCCCTGAGGATCTGGCCGGCCCGCGGGTCGTCCGTCTGTCCGAGTGAGAACACGGCCTGGGCCTTCAGGTCCTCGTCGAGGTTCGGATCATCCAGGATCGAGATCGTGGCATCGATCGCCCGCGGATCGTCGACCTGGCTGAGCCAGAACGCCGCGTGCGCCTTGACCTCGGGATCCGGGTCGTTCCGCACCACGTCCAGCATCAGGTCCAGCGTCTGGTCGGACTCGTGCTGGCCCAGGATGAACACGGCCTGCCCTCGGAGCTCGGCGGTCTCGGGCGTCCGGTTCTTCAGCACCTTCGTGAGGTACGGGATCGCCTTCTCGGGATCCGCCTGGATCAGGGAGTGCAGCGCCATGGCCTTGATATCGGCTTCCTCCTGGTATTCGTGCTCCCGCGCCTCCTGGGTTTCCCGCTTGGAGGTCCGCTCCCGCCGCGTCTCCCTCTGCTCGAGCCTCTCGGCTTCCTGGGCGAGTTTCGCGGCCGCCTGCGCATCGCCACGCCGTGCCAGCTCGCTCTCGATCCGTACCATCAGCTCTTCGGCGTCACCGCTCGAGGCCGCATCCGGGTACCGGGCCAGCTGTTCGTTCAGCTTGCGATAGGCGTGGTCGTAGTTGCTCCGGCCGCCCATGCGGTAGTAGGCGAGCGCCTGGTAGTAGAGCGCCTCGGCCGAGTACTCGGGTTCCTCGTCGAGCGACTGCTCGAACAGCTGGACCGCCTTCCGGTACTGCGACTCGTTCAGCGCCCGGCGGGCCGCCCGGTAGACGGTGTCGGCCATCGCCGCCGCCTGGTACGCGAGCTCGGTCATCTCAGCGAGTTCGTAGTGCGCGGCAGCGTTCACGGCTTGCGCCGAGATCACGTTCGCCTGTGCCGACAGGTAGATGGCCTGCGCGTACATCTCCTCCGGCACGCGTGCTTCGTCCTGCCCGCTCGCGCGTCCCGGCAACAGCAGGACTGCCAGGCAGAGCAGAGCCCCCGGTCCCTTCATCATCATCTTCGACATGGTTCTTCTCCTCTTCCTGTTCGACTTACAGTCCCACCGTCCTCGGCGCGGTCGCCTGAGCGGCCTTGAGCCGGAACAGCAGCTGACTGGATTCCAGACCTTCGTCGATGATCTCTACTTCGTTCGGATCGCCGGCTCTGAGCTGGACGATCTGCGCCAGCACCAGCTCCAGGTCGCTGAGCAGCATCCGGAGCTCGGGGTCGCCCCCGGCCGGAGAATCGAGCAGCAACCGGGTGTCCGTAAGGAGCCGCTTCGACCACGTCCCGATGTCCACGTCGTTCAGCTGATCCGAGCGGGCGTCCACCCGGAACATCGTCAGGAAGGTCTCGGTCCGGTTGAGGTGCCGGGCAGCAGCGACACGATACGAGCGCGGCACAGCGTTGGCGGCCCTGTCGGGTGTCCCATCGGTAGTCGCTCCGTCCACGGCGGCAGGCACGTCGGAGCTTCCGCCCGCCACCGTCGTGGCCTCATCCGGACCGACGAGCGAACCGCGGCCGAGGACCACGCCGATCACCAGAGCCGCGGCGACCGCCGCCCACCAGGGTCGGGGCTGAAAGCGTCGGATAGGCACGACGTCCGCGGCGCGCGCCGCCTGGATCACGGCCCAAATATCGTCGTGCGGAGTCTCGGGCGGCGTGTGGTACATCTCTTTCGCCGCCTTGGCCACACCCGCGTCGAAGCGGTCCCTCTCGGTCTCGCCGAGGTCGCCATCCGTGTGATTCTGGTCGTTCATGCCACTACTTCCTCCGCGAAGTCCGCGAGTTCTACGCGGAGCTTCGCTCTGGCCCGTGAGAGCTGGGCCTTCGACGTGCCGGTCGCGACGCCCAGTGCGCCGGCGATCTCGTCGTGCGTGTATCCCTCGATATCGTGCATCACAAAGACGGTCCGGTATCCGTCGGGCAGACCGTCGACGGCCTGCGTCAGTCGATCGCGGAGGTCGGGCTCGGCGCGGGGCTCTTCGCCCGCTACCGTCCTGGCCTTGTCGATATCGATTTCCGACGTCCGGAACTTCTTCACTTTTCTCAACCCGTTCAGAACCACCGAGGTGGTTACCGTGTGCATCCACGTCGAGAGGGCCGAATCGCCCCGAAACGTGTCCAGCTTGTCGAAGGCACGAATAAAGGCGTCCTGCGTGAAGTCCTGGGCCAGGGCCTCGTCGCCCGTCATCCGGTACGCGAGCCGGTAGACCCGGTCCACGTGGGCGTCGTACAGGGCGCGCTCAGCCGCGGGATCTCCCGCTCGCACCTTCGCCAGAAGCTGTGAATCTTCCACTCGCTCGAGCTCTTCCTGTCGTCGCCCGTTCGGCTTCCGCCGGGCCTTCCCCGGCGCCTTCAATCGATCGGACACGGCATACTCTGAAACGGTTGCGTCGTTTGTGGTACCGCCCTCCGGTTCCTAACTTTGCGCTTCGTCAGAATCCGCGCAGCCTGTAGGCATCTTCTGATGGATGGTGTGATGAGCCTGATCCACGAACTCGAAGCGTTACAGGCCGAGCGGGGGCACCTGGAAAAGGACGATCTCCGGGAACTCGCCGCCCGCCTTTCCGCGCCCCAGTACCGCCTTCAGGAGCTCGTCTCGTTCTACCCGCACTTCCGCACCACGCCGCCGGCGCCGATCGCCGTATCGGTGTGCCGGGACATGAGCTGCCACCTGGCAGGTGCCGATGGCCTGGCGGGCCGCTTGAAGGCGGCGCTCCGGGACCGGGACGACGTGGAGGTCGAGGAGGCCTCGTGTCTCGGATGCTGCGAACGCGCTCCGGGTGTAAGGATCAACGGCGTCCCCGTACGCGCCGGCGACCTTGACGCGCTGGTCGATGTGATCCGGGACGGAGGGCCGAAGCGCGAGCTCAGGCCGCGCCGCACGTGGAAGACGGATCCGCACGGCGATGCCGAGAGCGCCTACGAAGGCATCCGTATGGCGCTCGCCCAGGCCGATCCTGACGAAGCCGCCGAGCGGATGATCGCCGCGCTCGAACGGAGCGGTCTCAGGGGGATGGGAGGCGCCGGCTTCCCCACGGGCCTCAAGTGGAAGCTCGTGCGCGGCGAGGAGGCGACGCCGAAGTACGTGGTGTGCAACGCGGACGAGAGCGAGCCCGGAACGTTCAAGGATCGAGTGATCCTGGAGGATCTTCCCTACCTGGTCATCGACGGGATGATGCTGGCCGGCCTCGCGATCGGGGCCTCGCGCGGCATCGTGTACCTGCGGCACGAATACGAGGACGCCCGCGCCGCCCTCGAGGAGGAGATCGAGCGCGCCCGAGACATCGGCTGGCTGGGGGCTGACATCCTGGGCAGCGGCTTCGACTTCGACGTGGACGTGTTCATCTCGCCCGGCGGCTACATCCTCGGTGAGGAGACCGCCCTCCTGGAAGCGCTCGAGGACCGGCGCGGCGAGCCCCGAAACAAGCCGCCGTTCCCAGGGCAGAGGGGCCTGTACGGTCTGCCCACCCTCATGAATAACGTCGAGACGTTCGCCCACGCCGCCGCGATCGCCGCGGAGGGAGCTGACTGGTGGATGGGGCATGGAGTGAACGGATGTGCGGGTCTCAAGTTCGTGGCGGTCTCGGGCCACGTGGAGAAGCCGGGGGTGTACGAGATCCCGATGGGCACGACCGTGGCGGACCTCATCGAAATCGCCGGAGGCGTGAGCGGTGGCCGAGCCCTCAAGGCGTTCGCGCCGGGCGGCGCCTCGTCGCACTTTCTCCCGGCCGACCTGGTGGATACGCCGATGGACTTCGGTACCCTGGCCGACGCGGGCAGCATGATGGGCTCGGGCGCCCTGGTGGTCGTGGCCGAGGGCACTCCCCTTCTGCCGCTGGCCGCGAACATCGTGCGCTTCTTCCGCAACGAATCGTGCGGCAAGTGCGTGCCGTGCCGCGACGGCACGCAGAAGGTGACCGCGCTTCTGGAGCGCGCCGCGGCCACGGGCGAGGCGATCGATATGGACGTGATCGACAGGCTGAACCTGCTCCTCACCGAGACCTCGATCTGCGGCCTCGGCTACGTCGCGCTGAACCCGTTGATCTCGGTGGCGAAACACTGGCCGGAGGAAGTGCCGGGTGCACGAAACGGAGGTGGCACGTGAAGGCCCGCTGGTTCGTCCTCGCGTGGGGCGCGCTGTTCATGTGTGTGGGTGTCTGGGTTCTGATACAGCCGCGCGGCCTGGTGCAATCCGCCGACCTCTTCCTCACGAGCAGCGGCCTTTGGGTGGCCGTGGTCCTGCGGCTCCTGGTCGGCGTGCTGATGTGGATGAGCGCAACCGTCTCCCGCACGCCACGAGTCCTCCGGGTGCTTGGCGCGCTTTTCGTGTTCTCGGCTTTCGCCCTGCCCGTCGTAGGCCTGGAACGTATGCGGAGAATCGCGGACTGGGGGGCCGGGCTGGGTGATCCCGTGCTGCGCGGCGTAAGCCTGGTCGTGGTCGGTCTGGGAGCGTTCATCGTGTGGACGGTGTGGCCTCGAAGGAGCGAGCGATGAGCGAGCACGGTTCGACGGCTGCCGCCATTCGCCTGACGATCGACGGCCGAGTACTCGAGGTCGAGGCCGGCGCGACGATCTGGGAGGCGGCGCGCGCAGCCGACATTGAGATCCCGGTCCTGTGCCACGACCCGAGACTCCCGCCCGTGGGAGTGTGCCGGGTTTGCCTCGTGGACGTGGGAGAGAACAAGCTCACGGCGTCCTGCACGCGCGAGGCGGTCGACGGGATGACCGTCACGACACGCAGCGAGAAGATCGACGCGTGCCGGAAGGGGCTCGCCGAGCTGCTGCTTTCCGACTATCCGACAGACGCCGAGTCGGGCTCCAAGACGGGGAGCGACGAGCTACTGGCACTGGCGGCCGAGTATGGTGTCGCCTGGCCGCCGGCCGGCGCGAACGGCGACCGAACCGCCGCTGTGTCGGGAATTCCCTCCGGCAATGGCCGCCCGATCGACAGCTCCTCGCCCGTCATCAGGGTCGATCACCAGTCCTGCATCCTGTGCGACCGGTGCATCAGGGCGTGCGACGACGTCCAGGTGAACGCGGTCATCGGTCGCACCGGAAAGGGCTACGCGACCCGCATCGGATTCGACCTCGACGACCCGATGGGCACCTCCACGTGCGTCTCCTGCGGCGAGTGCGAGAAGGTATGCCCCACCGGAGCGCTGTCGCTGGTCCAGCTGGTTGACGGGCTGATGACGCCGGCGCCCAAGCCACGCTCCGAGCTCAAGCGGGTCGACTCGGTGTGCCCGTACTGCGGGGTGGGATGCGCGATCACCTACCACGTGGACGAAGAGCAGAACCGCGTCGTCTACGCGGACGGGCGCGCGAGCCCCGTCAACGACGAGCGCTTGTGCGTGAAGGGGCGCTACGGGTTCGACTACGCACACCACGCGCAGCGGCTGACCGTGCCGCTGATCCGGCGGGACGACTCGTATCCGAAGGGACCGCTGTCGCCCGAGGTCGGAGAGTCCGACTCGAAGAAGCGCCGGCGCCCTGGGGGACTGGTGGACTACGAGCACGTTCTGCCCCATTTCCGCGAGGCGACGTGGGAGGAAGCCCTGGAGCTGGCCGGCCGTCGTCTGCGCGAGATCAAGGAGAAGAGCGGCTCATCGGCCATGGCGGGCTTCGGCAGCGCCAAGTGCAGCAACGAAGAGGCGTACCTGTTCCAGAAGCTGATCCGGGCCGGTTTCGGGACCAACAACATCGATCACTGCACGCGGCTGTGCCACGCATCGTCGGTCGCCGCGCTGCTCGAGGGGATTGGCTCGGGGGCGGTGACCAACGTGTTCGGCGACGTGGGGAATGCCGAGGTGACTCTCATCACCGGCTCGAATACGACGGCCAACCACCCGGTCGCCGCCACGTTCATGAAGCAGGCGGCCAGGGAAGGAAGGACGAAGATCATCGTGGTCGAGCCGCGCCGCATCGACATGGCAGACCACGCCGAGATGTTCCTTCAGATCCGCCCCGGAACGGACGTCGCTTTCTACAACGCGGTGATGAACGTCCTGATCGAGGAAGATTTGGTCGATCACGATTTCATCCGCACCCGAACGAAGGACTTCGAGTCGCTGAAGGCGCTGACTGAGAAGTACGACCCGGACGTGGCGGCTGAGATCTGCGGTATCCCGGCTGACGACATCCGCCGCGTGGCGCGCCTGTTTGGCGAGGCTGAGACGGCGATGGTGTTCTGGGGCATGGGCATCGCCCAGAGCGTCCACGGAACCGACAACGCCCGCTGCCTCATCGCGCTGATGATGCTGACAGGCAACGTCGGGAAGACCGGCACGGGCCTGCACCCGCTGCGCGGGCAGAACAACGTGCAGGGCGCTTCGGACGCGGGGCTCATTCCGATCGTGTATCCGGACTATCAGAAGGTGGGCGACCCCGAGGTGCGTGCGAAGTTCGAGGCCGCGTGGGGCGTGGATCTCGATCCGGACCCCGGCCTCACCGTGGTCGAGATCATGGGACAGGCTCTCGCCGGCGACATCAAGGGAATGTACATGATGGGCGAAAACCCATTCCTGTCGGACCCGAACGTAAACAAGGTCCGAAAGGCGCTCGCCAACCTCGACTTCCTGGTCGTGCAGGACATCTTCCTCACGGAGACGGCGGAGTTCGCCGACGTCGTTCTGCCTGCCACCACGCATCTAGAGAAGGTGGGCACGTACACCAACTCCGATCGCCGTGTGCAGGTGGGGCGCAAGGCTCTCCATCCTCCCGGGTCGGCCCGCGAGGACTGGAAGATCGTGTCCGAGCTGTCGACCGCGTTCGGCTATCCGATGCGATACGACTCCTCGTCAGACGTGTTCGACGAGATGACCTCGCTTGCTCCGTCGTACGCTGGCCTCACCCACGAAAACCTGGGCCTGACCGGGAAGCTGTGGCCCTGTCCGGACCTGGAAACGGACGGAATCCAGGTGTTGTTCGGCGACGCCTTTCCGACGCCCGACGGCCTCGGCCGATTCGTACCGGCGGAGTTCACGCCGGCCGCCGAACCGCCCGACGACGAGTATCCGTTCGTCCTCAACACGGGACGGCTGCTGGAGCACTGGCACACCGGAACGATGACGAGGCGCTCACGGGCCCTCCATGCGATCGCCCCCGAGGCGAGGGTCGAGATCCACCCGGACGACCTGGCAGGGATCGGGGCGCGCGACGGCGGGAAGGTCCACGTGGCGTCGCGGCGCGGCTCGATCACGCTGACGGCCCTGGCGTCCGAGACTCTGCTTCCGGGAAGCGTATTCATCCCGTTCCACTTCCGAGAGGCGGCCGCCAACGTGCTCACGTACGATGCCCTGGATCCCTACGGGAAGATCCCGGGCTTCAAGTTCTGTGCGGTGCGGGTGGAGGCTATGGTGTAGGAGGCAGGCCGTCGCTTTCGACCGGTAGAACCACTCGGAACGTAGTCCCCTTTCCCTCGGCACTCGACGCGGTGATGGTACCGCCGTGCTGGGTCACGATTTCCTTGGCTATCGCCAGACCCAGTCCGGATCCAGCGACTCGCTTCCCGTCCCCCGTCTGATAGTAGCGATCGAAGATCCGCTCGAGCTCGGCCGACTCGATCCCCAGGCCCGTGTCGGAGACCTCGAACTCCAGGTGACCCTCGGAGCCCGTGGCCAGGACCGTGACGCGGTCTCCCGCGTCGCTGAACTTGAACGCGTTCGTCACCAAGTTGCCCAGTACCTCGTTTCGAAGCCGATCCTCGTCGCCGATGATCGTGGCCGGCGCCGTCGGTTCCGTGACGATCTCGAACCGGATCTTGCGCTGGCGAGAGAGCGCCTCGAACGAACGCTGCACTCCCAGAAGCAGGTCTGCCACGTATAGCGGCTGCATGCGGATCGTGAACGCATGCGCTTCGACTCTGCTCAGATCCACGAGCTGCCGGACCTGCGTAGTGAGGGCCTCCGCCTGCTCGCGAATCCCGCGCACGGGCTCCGCCTGTCCCTCCTGCAACTCACCGTACAGGCCTTCTTCCAGCATCTCTGCGTACCCGCCGATCACGTTGATCGGGGTCTTGAGGTTGTGGCTCGTCTTGCTGACGAACTCGGCCTTGAGGCGATTCAGCTCGGAGAGCTGGGTCGTCATCGATTGGAAAGAGCGGGCGAGGTCTCCGATCTCGTCCCGCCTGCTGGTTTCGATGAGAGTGTTTTCTTCGAAATCACCTTCCGCGACTCGTGACATCGCACGGCGCAGTCGTTGGAGCGGACCCGTCAGTACCTGTGTCGTGCTGAACCCGATGATCAGGGTGAGGCCGAGAGCCCCGACAAGCGCGAACAGGGTCGAGGTGGCCGCCTCGGAGGCGATCGTTTCGGCGCGAATCGTCGCTTCCGCGCTCTGGCGGTCGATTGCGCTCGCCATGAGGCCAATCGCGATCCCGGCGTCGACGAACAGGTGCCGGACCTGGCCGAAGTACTCGGTCGCCTCGCCGACCGAGCCGGCCTTCACCAACCGCTCGATCTCGTATGCTGCCTCATCCAGCTCGGTCAACGTCAGCCCGAGCGGAAGGCTCGACATGCCGTAGCCCGGAGCCGTGGCGAGACGATAGCTCTCACGAGCCTGGAGCAACACGGTGAACATCTCGGCTCCCGCCGCAGAATCTCCGGTGATGATGTAGCTGCGCTGAAGCCGGTCCGCCTCGGCAAGCGCGGTCCGCAGCTCCCCGACCGCGGCGCGCGATGAGGCGTGCCGGTCATGCAGCTCGAACGCGATGTCTCGAACCGCCCGCAAGCGCCCGATACTGTACAGGGCCGGCCCGGCGAGAAGGAGGACGATGCCCGCCAGCGCGAGGAGCAGACGCACGCGTACCGTGAGGGGAGGGATCGAGATCTTGGGCCGGCCGCTCACGGCCGCAGAGTCTCCCGCACGCGAGCCAGCTCCGTCTGGAGCTCTTCGACGGTGCTCTCCAGCTCGGCCAGGCGATCCGTCAGGGTCCGCGATGGCGGCACCGGAATCACCGCGAGCCCTCTGTTCGTGGGCGAAAGAAGACCGCTGCGGCACTCCGCCGGGAACTCGTCCGGTTCGGCGGAGGGGAGGATCGATAGGCTCTCATCGAGGCCACCCCCAACGTCGAGCGAAATCAGATACGCGGAGGTCGCGAGCCGCTCGGCCAGGGGTGTCCGGTACGGCTGACTCAGGTAGGCGTGCGAGAGGCTGGCAGCGAGATCCAGATCCGGATGCCGCGGATCCAGGGCGTCCACGATGAGCGCAACCGCCGCCTGTTCTCCAAGGGAAGTCGTGCCGCAAGCCTCGAGGACCTGGGCGAGCTTCGCCCGCCCCTCAACCTGGTCGCCCGTCTCGAGCGCAGCCATGGCCTCCGAGTAGGTAACGGCAGGTGGATGTCCGAGTCCCTCCCACTCGGGAGGCGCGGAGGCGCAGGATCCCAGAAGGCCGGTGACACCAAGAAGAGCCAGGCGCGAGACCATCCGGTGGGTTCTCATCCCGTCTCCTCCTCCACGGGCTCGGATCCTACGGAGGAGCCCATCCGGCCATGCAGTCGCAGGAACTCCTCGGCCACCTTCGGATCGAACTTGGTCCCTGCCAGTCGCTCGATCTCGTCGAGAGCTTCGTCTTCGGTCCAGGCGTGCTTGTACACCCGCTCGTGCGTGAGAGAGTCGAACACGTCTACGATGCTGACGATTCTCGCGGAAAGCGGGATCTCCTCCCCTTTCAGTCCGCCGGGGTATCCGCCTCCGTCCCAGCACTCGTGATGGTTGAGAGCGATATCCTCGGCCACCAGCAACATCGGAACCCGGCTGCCCGAGAGAATCCTCGCCCCGATCGTCGGGTGCTCTCTGACCGCTTCCATCTCGGCGTCAGACAGCGGACTTTCCTTCAGGAGGATGCTGTCGGGCAGGGCGATCTTGCCCACGTCGTGCAGGGGCGCCGCCCGCCGCAGGTCCTCGATCTCGTCGAGGGACAGTCCCAGGGCGTGTGCCAGGGCGGCGGATTCACGCCCGACGCGTCGCGTGTGTTCGCCGGTGGCGTCATCCCGGTACTCGGCAGCCAGCGCCAGGCGCTCCAGGATCTCGATACGAGCTTCCTCGAGTTGCGCCGTGCGGGCCTTTACCCGTTCTTCCAGGCGCTCGGCGTGTCTCTGCAGCTCGAGCTGAAGGAAACGGGTGTGAAGCAGGTTTCCGACTCGAAGTCTGACTTCCACGGGGCTCACCGGCTTGGAGAGGAAATCCCGTGCTCCGGTAGACAGCGCCTTCTGTTTCGTTTCGCGATCGTCATCTGAAGTGATGATCATCACGGGACGGTAGTCGAAATCGGCTACCACTTGCCCGAACCGTTCCAACACCTGGAAGCCGTTAATCTCGGGCATCCTGAGATCGAGGAGCACGAGATCGGGTGGCAGAAAGCGGCAAGTGTCAAGGAATTCGAGGGGATCTGTATACCCTGTGATATTGGAATACCCGTCGAGCTCCAGGATCCGCTGCAGGAGCTCCACGTTCGCCGCCTCGTCGTCAATGACGGCTATCCTCGCATCACGAAAAGACTTGGCTTCCATATTCCCGATCCAGAGACACACTCGTTCCCACCACCCGTGAACCAGGTGGATGGGGCGGCACCGAAATTACTGAGCAGGTTCCGGACCCGGGCCGCAGAACCAGCGGGATTGACAGACCTCCATGTATCCGACTAGCCTCGGGAGCGCTCTCCGCAGGCAGTGCGGAGATCTTCCCCGAGATGATCGGTGCCCCAAGGCACTCGTATCTCCATAGCATAAGACGATGTCCCGAGCGTCGGAAAGACCGGCGCTCCGTAACTGCCGGCGCCGCCGTGACCACTCGGGTTGGCGTCGCCGGCGTGTGCCCCATCCGCAAGGAGGCTTGGATGCTACGTCGTATCATGATGTTCGCTGTCGCTGCTGCCTTTATCTGGCCCGGCGCCGTAGTCGCACAGGAGGAGATGGCAGAGGAGGCTAAGCCTCCCATGCTGATGATCAGCTCTTGGAAGTGCGACTTCGGCAGCATGGGTGCCATCGGTGAGGATTGGAACGAGCGCTCCATCAACGCCGCCCAGGCCGCCGTCGACATGGGAGCCTGGGCTGCCGCCGGAGTGTTCTACCACGACTGGGCGGACGAGTGGAACGTCAATTTCTGGGCCGTCGGCCCGGACGTCGCGACCCTCATTGAGGGGCAGGAAGTGAGCAACGTCGCGTACGATGAGCTGTACCCCGAGGGGCTCAACCTCTGGGACCACTGCAGCGAGCACAAGGACGGCTTCTATCAGCTGGCCGAGAGTGCCGACACCGATGACAACACCGAGGGACCGGGCCCGGCGATGGCCGTCAGCTCCTGGAAGTGCACGGACGTGGGAGCCGTGGCCGATGCGTGGGACGAGCACACGCTGCCCAGAGCGCAGGCCGTGGTGGACGCGGGACTGTGGAGCGACGCCGGCGTGTTCTACCACGCGTGGGCCGGTGAGTGGAACGTAAACTATTACTACATGGGTGAGGATATTCCTGCGATCCTCGAGGGTTGGCAGGCGTTCATCGACTCCATGGGTGACGATGCTCCGGACATCACGGACTACTGCTCGGAGCACAAGGACGGGTTCTACAGCTTCGGGCCGACCGCCCAGTCGGCGTCCGAGTCCGACTGATCCCGATCGGTTCGTGCCGCCCGGCGGTGCGAGGGATCTGAAAAGCAGAAGGGGCGGCCACGACGGCCGCCCCTTCTGCATCCTGCCTGCTGACCGCCCTGGAAAGGACGGCCCGGTGGCCTTACATGTCGTCCGGAACGTAAGACATACTCTCCACGTGGCCGGCGCTCATGTGCTCCATGCGTCCCACGACCGCGTTCCAATCCTCACCCAGTGCGTCCAGCTCTTCCTGGGCATCCGCTGCCTCGATCAGGTCATCCCAGCTCGCGTCGGAATGGAACTCCTCGAGACCGGGAGCAAAGAACACCCATGCCATGCGGTCGTCTCCGATCCGCGTGCGATAGGCCTGCGCTCCGTACGGATAGCCAATCTTCTCGAAGAACGCGATCCAGCCCTGCGCGTTCTCCATCCACTGATCCTCGGTCACCCCATCTGCCAAGTACTCGAAGTGGAAATGGGCGGAATTCACGTCATCGTACCCCTCGGGCCAGTACCTGAGCGAGGGAATATCTTCGACGACTTCCGTACTCGTGTGGTTCGGAATCGCTTGCATGGCGGCGAAGAACTCGTCCCGCCCTGCCTGACCGTCCGTGCCCTCGAAGCTCCGCCACAGCTGCTGTGGATCGTCGAAGTAGGCGAAGGCGTCGATCGGATAGTAGAGCATGTACCCGGTATCCACGCTCCAGAAATGCCACGCGTAGTCCGTGATACCGGCTGCCGCGGCAGCCTCACCGAGATTCTCGATGGCTTCGCGGTACGCGGCCCGGTGAGCCGGTGCCACTTCGATGTTCATGACCATACCCAGGTCGCCCTGCCCCATGTCCTGCGAACTCGCCGCAGCGGGCAGCAGGGGCAGCATCAGGGCCGCACAACCGACGACGGCAAGGACTCTACGCATCTGATAGTCTCCTGTTGAGAATGAAGAAGCGGGGCCGGCGCAACGCCGACCCCGCGGTTGGATCCGGGCTCAGTCCGTCGCTCCCGGCATGTAGCTCATGCTTGCCTGGAAGCTGGCGTTGAAGTGCTCCCACCGGAGGACCATGCCCCGCCAGCGCTCAAGGAGATCCTGGAAGTCCTCCCGGGCGCCCGCGGCCTCGATCAGGTCGTCCCACGTCTCGTCACTCGTGTAACGGCTCATGCTGTCCGCGAAGTCCACGCACGTGATCTTCTGCGAACCGACCACCGTGCGCATGCAGTTTGACGTGTAAGGGAAGCCGATCTTGCCGAGGAACGTGACCCAGTCTTCCATGAGTTCGCCATATGCCTCCGACGTGCCAGCCTTGAGCCAATCGTGGTGGACGTGGGCAACGGAGACGTCCTCGGGCGGACTGGTGGGCGCGTAGCTCCACTCCATGACCTGCCGGACGACCTCGCTGGTGACCACTCGATCGAAGCCGCTCAGGGCGGCCTGGAAGGCCTCCTGGTCCGCCTCCGGGAACTGGCTCCAGAACGGTGTGTCCTCATCGAACCACGCCATCTCGTCGAAACCAAGCACGACCGTGAAGCCCTTGTCGTGCGACCAGGCCCACCACGGGTTCGTGACGCCGGCCTCGGCGGCTGCCGTGGCCAGGTCCCCGAGTGCCTCCCGATACGTCGCCCGGTTAGCCGGAGCCATTTCGATGACCAGAACGAGTGCGTACCCGGGGTCCTCTTCCTCCTGAGCCTGAACCGCCGGCGCGGGAAGGAGAGTGAACATTGCCGCCGTGAAGAGCAGCGAGCCAAACATCCTGCGCATAAGAAGCCTCCACTAATGAATAGAAAACGACCGCGCACGACGCGGCCTGAAAGATCGGTTCGTTGTCGGAGATTCACTCACCCACGCGCGGGGCCCCGGAGGAGGGTCCGGGGGCCCGCGCTCCCAGCCTCAATTTCCCCCACCGTAAACAAAACGACGGGGGATGTGAAGGGCGGTGGCGAGGTACGCACCGAGGGCGCTAAGGGGGAATGACCTGTTTCGGGCTTGGCTCGCGGATTGTGGGGTGAGCGTGGTGGCAGAGCGGTTGGGGGCTTCGGCTCGTGGATTGCAGGTATCGTGGAGTCGGGCGCTCCGTCGGGGGGGCTCGAGGCCCGCGGCGGGCGACTCACGCCTGCCGACGCTCACGCCTGCCGACGCGAACTGTCACAAGGGGTGTTGACGGATTTCGGGGTGCGCTTTCCGCCGAGTCCGGGATCCGGTGGGCAGGCGGCCTCTGATCCCGGCGCTTTCCCTCCTGTCGCGCGTTCTC
>JBDGWG010000035.1:0-26461 GCA_039585235.1 Gemmatimonadota bacterium | reverse complement strand
GACGACGGACGTGACGGGGACGGCGCACCTGCCCGAGGGAGTGGAGATGGTGATGCCGGGGGACAACGTGAACATGGACGTCGAGCTGATCGCTCCGATCGCGATGGACAAAGAACTTCGGTTCGCGATTCGTGAAGGCGGCCGGACCGTGGGCGCCGGCGTCGTCACCGATATCACCGAGTAACGGAACCGGAATCTGATCGCGTTCCCGAGGGCGCGCGTCACTGAGAAGGAAGAGACGAGAAGATCATGGCGGAGAAGATTCGGATTCGGCTGCGCGCCTTCGATGCGGCGGTCATCGATCAGACGGCGGCAGACATCGTGCGCACGGCGCAGAAGACGGGCGCGTCCGTGAAGGGACCGATTCCGCTTCCGACGCGGCGCCAGTTGTACACGGTGCTCCGGAGCCCGCACAAGGACAAGAAGTCGCGGGAGCAGTTCGAGCTCAAGACGCACAAGCGGCTGATCGACATCTACGACACCCGCCCACAAACGGTGGACGCACTGACGAAGCTGGACCTGGCTGCCGGCGTCGATGTCGAAATCAAGGTCCAATAGGGCCCCCGAGCGAGGAAGAGTAGGATGCCTGGGCTGATCGGTAAGAAGCTGGGGATGACCCAGATCTTCACGGAAGACGGCAGGGCCGTCGGTTGCACCGTACTCGAGGTCGGGCCGTGTCCCGTCGTGCAGGTCAAGACGGCGGAGACGGACGGCTACGAGGCGGTCCAGCTCGGATTCGGCGCACAGCGGGAGCGTCGCGTTTCGAAGCCGGAGGCCGGGCATGCCGCGCGCGCGGGACTCGACCATGGCCCACGGGTGCTGGCCGAGTTCGAGCCCGAAGAGGGTCGGGAATACGAGCCCGGCCAGAGCTTGACGGTGGACCTGTTCGAGGTCGGACAGCGGGTGAAGATCACCGGCGTGACCAAGGGCCGTGGATTCCAGGGCACCGTGAAGCGCCACAACTTCGGCGGCTCCAGCGCTTCGCACGGTGGCAGCGCCACCCTGCGGAAGCCCGGATCGATCGGGCCCGGGACGGATCCGTCCCGTGTGATCAAGGGCCGCAAGATGTCGGGACAGATGGGGGGTACCCAGCGTACCGCGATGAACCGGCGTATCGAGATGATCGATCTGGAGAAGAACCTGATGCTGGTCCGCGGCTCCGTTCCGGGATCGCGTCACAACGTGGTTCTCATTCGCTCCGCCTGAGCGACGGTTCTCCGGTGGGAAGTCGGGAGAGAGAGAGCATGAAGGCGAAAGCATATTCGACGACGGGCAAGGCGCGCGCGGCAGACTTCGAGCTGCCCGATTCCGTGTTTGACGGCTCGGTGAACGAGAGCGTCCTGCACCAGGTCATCAAGGCCTACCGGGCGAATCAGCGCCAGGGCACGCATTCCACCAAGACGCGGCATACGGTGCGCGGCGGTGGCAGGAAGCCTTGGCGCCAGAAGGGAACGGGAAGGGCGCGCGCGGGATCGATTCGCTCCGCGATATGGCGTGGCGGTTCGGTCGTGTTCGGTCCGCAGCCGCGCAGCTATCGCGTTCGCGTGCCCAAGCAGGTCCGTCGCCTGGCGATCCGGTCCGCCCTGAACGCACGGGCATCGGAAGGCGAGTTGATCGTGGTGGAGCCGTTCACGCTCGAGGCGCCGAGCGCGCGAGCCCTCGTCTCCCTGTTCGAAGCGCTCGAGCTGGACGCTGGGAACGTGCTGATCCTGACGGACGGCGTGAAGAGCGATGTCTATCTGTCCTCCCGGAACCTGCCGGGCGTCGAGGTCAGGCCGTGGGGTGAGGCATCGGCGTACGACATCCTGTGGTCCGACGTCGTGATCGTGGAGGAGTCCGCCTTCAGCGGCGACGATGGAGACGCCGTCGAAGAAGAGGAGCCATCATGAGCCGCTTGCCACGCGAGATCCTGATCCGGCCGGTCATTACGGAGGAGTCCTCCCGGCTCCAGTTCAACCCGGGGCGCATTCGTAAGAGGCATCAGGACAAAGAGGGCGAGATTCAGCCCCAATTCGCGTTTGAGGTCTCACGTGATGCGACGAAGATCGAGATCAAGCGGGCCGTCGAGAAAATGTTCGAGGTCCACGTGAGCTCCGTGAACACCATGAACATCATGGGCAAGGACCGCCGCGTAGGTCGGTCGGTGGGCAAGCGATCCGACTGGAAGAAGGCCATCGTCACGCTCGCCGAGGGCGAAGTGATCGACGTGTTCGAGGGAGTATAGCATGGCGCTCAAAAAATTCCGACCCGTCACGGCGAGCTCTCGGTTCCGTTCTGTTTCCGCGTTCGACGAGGTCACGCGCGCGGAGCCTGAGAAGTCGCTGACCGAGGGGCTGACCAAGAAATCCGGGCGGAACCACCACGGACGGATCACGAGCCGTCGACGAGGCGGAGGCCACAAGCGCCGCTATCGACGTATCGACTTCCGTCGCGACAAGCATGGGGTTCCGGGGAAGATCGCGGAGATCGAGTACGACCCGAACCGGTCGGCTCGCATCGCCCTGATCCACTACGCGGATGGCGAAAAGAGATACATGCTGCACCCGCGCGGCCTGCAGCAGGGAGACACGATCGTCTCGGGCCCAGGATCGGATCCCCGACTCGGTAACTGTCTGCCGCTCATGGAAATTCCGCTCGGTACGATGATTCATGCCGTCGAGATCAAGCCGGGCAAGGGAGCGCAGCTCGCCCGTTCGGCTGGCGCCTCCGTGCAGCTGATCGCGAAGGAGGGCGACATGGTCACCCTCCGGCTTCCGAGCACTGAAGTCCGCATGGTGCGCGGCGAGTGCTACGCCACGATCGGTCAGGTCGGGAACGTGGATCACGAGTTGATCCGGTCCGGCAAGGCCGGCCGATCGCGATGGCTCGGCAAGCGGCCCAAGGTACGCGGCGTCGCGATGAACCCGATCGACCACCCGCTGGGCGGCGGTGAGGGCCGGGCTTCCGGTGGCCGTCCGCCGGTCTCGCCGTGGGGCAAGGCCGAGGGGCGCAAGACCCGGAAGCGAAAGAAGGCGAGCAATCAGTACATCGTCCGCGGTCGCAAGCGCGGCAAAGCCACGAAGTAGCGCTGAGTCGGGGAGAAGAGAATGGCTCGAAGTGTCAAGAAGGGACCGTATATCGACGAGCGTTTGCTCGGGCGGATCGAGGCGATGAACAGGTCCGGCGACAAGCGCGTCACGAAGACGTGGGCCCGGGCTTCGACGATTAGCCCGGATTTCGTCGGCCACACGGTTGCCGTGCACAACGGCAACAAGTTCATCCCGGTCTACATCACCGAGAACATGGTTGGGCACAAGCTGGGCGAGTTCGCCCCGACCCGCCTGTTCCGGGGGCACGGCGGAAAGCTCGCCGACAAGCGGACCCGCCTGTAGGACCGGGTAACGGAAGCCAGGGGATAAGCGAGATGGAAGCGCGAGCAGTCTCGAAGAGAATCCGGATGTCGGCGAGGAAGATGCGGCTGGTCATCGACCAGATCCGCGACGCCGATGTGAATGACGCTTATTCGATTCTCCAGTTCTCGAAGAAGGCGGCAGCAGAGCCTATCGACAAGGCGCTGCGGTCCGCAGTCGCGAATGCGGTCGACAAGGCCGATCAGCAGGGCGAAGTGCTGGACGTGGACGACCTCTACGTCAAGGAGGCTTATGTGAACGAGGGCGCGACGCTTCGTCGTTACCGGGCCGCGGGCATGGGCCGCGCCTCGCCTCTGCGCAAGCGCACGAGTCACATCACCGTCGTCGTGGACACAAAGGAGTAATTGTGGGCCAGAAGACACATCCGTACGGCTTCAGGTTGGGGCTCGTGAAGCCCTGGAAGTCGCGCTGGTATGCGAATGGACGCGATTTCCCGGCTCTGCTCGCCGAGGATGAGAAGCTTCGCAAGTACCTGTTCGCGCGATTGGACCACGCGGCGGTCGCCGAGATCGAGATCGAGCGCAAGCCGACCAAGATCGTCGTGACGATCCATACCGGTCGGCCCGGCGTCGTGATCGGCAAGAGGGGCGCGGAAGTGGACAAGCTCCGTGACGAGCTCGCTCTGCTCACGGACTCCGAGGTCTCGATCAACGTCGAAGAGATCAAGCGCCCGGAGGTCAACGCCCAGCTGGTGGCGAACAGCATCGCCCACCAGCTCCAGCAGCGCATCGGCTTTCGGCGCGCCATGAAACGTGCCATGCAGGCGGCTACGCGCGCTGGCGCCGAAGGCGTGAAGGTGCAGTGCGGTGGACGGCTGGGTGGCGCGGAGATCGCGCGCACGGAGGGATATCACGAGGGCCGCGTGCCGCTGCACACCATGCGCGCGGACATCGACTACGCAGAGCGCATGGCGAAGACAACGTACGGCACCATCGGGGTGAAGGTCTGGATCTACCGCGGAGAGGTGCAGGACGACCGACGCGGCCAGACCTACACGGCTGGCGGCGCCAAGTAGCATCACGGCAGAGATCGAGACGGCTGGAGAAACAGGACGATGCTTCAACCAAAACGCGTGAAGTACCGCAAGCAGCAGAAGGGCAAGATCCGGGGTAACGCCACGCGTGGCAACACGGTGGCATTCGGAGACTACGGCCTTCAGACGCTGGATGCCGGGTGGATCACGAACCGTCAGATCGAGGCGGCTCGTGTGGCGATGACCCGGCACATCAAGCGTGGCGGGAAGGTGTGGATCCGGATCTTCCCCGACAAACCGATCACGTCCAAGCCGGCGGAGACCCGGATGGGCAAGGGCAAGGGCAACCCCGAGGGATGGGTCGCCCCCGTCAAGCCGGGTCGCGTGATGTTCGAGCTGGAAGGCGTGGACGAGTCCATCGCCCGGCGAGCCATGGACCTGGCGGCCGCGAAGCTCCCGGTGAAGACCAGGTTCCTGGTCCGGGAAGGGTAGAGAGATGGATACGAAGGAAATACGGGAACTGACCCAGGACGAAATCGACATCGAGATCGAACGGGCGCGCGAGGAGATCTTCAAGCTCCGCTTCCGCGCCGCGTATGAGGAGCTCGAGAACCCGGCGCTCCTGAAGGAGCTGCGGAGAGATGTCTCGAGGATGAAGACGATTCAGCACGAGCGGAAGCTGCGGGCCGCGGGAGATAGCGATGCTTGAGGATTCGACGCAGACCGCCGCGCGGAGCCGAAAGGTTCGGCAGGGCCGGGTGGTGAGCGATGCGATGGACAAGACCGTAGTGGTCTCGGTGGAGCGTCAGTTCGCCCACCCCCTGTACGGCAAGCGGGTGACCAAGCGGAAGAAATACCACGCGCATGACGAGCGGAACGAGTTCCGCTCGGGCGACCTGGTCGTAATCGAGGAGACTCGGCCTCTGTCGAAGCGCAAGCGCTGGCGCGTCGTGAAGCTCGTCGAACGGCCGGAGCAGGAGGGCTGAGGACATGATCCAGCAGGAGACCGATCTCCGGATTGCGGACAACTCGGGGGCGCGCCGCGCCCGGTGCATTAGGGTCCTCGGAGGCTCGTCGCGCAGGTACGCCGGGCTCGGTGATATCGTGGTCGTCGCGATCAAGGATGCGATCCCCGGCGGGACCGTCAAGAAGGGTGAAGTCGCCAGGGCCGTGGTGGTTCGCGTGGCCAAGGAGAGCCGACGCAAGGACGGATCGTACATAAGGTTTGACGAAAACGCAGCCGTGATCATCAACGACGCTGGCGAGCCGCGTGCCACCCGGATATTCGGTCCGGTGGCCAGGGAACTGCGCGAGAAGCAGTTCATGAAGATCGTCTCGCTCGCGCCCGAAGTGATCTGAGGAGCCCGACATGAGCAACAGAAACAAGCTGCACGTGCGCAGGGGCGATCAGGTCCAGGTGATCGCGGGCAACTACAAGGGCGCGCGCGGCCAGGTGCTGCGCGCCATGCCCTCGAAGCAGACGGTCGTGGTGGAGGGCGTCAACTTGCGCAAGCGCCACCAGGGACCGACGCAGGCGAGTCCGGAGGGTGGGATCATCACGTTTGAGGCTCCGATTCATGCCTCCAACGTCATGCTCATCGATCCGTCCAGCGACGAACCGACCCGGTATCGCAACCGGATCGACGCGGACGGGACGAAGGAGAGGATCTCGACCAAGAGCGACAACCCGATTCCGCGGCCGTAAGGGCCCCGGGACGCAGGATAGAGTGACGTTCGCATGAAGCAGCAGCCCAGGCTTAGACAGCATTACGAGACGCACGTGATCGCGAAACTGCAGGAGTCCTTCGGCGGGAACCGTATGGAGGTTCCCCGCCTCGAGAAGATCGTCATTAACTGCGGTCTTGGGGACGGGAAGGACAACGCGAAGCTTCTCGATTCGGTGGTGGCGGAACTGGCACGGATCAGCGGTCAGAAGCCGGTGGTCACCCGGGCCCGGAAATCGATCTCGAACTTCGGTCTCCGGGAGGGAATGCCCGTCGGAGTGAAGGTGACGCTGAGGGCGTCACGCATGTACGAGTTTCTGGACCGGTTCATCAGCGCGGCCGTGCCACGAATCCGCGACTTTCGCGGATTCGGCAGCCGTGCGTTCGACGGTCGCGGCAACTTCACGGTCGGCATCCGTGAGCAGATGGTGTTCCGGGAGGTCGACTACGACGAGATCGTCCGCGTCCACGGGATGGACATCACGTTCGTAACCACCACGGATCGTGACGACGAGGCGCTGGTGCTGCTGCGGGAGATGGGCATGCCCTTCCGCGGCGAGACGCCGGTAGTGGTTTAACGATGGTCGGAGAGTGGAATGGCTAAGAAGTCACTGATTGCGAAAGCGAAGCGTAAGCCGAAGTACAGCGCGCGGACGATCCGGCGGTGCCAGCGGTGCGGCCGGTCGCGTGCCTACATGCGGAAGTTCGGACTGTGCAGAATCTGCTTCCGGCAGATGGCGCTCAGGGGAGAGATCCCGGGCGTGCGAAAGGCGAGTTGGTAAGACATGAGCATGAACGATCCCATCGCCGACATGCTGACGCGGGTTCGCAACGCGAACCGGGCGGGTCACCGTCGAGTCGACATGCCGGTTTCGAAGCTGAAGGTCGAGATCGCGCGCATCCTGACCGAGAACCACTTCGTCCATGGCTACAAGGTCCTGGATGACGGTACGCACGGGGTGCTGCGGGTCTATCTGAAGTACACCGAGGACGAGAAGCCGGTCATTCGCTCTCTGCGGCGGATCTCCCGGCCCGGGCTCCGGCGGTACGTCGGCGCTCAGGGGATGCCCAAGGTCCGTTCGGGCATGGGTATGGCCATTCTATCGACCTCGAGGGGTCTGATGACGGACCGGCAGGCCCGTCAGGAGCGGGTCGGTGGAGAGGTGATCGCCACGGTCTACTGAGACCGGGCGCACGGAACAGTCGCCCCGCTCGGCGGGGCGCCAGACAGTAGAGCGCGAAACAGATGTCAAGAGTGGGAAGACAGCCCATCGTGGTCCCCGAAGGCGTGGACGTGACCATCGAAGGCTCCAGCGTGGGCGTCGAGGGGCCGAAGGGCGAGCTCAGCGGACGCTTCGATGCGGATATGAACATCGAGCTGACGGACGGCCAGATCACGGTCACCCGTCCCACGGACCAGCCCCGGCATCGTGCCCTGCACGGCCTGACGCGCAGCCTCGTCGCCAACATGGTGCACGGGGTGCACGAGGGCTTCGAGCGATCGCTCGAGATCCACGGGGTCGGGTACCGGGCGATCCAGAAGGGCTCGGCCGTGGAATTCTCCGTCGGATACAGCAATCCCGTGTTGTTCGAGGCGCCGAGTGGCGTCGAGCTGGCCGTGGAGACTCCGACACTGGTACACGTCAGAGGAATCGACAAACAGGCCGTGGGCGAAGTGGCGGCGCGGATTCGCAGGATCCGGCCACCGGAGCCGTACAAAGGCAAGGGAATCCGCTACCGAGGCGAGCACGTGCGACGCAAGGCCGGCAAGGCTACGGCCGTTGGCGTCTGATAGACCACGAGATCCGGCACGCCGACCGCCGGTAAGCGAGCGGACGGCCGGAGGAGCAGGGAATGACACTCAGTAAGTCGGCGGAGCGGCGGCGGCGGCGTGCCACGAGACACAAGAGGGTGCTGAAGAAGATGCGGGGAACGGCCGACCGGCCGCGGCTCGTCGTCTTCCGCAGCCTGAAGAACATCGAAGGTCAGCTGATCGACGACGACCGGGGGGCCACCCTGGTGGGCGTCTCCACGCTTGCGATCGATGACGTCGCCGAGGTGGAAGACATGTCGGGCAAGATGGCCGCCAGCTACGCAGCGGGGAAGAGCCTGGCCGAGAAGGCGAAGGCGGCGGGAATCAAGAGCATCGTGTTCGATCGCGGTGGCTATCGTTATCACGGTCGCGTCAAGGCGTTCGCCGATGGGGCGAGGGCCGGCGGGCTGAAGTTCTAGCGCAATCAACTACGGCAGTCCAGCCGCGAAATACGCGGCGGCAAGTCGCAGGATTCGGAGAAGCAGAGGGAATGGCGAAGAAGCAAGGTCGCAGACGGGATCGGCGGGACGAGGGAGACAACCTCAAGGAGAACGTGATCCACATCAATCGGGTCTCCAAGGTGGTGAAGGGTGGCCGCCGGTTCTCGTTCACCGCCCTGGTGGCCGTCGGCGACGGCCAGGGCAAGGTCGGCACGTCGCTCGGCAAGGCCAACGAGGTGGCCGAGGCCATCAGGAAGGGCCTCGAGCAGGCCCGCAAGGCGATGGTCGAGATCCCGATCGTCGGTGGTACAATTCCGCACGAGTTGATCGGACGCCACGGTGCGGGCCGGGTGCTTCTCAAGCCCGCGTCTCCGGGCACGGGGGTGATTGCCGGGGGGCCGGTGCGCGCCGTGCTCGATTGCGCGGGAGTCCAGGACATCCTCACGAAGAGTCTCGGCTCGAACAATCCGCTGAACGTGGTCGCAGCCACCATGAACGGGCTTCAGAGTCTGATGACTCCGGAGGCCGTCGCGCGTGAGCGTGGCGTGCCTCACGAGGTCATCCGGGAGGCGATGCGTGGCTAAAAGCATACGGATCAAGCAGGTCCGCAGCGGCAGCAACGCGATGCGGAAGCAGCGTGCGACTCTGGAGGCCCTGGGTCTTCGCCATCACCAGGCGGAGGTGGTCAAGGAAGACAACCCGGCGATTCGTGGGATGATCCGGGCGGTAGCGCACCTGGTGGAAGTCGAGGAGGTCGACTAGACCCATGGCAGACAGCAAGCGAATCGGCCTGGACAACCTCAGCCCAACGCCCGGTTCCCGCGGCAAGCGGAAGCGGCTCGGCAGGGGGCACGGCTCGGGTCACGGAAAGACGTCGGGCAAGGGCCACAAGGGACAGAAGTCCCGTTCCGGTGCCTCGATCCCGGCGTGGTTCGAGGGAGGCCAGATGCCGCTGTATCGGCGCGTTCCCAAACGCGGATTCAAGCCGATCAACCGGCGCGAGTTCCAGGTCGTGAACGTGGGGATGCTAGCGGACGCGGAGGGGTCGGAGTTCGGGCCCGAGGAACTGAAGGCCCGTGGCCTGATTTCATCTCTCAGGAAGCCGGTGAAGATCCTCGGAGTCGGAGCGGCAGGCCGGCCCGTGACGGTGCGCGCCCATGCGTTCAGCGCCACGGCGCGCGCAAAGATCGAAGCGGATGGCGGAACTGCGGAGCTGATCGGCTGACATGGCGAACGAACGGACTCAAGCGCTGCAGGCCGCCCAGAATCTGTTCAAGATTCCAGAACTGAAGAGCAAGATCCTCTTCACGCTGCTCTGCCTGGCCGTGTACCGGCTGGGCGCGCACATTCCGACGGCTGGCGTCAACGTGCTGGCCCTCCAGCAACTGGCGGGACAGTTCCAGGGGACCCTGTTCGGGATCTATGACCTGTTCACCGGTGGAGCGCTTCAGCGTGCGACGGTGTTCGCGCTCGGGATCATGCCGTACATCTCGGCCAGCATCATCTTCCAGGTGCTCGGTTCCACTTTCCCGACGATCGAGAAGCTGCAGAAGGAAGGCGAGGACGGACGTCGGAAGCTGACGCAGTGGACCCGGTACTCGACCGTATTCCTGTGCATCATGCAGGCCTACGGTTACTCGATCTTCCTCGAGTCGCAGCCGGGCGTCGTCGTGTTCCCGGGCTGGGCCTTCCGCATCGAGACCGTTCTTCTGCTTACCGCCGGTGGTGTCTTCGTGATGTGGCTCGGCGAGCAGATCACCGAGCGAGGGATCGGGAACGGCATGTCGCTGCTGATCTTCTTCTCGATCATCCAGGGCTTCCCGGCGGCGGTCTTCAACACGATCGAGCTTCTCAGGGCGGGCGGAATCAGCCTGTTCAAGCTGATCGCGCTCCTCGTGGTGCTGATCCTGATCACGGCAGCGGTCGTGGCTCTCACGATGGCGGCACGCCGAATTCCGGTTCAGATCCCCCGAAAGGTGGTGGGCCGGGGCCGGGTCAGGGAGGGACAGAAGTCGTTTATCCCGATCCGGATCAACAGCGCCGGCGTGATGCCGATCATCTTTGCTCAGGCGATCATCATCGTCCCTGGAACGCTGTACTCCTTCACGGGCGGGCAGGGGGCATCCGGATTCCTCTACGACCTCAGCCAGATCTTCCAGCCGGGCTCGACGTGGTACTACATTACGTATGCCGCTCTGATCATCGTGTTCACCTACGTGTACACGGCAATCATATTCAACCCGGTGGACCTGGCGGAGAACCTGAAGAAGCAGGGCGGCTTCATCCCGGGGGTCAAGCCGGGAGCGCAGACGGCGGAGTACATCGATCGCGTCCTCACCCGGGTCACGCTGCCCGGATCGATCTACCTTGCCGTGATCGCGATCCTCCCGTTCTGGATCTTCGCGGCGTTTGACATCCAGACGTTCTTCTTCGGGGGCACGTCGCTACTGATCGTGGTCGGCGTGGCGCTGGACACGGTGCAGCAGATGCAGCAGCACCTGCTGCTCAGGCAGTACGAAGGATTCATGAAGAAGGGGCGGGTCAAGTACAGGGGCCGTCAGAAGTACATGTGACGTACCCGGACCAAGGAGATCCGGACGTGAGGCTCATCATCATGGGCCCTCCGGGGGCTGGGAAAGGCACCCAGGGTGAGCTACTCGCGCGGCGGCTGCGGATACCGAGGTACTCGACGGGTGAAATCCTGAGACGGGCGCTCCGGGATGGCAGCCCGATGGGTGTGGAGGCCAGTCGGTACATGCATGCCGGTGAGCTGGTCCCCGACGAGGTGATCCTCGGGATCATCGGAGAGGCCCTCGAGCGCGATGAGTCGTCGGCGGGCTTCCTGCTGGACGGGATTCCGAGGACCATCGCTCAGGCGGAAGGACTCGCGAGCCTGCTCGCCGGGATGGACCTGGAGCTGGACGCGGTCGTGAACCTATCGGTGAACGATGCCGAAATCATGAAGCGACTGTCCACCAGGGGCCGCAAGGACGACCTGGTAGATACGATCCGGTCCAGACTCGAGGTCTACCGGGCCCAGACGAAGCCCGTCCTGGACTGGTACGCCGACTCGGGTGTGCGGATCCTGTCCGTCGAGGGAGTCGGGGACATCGACGAGATTCAGGCACATATCCTGGATCGTCTGACTCTGTGATGCGCCTGAAGTCGGCAGCGGAAATCGACGCGATCGGCCGCGCCGGCAAAATCGTCGCGGGTGTGCTGGCCCTGGTGGGCGAGCGAGCCGAGCCCGGCGTGAGCACCGGGGATCTCGACGCGGCGGCGGAAGGTTACATTCGCGACCACGAAGGCGCGGCACCAGCCTTCAAGGGTCTGTACGGGTTTCCGGCCACGCTGTGCACGAGCGTCAACGACGAGGTCGTGCACGGCATTCCGTCGGCCGAGCGACGCCTCGAGAACGGGGACATGCTCAGTGCCGATGTGGGCGTGGTGCTCGATGACATGTACGCTGACGCCGCCGTGACCGTCCCGGTGGGACAGCCCTCGGACGAAGCACAGCGACTGCTCGCCGTCACGCGGGCCGCTCTGGACGTGGGAGTCCAGCAGGCGTCGGCGGGTTCGACGCTCGGCGATGTGGGAGCGGCGATCCAGGGCGTGGTGGAAGACGCGGGCTACAGCGTTATCCGTGAGCTGGTGGGTCACGGCGTCGGTTTCGCGGCACACGAAGAGCCGCACGTGCCCAACTTCGGACTCAGGGGGCAGGGCGCGACGCTCGAGGAAGGTCTCGTGATCGCGATCGAGCCGATGGTGAATATGGGCCGTCGACACATCCGGACCCTGGTGGACGGATGGACGGTCGTTACGGCTGACGGTAGTTTGTCGGCGCATTTCGAGCACACGGTGGCGGTAACGAGCGCGGGTCCGAGGATTCTGACCCGGCCCCCGGCGGACTGAGACGCGAAGGAGGACAGGGTTGGCGAAAGAGGAACCGATCGAGATGGCCGGCGAGGTAATCGAAGCCCTGCCGAACGCCATGTTTCGGGTGAGGCTCGAGAACGAGCACGAGATCACGTGCCATGTGTCGGGCAAGATCCGCATGAATTACATCCGGATCCTCCCCGGAGACAAGGTCACGGTGGAGATGTCGCCCTACGATTTGACGAAGGGTCGGATAACCTACCGGTTCAAGTAAGGTCGTTGATTCACGAGCAGCCAGCGGTTATCTTTTATAGCTATCTTGTGAACGGTGAAAGAGGACGGTTGTCGTCATGAAGGTGCGTTCCAGCGTGAAGCGGATCTGCGAGCATTGCAAGATCGTTCGCCGGCGAGGCGTGGTGCGGGTGATCTGTAGCCGTGATCCCAAACACAAGCAACGGCAGGGATAGAGGGCGTTGGGTCGGCGCGTGCTGTTCGGGCGCCACGGGCCTACAATCTGAACGGGTGGTACATGGCAAGAATAGCTGGCGTTGACCTTCCCCGAGACAAGCGGGTCGAGATCGCCCTGACGTACATTTACGGGATCGGTCGCTCGACGGCGCAGGCGATCCTGGCCGA
Organism: Gemmatimonadota bacterium; assembly: GCA_039585235.1. Classification (GTDB taxonomy): domain Bacteria; phylum Gemmatimonadota; class Gemmatimonadetes; order Palauibacterales; family Palauibacteraceae; genus Benthicola. The sequence continues at coordinate 13,589 of JBDGWG010000035.1, read as the reverse complement.
GACGGCCGTGGATCCGGACACACGGGTGAAGGAGCTGTCGGACGAGGACGTCAACAAGCTCCGGCGGGTCATCGAGAATCGGTACAAGGTGGAGGGTGCGCTGCGCACGGAGACGTCCATGAACATCAAGCGTCTCATGGACATCGGCTGCTACCGGGGTCTGCGGCACCGTCGCGGCCTGCCGGTCAGGGGGCAGCGCACGCACACGAATGCGCGCACCCGCAAGGGACCGAGGCGCGCAGTGGCCGGCAAGAAGAAGCCGCCCTCGAAGAAATAGGAACAGGGACGCATGGCAAATCCGCGAAGTGGTGGAAGGAAGAAGCGTCAGGTTGACGCTGAGGGCGTCGCGCACATCAAGGCGACGTTCAACAACACGATCATCACGATCACCGAGAACAACGGAGAGACCGTGGCCTGGGCCAGCGCAGGGAAGGCTGGCTTCAAGGGCTCGAAGAAGTCCACTCCGTTCGCCGCCACGATCGCGGCTGAGACCGTCGGGCGCGAGGCCTCTTCGATGGGCATGAAGCGGGTGCACGTGCGAGTGCAGGGCCCCGGATCGGGCCGCGAGTCCGCGATACAGGCTTTGCAGGGCGCCGGCCTGACGATTCGGTCGATCCGCGACGTCACGCCGATCCCGCATAACGGATGCCGTCCGCCGAAGAAGCGGCGCGTCTGAGACCGGAAGTCAGTCAGTAACACGTTGTTGACAGGTTAAGGAAACCAGATGGCACGTTATACAGGTCCGGTTTGCAGGCTTTGCCGGAGGGAAAACGAGAAGCTGTTTCTGAAAGGCAAGCGCTGCTTCACGGAGAAGTGCGCCCTCGAGCGCAAGGCGTATCCGCCGGGCCAGCATGGCACCGGGAGGCGGCGCAGGCGTTCGTCCGAGTACGCCACGCAGCTGCGCGAGAAGCAGAAAGTGAAGCGCATCTATGGCGTCGGTGAGAAGCAGTTCCGCACGCTGTTCGTCAAGGCGGCGAGTGTGAAGGGGATCACGGGCGAGAACCTGCTAATCTCCCTCGAAGCCCGCCTGGACAACATCGTGTACCGACTCGGGTTCGCGCCATCCCGGAAGGCAGCGCGGCAGCTCGTCCGGCACCGCCACGTACGTGTGAACGACGCTACGGTGGATATTCCGAGTTTCCAGGTTGCCCCGGGGCAGGAGATCTCCATCGCTCCGGCCGCACAGGACACACCGGTCGTGCGCGAGGCCGTGGAGGACAAGAAAGGCAAGGATCAGCTCAGCTGGCTGGGAGTCGACTACGACAACTGCACGGGCCGTATGCTCGAACAGCCGAGCCGGGCAGACATCCCTCTCGCCGTTCAGGAGCAGCTGATCGTCGAGCTGTACAGCAAGTAATAGAGGCGAAACGCAAATGTCAGCAGGGCTAGATCTTACAGGACTCGTACTTCCGGGTACCGTCGAGGAGAGCAACCGCTCGGAAGATGGCCGGCAGGTGGAGTACGTGCTGCAGCCGCTGGAAAGAGGATTTGGCCACACGGTCGGAAACTCGATTCGCAGGGTGCTTCTCTCATCGCTTCCGGGGTGCGCGATTTGGGCTTTCCGGGCGGACGGCGTGCAGCACGAGCACCAGACGATTCCGGGAGTGGTGGAGGATATCCACCAGGTAATCCAGAAGCTCAAGAAACTGGTCGTCGTGCTCGACCCGGGCGTCGATGAATCCAGACTCGAGCTCTCGGTTTCCAAGGCCGGACCGGTGACCGCTTCGATGATCGGGAGCGTGTCCGGCGTCACCGTCGTGAACTCGGACGAGGTGCTGTTCACGCTTCAGGACGATCTGCCGGACGGACGGCCGCTCAACCTGGACTTCTGGGTGAACAGGGGTCGGGGCTTCGTGGTGGCTGAGCAGCACGACCGTCCGGAGGATGCGCCCGTGGACCTGATCCGGGTCGATTCGGTCTATAATCCGGTCATTCGGGCGAATTTCCTGGTACAGGAGACGCGCGTTGGGCAGCGGACCGACTTTGATCGGCTGACGATCCAGGTCGAGACGAACGGGTCGCTGGATCCGGGCGATGCGATCGCTTACGCGGCTGAGATCGCCAGACTGCACCTCCAGTATCTGACCGGGTTCGGCTCCGGAAACGGCGGTTCCGCGCCGGAGATCGGAGGCCGAGCTGGCCGAACCGCGGTGGGCGGCGGGATGATGACGCTGCTCGAGTCGCCGCTGGAGGCGTTCGACGGGATCTCGATCCGGTCGAGAAACAACCTGGACAAGGCCGACATTCACACGCTACTGGATGTCGTCGTCCGGTCTCGGGACGACATCCTCGCCGTTCCTTCGTTCGGCGAGAAGTCGCTGGAGGAGATCGCTGAGGTCCTGGCGCTCAACGGCCTGCAGTTCGGAATGGCCATCGAGCGTGATGAGGTCGGCGACATGTGGATGGTCGAGGACGATGGCTCGACCGCTGGAGGCGGGGGCGATGAGGCATAGGAACAAGGGACGGCAGCTCAGCCGCACCGCGAGCCACCGTACAGCGACTCTCAGGAACATGGCCACGAGCCTGATCCAGCACGAGCGCATTCGCACCACGGAGGCAAAGGCGCGTGAGCTTCGCCCTTTCGTCGAGAGGCTGATTACGCTGGGAGGCACGGACGACGTGCACAGCCGGCGCCAGGCGCGCCGGCACATCGCCGACCGGACGGCGCTGCATAAGCTGTTCGATGAGGTGGGGCCGCGCTTCCGGGAGCGACCGGGCGGATACACGCGGATCGTGAAGCTCGGGGCTCGAAAGGGTGATGGTGCCGAAATGGCCATCATCGAGCTCACCGACGAGATGGGGAACTAGAACCGACCTCGGGTCGGGAAAGGCAGGCACCGATGCTACGCGGGACTTCGACGATACTGATGGTCGTCGCAGTGCTGGCCGTCGTCGGTTTCATGTGGTGGCTGGACCGGAAGGCGGATAGCCTGGGTACCGACGTCGCCCCGGTACTCGAGGAAGTCGAGGAAGCCGGGCCAGTAGACCTCAGCACCGCGGCGCTCGCAACGGATGCGGCGACAGCGGTCGGCGAGACAGGATACCTCCGCTCGGTCGCGGTCGCGCAGCGGCTCGGTCGGGGGTCGTTCACTGTGCAGCTGGACAGCGCGGTGGCGTATCCCGTACTTCTGTCGTCCGACTTGATTCAGATGGACACTCAGGTGTACGCCGGGGATTTGGTGACCTTGTACGGCCACGTATTCACCCTGAACGATTCGATTCGATCGGTATGGGTGGATCAGGATGCCGTGGACCAGGAAAACGCGAGTGCGATTCCCGTGAGCCCGAGCTTCATCATGGCGGACTCGCTCTCGTTCAACTGACGTGTGCTCAGATGGCGAACTTCTGTTACGTATGTAATAAGGGACCGGCTACCGGCAATCGCGTGAGCAACGCGAACAACAAGCGCAAGCGGCGCTTCATGCCGAATCTGCAGCGCATACGCGTCCTCGAGGACGGGCGGGCGGTGCGTGTTCGGGTGTGCACGCGGTGTCTGAAGGCGGGCAAGATCCGCAAGGCCCCCTGAGGCGCCGGCGCGAGTCGATTCCCTTTCCATCGCGTCGAGCTGAGACGACCCGAGAAGGCTCCGCCACAAGGTGGGGCCTTCTTGTCGTGTCGGAGCCCTGGCCTGCCGGGCGCCGCCCGGTACCCGCATGGGGATTGGATCACAGCCGATGCCCCACGACCGGAGCGTGGCGCGGATGAGAGCATTGGTCACCGGAGCCGACGGATTCGTCGGACAACACCTCATCGCCGAGCTGCTGGACCACGGTGTCAGCGTGGCCGCCTCGGCCCTCGACCTGCCTCCCAGCCGTTCGACTCTCGCCTCGGAGCAGATCGCTTCCGTGGACTGGAAGGCGGCGGATGTCAGGGACCGTGATGCGCTGGTTCGGCTGGTCGCCGCGGCGATGCCGGACCGGATCTACCACCTGGCCGGCTTCGCCTCCGGCGCCCTGGCCCGGCAGTTCGCGTCGGATGCCGTCCACGTCAACGTGGGCGGCACGGTCAACCTCTGCGAGGCCGTCGTCGCGGTCCGCGAGCTGGAACCCGACTTCGACCCGCGCATTCTGGCCATGGGGTCGTGTGATGCCTACGGCGACGCGGCGCGCGACGGCGTTCCGCTGTCCGAGGAGATGTCCCTGCGGCCCGTGTCGGCCTACGGACTGTCGAAAGCGGGGCAGGAACTCGCGGCGCATACGTACCGACGCGCCCACGGACTGCGGATTCTGGTCGTACGCGGATTTAACCTCGTCGGCCCGGGACAGGAGCGACCATTCGTGGTTCCGGAGTTCGCCGAGCAGGTTGCCCGCATCGCCCTCGGCGAGAAAGAACCTCTTGTCAAGGTCGGCAACCTGGATGTCGAGCGCGACTTTACGGACGTTCGTGACGGCGTGAAGGCGCTGCGTCTGCTGATGGACCTGGCTACGCCGAGGGCCGCGTACAACGTTGCTACGGGGCGCGCGATCCGGATCGGGACGATCCTGGACTGGATTGTAGACGAAGGGGGCTGCGACGTAGAGATTGAAGTGGTCCCGAGCCGGGTACGCCGGGAGGAGCTGGCCGTAGTCGCTGGAGACCCGGCGCGCATACGCGGGGACACCGGCTGGGTCCCGCAGCGCGACGTCGAGGCGTCCGTGCGGGAGACGTATCGGTGGATCAGCGATCGTTTCGGAAGGACCGAACACACTGGCACCGTCGTCTGAGCGAGGGAGATATGAACGTCACCGTCGTAGGGAGCGGATATGTCGGTCTCGTAGTGGGGGCATGCCTGGCCGAGACCGGAAACCAGGTCGTATGCGCCGACATCGACGAGCGCAAGATCGGCCTCCTGAACAAGGGGCGAAGCCCGATCTACGAGCCGGGGCTGGACCGCCTTCTGCAGCGCAACCTCGCGGAGGGTCGGATCCAGTTCACGACCGATGTGGCCGAGGCCGTGCGGACCGGCCGTGTCGTATTCATTGCGGTTGGGACTCCGCCGGATGAGGATGGCTCCGCCGACCTGCAGCACGTGCTCGCCGTCGCGCGAGTCGTCGGGCAGAACCTGGTCGATGAGAAGGTCGTGATCACCAAGAGCACCGTTCCGGTGGGGACGGCCACTAAGGTGCGCGAAGAGATCGAGAAGCACACGGACGGCGAGTTCCACGTCTGCTCGAACCCCGAGTTTCTGAAGGAAGGGGCCGCGATCGACGACTTCATGCGCCCCGATCGAGTGGTATGCGGGATCGAGTCGGAGGAGGCTCGACCGGTGATCGAGGAGCTGTACGAGCCGTTCGTACGAAGCGGTAATCCGTTGATATTCATGGACATCGCTTCAGCCGAGCTCACCAAGTACGCCGCCAACGCCATGCTGGCCACACGGATCAGCTTCATGAACCAGATCGCGGCACTGTGCGAGGCGGCCGGAGCCGATGTCACCATGGTTCGACGGGGAGTCGGCTCGGATCCCCGCATCGGAGCGTCCTTCCTGTACGCTGGAGCGGGCTACGGAGGCAGCTGCTTCCCGAAGGACGTGCGCGCGCTCATCCGGACGGGAGAGGAGAGGGAAGTCAATCTGTCGATCCTCAAGGAGGTGCACGAGACGAACGAGCGCCAGAAGCTGGTGCTTGGCCGGAAGATCCGGTCGCGCTTCGGGGACGACCTCTCAGGCATGAGCTTCGCAGTGTGGGGCCTGGCGTTCAAACCGGAAACGGATGACATGCGGGAAGCCGCCTCTGTGACCCTGATCGAAGAGCTGCTCGCCGGTGGAGCCACGGTTACCGCCCACGATCCCGTGGCCGAAGGGGTCGCCCGCGAGTGGTACCTCGGCGACCGGATCACCTACGCGGCCGACGAGTACGCCGCACTGTCCGGGGCAGACGCTCTGGTGGTGGTCACCGAATGGCTCCAGTACCGTCGACCAAGCTGGGAGAAGGTCAAACAGGAGCTCGAAGCTCCGATCGTGTTCGACGGCAGGAACCTGTATGATCCAGCCCGCATGAGGCGTCACGGCTTCGAATACTATCCCATCGGGCGAGAGCAGGTACGATGAGGGTCTTGATTACCGGTGCGGCCGGTTTCCTGGGCTCGCATTTGAGCGACCGATTCCTGGCCGACGGCCATCACGTGATCGGTATGGACAACCTGATCACGGGGAGTCTGGACAACATCGCGCACCTCGAGAACGAACCGCACTTCGAGTTCGTGGAGCACGACGTGACGCGGTTCATTGACGTCACGGGAGATCTCGACGGTGTGCTCCACTTCGCATCGCCGGCGAGTCCGGTAGACTACCTCGAGTTGCCCATACAGACCCTCAAAGTGGGCAGCCTGGGCACGCACAACGCTCTCGGTCTGTCCCTCGCAAAGGGCTCCCGGTTTCTCCTCGCTTCGACCTCCGAGGTGTACGGAGACCCGCTGGTTCATCCGCAACCGGAAACGTACTGGGGCAACGTCAACCCGATCGGTCCGCGCGGAGTGTACGACGAGGCGAAGCGCTTCGCCGAGGCGATGACGACGGCATATCACAGATACCACGGGGCGGACACGCGTATCGTCCGGATATTCAATACGTACGGGCCCCGCATGCGGCCGGGGGACGGGCGCGTGGTGTCCAACTTCATCGTCCAGGCACTGCTGGGACGTGACCTCACCCTATATGGAGACGGGTCACAGTCGCGCAGCTTCTGCTACGTCTCCGATGAGGTGGAGGGAATCTACCGGCTGTTCGGCTCGACCGAGCACCTGCCCGTGAACATCGGCAACCCGGTCGAGTACACCGTGGGACAGCTCGCCGAGCGAATCCAGGCGATGATGGACCCCGACGTGGGCGTTCGGTACCTGCCGCTCCCGACGGACGATCCGAAGGTGCGAAAGCCGGACATCTCGCGGGCCCGGACGTTGCTCGGCTGGGAACCGGTCGTGTCTCTAGATGAAGGCCTCACGAGCACGATTGCGTACTTCCGGTCGCTTCAGGAGGGCGGTGCGTTGAAGCCGCCGCCGGTTCTGACGGAAACGACCGAGGAGCCGCGATGACAGTGTCCAGCGGGCAGGTCCTGTCGGTCGTGATGCCGGTGTATAACGAGCAGGAGACGCTTGAGGCGATCATTCGGCGGGTGCGCCAGGTGCCGCTGAAGATCGAGCTGGTGTGTGTGGATGATGGCTCGACGGATCGATCGAGGGAGATCCTGGCGCAACTCGAGGCGGACGAGCTGGTGGACCGGCTGATCCTGCATGAGCGAAACCAGGGCAAAGGACGGGCTCTCGCCACCGGCTTCGCCGCGGCGAGCGGCGGCGTCGTGGTCATCCAGGACGCGGATCTCGAATACGACCCGGACGAATACCGCAAGCTGCTGGAGCCGATCCTGGACGATCGGGCGGACGTGGTGTACGGGTCCCGCTTTCTTGGTGGTGAGCCGCATCGTGTGCTGTACTTCTGGCACTACGTGGGGAACCGTTTTCTCACTCTGATGTCCAACATGGTGACGAACCTGAACCTGACGGACATGGAAACGTGTTATAAGTGCTTCCGCAGGGAAGTGCTCGAGGGACTGGAAATCGAGGAGCGCGGCTTCGGAGTAGAGCCCGAAATCACTGCGAAGATTGCGCGCGGAGGCTGGCGCGTGTACGAGGTCGGTGTGTCCTATAGCGGACGGACGTACGCTGAGGGAAAGAAGATCAGTTGGAAGGACGGGTTTCGGGCCCTGCACTGTATCGCGAAGTACGGAATAGTCCGGCGGGCGACCTCGCGCCGGCAGATTCCGGCGCCAACTTCCGACGGCTGAGGTAGCGAGTCGTGCCGCATTTTCGGTCCAGACGCAGAACGCGCGGTCGGACCGCGCTCTCAGCGCTCTTCCTCATCCTGGCGGCATGCGGTGGATCCCCGGACGACGCGGTCGAGAGGGGAGACCGCCTGTACGGCGCCGGGCGGGTCGATGCGGCGATTGCCGAGTACCGATTGGCCCTGCGCCAGCAAGGCGACGAGCCGGGCGTGCTGCTGCGACTGGGCGACGCGTATGGCAAGCGAGGCGAAGTCGAGGCATCGCTCAGGTATGTCCGCCGATTGCTGACACAGGACTCGACGTACCGCTACCAGGCGGCGGCAGTTCTTTCGGAGGCCGCTCGCGTCGCTCTCGAGGAGGGCGCCCCGGAGAACATGGCCAGGGCGCTCGGACCAGTGGAACGGATCAGCATCGGGCTCATACCGCCCGACCTGAGGCTTTCCCTGGCCCGGCATTACTCCGGATTGTCTGACCATGGTCGGGCTCTGCCGCTGTATCTGGGCGCCGCCGAGAATGGGGAGATACCGGCCGAGGTGGAACTCGAGACGGCGCGCACCTTCCAGGAGCTCGGCGGCTGCCGGGAGGCACTGGGCTATTTTGAAAGTTACCTCGCACGGGGCGGCTCGCCCGGCACCGATCGGTCTGCCGTCCGCTGGCAGTACGGCAACTGCCTGTTCGCAGTGGCCGAGGAGGAGCTGCGGCAGGGGAAGAGCCGGTCTGCTCGGGCGCACCTTGACATTCTCATCGACCAGGGAGTGCCTCGTACACTCCTGGACCGGGCGCACTTCGAGCGGGGTGAAATCCTGCTGGGCTGGGGCGCGCACGCGGAGGCTGAATCCGACTTTCTGGCCGTACTGGACCTGAATCCGGCTCGCAGCGGGCCGTTGGTGTCGATGGCCGAAGACAGAATACGCGAGATCCGATACGGATACCTGAGATAATGCGACGACCTGGGGGAGGAAGGGGAACGGCGGCGCGAAGGGGCAGATACCTTCCACGGCATGCATGGTTGGCCGTCGGGCTTCTCGCGGGATGTGCGCCTGCCATGCCGCCCGAGAGCGCGACGCCACGCGGTCGATTCGACTGGTCGGTAGACCGATTCGAGCGCGGGAAGTACCATGACGCGATCCGCGGTTTCAGGGATCACCTTCTCCGGGAACCGCTGCACCCCACGGCGGACAGCAGCCGCCTCCTCCTGGCCGAATCGTATCTCGCAACCGGCGATGAGCTGGTGGCGGCCAACGAGTTCCGGCAGCTCGCGACGTCACGGCCGAACAGTCCTCTGGCCGACGACGCCCAGCTCGGGGTATGCAGGTCCTTTTGGATCGTGTCCCCCGACCTTCCTCGCGACCAGGAGTTCACGCAGAAGACGATCGAGGAATGCACACGGCTGCTAGAGTTCTTTCCGCGGAGCCCGCTGGTGGGAGAGGCGCGCGACCTCGTGGCTCAGGCCAGGCAGAAGATGGCGGCCAAGGATCTCAGGGTCGGACGGTACTACTACGAGAGGGGGTTCTACGAGTCGGCCATCATCTACTTCGAGAACGTCCTTCAGACGTACCCGGAGGCCGAGGTCGCACCGGCGACGCTGCTGGTGCTGTTCGACAGCTACTCCAAGGTAGGCTTCCGCGCGGAAGCGGACCTCGTGCGGCAGCGCCTTCTCGAGTTCTATCCTGACTCGCCCGAGGCGCTTGAGATCTCGGAGCGAAACGAGGACGAGGGCTGACGTGCGGGGACGCATCGGCATCCTCGGCGGCACGTTTGATCCGCCCCATATCGGCCACCTGGTCGTCGCTCAGGACGTGCTCGAGCGACTCGACCTGGATCGCTTGATCGTGGTGCCGGCGGGCCAGCCGCCGCACCGGGAAGCCGTGCTCGACGCCGAAACCCGGTTGGCGCTCGTGCGCCTGGCGTTCGAGGGCGACGATCGAATCCAGGTGAGCGATATCGAAGTCGGGCGAGAGGGCCCTTCGTGGACGGTGGACACGCTCGAGTGGGTGCACCGCGAGTTGGCGCCCCAGGCGCTCTACCTGATCGTGGGCGCCGATCAGCTACAGTCGTTCCGCGACTGGAGGGCGCCTGAGCGTATCCTGAAGCTGGCGCGCCTGGCCGTGATGACGCGCCCGGGCGAGGAGCTGAAGGGGACTGACGTCCCCCACGAGGTAATTGAAGTCACGCGGGTGGACCTCTCCAGCACGCGGATCCGACAGAGGCTGGAGGAGGGCAGGTCAATTCGATACACGGTGCCGGAACGCGTTCGACCGGTGGTCGAGCAGGCGTGGTCGGCGCGGCGTACTCAGTCGCGCGCCTGACGAAGCGCGGCCGAACAAAGGAAGATCGCAGCACATGCTGAAGGGAATGGTACAGAAGGTCGTGGGCACCCGCTTCCAGCGCGAAATGAAGCGTCTCCAGCCCATCGTCGACGAGATCAAGCTCCACGAGGAGCGGCTTGCCGAGGTGTCCGAGGCAGATCTGAAGGAGCAGACAGCGCGGTTTCGCGACCGGATTCGCGAAAAGACGCGGAAGCTCGAAGATGAGATCGAGACGCTGAGGGAGGACCGCCGGCACACCGAGGACAGCTCGAAGCGGGCGGACCTGTCCGAGCGCCTGAGTCAGGCCGAGACCGAGCTCCAGACGGCGATTGACGAGATCCTGGACGAGCTCCTGCCGGAGGCGTTCGCGACCGTGCGAGACGCGTGTCGCCGACTCCTCGACACCGAGATCGAAGTCACCGGGCACAAAATGACATGGGACATGGTGCCGTACGACGTCCAGCTCATCGGCGGTATCGTCCTGCACCAGGGCAAGATCGCCGAGATGGCGACGGGCGAGGGCAAGACGCTCGTGGCCACCATGCCGTTGTATCTGAACGCGCTCCCGGGCAAGGGGGCCCACCTGGTCACCGTGAACAACTACCTGGCCCGCCGTGATTCCCAGTGGATGGGCACGATCTTCAGCTACCTCGGACTGACCGTCGGCTGCATCGATGACACGCAGCCCGGGAGCGAAGTGCGGCGCGGGATGTACGGGTGCGACATCACCTACGGCACCAACAACGAGTTCGGGTTCGACTACCTGCGCGACAACATGGTGGTGCGGCACGAAGATCGGGTGCAGCGAGCGCATAACTACGCGATCATCGACGAGGTCGACTCCGTCCTGATCGACGAGGCCCGCACGCCGCTCATCATCAGCGGTCCCGTCGGCAAGGCGCAGGACCAGCAGGTCTACAAGAAGCACAACGCGCAGGTGGCCAGCCTGGTCCGCAAGCAGATGGCCATCGTGAACGGCCTGGTCGCCGAGGCGGAGTCGGAGCTCCAGAAGCTGGCGGACGAGGAGGAGAGCGCAAGCGAGTTCCATACGGGCAAGCTCCTCCTGGCGGCGCAGCGTGGGGGGCCCAAGAACCGCCGTCTCATGAAGCTACTGAGCGAGACCGGCGTGAAGCAGCTCGTCCAGCGTACCGAAGCCGGGGTCATGCGCGACAAGGCCATGGCTGAGATCGACGAAATGCTGCTGTTCACGACCGACGAGAAGGGGCACACGATCCAGATCAGCGAGCGGGGGCAGGATATCCTCAGCCCGGGCGATCCGGACGCGTTCGTGGTACCTGACATCTCCGAGGCCGTGAAGAAGGTGGAGGACGATGGCAAGCTCGGTCCGGACGAGACGCGGGACCGCATCCAGGCCCTGGAGCGGGACTACGCGGAGAAGTCCGAGCGACTGCACATCATCCACCAGCTCGTCAAGGCGCACGCCCTGTACGAGAAGGACGTGGAGTACGTCGTCGAGAACGGCGAAGTCGTGATCGTGGACGAGTTCACGGGCCGTAAGATGACGGGCCGACGCTGGAGCGATGGGCTGCACCAGGCCGTCGAGGCCAAGGAAAACGTCAGCGTGCGCGGGGAAACCCAGACGCTCGCAACGATCACGATCCAGAACTACTTCCGCATGTACGCGAAGCTGGCGGGGATGACCGGCACCGCCGAGACGGAGGAAGGGGAGTTCCACGAGATCTACGGGCTCGAGGTGGTCGTGATTCCCACCAACCGACCGGTGCGCCGGATGGACGACGAGGACCTTCTCTATCGGACGAATCGGGAGAAGTTCGCTGCCCTCCTCGACGAGATCGAACGCCTGCATCGACGCGGCCTTCCGATGCTCGTGGGTACGACGAACGTGGACGTCTCGGAGAAGGTCTCGCGTATGCTCAAGCGCCGTGGGCTGGAGCACCAGGTGCTGAACGCGAAGCAGCACGAGAGGGAGGCGGAGATCGTGACGCAGGCGGGGCAGCCCGGTGCGATCACGATTGCCACGAACATGGCCGGCCGGGGAACGGACATCAAGCTCGGCGCGGCGCTGGTGAAGTGTCAGGTGTGCGGGATCCGTTCGGCCGAGCCGGCGTTCGGCCAGTTGGCTGAGGAGGAGGACCTGAGCCAGGACCAGGTGCAGGCTCTGGGGTGCTACGCGGACACACCGTGCGGCCTGCAGATCCTCGGTACGGAGCGGCACGAGTCCCGGCGGATCGACCGCCAGCTGCGGGGCCGGTCGGGCCGTCAGGGAGACCCCGGGTCGAGCCGGTTCTTCCTGTCACTCGAGGACGATCTGATGCGGCTGTTCGCCAGTGAGCGCGTGGCCAAGGTGATGGACCGGCTGGGCGCCGAGGAGGGTGAGGTCATCACACACCCGTGGATGACCAAGGCGATCGAGCGTGCCCAGCGGCGTGTCGAGTTGCAGAACTTCGAGGCCCGAAAGAGGCTGCTCGAGTACGATGACGTGATGAACCAGCAGCGGGAAGTGATCTACGACCTGCGGCTGTTCGGGCTGGAGGGTGGGGAGGACCTGAAGGGCGAGGCGTGGGAGATGATCGAGCGATCGGTCATCGAGGTCGTCGAGGCGGCGATCGAACCCGGCTCACATGCGGACGATTGGGACCTGCCCGGCCTGCGGGAGCGGCTTCTGCTGGACTACTTCTTCGTGGCTACGTTTCTCCCGACCGAGGACCCAGACCCGACCGACATCCAATGGAAGGACACGGACGAGCTGATGGACGCCGTCCTGGACTTCGTGCACGAAGCGTATCACCAGAAGATCGAGAGTTTCGGCGACAACTGGGAGCGGATCCTCAGCTTCATCGTGCTCTCGGTGATCGACGAAAAGTGGAAGGGCCACCTGTACGACCTGGACCACCTGCGGGAGTCGATCCGGTACCGGGCGTACGGGCAGCGCGACCCGCTGGTCGAGTACAAGAGGGAGGCCTACGGGGCGTTCGTCGACCTGATGCAGGATTTGCGGAAGAGCCTGTCCAACCTGCTGTTCCGGGCCCAGGTGGAGATGCGTCCCGCTCTGCGGCCGCAGCAGGTTAGCTCGATGAGCGGACCCAGCGAGCTGGCGGGCACGGGCAGTGGGGCGGATGCCGCAGGTGGACGCGTATCGGCCTCCGGTCCGCCGCGCGCGGCGCCGGCGGAGAGCGTCCCGGAGCTGGCGGCGACCGGCGTGGCGGCCACGGCATTGAAGGAACCGGCGGCGAAGCCGACTCAGCAGGTCCTGCGTCCCGAAGCGCCTCTTCATGGCGTGGAAGCGGTAGGCCGGAACGACCCGTGTCCGTGCGGGAGCGGGAAGAAGTACAAGAAGTGCCATGGGCGGGTGGGCTAGCGTCTGCTCTGGGCGGGTCGCTCGCGCTCGTCGGAGCCTCCTCGCGGCTGAAGCCGCTGCGGGGTCTCCACCGGCGCTCCGCTAGAGCCCGCCTTCGCAGACACTAGCCACCCGCGCGGTAACTGCGGAGACGCGCTCCGTAGACGCCGCACTCGGCGCCTGGATGTTCGTCACACCACCACC
>JBDGWG010000034.1:0-26698 GCA_039585235.1 Gemmatimonadota bacterium | reverse complement strand
CATGGTGGCGATGTTCCTCAGCTTCAACATGATTCCCGGCGGGTTCATTCCCGACGAAGACCAGGGCTACTTCTTCGTCAACGTCGAGTTGCCTGACGGCGCCTCGATGGAACGCGTAGAGCAGGTCCTCGATCGCGTCAACGTCGCGCTTGCCAACACACCGGGCGTGCAGAACTACATCACGATCGGCGGCTACTCGTTCCTCAACGCGGTGCAGGGGTCGAACTTCGGTGCGGCGATCGCCACGCTCGACAACTGGTCGGATCGGTCGAAGGAAGAGCACGTCGAGGTCCTGATGGCGAACATGCAGCGCTACTTGTTCACCATCCAGGAGGGCCGGGCGTTCGCCTTCGGGCCGCCCCCCATCACGGGACTCGGGAACGCGACCGGGTTCTCGATGGAACTGCAGGACCGGGGCGGCGTGGGGCTCCAGCAGCTCCAGACGTTCGCCAACGACATGGTGGCGGCAGGCACACAGAGCCCGGTGGTGGATCGCCTGAACCAGAACTTCACGGCCAACGTGCCGCAGCTGTTCGTGGACGTGGACCGGAATCGGGTGAAGACGTACGGCGTGCCCCTGCAGACCGTCTTCAACACGCTGTCGGCCAACCTGGGGTCCGCCTACGTCAACGATTTCAACCTGTTCGGACGCACGTGGAAGGTGCAGGTGCAGGCCGACGAACAGTTCCGCTCGAAGGTATCCGACATCGATCGCCTCGAGGTGCGGAACGCGAATGGCGACATGATTCCCATGGGCACTCTGGCCCAGGTGCGGGACACGGTGGGTCCGAACGTGATCACGCGGTTCAACATGTTCCCCGCGGCCACGATCACGGGCGTTCCCGCACCAGGGAAATCGTCCGGTGAGGCGGTAGCCGAGATGCAGCGGTTGGCTGGTGCGTATCTCCCGCCGCAGATGGGGTACCAGTGGTCGGGCGTGACGTATCAGCAGATCGCGGCCGGCAACCTGGCTCCGATCATCTTCAGCCTCGCCATCATCTTCGTGTTCCTGTTCATGGCCGCCCAGTACGAGAGCTGGATGATCCCGCTGGCCGTGCTGATGGGCGTGCCGATGGCGATCCTGGGGGCGATGCTGGGCACGGGGCTCAGGAGACTCGACAACAACATCTACACGCAGATCGGACTGGTGCTGCTGATCGGCCTCGCCGCGAAGACCGCGATCCTGATCGTGGAGTTCGCCAAGCAGCAGCGGGAGGAAGGGAAGGGAGTGATCGAGGCGGCCGAGACGGCAGCCCTGCTGCGCTTCCGGCCCATCCTGATGACTGCGTTCTCGTTCATCCTGGGTGTGATTCCGCTGGCGATCGCTTCTGGTGCGGGCGCTTCTAGTCGCGTGTCACTCGGCACGGCGGTCTTGTTCGGAATGCTGATCGCTACGCTGAGCGGAGTGTTCCTGATCCCGGCGTTCTACGTGATCATCCAGGGGGTCGTGGAGCGTTCGGCCAGCAAGAAGGAAGCGGCAGCCGGCAGCGCACCGCCTCCCGAGTCTGTCGGGGGCCCGCCACTGGCGGACGAGCCCGCCTGAGGAGGCCGGAGGTGTCCTCGTTAGCTGCGAGCGGACCGTCGGCTAGAGATCCGCTGGCGGAGACACCCGCGCGAGCCACGCGGCCACCATGATTACCGCGAGCATCACCGCCGTCTCAAGGCGAACGGTTCGGCGCAACGTCCGCCCGGTCTCGTCTTCTTCCAGATGTGGCATGACCCGGAACCTGTGATAGGCCCCGAATCCTACAAGAACGACCAGGCCGCCCCACTTCGCGAGTGCGCCCCGCCCATAGACTGTGCCGGTGTAGGCCGCGAACTCGCCCACCAGCTGCGCGGACTGGACCATTCCGGAGCCGACGACCAGGATCACGGACAGAAGGGCGGCGGAGGAAACCGCGCGTGCTACGGAGCCGAATCGCCATGCACCGGTCCCATCCGCGGGGGCGTCCGGGGCCAGCACAAGCAGCAGCAGCCCTCCGAGCCAGACGGACACGGCGACCAGATGAACGGCTTTCGCCGGCATCGTGATCCAGGGTGAGATAGCAGCCGCGTGCCCGGAAGCGGCGCCGATCACGGCGGCGGCGACGGCGAGAGCGGCGGCAGCCCGTCCGTTTCGGCGCGATACCCCGAGGGCGATCGCCAGCAGAGCGATCCGCGCGATCCCGGCGATCCCGGTACTGGATCCCAGCGCAGCGCCGACGCCCGCGGGGCCAGCCCCCGGGGGGACGACAGCTATCAGCCAGCGCCCCAGTTCGCCGGCCAGCAAAAGTAGCGCCGCCCATCCCAGCGCAACGATCGCACGCCCGATGCGCGGCTCCTGGAGGAGCGGCGACGAGCCACAGAACCATAGCAGACCCGTGAAGCCCAGCAGACAGGCCAGGCCGAGGCCCGCGAGCAGCAAGCTCCCCAGGGGCGACGGATTCCCCGCCACTTCTTCCTCCGCCCGGCCCGCTTCTTCCGCTGCAAGCGTTTCGGGCAGCCTGCCAGCCGAATCGGGCTGCGCCTCTGGCAGATCGCCGGCCGGGCGGCCACCCGTGAAGGTGAACTCGAACACGCCTTGGACCGTGTGACCGTCCGCCGACACCGTCTTCCAGCGCACGAGATACTTGCCGTCCTCGAGCCCGGGGACGTCTCCGACCAGAATCCGCCCGTCGTCGCCCGAACCGCGCAATGCCACTCGCAGCGAATCGCCGGAGGGAGCTACGAGAACCAGGGCGCTGAGAGCCTCGTTGACGGGACCGCTGAACCGGAGCTCGAACTGGGCCGGCGCCACGGAGAGCACTTCATCGGCTGCCGGGGCTGACGATTCGAGGCGGGTGTGGACGGCCGCCCAAGCCACCGTCGCAGCGATCGCCACGGCGGCCGCGGAGGCGCACACGGAAGCCGCAGACCCGGCCCGGCGCCTCCTCTTGATGAGCGAAGTGCGTACTGGATCGTGCTGCACACGCGTTCCTATGCAGTGGCCTTTGCGTTCGAAGTTCGGGCGACCCATGCTACGCCGGTACCGGGAAACCGGCAAACCTCCCGTGCCACCCGATGGGAACGAATGAACGGTGGCCCGGTTACCTAGAACGGCTGGCGAGGATCGAAGCAGCGCGAAAAAATGCCGGGCGGTCTCCGCGCCATATCCGAGACGTGAACGGGAGGTGTCGAGTTGAAGACGAACCCGCACGGTTCCACGAGTCTGATGAGCGTGGCCGTGGTGGCTGCCGTGGCGTGCCTGACCGGGTGCAGCGACTCGGGCTCCTCCGATCCGAACCAGCCCGCCGAGCCGACGATTCAGCTCGTGTTCTCTCCCTCGTCCGTGTCCTTCGGCGAAGACCGGATCCGGGCGGTCGAGCTTCAGAACACGGGGGACGGCGCGGCCGGTCCGGTAGAGCTGACGGCCCTCGAGGTGATCGACAATGGCGGGAACGCGGTGCCCGGAGCCGGCCTTTCCGTAAGCCCGGCCGCGATTCCGACCCTGAATGCCGGGACGTCCCGCGAGCTGACACTGACGCTGGACGTGTCGGAGTCGGCCGTGAGCGGGGACTATCAGGTGACCCTGGAGGCGCGACTGGACGGGCAGGCCGAGGCCAGCCTCGGCACATCCTTCTCGGTGGTCGCGAGTGGACCGGTGATCACGACCCTCGAGATCACCGGTGGGATAGCGCAGGCCCGGCAGGGAGAAGTCGTGGATTTCGAGGTCTCTGCCACAGATGACCAGGGTCAAACCGTGGATGATCCCGTGGTCACCTGGCGCGCCGAGCCGCCTTCGGCCGGCCTGGTCACGGCGGACGGTGAGTTCGTGGCGTATGCGGTGGGAACGACGCGGATCATTGCCCGCGCGGGGGCTATTGCAGATACGGTGGACATCGACGTGGCGGATCGCGGCGCCCCGTCCGGTTCCTTCCAGGTCGAGTGGAACGATCCGATCGAGTTCCGCTACACGTCCGACCACTGGGAGCACGGGGATGCGGCCTACACCGGCACCTGGGGGTGTCGACAAATCGCCGGCGGGCGATGTGGAGACGCGCTATACGTGTGGGACATCACCGTGAGGGACGCTCCGGTGCTGACAGATTCGATCAAGGTAGACGCGCGGGTCGTCAACGACGTGAAGGTCAGAGCGGACGGTACACTGGCGATCATCACGCATGAGGCGTCCAACGACGGGCAGAACGGGATCACCTTGCTCGACCTCGCGGATCCTCATCACCCCGTCGTGATCACCCGATTTGCGCCTCCCGATCTGGCACCGGGGATCCACAACGTGTGGATCGATGACGATTACGCATACCTGGTGGTGGACGGCGCCGTGCCGAGCTCCGGCTTGAGGGTCCTGGACATTTCGGATCCGGCGAATCCGCTGATCGTGGCCTCGTTCTACGGCGGCGGGAGCTTCCTGCACGACGTCTACGTGCGTGATGGGCTGGCTTTCCTCTCACATTGGACCAGGGGCTTGATCGTCCTGGACGTGGGTAATGGCGTGGCCGGGGGATCTCCGACGAACCCCACTGAGGTGAGCCGCATCGCCATCCCGGGCTACGACGTGCACAACGCGTGGTACTGGCCGGACTCCGGCTACGTCTTCCTGGGTGACGAGATCGCCGTTCCCGGGAAGGTGCGGGTGGTGGACGTGAGCGACCTGGCGGCTCCGCGCGAGGTGGCCAGCTTTACCCTGGCAGGCGCCGCTCCCCACAATTTCTGGCTCGATGAAACGTCGGGTATCGCCTACTTCTCGTGGTACGAGAACGGCATCCACGCGGTGGACGTGTCGGGCCGGCTCCTTGGCGAGCTAGATAAGCAGGCCAGGCAGGTCGCCAGCATCCAGTACGACGTGGGCGGCGTCTGCTTCGCGCCATCCGGAACCTGCAGCTGGGCTCCCCAGGTGCACGACGGATTCATCTATGTCTCGGATCTGAACAGCGGCCTATGGGTTCTTCGACCGACGTTCTGAAGCGCCGGGCCGGGGTAGCCCTCGCGGCCCTCGCCGCGCTGCTGGCCGGCTGCTCGAGCGATTCCAGCCAGCCGAACGGTCCCCGCAGCCCGAACCCCGTCGCTGGCGAGCGACTGTACGTGACGTCGGGCTTCACCGACGAGGTACTACGCATCGACCCGTCGGACGGCTCGGTCGTCAGCCGCATTCCAACCGAGCGGAGGCGCGACGAGGTGGACGAGCCCCACGCCGTGGCGGTCAGCCCGGACGGGCGGCACTGGTACGTCAGCGTCGCCCACGGCGAGCCCACCCTGTGGAAGTTCGAAATGGACGGCGACCGCCTCGTGGGGAGGGTCACCCTGCCCACGGCGGGGGCGGCCCGGATAGGGATCACGCCCGACGGTTCCCGGGCCTTCGTACCCGATTACGATCGTTCCCGGCCGGCGGTTCCGAGCCGCATCGCCGTGGTGGAGCTGGCCGATCTGTCGGTGATCGCTACGCCCGTGGTGTGCGGCGGCCCGCACCATGCTGAGGTGGATCCTGGCGGGCACCTCGTGGCCGTTGCCTGCAGCCTGAGCGACGAGATCGTCCTTCTGGACGCGGGGACGCTGGAGGAACGAGGCCGGTTCTTCGCGGGACCCGAGGCTGGCCCTCCAGGACAGCCGGCCCTGAAGCCGCTCAACCTGGATTGGTCGCCGGACGGCCGGACGATCTGGGTCGGACTGCATCTCGCCGGATCCGTCAGGGCCTTTCGGGTGGATGGGGAGATCATCGGAACGGTGGTCGTCGGTAATCGACCGGCTCAGATCGCCCTCACGTCCGACGGCGGCACACTGGTGGTCGCGAACCGGGGCGACGCCTCGTTGTCTCTGGTGGACACAGGCTCGCTGATCGAAACGGCCACGATTCCCCTCGGGGCGGAGCACCCGCACGGAATAGCGTTGGACGCCTCCGGGAAGCGGGCGTTCGTCTCCTGTGAGGGCACGCCGCAGACGTCCGGCCACGCCGTGGCCGTTGACCTGGAGAGCGAGTCTGTCCTGTGGTCCATCGAGGCCGGCGCTTACACCCTGGGCGCCGCCTACGTGTCCGTGGCGCCTGAGTGAGATTCGATCGCCTTCATGGCCCGCTCCAGCTTCGCCTGGGCCTCGTCGGCCACATCACGCATCTCGGAGGCGTCCACGACGTCCATTATGGCGTGTGGCCGGACGCACGAGACCTCGGAGCCTCCTTCCGTGGCCGCGACCACCACGTTGCAGGGAAGCATGAGGCCGATGTTGTCATCGATGCGAAGCGCTTCGTTGGCCAGCACCGGGTTACAGGCCCCGAGGATGACGTAGGGCCTGAAGTCCACCCCGATTTTCGTCTTCAGGGTCTGGGCCACGTCGATGCGAGTCAGCACGCCGAACCCCTCTTCCTTGAGGGCGGCGGCGACTCTGTCGAGGGCCTCATCGAAGCCGATTCCAGGCAGGGGGTAGTGCATGCTGTATTCCGTGTCCTTCATGACAGTCTCCGGTGTCGAGAAGGCAATCGATGCAACGTGCGTCGGGCGCCCGTGCATCGTGGGGAATACGGAGGCGGACCGCAATCGACCGATCGTACCGGGACGCTTCTTCACGTGACTCCCATCGCCCGCCCCGCGGCCTTAGGTTGAGTCCCATGCGCTTCTTCCGTTCCGCCCGACCGTTGCCGGTCGTCGCTTCCCTGATGCTCGCCGCCTGTGGTGCGTCCACGCCCCCTCCGATGACAAGCGTGAGCGAGAGTTGGTCCGAGGAGGGCATGGCTTCGTGGTACGGTCCCGGGTTCGACGGGAAGCGCACGGCCTCCGGCGAGGTCTATGACATGGAGGACATGACGGCGGCCCACAAACGCCTGCCGTTCGGAACGCGCGTGCAGGTCTACAACGTGGACAACGGACGCCGGACCGAGGTACGGATCAACGACCGGGGCCCGTTCGTGGACAACCGGATCATCGACCTGTCGATGGCCGCGGCCCGGGAAATCGGGATGCTCGGCCCGGGAACCGCAAGGGTGCGAATCGCGGTTGTCGAAATGTCGGCGCTGTTGTCCTGCAGCGTGGTCCAGGTCGGTGCGTTTGGCGATCCGGCGAACGCCGAAGACTTCGCGCAGGGCTTTCGGGAGCGCGGGGTGCCGGTCGTTACCCGCGACAGCCCGGATGGCCTTACTCGCGTCTACCTGGGTCCGTACGATGATCTGGAACGAGCGGAGAGAGCTCGCGACCGGTATGATGGAATGCTGCGGCCTTGCGAGTGAGCCACGGTGAAGTGGGCGATCCGGCAAGAAACACGATCGGCCAGTCCGGGTATGGATCTGAACCGCACGAGAGGGGCGGAATCTACTCTGAAGGCGAGGCGCCTTCGGACCCACGGAGGAACGATATGACACGTGGCCCGTTCGGATCGAGGGCACTTCTCTTTCTTCTGACGCTGCTGTTGGGCGCCATCGTCCTGCCGCCGTCCGCGGATGCCCAGTACTTTGGCCGCAACAAGGTCCAGTACAAGACGTTCGAGACCGAAGTGCTGGAAACAGAGCACTTCGACATCTATTACTACCCCGAGATGGAGACCATCATCGGAGAGGCCGGCCGTATGGCCGAACGGTGGTACGCTCGAATCGGCCGTCTTCTGGACCACGAGCTCGACGGCCGGCAGGCCCTGATCCTGTATGCCAGCCACCCCGACTTCGAGCAGACGAACGCGGTGTTCGGGCAGATCGGTGAATCCACGGGCGGTGTTACGGAGGTGTTGAAACGACGCATCGTGCTTCCCCTCGCGGGCACACTGAACGAGTCTGACCATGTGCTCGGGCACGAGCTCGTTCACGCTTTCCAGTTCGACATCACCAGCGTTTCAGGCGAGGGCGGTGTCGGTTTCCGCGGTCCGACGGCACTGCTGCTCCCATTGTGGTTCGTCGAGGGAATGGCAGAGTACCTCTCCGTCGGCCCGGTCGATGCCCACACGGCGATGTGGATGCGGGACGCGGCGGCGTGCAACTGCCGGCTTCCCACCCTTCGCGACCTCTCTACCCGGCAGTGGGACTACTTCCCGTACCGCTGGGGGCAAGCGTTCTGGGCGTTCGTGGCCGGAAAATGGGGGGACGAGTCCATCGGCAAAGTGCTCAAGGTTGCCGGGCAGTCCGGCAACCCGGAGCAGGCGCTTGAAGCGGTCCTCCAGATCCCGATTCCGCAGCTGGAGGCCGAATGGCACCAGGCGATCTACGATGCCTATGCCACGGTAGCCCAGGACGCCCTGGGTGATCGTGGGGAAATCGCATTCGTGGAGCCGCCTTCCCCGGACGGGGAGTTGGACGACCAGCCGGCCGAGGCCGATGACGAGGACGTCAAGCAGCTAGGCGACCTCGATGACCTGCCGCCGCTCCCGCAGCACGGCAGCGCGACCCAGCTCGTTTCCGAGCAGAGGGGGAGTGGTGGGCTCAACGTGGGTCCGTCGCTCAGCCCCGACGGATCGCGAGTCGTGTTTCTCTCGGAGAAGGACCTGTTCGCGATCGAGATGTTCCTGGCGGACGCCGACACAGGTGAGATCATCCGTCGGCTCACCAAGGCGGCCGTGGACACGCACTTCGAGAGCCTCCAGTTCATCAACTCGGCGGGAGCGTGGAGTCCAGACGGGCGGTACTTCGCGTTCGGCGTGGTCATCCACGGTCGCCCGGCCGTCGTCGTCATCGAGCCGGAGACCGGCAAGAAGGTGAAGGAGGTCCGATTCAAGGAGCTGGGCGAGATCTTCACGCCTACGTTTTCTCCGGACGGCCGGAGCCTGGCCTTCTCCGCGATCGTGAACGGCTACACGGACCTGTTCGTTCTCGACCTGGAGACCGAGGGCCTTCGCCGACTGACCTCTGACTTCTATTCGGACCTGCAGCCAGCGTGGTCGCCTGACGGGGGCGCGATCGCGTTCGTGACGGACCGGTTTTCGACGGACCTGCCCACGCTCGACTACGGCAATTACCGCCTCGGACTGATCGACCCGTCCACCGGCGAGATCCAGGCGATGCCGGTGTTCGGTGTAGGAAAGCACATCGACCCGCAGTGGGCACCGGACGGTCAAAGCCTGTATTTCGTGACCGACGTGAGCGGGATCAGCAACGTTTACCGGTACGAATTCCAGGGTGGGAACCTGTACCAGGTCACCGACCTCGTCACCGGAGTCAGCGGGATCACGGCGCTCAGCCCGGCGATTTCCTCGGCCAGCGCGTCGGATCGTCTCGTGTATACGGCGTTCGAGCGTGGCGACTACAATCTGTACCGAATCGATGCGACGGAGGAGTTAGCGGGACAGCCGATCGAGGAGGCGATCGCGGGCGTCAGCCCTGCCGTGTTGCCTCCGCAGGATCGGTCGCCCGGACTGGTAAGCGTGCTCCTCGATGAGCCGGAGCTTGGCCTTGCCGATACACTGACCTTCTCCGGAGCGGCCTACCATCCGGGGATCACACTCGACTACGTCAGCCAGCCGCAGCTCGCGGCCGGTGCGGACCGCTACGGAGCGTTCCTCGCCGGAGGCATATCGCTATACTTCAGCGACATGCTCGGCAACCGCAACCTGAGCACCCTGTTCAACATCAACACGGCCAACGGGAACCTGCTTCGCAGCTCCGCTTTGATCGTCGGGTACGAGAACCGGCGAGCGCGGTGGAACTGGAACTTAGAGGCTGGCCAAGTGCCATACGTGACCCGCCGCTACGCGCCGCTGCAGCGCGACGACGTGCAAGGTGTGTTCATCGAGACCGAGGTCCGCGAGTGGCAGGTGAATCGTATCGCCACAGCGGGCGTCAGCTATCCGATCAGCCGGGCGAACCGGATCGAGCTCACCGGTGGTTTCCAGGGGATCGACTTCTACAACGAAATTCGAACGACCATCTTGTCGTTCTCCGGCGCCGAGCTCGCTCGGAATAGCGAGGAGCTTGCGTCGCCGGGTACGTTGAACATGGGGACCGCCGCCGCGGCTCTCGTATACGACAACACGATCTTCGGCGGCACAGGGCCGATGCTCGGGCAGCGCTACCGGTTCGAGGTCTCGCCCCGGGTGGGAGACCTGAATTACGTGACGGCCCTGGTAGACTTCCGGAGATACTTCATGCCGGTGCGGCCGACCACGTTCGCGTTCCGCATCCTGCACTTCGGGCGGTACGGATCCGATTCGGAAGCTACTTGGAGCGACATCACTGACAATCCGGTCGAAGGATACGAAAACGTGCGGGTCCTGTCGGACCTGTATATCGGTTATCCATCGATCATTCGCGGTTTCAACGACGGATCGTTCAGCACCCAGGAGTGCGCCTCGTCGATCGAGTCTTCGTGCGACGTGTTCAACAACCTGTTCGGGACCCGGTTCGTCTCGGCGAACTTCGAATACCGGATCCCATTGCTCGGGTTCTTCGGAGTCATTCCCTCGGCGGGCGCTCCACCCGTGGATATCGCACCATTCTTCGACGCCGGTGTCGCATGGCGCGACGATGTGACGCCCAGGCTCAACTGCGACGCGGGCAGCGGCCAGCTCATCACGCGGAATTGCAGCGAGGTCGTGGCCAGCGTTGGGATTGCCGGACGCCTCAATCTGCTGGGTTTTCTGATCATGGAACTCGACTTCGTGAATCCGATCACCCGTCCGGACAAGGGCTGGTTCTTCCAGTTCAGCCTGCTGCCGGCCTTCTGATCCTAGGCCGCGCGTCGTTTCGGCGTCGTTTCGGCGCCGCCGGCTTCGCGCGGCCACTCACATCGGGTGGAGGGGCTGCGACGTGAAGCTCATCCTCAGGTGGCTTGTGAACGCGGCCGCCCTGTATGTCGCCGTGAAGCTCGTCCCGGGCATCGAGGCCTCCGATACGCAGGCGATTCTCATCGCGGCAGTCGTGATCGGCCTCATCAACGCAACGCTCAAACCGATCGCGGTTCTCCTGACGCTGCCGCTGACGGTCGTCACCCTGGGGCTCTTCTACCTCGTCGTGAACGGCGCGATGCTGTACCTGACGGCTGCGCTGACCCCCGGGTTCGAGCTTGCCGGCTTCGGGTCCGCAGTGCTGGGCGCGATCGTGATCTCCATCGTCGGAATGCTGCTTGGCGGCCTGGTCCGGGAAGAGGACTGAGCCGCCGGCCCGGGTGTCTCCGGCGGATCGAGGGCGGTCGCCGGTGCTCCCGCTTCCCCTGGAAGGAGGGCGAGGATACTCGTGGATTACTTCGGCAGAGATCAACTCAAGGAACTGTTCCAGATCGATACGGCGCCAGCCGTCTCGATATACATGGAGACCCACCGGAAGGGTGCCGAGGTAGCCGCACAGCCTCTGCGCCTCCGGGCCGCCATCGAGAAAGCGCAGGACCTGCTGGCATCCGACGGTGTGAGCGTGTCCGAGGATGTGCTGGCGCCGCTCGAGGCGTTGATCGGCGACCGGGAATTCTGGCGCCACCAGGCGGACGGGCTGGTGCTATTCGTTTCCCGCGACTTCGGGCGCCTGTATCGGCTGCCCGTGTGTCTTCGCGACATGGTCGTGGTCGGGCCGACCTTCCATACGAAGCCCCTGATCGAGTTCCTGCAGGCTCCCGAACGCTTCTGGGTCCTTTCCGTGTCCCAGAAGGAGGTTCGCATCTGGGAGGGCACGGTTACGGAGCTGGCTCCGGTCAACCTGGCTTCTGTTCCCGCCAGCCTTCAGGAGGCCCTCGGCACGGAAGTGGTGACGGATCGCCTCAACCTGCGGAGCCCCCGCGGGAGAGGATCGGCGCCCGTTTTTCACGGCCACGGGGCGGGAAAGGACGACACCAAACAGGAGCTCGAGAAGTTCTTCCGCGCCGTGGACGCGGGCGTCCGTGAACTGCTGGCGGACGAGATCGGACCGATCATCCTGGCGGCGGTGGACTACTACCACCCGATCTACGGCAGCGTCAGCAAGCTGGAGAACCTGGCCGATGACGGGATCATCGGGAACATCAGCGGCTGGGACGAGGATCGGATCCATGCGGCCGCATGGCCGATCGCGCAGAAGTCAGTGGAGCGCAAGCTGGAAACCGCCCTCGACCTGTGGGAAAGTTCCTACGGCCGCCGGAAGTCAGAGTCGAACTTGGCTGCCATCGGCCGCCTTGCGGTTGCAGGCCGGATCCGTCTGCTGCTGGCTGACAAGGGGCGCACCGTGTGGGGCCGGATCGACCGCGTGACGGGCGAGATCGAGATCATCCGGGAGGGCGGCACCGATCCGGACGGCGGCGCCGTGGACCTGCTGGACGAGCTGGCGGAGCTGACCATCCAGTTCGGAGGAAGAGCGCTCGTGCTGCCGAGCGAGAAGATGCCGACGGACACAGGCCTCGCGGCAGTGCTGCGGTAGTCGAATCACCCGATCAATAGTACGGGTTGTCCCCGGCATCGTGATTCGTCACGTCCACGATGTCCCTGATCTCGGGCACGCTCTCCATGATGATCCGTCGGATGCCCTGGGCGAGCGTTACTGCGGCCATGCCGCAGCCCTGACACCCGCCCATCATCTCGAGATAGACGACGTCATCGCGCACCTCAACGAGAGTCACGCTGCCTCCGTGGCTGGCGATCGCCGGGTTGACCTGCATCTCGACGACCTGCTTCACCCGGTCGGCTACGGGGCCGGCAGCCACGCCTTCTCCGATCGGGACGATGTTGGGGTTCTCGATCTTGAACCCACTGCCTTGCATCGACTCCACCCAGTCCACCCGGGCGCCCTGCAGGAGGTCTGCGCTGGATTTTGGCACGACGACCTCGAAATCGCCCTGTCCGTAGATCTGGTCATCAGATTCCTTCTCGGACTCTTCGATCAGGGACAGGTCGTACCTGGGAGCAAGTGGGCTCGAGTCGAGTACCTCTATCCGCACCGCGAGAGGCTCGGCCTCTTCCGCGAGGAAGGCCACCACGTGGGCCTTCGCTCCTTCCGTGAACGTCACCACGTCATCTTCCTCCTTGCCATCAATCGCCGAGCGCCGCGCGCATGACGAACAATAGGTTCGCCGGCCGCTCCGCCATACGGCGCATGAAGTACGAGTACCACTGCGATCCGTAGGGCAGGTAGATCCTCATGTTGAGGCCGTTATCCACCAGTTGTCGCTGGTACTCACGCCTCACGCCGTAAAGCATCTGGATCTCGAACGCGTCATCCGGTATCCCGGTCCGGGCAGCGTGTTCCAGTGTGGAGTCGATCATCTTCTCGTCGTGCGAGGCGATCGCAGTCGGGGCGCCACCGTCCAGCAGCATCTTCATCAGGTGAACGTAGTTGGCGTCCACCTCTCTCTTGTCCTGGAACGCGACCGACGCGGGCTCGTTGTAGGCCCCCTTGCACAAGCGGACCGCTGCACCGAGTTCTACCAGCCGGGCGATGTCCGCCTCGCTGCGGTACAGGTAGGACTGGATCACGATCCCCACGTTCAGGTGCTGTTCGAACACCCGGTAAAAGACGTCCAGCGTCGTCTGAGTGTGCTCGGAGTCCTCCATGTCGATGCGGACGAAGTTCCCGAGCTCGGCGGCCTGTCGAACGACCTTCAGAAGATTCTCGTAGCAGAAATCGGTGTCGATGTCGAGTCCGAGCTGAGTCAGCTTGAGCGAGATCGTGGTCTCCGCCGCGTGCGCGTCGATCTCGGCCAGACTTTCCGCGTACTCGGCGGCCGCGAAATCGGCCTCGGACCGATCGGACACGCTCTCGCCAAGCAGATCGAGGGTGACCCGGAAGCCCCTTTCGTTCAGCCCGCGGGCCACGTCGAGCGCCTCCTCGGACGTGTCGCCTGCCACGAAACGACCGGACATCTGCCGCGCAAACGGTAGCTTGAACAGCACATTCTTCAGGCCGTTCCGCTCGCTCAGAAACAGGAGCGTATGTCTAAGCATCAATCGTCTGTTCCCACGGGTGCGGCTGAGCTCGACAGATAGGACTGGAACTCGTCTACCCCGAACATCGTGTGAACGGTGAGGCCCTCGGCCTCGATCGATTCGCGGCCGCCTTCCAGCCGATCGACGGCGGCGAGGACCGCCAGTACCGTGCCCCCTTCCTGCCGCACGGCCTCGCACGCCTGGAGTGCGGATCCGCCTGTAGTGATGACGTCCTCCACGACGACGACGCGGGCGCCCTGCTCGAAGCACCCCTCGATCCGGCGGCCCGTTCCGTGTCGCTTGGGTCTCTTCCGAACGGAGAACGCGTGCACGGGCCTTCCCCGCCGCCAGCTCTCGCCGGCGATGGCGTAGGCGATCGGATCGGCACCCATCGTGAGCCCCCCGATCAGGTCCGGTTCCAGCCCCGCTGCTTCCAGCGTATCGGCGCCGACTTCTCCCAGGAGGACCTGGCCCTCCGAGTGCATCGTGGTGGTCCGACAGTCAACGTAAAAACGACTCTGGCGGCCTGAGGCGAGCACGAAGTCGCCTTCCTGGAAAGACCGCTCGACGAACAGACGAAGGAGCCTCTCGCGCGAGGTCATGTCGCTCTCTGTCAGGATGTGGGTCGGACGTTTCGATATGTCCGCTGCACCTCGCGGCACGCGGCGGACTCGCTGCAAGTTCCGAACACCTTGACCTGCCTGGTTATCGCCTCGAATCCGTTCTCGGTCGAGACCTCCGCGAGGATCCGGTCGAGCTCAGAGTGCTTGAAAGTCGAAACCCGACCGCACTCGGTGCAGATCAGGTGATCATGCTGGGCCGCACCGACCTGGGACTCGTAGCGCTTGAACCCCTCGTCGAAGTCGTGCTCAGTGGCCAGACCGAGTTCAACGAGCAGGGCCAGGGTACGATAGACCGTTGCCTTGCCCGCATGCTCGCCCCGTTGGCGCAGCGCCGCCGCGACGTCGTCCGCGGACAGATGGCGGGTGGACTCGAACAGGACCTGCGCGATAGCCTCGCGCTGGTGCGTGAACGGAAGCTCCCGCTCACGGAGCTCACCACGAAGAACCTGCATCATCACGGCCGCGCACCCTAGCGGCGGCCTCGTGGAAACGGTAGTCGAGGGGACGGGCATGGACGGCTCGCAGGCTGCTTTCGATGTCAGTCAAATCCGTGCGACGGCCCGGCGTGGGCTCTCTCCACGGTTGTCTCAACGCATTGAGAATGTATCGTCAACGGGACCGGTTCTCAACGCCGCGAAGGGCTCCCCTGCGAAAGTCGACTGGCGGATCGCGCCCCGGCTCGGCGTGTACTCCACGGAGCGGTCAGGCACGGCCTCCGGACCGGGCGACGAACCCGCTTGCGTCAGGGACAGGCCGACGCATCTTGGCAACGGACAGTTGCTTCCACGTATCCCTCACCCGGGCGACGGATCATGATCGACGCGCTCTCTCACGTCCTTTCCACCATGCGGCGAGTCAACCTTCGGGTCGCCCTGGCCGCATCGCTGCTCGCTGCTCCGCTGCTTATGGGATGTGATGAGGCCGGCGGCTCCGGTAGCCCGCGGACTGCTGCCGATCAGCAGACGGGCCAACCGATGCCGGCCGGGGGTGGCCAGGTGGTTCGTACGGCTCCGATCCGCGTCGGGGGAGTGGAGGTGACGGCGGAGATCGCGGACAACCAGGAGCTACGGGCCCAGGGCCTGATGAACCGCGATTCATTGGCGGCGAATCATGGTATGCTTTTCGTATACGGTACGGCGGAAGTACGGTCCTTCTGGATGCGCAATACGAGGATCCCTCTCGACATCGCGTTCATCGACGCGAACGGTGTGATCATCAACATCGAGCCAATGGAGCCCCAGTCTGACGAGAACTACTTCTCGCGGGGGCCCATGATGTACGCCCTGGAGATGGACCAGGGATGGTTCGAGGCGAACGAGGTCAAACCGGGAGATCGCCTCGAGTTCTGAGATTCGATCAAAGGCGGGTGCGATAATGTCACAGTACAGGGAGGAAAAGGACTCAATGGGTCCGGTCCGCATCCCCGCGGACATGCTGTACGGCGCACAGACGGAGCGGGCGCGCCAGAACTTTCCGATCAGCCGGCTTCGTTTCGACCGTCGTTTTCTGTACGCCCTGGGTGTGATCAAGCGGGCGGCGGCCGAAGTGAACGAAGACCTCGGATTACTGGATCCGGTGCGATCCGAGGCGATCAAGCAGGCGGCGCAGGAGATGATCGACGGCGAGCTGGACACCCACTTCGTGCTGGACATCTTCCAGACAGGCTCAGGGACGTCCACCAACATGAACGCCAACGAGGTTTTGGCGAACCGCGCGAACCTCATCCTTGGCGGCGAGGTCGGAACCAAGGATCCCGTGCACCCCAACGACCACGTCAACATGGGACAGTCGAGCAACGACGTGATCCCGACGGCGGTGCACGTATCGTCACTATTCGCCGTCGAGGGCGAGTTGCTGCCAGCGCTGACCCACCTGCAGCAGGCGCTCGAAGCGAAGACGGAAGAATTCGACGGGGTGTATAAGGCGGGGCGCACCCACCTGCAGGATGCCACCCCGATGCGGCTTGGGCAGGAGTTCAGCGGGTACGCCAGCCAGGTGAAGCACGGCATCGAGCGCGTGGAGCGCGCGCGCGACTCCCTGCGCGAGCTGGCGATCGGGGGAACCGCCGTCGGGACGGGCATCAACACGCACCCCGAGTTCGGCAGCCGCATGGCCGCCCGAATCAGCGAGATCACGGGCGTGCAGTTCCGCGAAGCCGAGAATCACTTCGAGGCCCAGGCGGCGCGCGACGCGACGGTAGAAATGAGCGCCATGCTGAAGGTCGTGGCGTGCAGCCTGATGAAGATCGCTAACGACCTGCGCTGGCTGGCGAGCGGCCCGCGCACCGGCATCGGAGAGCTCAACCTGCCCGAGCTGCAGCCAGGCTCCTCCATCATGCCCGGCAAGGTGAACCCGGTCATGTCGGAGATGCTGACCATGGTGGCGGCCCAGGTGATTGGAAATGATGCGGCGGTCACGATCGGCGGCGAGCGCGGGAACTTCGAGCTCAACGTCATGATCCCGGTGATGATTCACAACCTGCTGGAGTCGATCGAGATCCTTTCAACGGGCAGTCGCACGTTCGCGGACCGATGCGTATCCGGGATCACGACGAACGTCGATCGGTGCATGCGAAACGCGGAGACGACCGGCTCCCTGTCGACGGCCCTCGCTCCCGTGATCGGGTATGACAAGGCGGCCGAGGTGGCGAAGAAGTCGCTGAAGGAGGACAAGACCCTGCGCCAGGTCGTGCAGGAAATGAACCTCATGAGCGACGAGGAGCTGGACGAGATCATCGATTTCGCCAAAATGACAGCTCCGAACGTCGGATGACCGCTTCCCGTCTGCGCTAGTCCTCGCTGCGCTGCGGAGACGCGCTCCGGGGAGGCGGGATCATCCGCCGGAGGACGTGTGGAGTTTCGGGACAGGAGGTTTCGCGTGTTCGATCCGAAGAACCGAATCCACTGGGTGGCGGCGATCGTCATCGCCATCATTCTGATCCTGATCCTCGGTGTGGCCTCGACGGCGTCGGGGCAGGAGCCGGAGGTGTGGAATTCTCCGCAGGGCTCGGATCCCGGGCCCTGTGGGGCGCGGCCCGCCTACCTGGCCCGCGATACGGAACCGCGCATCCTGGACAGTGACGCCTTACGCGAGAGCCTCGTGGCGTTGCAGGAGGAAGAGCGGGCGGAGGAAGGCGGCCGTACGGTGCTCTGGGTGTGCGTGGCGGAAACCGGTCAGGTGAACGGAGTCCTCGTCCATACGACCTCCGGAGACTGCATACTCGATTCGATCGCACTGCGGGTAATCGCTGATGCGCGCTACATCCCCGCTGCCTACCGGGGTCGGCCCACGACCGTGTGGATCGCCCAGCCCGTCGACTTCATACCCCGCACCAGGCCCGTCGAGCTGTAGGTCCTTCCCCTGGGATAGCCCATCCGCGCGCCGAAGCCGTGCGACAGATGATGATGCCGGTCATGAAATGCGGTCTTCTTACTCGGTTGTCTGGGGAAGCAGCATCTGCCGCGGCGGCAGCAGCCGCCTCGCTTGTGCACCCGAAATCCGGTACGTCAGCGCGGCGTCCGCGCGCCGCACCAGAATGTCGGGAGCGTCAGGCGCGGCGAGGAAGAGCAGCGACTGTGTAGGCGCTGCATACGGTGCGTCGGAGTCGAACATCTCGAGGACGGCGTCCGGGCTGCCGAAGTCGACCGCGAAAACCACGGAGTCCGAGGGGAAACCCGTGGCCGTCAGGTTCGCGGATTCTCGCAGGAGCGCCTGCACGGCGGCGGTGTCGGCGGCCGTGCCGTCGAGGTTCCAGAACGCGCCGGAGTCTCCGATGCCTCGTGCCAGGATGACAGGGGCGGGCTGGTCCTTCCGGCGCACGGCGATCCGGCGGATCACCGATGTGTCCGCCGCCACGACGATCCGATCGCGCCACTCCTCCGCAGAGCGCGTCAGAAGGCGCACGGAGGCGATCGGGACGGCGAACACTTCGTCCGACGGCGGGAAACGGGCATAGCGGCCGTCCGGCCCTTCCCCTCCGAGCAGGAAGGTGACGGCCGGATCGCCTGCCGGGCCGATCTCGATACGCCAGGCCGATTCTTCCGCTATCCCGAGACGGGCATGGTTGGCCGCGTTTCGCGCCACCAGCCTCCCGACCCGCGCCGTGTCGAGTCCTTCCGCCAATTGCCGCACCAGAGAGGTGTCGGCCGGATAACCGTTGACGGTCCAGGCGCCATCCTTCTCTTCGAGCTGAACCGAATCGGCCGCTTCCGGCCCGACCATGCGGACCACGCCGAACCCATCTGCCACGGCCGCCACCATCTCGTCGCCGCCGGATTGCCGACCGTCGCGGGACAGGAGCTGCACGATCGCATAGGCGACGACGAGCACCGTGAAGGCCGAGAAAATCACCTTCAAGCGACGCGGGCTCATGCGCCCGCCTCACTCTCGGGTGCGGTGGATGATCCCGTGGACCTGTACTTCAGGTTCTGCAGCCTCTTCCGGTACCCCAGGCGCAGGGCGCCGATCAGCACGAACAGGAGCGGTATGCCGACCAGGTTTCCGTACTTGGCGGCGTCCCTCATCCTCTCGGACGAATACAACAGGGGCGGCGAGCGTCGCATCTTGGATCGGATATGGATCAGCGATTCATCCTGTGCCAGCCAGTCGACGGCGTTCGTCAGGAACAGGATGTTCCCCGCCTCTCCTCCCAGGAAGCGGTTGGAAGCGAAGTCAGCATCGCCCACCAGGACCAGACGCCCACCTGCAGCTGCCTCAGCGCTCCCGGCCGGGTCCCCTTCTATTCGCGGGAGGATCGCCGCGGCCATCGGGTAAGGACGCGTGTCGGCGGCAATCGAGTTCCAGTCGAACGTGGGGTCGATCGGATGGAAGCCCGTCAAGTGTTGCCCGAACTCCGTCGTGCCGAGGAGCGGGGTGACCGTGGACGTATCCGACGCGGACAGGTCGAGGGGGCTCGGCCACGGAAGCAGGACCCCGTTCAGCCCTTCGACCATGGCGTGGGCGCTGGCGGGTAGCGCTATGAGCCACAGTGGATACGGCACCACGTAGCTCATTCCCGAGCTCGAGGGCAGGGTGACTCTGCCGCTCGATCGAAGATCCATGACCATGCCTTCCGGTATCGCCACGCCGTACTCGGCCAGGAGCCCGTCCAGCACCGGGTGAGGCTGCGGATCCGGGAGCCGCGCCGTCTCGTCAATCGTCACCTGCTGCATCATCAGCAGCATGTTTCCGCCACCGGAGAGGAAGGCCCGCAGTTTGTCGCCCTCCGCCTCGGACAGGGGCGTTTGCGGACCCTGGATGATCAGCACGCGGACGGAATCAGCGATCTCCGCGCCGCCCTCCGTGATGTCTACTGACGTGACCTCGTAGTTCTGGCCGAGCGTCCCGGCGAGCCCCGAAGCCTCGCCCGAGATGTCCGCTTCGCCGTGGCCCGTGAGGAAGCCGACCGTGTTGCGGGCCGGATTCGTGAGGACCAGAATGGCGCTGGTCAGCCGGTACTCGAGATCGTCAGTCTGGCGTATGAACGGCACGTTCGCGGTCTGGTCGGCGTACTGAACCGAAATGCCAAGGTAGCCCTGCCTGACCTGGAATTCCTCCTGTCCGAGAACGTTGAACTGGATGGCAGGGATCTCCATCCGTTCAGCCTCGGCCTGGGCCTCGGGGTCGGTGGCCGAGGGGCTGAAACGCAGCAGTTGCAGGTTGTCGCCGCCGGCTGCGGCATAGTCTCCCAGCAGGTCTTCCACGTCGCGATTAACCAGGTCCACCTGCGGAGGGAGCTCCCGCGAGGCGAAGAACTTGATAGTGACCACGTCCTCCAGGTTCCCTAGAACATCGCGGGTCGTGCTCGACAGTGTGTAGGCCTTGCCGGGCGTGAGATCCAATCGTCCGCGGATATGCCGGCCCAGCAGATTGACGGCAACGCAGATCAACAGAATTCCGAGGATCCCGAGGCGCAGCGTCCTCCAGGATCGGCCTTTCAGGTTGAGGCGATCACGCTCGATCATCAGGTAGGCGAGGCCCAGGAAAGCGACCGTGACCGAGAGAAAGTACACGACGTCCCTCAGGTCCAGGACACCGCGGGTGATCGCTGCGAAGTGGGTCAGCAGACCCAGACGGGTGGCCGCCGCGGCGAGGACCGGAGGCAGACCGACCAGCACGACGCTCATCGTGATCGCCATCAGGACGAAAATGGAGGCCAGGCCCACGATGAAGGCCGTGATTTGATTGCGTGTGAGGGACGAGGCCCACAGGCCGATCGCCACGAGGGCTCCCGTGAGGAGAAGCGCCCCCAGGTACTGGGCGACCATGACGCCGAAGTAAGGAGCGCCTCCGAGGCGCAGGCCGAGCGCGGCGCCCATCGTTCCCAGCAGGACAACCGCCATGAAACCCATGATTCCAAGGAACTTGCCGAGCAGGAAATCCAGGCTGGAGATCGGCTGGGCCAACACGAGCTCGAGGGTGCCGCGGGATCTTTCCTCGGCCAGCGACCGCATGGAGACCGCCGGGACGAAGAAGAGCAGCATCCACGGCATAAGCGCGAACATCGGTCGCAGCGTGGCCTCGGCCGTGACGAACACGGTCCGGAAGTAGAAGAAGAAGTTCGTCGCCAGAAACACGACGACCAGGATGTAAGCGGTCGCCTGGTCAAAGAAGCTCCGGAACTCGCGGCCCGCGATGACGGAGACGCTTCTGCTCATGAGCCCGGCTCCGTGAGGTCACGGAAGAACTGCTCGAGGTCTTCCTGTTCCCTCCGCATTTCCCACAGGGTCCACTCACGGGCCCTGGCCAGCGCGAAGATGTCGGGACGCGGGTCGGCGTCCCCCGCTCCGGACACCAGGAACCTCGGTCTCACGGCGTCGTCGCCCACATCCTGAACACGTGATACGGACGGAAGCTCTTCAAGGGCCTTACGAAGCGTGCCCGGCTGCGCATCCATCTCCACCGTGACACGGGTTCCGCTCTCTCCGCCCGCGAGCAGAGAGGACACGCCTCCGTCCGCGATGATCTTGCCCTCGTGAATGATGAGCAGTCGGTCACACACGGCCTGGACCTCCTGCATCACGTGCGTGCTCAGAAGGACCGTGTGGTCCTGCTTGAGCCGCTTGATCAGCCTGCGGATCTCGACTCGCTGGTTCGGGTCCAGTCCCTCGGTGGGCTCGTCGAGGATGAGGATGTCCGGCTCGGAAAGGATCGCCTGCGCCAGACCCACGCGTTGCCGGTATCCCTTCGAGAGGTGGGCGATGGGCCGATAGTACACGTCGCCGATACCCGTCTGCTCGACAGCGGGCTCGATCCGGTCCGGGATGCGCGCATCGTCGATCCCCCGGAGACGGGCCATGAACGTAAGGAACTCCCCGACAAGCATGTCCTGGTACAGGGGGTTGGTCTCCGGGAGGTAGCCGATGCGGCGTCGCACTTCCTCGGAGTCGTGCTCGATGGACCGGCCGTCGACCTCGATCGTTCCGGAGTCGGGCTCCAGCGCCTGCGTGATGAGGCGCATTGTGGTGGTCTTTCCGGCCCCGTTGGGACCGAGGAACCCCACGACCTCGCCACGGTCGATGGAAAACGACACGCCGTCCACGGCGTGCACCGTACCGAAGCTCTTGGCGACATCGTGCAGGCGAACCAGCGGCATTACGTGACCTCTGACATATGAGTTGCGGTGCGCCAAAGTAGTGGAGCCCGCATGCCTGTCAATCGAATCGACCCGGGACCGGCGTTCAGCGGCGCAGCAAACTTGCCCGGAAGCCCCTTGAAAGCGACCTTGCTGTGCTCTTCGCGCCGGGCTCACGGCTCGCAATCCGGGACATGAAAAGCCGGACCAGATAGGGGAATCGATTCGATGAGAATACTCGTGGGGACGAGGGGCGGCCTGTTGGTCGTTCGCTGGGTTCACGGCGAACGGGCGGCCCAGGTGGAGGAGAGTCATTTCGAGGGCGACGACGTTCGCGCAATCGTTCCCGCCGACCATCTGTTCTACGCTGCCGTCAGCGGTCACGGAGTATGGAGGAGCGAGGATCAGGGCCGTACGTGGATGCAGATGACCGGTCCGCTGGACGGTCACATCATTCGCTCGCTGGCCGTATCGCCGCGTGACCCGGAGTTGCTGTACGCGGGCACGCAGCCGGCGGCGCTGCACGTCTCGAGGGACGGAGGCGCGAGTTGGGAGGAGATGACGGAGTTTCGGGTGCTCGGCGTGCGAGAAGGCTGGAAGGACGCAGGTGAAGGAGCCGGGCGCGTGGACACGGTCGCCGCCGATCCGCACGATTCACGGCGCCTGTACGCGGGAGTCGAGATCGGCGGAGCGTACCGGAGCGACGACGGCGGGCAGACATGGACCGGCTGCAACGAGGGCCTGTTCGACGATGTGCACTTCCTGATGGCCGACCCGCTGGATTCGTCCCGAGTCTACGCGGCCACGGGTGGGGGCTTTCACATCAGCCGTGACCGTGGCCGGAAGTGGACGCATCATCCCGGCGAGCTGGGGCAGGCGTACTGTACGCGCCTCGACGCCGAGTTCGAGAGGGGAGCCCGCGATTCCGTCCTCGTCCTCGCGATCGCGGCGGGACCGCCGGCCACCTGGGAGGGCTCCAAGGGCAGTGCGAAGGCCCGCCTCATGGTGAGCCGTGACTCGGGAGAGGCGTGGCGAGAGTTCAAAACGAGCGCCATGGGAGAGAAGGGAGCGTTCACGGCTCTGGCCACGGACCGGACCGCCAGGCAGTCCGGCTTCGTCGGAACGAGCACCGGACGGCTGTACTACGGCAACGCGGTCCTGGGGAGGTGGACGAAGATCCTGTACGGCCTGCCACGAGTACAGGTGCTCCAGGTCCTGTAATCGATGGAGTGATTCGATGGCGTACGGACGAAGCATGGCTCGAGTGGTGGGGTGGGTCCTGGCGGTCGGGCTCTTCTCGATTGGGATTCCCGGGACGGCCGTGGGACAGGAGGACCTGACGGTCGAGCGGATCTACGGCGGCGACGACCTCCAGGGACGGTCGGACTCGATGCGCTGGATGCCTGACGGAAGGCATTGGTCCACGATCGATCGCGACTCCCTTGGACGGGGCGAGTTGTGGCAGGTCGAGGCCGTGACGGGTGAACGAGAGAATCTGGTTTCGGCGGCGGAGCTGATCAGAGCGGGCTCCGAGGAACCCCTTCCGATAGAGGGATACACGTTTTCGGCCGATGGCCGGCGCCTCCTGATCTTCTCGGAGAGCCAGCAGGTCTGGAGGACTCGCACGAAGGGCCGCTACTACGTGTTCGATTTTCCCACCCGTCGCCTGATCGACGTGAGCGCGGAGGACGGGTGGCAGATGTTCGCCAAGTTCTCTCCTGATGCCCGTCGGGTCGCGTTTGTCAGGGACAACGACCTGTTCGTGACCGATCTGAACTCCGGCGACGAGCGTCGCCTCACGTTCGACGGCAGCGAGACGATCATCAACGGCACGACAGATTGGGTCTACGAGGAGGAGCTGGATCTTCGGGACGCCTTCCGGTGGAGTCCCGATGGATCGCGAATTGCGTTCTGGCGGTTCGACCAGGGTCCCGTGCGCACGTACTGGCTCGTGGACGATCTGGCATTGTACCCGGAACTCACCGGAGTGAGGTATCCGAAGGCGGGCGAGGTCAACTCCACGGTGACGGTCGGATCGATCGAGCTGGCCTCCGGCGAGACGACCTGGTTCGATATCGGGGATGAGGAAGACATCTACATCGCGCGCATGGAGTGGGCCGCCTCATCGGACGAAGTGGTGATCCAGCGTCTCAACCGACATCAGAGCCAATTGGACCTGCTCCTCGGGGACGCGAGGACGGGCGTGACGTCTCTCCTGTTCTCCGAGCGAGACGAAGCGTGGCTGGACGTCAACGACGACATGTTCTGGATCGACGGTGGCCAGCGCTTCACGTGGACGAGTGACCGTGACGGCTTCTCTCACGTGTACCTTTACGACCGGTCGGGGCGGATGTTGCGGCAGCTGTCGAGCGGCCCCTGGGACGTGACGACGTTCCACGGTGTGGACGAGAATACTGGGCGGATCTTCTTCACAGCCGCTGCCGAGAGTCCGATTACCCGTTCGGTCTACCGGGCGCCGCTCGACGACGGAGTCATGACCCGAATCGCCGGTGGTCGGGGAACGCACTCCGCTCGGTTCAGCCCGAACTTCGGGTTGTTCACGGACACCTACTCGTCGATCGGCGCTCCGCCGGTCACGCGCCTTCGTCTGGTAGCTGACGGAAGCGAGGTCCGGGTACTGGAAGACAATGCGGCGCTGGTCCGGAAACTCGGAGCGCTGGATCTGCGGGAGCCGGAGTTCTTTACGGTCGAGGCGGATGACGGCTCCATACTCAACGCGTGGATCATCAAGCCCCGGGATTTCGATCCGGGTCAGAGCTATCCGCTGCTGATATACGTCTATGGAGGGCCGGGCAGTCAGACGGTGACGGACGCGTGGGGCGGCCGCCGCTACCTGTGGCACCAGATGCTGGTGCGGAACGGAATCCTGGTAGCCAGCGTGGACAACCGGGGGACGGGAGCGCGCGGCAGGGGGTTCAAGAAGCAGGTCTACATGCGTCTCGGCCAGCTCGAGACGTCCGATCAACTGGCCGCCGTGCGACAACTCGGCGATCTGCCCTACGTGGACGCCTCCCGAATCGGGATATGGGGCTGGAGCTACGGCGGGTACATGGCCCTCATGACCTCGCTTCTCGGCGGGAGCCAGGTAGCGGCCGCGATCGCGGGGGCGCCGGTGACCTCGTGGGAGCTGTACGACACGATCTACACAGAGCGCTTCATGCGCACGCCCCAGGAGAACCCCGGGGGGTATTCGATCGGGGCGCCGCTCTCACACGCCGAGGGACTGGAAGGCGATCTTTTGATCATCCATGGCACGGCGGACGACAACGTCCACCCGCAGAACACGCTTCGGATGGTCTACGAGTTGGAACAGGCTGGCAAGCAGTTCGACATGAGGCTGTACCCCGGCCAGCGACACGGCATTCGGGGGCCGACGCTGTCGGTCAATCTGTACGAAATGATGACGGATTTCCTCGTGCATGCCCTGCTGTCCGCGCCGCAGGAGGTCAGCGCTCCGGACGGGGCGTGGCTCGGCCGTTGACAGGGCTGATCGAGAACGGGCCGATAATCGGCGAAGCGTCCGTCAGTTTTCAGGCGAGGCCGGGATCTCGCTCTCGGCCCACGGGGGCATGATCTTCACCAGCAGCCCCAGGATGATGAACGGGAGAATGATGAGTGCCCCGGCCATGAGGAGCCCCTCCACCCCTAGCAGCTCCGCCTTGTAGACGGTCAGACCCCGCAGGCTCTTCGAGAACAGCTGTCCACCGATCACGACGTTCCACCGGATGCTGAAGATGCCGATCTGCACCAGGATGGCAGCGCCCAGGTAGATGAGCCGTCTGACCTCGGCCGGGACCCTGCGGACGCCCCGGTTGGTGAGGGCCGGCGATACCACGCCCAGCGAGATCAGCGGTACCAGCGTCCCCAGCACGAGCTGCAGAACGATGAGGCTGACGAACAGGCGACCCTCGATCAGCTGCGACAGGATCTCGATCGACTCTTCCGATTCGTACAGGCGGTGGATGAAGTCGAGCATCTCGAGCGAGAAGTCCACCACGATGGCGTAGAACAGGAAGGTCGCGAGCTTGTCCGCGCACGCCATGTCCACCTTCTTGCCCCGGAACAGTGTGGCCACGAGGTAGATGATCAACACGAGTGCGATTCCCGACACGATGGCCGAGAACAGGAACACGACCGGCATCAGCACGCTGCTCCACCACGGATTCGCCTTGATCGATCCGAAGATGAAGCCCACGTATCCGTGCAGCAGGAAGGCAGACGGGATACCGATGATCGTGATCCACCGTCCGGCCTTGTCGTCGAACGCCAGGGCCCGGTCCGACAGATCCGTCGAGCCCAGTGTGAGCGCGTAGTAGAACCACTTGCGGGGTCCGGTCGCTTTCCGCGCCCTCAGCACGAAGTCCTTCCGGTAGTCGAACCATATCTCCAGCAGCAGCACGACCATCAGATACCAGGCGTACACGAAGCCGAACATCGCCATGGCCGACTTGCGGTTCGGCGTGAGGAAGATCTCGTAGGACCGCTCCGGGTGACCCAGATGTGCCAGCAGCGGTAGAGGGGCGACGATCAGAAACGCCAGTGCCGTGAGGAGGGCCAGCCGATACGTGGGTTCCACCTCTTTCACGTTGAACACGCGCGCCAGCGAGGCAAGGATGAAGGCTCCCGCCACCAGGCCCGTGAGATACGGGTAGAGGACGATGAGGAGACTCCACCTGAGCTCGAATTCGTTCGGGTAGAT
The DNA here is from genome assembly GCA_039585235.1 of Gemmatimonadota bacterium. GTDB lineage: Bacteria > Gemmatimonadota > Gemmatimonadetes > Palauibacterales > Palauibacteraceae > Benthicola. The sequence continues at coordinate 18 of JBDGWG010000034.1, read as the reverse complement.
GTATCCCTGCATCGTCTA
>JBDGWG010000033.1:0-26920 GCA_039585235.1 Gemmatimonadota bacterium | reverse complement strand
ACTCGCGACCTCCTGAACCACATTCGCCTGGCGGTACATGCACTCACATGCATACAGTTGATTTCACGTGCATTTCGACGATTCACATGCGTACACTTGCACTCACTCCTCCTCATTTCGTTACAGCTACGGTTACAGTTGGAAAGCGAAGCGCACGGCGAGGCGCAGCAGGGATTCGTGCCCTGGCGAGACAACCGGGCGCTTCACTTTGCTCTGGAGTGGGGAACCCCGCGACTCGCTTAGGGGCACTAGGGGGGTCCGAGTCGCTCTACTCGTTTGAAGGATCGTACTCGATCCATCCCTCCATTACGGATGACCCCGCTCCTCCGACGGGCCAGCCCTCCGCGGTGAGGTTGAGGACGGCCTGGCCGCTCTCCGTCAGCTCGCCAGTGGCTCCAGCGAAGCGACCCGTTCCTCCCACGACGGTGACGGGCCCCGTGAAGGAGTACGGGAGCGTTGCGGCAGGCGGGGCAAGATATTGAGCCTGCCCGGAGTACTCGAGCCACAGCTCGTCGCCGTTTGCTGCCGTGAGCGTGCGGAGCCCAGCAGCGTATGCGTTGGTGATGGGGTCGATGCAGTGCGAGAACCCAGCCTCGAACCGGCCGAGGTGTGTCGCGTGGCCGGCTTCGGTGGCGCTGGAGAGGAAGATGTAGCCCGGCGGACATCTGTCGGGGGTAGAGAGTGCGAACGGGAAGAGCGTGAGTTCGCTCCTGGCGACGTACGGACGCGGGTGGGCCATCTTCATCGCCACCGTCTCTCCGCTCTCCTGCTGTGCGATACCGGCCAGGGATTGGGAGGTCGGATCGGTAGGAGCCCGTTCGCAGCCTGCGATCAGGATCACCGCGAGAACAACGGACACAGAAACAAACAGGCGCATACTCCCCCCTCTGGTTTGCCGCGATCCCATTGGTGCGGGGCGCGACGTGGTCCAGTCCGCGTAGCTGGCGAGGCATATCGCCGCCGCATACTGTTAGAGTGCTGCTGCCCCGTGGCGTGGACGTCCCCTGAGCGTCCCCTGACCAGCGAGAGCCGGTCCGACCGGTAAGCCATGACTCTCGAACTGATCACTCTCGGCGAATGTGAGCTTCGCTTGACGGGCGAAGGGCGCCGCGTCACTTCCGTCCTGGCTCAGAAGAAGCGCTTCGCGATCCTCACGTACCTCGCCGTCGAAAACCCTGGCAGGTTCGTGCGCCGCGATCTGCTCCTTCCCCTGTTCTGGCCGGACTTCGACCAGCCCCGAGCCCGGGCGGCCCTGCGCAGGAGCCTCCATTTCCTTCGTCGCTCCCTGGGCGAGGGAGTGCTGATCCGAAGGGGAGACGAGGAAATCGCCGTAGACTCCCTGCGGTTGCGTTGTGACGTGACGGACTTTGAGAAGGCGCTGGAAGCAGGGTCCTTCGAGGGGGCCCTGGCCCTTTACCGGGGAGATTTCCTTCACGGCTTCCACCTTGGCCAGGCGGGCCCGTTCGAGCAGTGGCTGGACGAGGTTCGCTTGCGACTTCAGGAGAAGGCGGCTCTGGCTGCCCATCACCTGGAGTCAGAGGCCGAGAAGGGACAGGACGTTCAGGCGGCCGCCCGGTGGGCCCGGCGCGGCATGGAAGTCCAGCCGTACGACGAAGCGGCGCTGCGCAGGCTGGTGGTCCTCCTCGACCGCTCCGGTAACCGTGCCGAGGCGGCGAGAGCCTACGAGCGGTTCGCCGGGCGTCTGAAGGCCCAGATCGGAGTGGAGCCCTCTCCGGACACGAAGCGGGTCGTTGAGCAGATTCGTGCACGGGAGGTTCCGGTCGGGGGACAGGAGCGGCCGGGAGCCGAAGACCGCAGGCCGAAGGAGAACACGAAGACGGAAGGCCCCAAGTCGGAGCGCGATGGAGGGGAAGAGAGGCGGCGCCCGATGGAGGCGCTAGCGGGATTCGGGTGGCGGCCTGTCGTCGGTATCCTGGCCTTGCTCGCAGCGCTGGGCTCGATCCTGGTCCTGTGGCCAAGCGTCTCGGAGAGCCTGGGAGAGTCGCATCGCCAAACGGTGCCTGTGGTGAAAGACCGGGTCGTCGTGGCTGACTTCGAGAGCGCGAGCTCGGATGAGCTTCTGGCAGACGTAGTCTCGGAAGCGCTCCGCACAGGGCTCGCTCAGTCGCAGGCCATCACGGCAGTGAGCCCCTCGACCATCGGAGAGACCCTCCAGCGGATGCGTCGGAGTCCGGACGCACGATTGACGCCCGAGCTGGCCCGCGAAGTGGCCATCCGGGAGGAAATCGACATCGTGATCAGCGGTCGGGTGCAGAAGATGGGATCAGGCTACGTGCTCGCGGTCAACCTGGTACAGGCTGAGACAGGTGATGTCCTTCGCGGTTGGGTGGAGACACCGTCGGACTCGACCGAGCTAGCCGCTGCGATCGGCCAGTTGGCTGTCACGATCAGGGAGGCAGCCGGCGAGTCGCTAACGTCCCGCGAAGCGGCAAGTCCCGTGTGCAAGGTGCTGACCCAGAGGGTGACCACTCCGTCACTTCCGGCGTTGTTGACGTTCAGACGGGGGCTCAGCGCGTATTCGATAGCCGACTTCGTGCGGGCGGCGGAACGCTCCGAAGAGGCGGTTGCCCTCGATTCGACGTTCGCTGCTGCCTACTTGCTTCTGGCGAGTTCCCTCTCGATCGACCACACGTCGCGCGGGCGTGAGTTGGAGGCGCTGTCCCGGGCATTTCAACTACGGGACCAACTGACCGAGCTCGAGCAGTACGAGGTGGAAGGCGCGTACTATAGCGCCGTGGGCGACCTGCCGAGGGCGATCGAGGCGTTCCGCAGCCTGAATGACGAATCGGAAGGCGTGTACGGTCATGCCGGCACCGCCCTCTGCCTGTTGCAGGCAGGCGATCTCGCCGACGCGGAAAAGGAGTTTCGCAGGGGTCGGGACATCCCGGGGGCATTCAGAAGCGACGAAGGGCTCATCCGTGTGCTGCACCGAACAGGCCGCCGCTCTGAGGCGTGGGCGCTCCTCGAAGAGGCGGAGCAGCGCTACCCACTGCACCCGATCTTCGCGGAGCTACGAAGGGAGATGACGGCGGCGGCTGGAGAGCATCGGCGAGCGGACTCGCTCGCTGCTCTCGTCCCGTTGCGTTGCAGCGTGGGGCTCGCCGAACGTCATTCCATACGATACCGCGCCGTCATTCACGGGAGCCGGGGACGGTACGCCGAGGCGCTGCGTCATCTGGACGAGTTCCGCGAGCTCCAGCTCACACGGCACATGCTGGAACCGGCAATCAACACGACGACCTATGCGGCGAGGTTACTGCTTGCCCGGGGCGATCCAGGTGCGGCCAACAGCTACGTAGAGCGCTTTCTGGAGCGGGCGCCCCTCGACTCCCTCCACGCCCTGAGCAGGCCGTACGTCCATCTTTCAGTGGCAGATTTCTTCGTCGAGGCGGGGCGACCTGACCGGGCCCGAAGCCTGCTGGAGGCATACGATAGCGAGATACAGCCCGAGTTCCGAAGGCCAGGCGGCGCCCGCCGCTACATGGTGCGAGCGAAGCTCGCGGCCGTGGAGAATAATGCGGAGCGCACCCTCGACCAGCTTTCTCAAGCGCTGCGGCACGTCCGAGTGTACGGACAGTCCGACTTCGATCTGCCGATCCACGTGCCGTTAGCCGACCGGCCGGAAGTTGCCCGGCTCTACGCCCACGCTGGCCGGAAGGACTCAGCCGTCGCCGTGTACAAGCGGTACCTTGCGAACTCTGCCCTGCGTCGGCAGTGGCTCGACGCCTACGAGCTGGCAGGTGCTCTCGAGCACCTCGCGGACCTGCATGTCGCAGCGGGCCGGCCGCTCGAGGCAGCCTTCCGCTACCGTCAGCTCGCAGAGCTGTGGGACGAAGCCGATCCCGATCTTGAGTCCAAGGCGGAAGAGGCACTCCGGCATGCCGCACGGCTCGAAGCGGGTACTAAGCCAAAGTGAACGCGTGTCACTGACTGTGACACAATCGCGAAGGGCAGACCGCCGAAGCATGAGAGCACACCTGACAGGTGTCAGGCGGGGGCCGCCGCGTTTGTTACAGTTGGCGTGACAAGGCCACCATGATGAAGAAAACGACCCTGCCGTAACTACCGACAGGATCGTCTCTTACAGAATCGGGGCGGCGAGATTCGTTGTCGAGGCGTAGCCGAGACCCTGAGCACCCAAGGTGCGAACTACTCGCGACCTCCTGAGCCCCATGCAGAATCCATGCGCTGGCCAGCGCTGATGGGCGCTGGTTTATGCGGGTATCAGGGCCTGCACCGCTGGTGGGCGGCAGCCAGCAACAGTGGGCGCTGTCACTGACGCTGACACTGTGAGAGTCGCCTTCGAAGTGCCCAGCGATGTTCCCCTGCTTAGATGCTCACCTTCAGCGGCTTTTGCAGCGCGAACGCGATCACGATCGTCAGTATGAAGAAGACGATCATCCAGTGCGTGTCCCAGCCGAAGAAGCTCACGGTAGCCGTCGAATACGCTACCTCGATCGCGTCCACCGCCGCGTCGCCCGGCACGGGAGGCTCCACCGGATACAGCAGCTGGTCGACGAAGCTGGCGGATGGTCGCCGCGGCGAGATCGAGCCGCTGTGCCGCCCTACGGCCACGCTCTTCGCCAGCTCGAGACCGTCCGCCTCGAGCAAAAGCTCGTGCGATCCGTCTGCGAGCGCGCCGATGCGCCAGTCCGCTTCCCCTTCGGCCGGAAGGAGCAGGAGCGGAGTCTCCACTTCGAGTCCGCCGTCCACGTTCAACCTCAGCTCACCGACCTCGATCAAACCGTCCTCGCCGGCGAGCGTGGCCTTCACGATCGCGCTCTCGCCCGGCTGCAGCGACCGGTAACCGTAGTGGAACTGAAGCTGGATCATCAGGAGGACGATCGGGACGATCACCCACAGCATCGGGACGAGGGACAACCGCATGTAGGTCAGGCTGTGACGGAGGATGTCCCACTGGGCCCGCATGATGGCTCGCAGATCGTCCCGGAACAGGAGAATCTCCAGGATCCCGGCCGTGATGCGATTCTTGACGCGGCGCAGCGCCTCTTGGTCTGAAGTGGCGCGGAACACGAGCAGGATCGCGACGCTGGTCAGCAAGGCCACGAATGTCAACCCTACGATCGGTGGAAGCCCGCGGAACGGGTACAGTACCGCCGAGACCAGACCTCCCAGCGCGGCATTCAGCCAGCGCATGCGATCCTCTTCCCGGAGCGAGCGTCCGGTTGCCGAACCGATTTCACGAGATGTATCCCAGCCCCTGCAGGCGCCTTCGGATCTCGTCCTCCGAGTCCGCCTCCTCGAGCTGCGCGAGCTCCTTCTCGAGCGCGTGCGTGATGAACTCCTGCACCGAGCTGTAGCCCACGGTGTCCGAGTATTGCTTGACGCGGGCGAGCAGATCTCGGTCGAGCTTGACCTTCGATCCGAACATGATCCCTCCCTGATTCACTGGTCGCCGTCGATCGATGCCGCAGCCGGCGTCGGAAGCGGAAACGTCTCGATCCCGAACTCCGCGACGACGGCTCTGGCCAGGTCCCTAAGAGATGCGGCGGGACGCTGCAGGGACCGCGTGGAGAACAGGACGCCGGGGACGGCATCCGGGTGCATGATGTGATCACCGCTCCACTTGGCGATGTTGTCCTCCCACAGTTCGTGGGGTACGCGCCCCTCACCCGTGGCATCCGAGGCCCGTACGCCCTTCGCATATCCGATCACGAGATCGGGCCCGATCTCCCTATACCCGGTGTCCGCGTAGATCTCGTCTCGAACGAAGACCTTGGTCACCGCAGCAAGTCCGGTGGCCGGGTCCTCGAGCCGTGACAGTCGTCGCGCGATCTCGTCTCTCAGCAACCGGTACTGGGCGCGCGGCACGCTCCCGAAACGCTCCCGACCCCGCAGGTTTATGTAGAGGCCACTGAAACCCAGGGCATAGGCCTGCGTGCGTGCCCAGTCCACGTTGGCGAGGAAAGGCGCGTCTCCCTGTCGCTCGGGGTCGCGCAGGGCCAAGTACCCGTTCTGCAGCAGCCATGTGTTCAGATTCACGGCGCGGCGCCACGACGTGAACCCGTGGTCTGACATCACGATCAGCACGTCGTCGGGGCCCAACTGCTCCAGCGTGGTGGCCACGATCGAGTCGGCCCGCTCGTACAGGGACGGGATCACATCAGCGTAGCGGGAGTCGCGCGCGGAATCGTACGCCGGATGCTCCGGATCCATCGGGTGCCACATCACGTGAGACACCTGATCCAGTGAGCCGAAGTAGTAGAACAGCAGACCGTCCTCGAATCGGTCGAGCAGGTATCCGTACTGCCGCATCTGCTCCTCAGCCGCGATCTCGGCTTGCCTCAGGAAGGCGTCCTCGTCCAACGCCCCGGAGGTCAGGGCCCTAGTGTCCTCTGGCATCCCCTGCGTGTAGAAGCGGCCGGTCGCCTCGGCCAACTCCTCAGCGAAGTCCGGCGGATTCGACACCGGCATCACGGCATCCAGCGGATCGATGTTGATCGGGCTGACGTAGAGCTCGAAGTTCGGGTGGACGCTGCCCAGGTACAGGCGGACCATGCCCTTGAGACCTCCCACCAGCGGCAGGGCCGGGAATTCGACTGGCAACCAATCGCTCCATTCCCTCTCATTTAGCAGGACCTCGATCCCGCCGAGCACGATCTTCGCGACGGGTCGCCGGACGTCCCGGTAGGCCGCGATTTCCACTTTCACCGGGTCGGCGTCCACGCGGAACGGGTTTCGTGGCCCGGACAGCTCACCACGGAACACGCCATCCGTGAACCGAACGGGGACGACGCGCCCCCCCGTCGGGTCGTCCCCGAATCGCTCCGGTCGAGTCGTATAGAACGTGAAGGTCCCGTACCCGCCCAGCAGATCAGGAGTCCCCATGCCGCTCAACTCACGGCTCGCGGCGCCCGTGGGCGGGAAGTTGGCGGGAATCCGAACGATGGTGGTCGGCACACCGGCCGCCTCGAGAACCTCCCAGAACGGGGTGCCCCGCCGCAGCAGCTTCACTTCCCCACCGCTCAGCGGGACCTGCCAGCTGCCGAGCCTCAGGTTTCGGCCCGGGGCTTCGGTGGTCGAGGTTGAGAGATACGGAATCATCGTCGCCGGGTCGCGGTGGATGAAGTCGAAGATCCCGTGTCCGCCCGCATCGAGGCCGGTGATGAAGTCGGACCACGCCACCGGGCTCTGCGGAGAAAGCGCCGTACCAAGCGGCTGCCCGTGGCCCTCTGCGGCGAGCCGCGCGAGGGTCGGGAGCCGTCCCTCGTCCATCAACCGGCGTGTGAGCTCCCAGTCCATGCCGTCGAACCCGAGCACGATCACACCCTTGCTGGTCGGCTCGACTGCCGGCTCCGAACAGGCGCCCGTGGCTAGCAACGCAGTCAGGACGGGGACGATCGCCGCACGGCGCCAGGCCATCACCGGCTCACCTCTTCGAACAGGACCTTCCCGTCCATGTGCGCCGGCGGCGCCACGCCGAAGAGCCACAGGGCCGTCGGGGCGAGGTCGATCAAAGCTGGATCCTCCCTGTCGATCGGCTCGTTGCAGAACAGCACCCCCGGCACGAGGCGCGGATCGACGCAATGGTCTCCGCTCCAAGCCTTCACGTTGTCCTCGAGCACCGGCCCGTCCACCACTCCCGTGGCCCCATCCCACGAGACGCGGTATCCCGCGTTGTAGCCGACCAGCAGATCGGGTGCCGCCTCCAGGTACGGGCCCGAGTAGAGGGCGGACGTGTCGAACAGCTCCCGGATGGCCGTGTCGCTGCGCTCCTGGTCCTGGAGGCCAGTGAGCTTCTCGATCAACTCCCGCTTGAGATCCGCCGCCTCCGAGCCGCACTTCACGATGCCGTGCGCCTCGCGGCCTTCGAGGTTCAGGTACAGGCCCGTGAGCCCCAGCGCGTATGCCTTCGTGTGCGACCAGTCCACGTCCCGGAACCACTCTGCGGATCCATCCCCACCCTCCTTCAGAGCGAGGTATCCGTTGGTGTGCAGCCACGCGTTGACGTTGACGCCGCGGCGGAACGAGTTGAAGCCGTGATCCGAGAGGACCACGAGCAGGTCTCCGTCCCGCAGTTTCTCCCGGATCCGGCCCAGCATGGCGTCGTTGTGTCGGTACAGGGCCTCGATCGCATCGGCGTGCTTCGGCGGCCCGTCGCCGTTGGTGGCGGGCGCGGCCGGATGGCCTTCCTCGAGGTATCGCCAGAACATGTGCTGAATTCGGTCGGTGGCGTCGAACACGCACACGAGGGCCCCTGAACGAAGCCGGTCGAGCGCAGCGAAGAACTGCGCCTCGCGCTCGCGATCGATGTCGTAGGTCATCTGGAGGAAGGCCCCGTCGTCGATCACGCCCTCGTTGAGAGCCCATGTGTCCTCGGCCAGGCCAAGCGTGGCGAACGGACCCAGCTTCTTGGCCAGATAGGTGGCGTAGTAGCCGGGGTGTGAGATCGGCATCGCCGGCTTCTCGGGGTCGAGATGGATGGGCGTCACGTACAGGGAGACGTGCTCGCCCGACTCCGTCAGCATGAGGCGGACCAGGCCGCGCACATTGATGCCCGGCGCCGCACGGAAGCGCACATCGACCCATTTGCTCAGCTCGCCAAGCCTTAGCTCGTGCGGCTCTCCGTTCAGGTCCAGCCGGATGCGGCCGGGATCTAGCCCTACCTCGATTCGTACGGGAACGGACAGGGTGGGCGAACCTTCCAGGAGCTCGTTCTCGGGACCTTCGAGCCGGGCCGCGTAGGCCCCATTCTTCGATTCCGCCACCGGCTCGAGCCGCACCCGCCGTCCTCCCTCCTTGAACCGGTCCCCCGGCGGGCGAGTGGTGAGAAGAGTGAACGTGCCCTGCGTGCCCAGCAGATCGGGTACGCACATGGCCGCGAGCTGGACGCCGTGGAACCGGTCCGGGGGGAAGGTGATCGGCACGCGGAGGATCGTGCTCCAGATCCCGTGCTCCCCGAGGATCGTCCAGAAGGGCTTGGACCGCCTCAGCAGGCGGATGGGAGGCTTGCCGAGCGGGATCCGCCACCTGCCGACAATCAGGACCCGTCCGGGACGCCCGATCCGGGTCGAGGAGAGCACGGGCATATAGGTGCGGCGGTCGCGGTCGAGGAAATCGAAGATGTTGTGCTTCGCCGGATGCGTTCCGGTGCTGAAGGAAGACCAGGCGACGGGCGAGACGGACGGAAAAGTGCTCGCGAGGCGGTGATAGCAGCCCTCCGCCGCCAGGGTCCGGAAGTTGGGGAGCTTCCCTTCCTCCATGAACCGGTCGGTGAGCTTCGGATCCTGGCCGTCGTAGCCTACCACGATCAGCCGCCGAACCTTCGGCCTGGGACGACCGACGCGGCGCAGCAGTCGCCACAGGGCGCGGATCGGCCAGGCCAGGAGTGACAGGAAAGCCAGGAAACCGCTGACGAACAGCACCAGGAACGAGGTGATGAAGACGAAGCCCGCCCCCGGGCCTACGTAGGCGCCCGCGGGCGCTGGTGTGGAGACAAGCAGGAGGAGCACCAGCGCCAGGACCGACAGCGGTGACATCGAGCCGGACCCGACCCTCGCGCTCCGACGCGGCGCAGACGTAACATCCGGGCGCTGAGACCATCGTCCGGATTGGACGGGAGACACGCGTGTCATTGTTCGTTCACAAGCTCTACCGCCGGCTTAGTTACGGCGACCCGCTCATCGTGGTGTCCGGCCTTCCCCGGTCCGGAACCTCGATGATAATGCAGATGCTCGAGGCCGGCGGGGTAGAGATCGTCGCGGACTTCGAGCGGGCGGCGGACCCCGATAACCCCGAAGGGTACTACGAGCTCGAGCGGGTCAAGAAGATCGACCGCGGCGATGACACCGCCTGGCTCGTTGATGTGCGCGGCAAGGTGATCAAGATCGTTTCTCACTACCTCCGCTACCTTCCCGACACGAACAACTACCGCGTCATCTTCGTGCATCGCGACCTCGACGAGGTCCTCGCTTCGCAGGCCAAGATGCTCGAGCGGCGACGCGAGGACTCCGGTACCGACGACGCGCGCATGAAAGAACTCTACATCGACCACCTCGCAAAGGCCGCTCGGGAGCTTGCCTCCCGCTCCTGCTTCGCGACTCTCGACCTGCAGCACCGCACAACCGTCCGCGACCCGCTCTCTGCCGCGGCCCACATCAACCGTTTTCTCGGGGGCGCGCTCGACGAGGGCGCCATGGCGGCCATCGTCAACCCGGATCTGTACCGGAACCGGGCCGGGGCCTAGCTGGCAGAGGACGCTGGTCCTCGCGGCTGCAAGCGAGTTCGCACCGGCCGCGAAAGGGTCACTGGATGTACCCCAGCGACCTCAGCGTCTCGAGCTGCTCAGGCGTCAAGGCGACCTCTCCCGACCGAGTGAACCGTTGTCCCAGCGCCTGGTGCGCTTCCCACTGCGCCTCAAGGAACGCCGTGTACCGCTCGACGAGGTCTGGCCGCTCTTCATGCAGGCTGTGCAGGCAGAACGGATCGTTCCACAGGTCGAAGATCAGCAGCGGATTGGGCCGGTTCAACTTGATGAGCAGCAGATCGACTTCGTCCTCCGGATCCGGATTGATCTCAAGCGACGCCCCCCACCGCCCGTCGATCACCTCGATCAAGCCACTCATCACTCCGGTCTCCGGGTCGACACGGAATTCATCGAGTATTACCGGACGCGGCTTCCAGCCATCCTCACCCCGTAGCAGTGGAGCGAGCGATTGGCCCTGCGCTACCTCCGGCTGCGGGAGGCCCGTAAGGTCGAGAACAGTCGGAAGGACGTCGATCATCGACACCGGCTGACTGAACCGCTGCCCTCCCTCTATACGCCCCGGCCACACGAAGATCAGGGGGACCCTGCTGATCGACGACCGGAGGATCGGGTGGTTCCACTCGGGAGTGAGCGAATCCTGAATCGCCACTCCCATGTCGTCCATCGCTGCTTCCGTGCTATGATCGCCCCCGATGATCAGCAGGGTGTTCTCCCACTCGCCGGTCGCCTTGAGGCGTTCTACCAGCCGCCCGATCTGGTAGTCGTTGTGGGCCATCGTCTCGTCGTACATGCCCTGGTGGAGGGTAAAGAAATCCACCCGGCTGAGGCCTGTCTTCTCGTAGGCTTCCGAGTAGACCCCGTGTCCGCCCTGTTCGCCTAGTCGCTCGTTCCATTCCCTCCACGTTCTCCGTTGCTCAGGGCCAACGAAGAGCCCGGCGAAAGGTTCCATCGCGGGAAAGTCTTCATGCACGTCGACTGTCTGGAAGTGCGTCCAGTAGGGGATACCTGGGTAATCCTCGCGCCACTCCCAGAACCCCTCATGCAGGTATCTTGAGGATTCCTTGTAGTTCTCGCCACCAAAATAGGCGAATTGGGCCCAGCTCTCGCGCATGACATCGACGCCGCGCTGCAGGCCGCTGAGTGTGCCGGCATTCGGGTTCGCGATGAATACGCCCGTCTGGTACCCGGCCTCGTGCATGTGCTCTGCCATGGTCTGGATCTGCTCGGGCACCGGGTCGGTCCAGTTCGTCTGGCCGCCCAGAACGCTGTGCTGGAGCGAGGTCATGAAGGAGGCCGTGGAAGGCTTGGTCCAGCTGGCGTTGCTGTAGGCACGCTCGAAGAGTGCTCCCTCGGCCGCCAGCCGCTCGAGATTCGGGGTCGTGCGGCGATTGTAACCGTACACGCTCATGAAGTCCGCTGCACCGCCATCGATGACGTAGAAGATCACGTTGGGTATGCCGGAAGCCCGTGAGCTCGATAGCGTCGGCGCCGCCCACAACGCGACCGTGCCGGGTCTCGGGGACTCCGTCTCAAGAGTCAGATCCACGGTCTGTCCCGCCAGGTGCGAGAGGTCGATCGAACGCTGACCCCAGTTTTCTTTGTCGTCGTACGTCTCTTCAAGCACCGTCTCCGACTTTCCACCGCCGGGCGTTGCGGTGATTCGGAACGCGACCGGCGCATCCTCGCGCAACACCCCGAGCCCCAGGTCGAGACGACCGGCCTCGGGAACCCGAACCCGATACTCGACTCGTGCCGGTGCACGCGTATACAGAGCCCGGCGGTACACGCGATTTCGTACTTCACTGCGCACGCCGACGGGCTCCCCGGCGTACGTCGCTTCCTTGGGGACCACGGTCACCGACAGAATATCGATGCTGGCCTCTTTATCTGCCCAGAACCCGAGCCCGAGCTGCTTCCATGGACCCTCCCACCGGCCCCCGGACCAGTCCGCCCGCAGGGTGTACGTCTGGACCGTGCCGTCGTGAATGACCGTGGTCATCTCACCGAAGAACTCGAAAGGGCCTTCGCCCTCTTCGTCCTCCGCATCGGACTTCTCTTGCAGGTTGAAAAAAAGGATGAGCCCCATCTCGTCGACGTCGGCCTCGGACCGGGCGCGCACCTGGATATGAGCCCAGTCATCGCGCTCCCAGTCCGGAAGACCGACGTACAATCCTCCCACGAGATCCCCGTCGGAATCGGCGTTCTCCTCCTCGAAGACGAGGCGTAACGCATCATCGATCCGCACGATTCGCGCTGGTTCCGTGGTGAAGTCAAATGGATTGATGCGCTTCCAGTCCGGCTGCGACTCATCGAACCGCCACTCCACGATCGCCGGAATATCCGATGGGACCTCCGAGCCTTCGACGCTGGCAGCATCCAGGTGCTCCTCCAGGTGCAGAGGCACATCGGTCTGCAACACAGGAGAGCCGGCGTCGCCGGGCGCACATCCCCATGTGAAGATCAAGCCGATGAGCAGCGCGCTACACAGGAATGCACGGCAGGGAGAACGGTATCTGTCCATGGTCTGGACCTCCGTCGTGGGGCCTGGGCGAGCGGACGCAGCCGCCAGGAGGAGGGATCCGGCAGGAACGTCGTTGTGATGACTGAGCTTGCAGCCTCGGCTCGAACTATACCATCCCGCCCACTGCCGTGCGAGCAAAGCAAAGCGCCCGGCGTTCTCCTTTTGCTTGTGAGGTCGATTCGGATCGCCGCTCATTGCTCCTGCTTGCAGATGCTGTTGGAGGACAGCCCCTACTGGATGTAGCCCAGCGTTCGCAGTTGCTCGAGCTGCTCGGGCCGCAGCTCTACGGTCTGACCGCCGCCCGCGATGAGCTCCCGCAGCGCCGCATTAGCCTCGACCTGTACTTCCAGGAGCTCCGTGTACTTCTCCACCAGGTCCGGCCGCTCCTCGTTGATTGGACTCTGCAGCAGCGGATCGTCCAACAGATCGTAGATGAGAATGCGCTCGCGGACCGTCTCTGTGCATTCTGTCAGCGCGTCGCCGGTCCCCGCGCCGCGGACTTCGGCCTCGGGATCGTCGGGCCGCACACACAGCGCGGCACCCCAGCGCCCGTCGATCACCTCGATGTTGCCCACGAGCTCCCCAGAGACCCCGTCGGTTACAAGCACGTCCACGATCACGGGGCGGGGCTCCCACTCCTCCTCCGTCACCTGCCCGAGCAGCAGGGACGCGAGTGACCGTCCCTGTTTCATCTGGGGCTGGGGAAGGCCCGTGAAGTCGAGGAGCGTCGGCAGCACGTCGATCATCGACACGGGCGTCCGGATTCGCCGCCCTCCCTCGATGTGGCCGGGCCAGACGAACAGCAGCGGCACGCGTGTGGCGAACGGGTGGATGAAGGGCGCGTCGTTCGGATGCCCGGGCATGATCCGGTGACTGCCGGCCGGATATCCGTGATCGGAGGCAATCACGAGTATCGTGTTTCCCCACCGGCCCTCCGCCTTCAGCCGCTCCACAAATCGCTCCAGGTAGTGGTCCTGGTGCGCCATCCCCTCGTCGTACAGCGCCTGCTGCGCGAGGGCGTGCTGCTCCACCGTGATTCCGGCGGCGGCATAGGACGTAGTGTCCCACCATTGGACTGCCTCGTCCCACTCGATGTACCTGGCCCTCAGCTCCGGAGTAATGAACAGCCCGGAATACGGCGCCTTCGGTCGGAAGGGCTCGTGCACGTCCGTCGTCTGGAAATGCGCCCAGAACGGTGCACCGGGATACGCCTCGCGCCATTCCCAGAAGGCGCGCTGAAGGTGTTCCGAAGAGACGGCGGGCACGTCTGGATCGAGTACACGGACCAGGTCCACTCCGCGCTCCAGACCCTTTGCGGTAGCGGCGAAGGGGTTGGAGACGAACACGCCGGTCTGGTAGCCGACTCTGCCGAAGTGCTCGGCCATTGTCGTCACGCCGCTCGGGATCTGGTCGAAGTACGAGCGGTAACGATCGATCGCGCTGTACAGCAGGGAGGTCATGTAGGAGGGAGCAGACAGCGGCGTCGAAGTGGCGTTGCTGTAGGCGTTCTCGAACACTACGGCCTCGCCGGCGAGACGCTCGAGAAAGGGCGTGGTCCGCCGGTTGTAGCCGTACACGCTCATCCAGTCCGCACCAGCTCCGTCGATAACGTAGAAGATCACGTTGGGCCGGCCTGCGGTCCGGGCTCCACTCACCGTCGGTGCGCCCCAGAAGGCGATGTCGCCTGGCGTCTCCGAGTCCGTCACCAGAGAGAGCATGACCCTCTGGCCGGAGAACTCGGACAGATCTACGGACCGATGCCGCCAGCTCTCGTTGTCGCCGTATGCCTCATCGAACAGCGCGAGCGAATCGCCGGCTTCGGTGACAGCCTCGACCTCGAAGGTCACCGGCGTGTCGGACCCGAGCACTCCCAGACCGAAGTCGAGCCGACCCGCCTCGGGCACTCGCAGCCGGTAGCCGAGGCGTCCGGGAGCGTGAGTGTAGAGCGCCCTGCGGTAACCGTTGCCCAGCTTGACCTCCCGCACCCCAACCCGGGCATCACCGTAGACGGTGGCCTTCGACACCAACATGATGGAGAGGATGTCGATGGACGCCGTCTCATCCGCGCTGAAGGTCAGGACGAGCTGCTTCCAGGGGTCTTTCCACTCGCCCCACACTGGCTCGGCGGGGAATCGGTAGCTCTGAACCACTCCATCGGAGACAACGGGCGTGTTTCTCCCCATATACAGGAAGGGCGACGGCCAGCCGCCCGGAGCCGTTCGCTCGCCGAGGTTGAACCAGATCCGCATGTCTTCCACGGGCGCGTCGGTTCTCGCTCGGACCAGAAGGTGACTCCACTCCTCCCGTCTCAGCTCGGGAAGATCGACGTAGATGTAGCCGCGGACGCTTTCATCACCCTCGCGGCGGTTCTCCTCCGTGAGCGTCACGCGGAGCGCTCCGTCCACTTGGGCGACTTTCGTGTCCAGCGTGGGCCAGCTTTCCGTGGGCCCCGACGTCCAGCCCGGCTGGCGTTCGGCGAAGTCCCACTCGATCGACTGGAGGATGCTTTTCCGTACCTCAGAGCCGACGATGATGGCGGCATCCAGATGCTCCTCCAGGTGCAGAGGCATGTCGGCCTGCAACACAGGAGAGCCGGCGTCGCCCGGAGCACATCCCGATGTGAAGGTCAAGCCGATGAGCAGCGCGTGACACAGAAATGCACGGAAAGGAGCAACGTACGTGTCCATGGTTCTGACCTCCGCAGTGGGACCGGAAGTCTCGTCCCGTGAGGCAGCGGACTCAGGTACCAGGGGTCGTCGCATGGCTGCCTCCATGTATCGAGTGTTCTCCAGGATGGTCCGATTCACTGGATGTATCCCAGCGAGCGCAGCGTGCGCAGCTGCTCAGGCGTCAGCACCGCCTCCTCTCCAGAGCGGGTGAATCGCTGCGCCAGGGCCTGGTGCGCCGCCCATTGAGCTTCGAGAAACTCGGTGTAGTGCTCCACGAGGTCGGGCCGCTCCTCGTGCAGGCTGTGAGAGAGGTATGGATCGCCCTTCGGTCGTATGAACTCAAGGTAGGGCTCGTAGTCCGCCATACCAGCAAAATCATAGGCGATCATGCTGGGGTGCAGGAAGACCCTTCGGCCGGCACCCTCGGCGACCGCCTGCCGCAGAAGTGTGAGCGCCCCCTCTCGATCGTCACGCAGAGCCTGAATCTGGGCGAGCTCGAGCTTGGGCTTACCCCGATTGAGAGCGGTAGACGCATCCAGTGATCTGAGCGTACCCAGGTAACGATCGAGGGAATCCTGATCGCCGGTCCGCACTGCGATCCGGCCCATGACTCCGAGGAATCCGGCGTCCGCCCCCATTTCCTCCTTGAGTGGTTCCAGGACAGTTCGCGCCTCTTCCCACCGTCCGGCATAATAGAGGCTGTAGCCATTACTCATCCGGTTCCGGATCTTAGCGGTCTGACTCCCGGGAAGTGCCTCGTGCCAACGGATCGTACGGTCCAGGATTCGCGCCGCGGCCTCCCCGTGCCCGTGCTGTCGTAGGGACATGCCAACGCGTAAGATAGCCGCTCCGGCTGTAAACCCCGTAGGTGCCAGTGTAGCCAGCTCTTCGATCTTCTGCTCGACCTCCTCGATCCGTCCGAGTCCCACAAGCGCGAGGAGCTCGACGTAGCGGTAATAGAGATACTCGGAATCAAGGTCGAGCAGAGCATGCACGGACTCGAGTTCCTTCTCGTGCTCGCCGAGCATGTGATAGGCGTGCGTAGCTCTCATCCGGCCCTGACGCGCGCAGTTCTCACACGAACCCCACTTCACGCTGGTAGGGTTCTCAGACGCGAGCCGGATAGCGGTCTCCAGAGCCGCGGCCGCCTCCCCTGGCCGGTTGACATTCATGCACTCGCTAGCATGCCATACGTACGTCCCGTAGTCGGGGAGCGCCTCCGATTGCCGGCCTGTGGCCCGGTACACGTCCTCGGCGTAAGTGTCCCGTGCACCGAGTCCCTGCCTCACCTCCAGTGATTCGAGCCAGCTGAGCCAGCCGTCAGGTAGCTGATGTCGCCGCGGGTCGACAGTCTGCCACACCGAGTCAGCGGTCGCCGAGTCACGCGCCGTGACGTAGGCATAGAGTTTCGGCAGCAGGAAGTCTGGATCCTGCCGGGCTGCCGCCGTCGCAGCTTGGAAGGTCCGCAGGGGGTCAGAGTCCAAGAACAGTTGGACTGCTTCGCGCGTCATTCGGTAGGCTTCGAGGTTGGGAAGCGATACCCAGGTCGCCGGGTCTTCCTCGTCCGCCAGCATCAGGAAGATGACGGCCGCCTGCTCCTCCAGATCACGCGCGGCCTCCGAAGGTTCATCTGCAAGCCCAGCCGCTGACGCCGTCGCCACCTCGACGCCGTCGACAGCGCTCGTGACGGTTATCCGGAACCGGAGGCTGTCGCCTTCGCGCGAGTACCTACCCGAGACGATGCGACCGGCTCCCGTGGCCTCGGCGATGTTGCGAACCGAGGATCCGGACTGCGTGCGGGCTTCCGCTACGTCCGCCGCCGGTACCAGCTTCCCCACTTCCTCGCGTCGGATCACATCGCCGAGCCGCTCCGCTACGTCCTGGCCCAGGAAGTCGAGCCCCGGATCGCCTGTCCGATTCTCGAGTGTTAGGACTGCCACACGCGCCGGATCAAGTTCGGGAGCGGATGGCGGGAAGAGGACCCGCGCGCTCCATACCACCGCGAGCACCAAGCCGGCCGCGAGGCCAGCGACCATCGCCCGGTTGAAGCCCCGCCTCATCGGCCGGCCGGGAGGTCCTTCAATCCGACCCTCGGCCGCGTCCCCCAGCTCCGCCGCCAGCTCCGCCGCACTTCCATACCGGTCCACGGGCAGTTTCGCCAGCGCGCGCTGCACGACGCTGTCCACGCCCGCGGGCACAGTGTCCCGGAGCACCGGGAGTGGCGTGGGGGTCTCGGTCATGCGGCGGGCCAGGATCGCCTGTGCAGTCGGACCGGTCAGCGGAGGCTCGCCACCCAGCATCTCGTACAGCACGCAGCCCAGCGAGTAGATGTCGCTCCGGGCGTCGATAGCCTCGCCGCTCGCCTGCTCCGGGCTCATGTAGTTGGGCGTACCCGTGGTCATCCCTGCCTGAGTGAGCCTCGTCTTGCTGACAGCGGCGACGGCCTTGGCCACCCCGAAGTCCGTCACGAGAGCCCCGCTCTCGGAAAGCATGATGTTGGCGGGCTTGATGTCGCGGTGGACGAACCCGTGGGCGTGGGCATGCTCTAGCGCCGCGGCCACCTGGCCGGCGATTCGCAGCGCCTCCTCTACGATGAGGTGCCTCTCTCGCTCCAGCCGCTCTCTGAGCGACTCTCCCTCGACGTAAGGCATGACGAAGTAGAGCAGACCATCGGCCTCCCCGGAGTCGTGAAGCGCAAGGATGTGAGGGTGGTTGAGTCGCGCGACGATCTCGATCTCTCGCAGGAAGCGCTCGCCCCCCACGGAAGCGGCCAACTCGGGGTGCAGGGCCTTGATCGCGACCTTGCGGTGGTGTTTCAGGTCCTCGGCGAGGCAGACGGTAGCCATACCGCCGCGGCCGATCTCCGAGTCAACTGCGTACCGGTCGGCAAGTGCGGAAGTGAGACGTTCCAGCAGGTCGGGCATAAGAGCCTCCTGAGGAACGAAGGGGGATATGGTTAATTTACAGGACAGAGGCTTGGAGCGCCTGTCACTGACGGGGACACTGTCAGGCTGGAAAGCCCAACAAATCGAAGCAGGCCACCTGACACGGTGTCAGATGGGCCACAGCTAGTGGAGCCACGCCGAACGCGCGAAGTGAGTCAGCAGCTTCCGTCTTGGCGGATCACCCGCGGCTGGCCAGAATCGCCTCCAGCCGTTCCCTTCCCTCCTCGACCAGAGGCTGGAGTTCAGGGTCGGCGTCTCTCCTGGCGTCCAGGTAATCCGCGTATGGCTACTGCGCCTTCTCCAAGTCGTCCACACCTGAACCAACTCAGAACGGAGGCCCAAGTAGCTCCTGAAAGCGGGGGTGGTCGCGAAGCCGGTTCCAGAGTGGGTCGAAACGAAGAAGCGGAGCGGAAATGATGGAGGGCATCGACAACAGGCGTTCCAGCTCGTCGATCGCCGCATCGTAGTCACCCACAATCACGCTGACTTCCGCCAGGTCCGGTCCGCTGTAAGCCGTCGATACGAGCACGTCTTCCAGTGAGTCAGATACGCTGACGGCGTGTCTAGTTATCCGCAGTGCATCTTCAGATTGGCCGAGGCCTGCATACGTGATCCCGAGCCTGCTCAAGGAGCGGGCGTTGCCGGGATGTGCCCGGGCTCTCGGCTCCAACACGATCCTCGCGGAGTCGTAATATGCCCGAGCCAACTCCGTGGACGTGTCTCGGGTCGCCGCATCGGCCTTTGCGAGGTAGTAGGCGGCGCTGTCGCCGGGATCCTGAAGCGTCCATCGAGCGAGTCCGTCAGAGAAGTGGTCGGCGAAGATCCTGAGGACCATCCGATCATCGAAATCCCAGCTCACAAGCAGAAACCTCAAGAGATCGGCGCGGTCGGAAGCGGCCTCCAGGGCTCCCTGTGCTCGCTCGATACTGCCGTCCCACGATAGGTAGAGCATCATCTTCCAGAAGTGGGCCCAATGATCGTCAGGTCGGACTACGACGCTTCTGTTCAGATACTCCTCCGCGTCGGCGTACTTCCGCATCACGTAGTACGTCCTGCCGAGGTCGACGAGGGACAGGGAGACGGGGTCGAGCTCTACCGCTCTCACGTGGTTCGCCAGGGCCTGGTCCCACTTTCCCAGATGAAGCTGAACATGCCCCAGCGCACTGTATACGTAGGCGCTGCCGGGCGAAGTCTCGCGCGCCCGCGCAAAGTAGGATTCGGCCGTCGCGAGGTCGCGGGCGATATCGTAGTGGTACCACCCCATCGCCACTTGCGACTCCGGGCTATCGGGAGCCAGCGCCACGGCCCTCTCAGCGGCCTGCTTTGCCCTGAGACCGGCGCCTGCCTCCCCGTAATCGGAGAACAGGGTGCCGTAGCTGGTGGAGAGGGCTGCGTAGGCCTCGGCAAAGTCCGGATCCAGCTGCACCGCTCGCCCGAGCATCTCCACCGCTAAATGCGCGTCTTCGATCCGTCTGAGCGATGCCTCACGGTGGGCGTATGCCCGACCACGCAAGTAAGCGTCATACGCTTCCAGGTTGTCGGTGGCCGGTACGCCGATCCTCTGCGACTCTTCCTCCGTCAGCGTGGCCTGCAAGGCAAGCGTGATCTGCTGTGCAACGTGGGTCTGGATCTCGAACACGTCACTGAGCTGGCGGTTGAACTGCTCGGCCCACAAATGGTCGTCGCTCTCGGCGTCGATGAGCTGCGCGGTAATCCGGACGCGGTCCTCCGCACGCTGCACGCTTCCCTCCAGGATCGACGCAACCCCGAGCTCATCGGCGATCTCGTGAAGGGTCTTGTCAGTCTGCTTGTAGCGCATGACCGAAGTTCGGGAGATGACTCTCAGGTCGGCGATTTTGGAGAGGTGGGTGATGATGGTCTCGGTAATCCCGTCGCTGAAGAACTCGTTCTCCGGATCGCCACTCATGTTGACGAACGGAAGCACGGCAACGGACTTCTCTCTGACTGTAGCTGCCCCACCTCCATCGAGGATGAGCCATACGGTTACGGCGGTACCCCAGACGGCCAGAGCGACAACAAGAGTTGCCACGGCTCTTCGCCATGTGAGTAGATGGCGATGACCGTCCATTGGAGTCTCCGATGGCACGTCTTCGGGCGCGGCCGGGTCTGGTACGACGGCCAGGACGAGGATTGCCAAGAGGCCGGCGATCAATAGACCGAGCGCAGCCGATAGCAGCCAGCCTGGAAGCCCAAATTCATCTCTGAAGAGTGCTGCTGCTTCGAGGATACCCCACGACACGCCCAGATAGATGACCAGTATCTGCCAGAGGCTCCGTCGGTGGATCTCGTGTATCAGGTGTCTAACGCGTGACACTCGTCGGCCTTGGTGGATGGACGGCTAGCTCCACGAGGGGCTACAGGGGCACAATAAAGTAGCCCGCGGGACGATTTCTGGCTAAACGCAACGCTGGACCGAGTCATGTGGTAACGGTCATCGGAGCGGTTTGCTCAATCCGCAGGCGTTGCCCCCTGCCGCGGCGCTCCTACTGAGCGGGCAGGAAGGCGCTCTGGAATCACGCGGCTGGTCCAGACGCAGTGTCAGCTTCAGTGTCAGCGTCACGGCCTCATGCACACACTACTGCGGCAGCGCCACCTCGAACTCGATCGCAGCCAGCTGCTAGGGCTTGCCCGGCGCCCGATAGCGTCGCAGCCGAGGGATGAACATTGGGACCCGCGCCCGGTAGTCCGCGTAGGCAGCATCAAACCGCTGTGCCAGCTCCGGCTCCTCAACCCATTTCAGCTCCGCCATGTGCACCAGCGCGTACGCCGGTGTCCAAATAAAGGCAAGCCCAAGGGAATGGAGTAGTAGCCCGAGGCCGACGAGGGCCCCGAACACACCCGTGAGCATCGGATTCCGCACCCAGGCGTAAGGCCCGGTCACGATCAGTTCGTCGGGAGGATTTAGAGGCACAGGAGTTCCCCGCGCCTTGAGGAAACGCAACACGCACCAGCCGCACAGCCATCCGCCCGCCACAAGGAAGAGCACGCCAGCGCCGGTGCCGACTGTCCCGGGCAAGAGCGGGGGCAGGCCCAGCCACCGGTCCGTGGACAGGCCACCGACGATCACGACGGCAAGCGTGCCACCGAAAGCCAGGAACCCCAGCGGCGTCAAGCGATCGCGTCGGCGCTTGGGCCCGGTCGCAACGGAATGGAAGTACTCAGCTAGATTCACTCTCCCCTCCTCCAACAATCGTGTCTGTCTAACGGTGCCGATTAGCTGCGGGCGACGCCTGTGTCGTCAGCCTCATCGGCATGTTAGGCGTCGCGTCGATCAGAGCCACCTTCGGACCCTTCTTGGCATATGCCTCGTACTCCGCACCGAATGCTTCACGAAGCCGCTGCTCCTCGTACGGGATGAAGACGATCGAAGTGAGGATCACAAAACCAAGCGGCGCAACCAGCATGGGCAGCGAACCAACCCATATGGCAACACCTGCCAGCATGAGGAGGATACCCAAATACATCGGGTTACGTGAGATTCGAAACACTCCCGTAACGACCAAGAACGTGGCTCGGTCCGCAGGCCGGATCGGTGTCCCGCTATCTCGGAAGAGCCACCACGCCCACATCATCAGGCCAAACCCCAGACCGATCGTCACGGCGCCGCAGGCCGGGCAGGCAAAGTCGCCGGCTCTGCGATAGGTCGTTGATCAGCTCGACGCTTCCCTTGCTCCAGATCTCGAAGGCACGTCTCTGACAACCGCACCCTACTGGGCGCTGTCATCTGCCTCGAATCGCCTCCGCCACGCGGATCATCGACACGATCCCGTAGGCGTTTCCGTCGGCGAACCGGAAAGTTGTGATCCCGTTCGGCACCAGCACCACGTGAACGCCCCCGTAGCCCGTCCCGAAGGGAACATGCCAAGAGGATCCATCCGCGGTTTGATACGGCATCCCGTCAAAGGCAATGTGGTAGGTGATCTCTCCGAATTGGCTACTCTCGCCTGTCGGAAGCCCCCGGATGGGCGTGCGAAACAGTGCCTCTGCGAGCTTCCCAGCGTGAAGGAGCTGGCGGCCGTCGTGTACGCCTCCATTCTGCAAGAGCCGTGTGATCCGGGCTATGTCGGAGACGTTAGGATACAGCCCGTATCCGAAGATCGGAATCCCATTGGCACCGTCCGGCTCAATCGTCCTCATGATCGGAGCATGACGGACCCCGATGGGCTGGAGGACTTCCTCGACCACCAGGTCCCACACATCGGCGGTCGGCCCTTCCCGACTCCTGACCAGACTGTCTAGAGCGGCGGCCAGGAGGAAGATATTGCAGGAATTATAACGGGCGATTTCGCCCGGCCCCCATGGGTAGTCGGCGTATGAGAAACAGACCTCCAACTTGTCCTTCCGGCTCGGCGCTTGAAGGAAGCTGAAGAACTTCGGCTGGTCCTCATCACCGTGCATGACGTTCGGCTCCCGGCGCTCCGGCGCATTGTCACCGACGCCCGTCGCCATGTTGAGCGCGTCACCGAAGGTCACCCCTTCCCAACCGTCATGGATCGCCGTGACCGCCACGTAGTCGGGAATCCTGAGGTCGAAGACTTCCTCTCCGTACTTCTCTGCCAGACGCAGTAGCGTGAGCGCGGCACCCAGCGGTTTCGTAATGGAGAATGCCGCATGACGCATGTGGCGGCAGAACGGAAATGTCCCATGGCGCGTTCGACACGGCTGCAGGTAGATCACACTGTCGAACACCAAACCCGAGGCGCTGATGCTCAATGAGTCGATCCCGGCATCGAACCCCGCGACTCGCTCAGCCCCGTAGCGCGTCTCAAGCTCCGACCAGGGACGGACCGGTATCTGCTGCTCCAGCTCCTCTGTATAGGCAGCGATCAAGGAGTCACGACTCTTGATCTCACCTGGCGCGTACTCGAGCGGCAGGAGACCCCAGAAATCGATCTGGTTCCACGCAGCGGTCTCCTGGGTCACCTGGAAGTATGCGCTCGATACCCGCTCGTCATCGAACACAAACGTGACTATTCCATTGTGGACTTCGTTGAACTGGTCGGCAACGAGAACGAAGGGCAACGCTGCACGTGAACGCCCGGCGTCATCGGGCTCTGACCAGACGCGGCCCGGAGCGAGGATGAAGCTCCAATGACTCTCATCGCCGGACGACCGAATGATATCCCTCGTCGTCGGAACTAGGTGACCTTCGTGCGTGAAGAAGTCGACGGCGAATCCGGGGAAGTGGGACTGGTCCAGGCTGATGAGCTGGCTGTCAGGGACGGAGGCCTGCATCGAGGACTCTCGCACAACGAGGGTGCCTTCCATCTCATGCAGTGCGACATCGGAGTCGCCAGCGGGTGCCAGATGTAGATTGTCTATCGGAGCGTCGCGTAGAACCCCGGAGGTCTTCAACTCCTCCACCGTGAGTCTGGTTCGGGGGCCCTCCTGGGTATCTGCCATGGACCGGGATTGTCCGCAGGCCGCAGAATTGAGCACACCACAGGTCGATGCCAGCACTACGACGAGAGGCACCCGTACGTACATTCGATCTCCTGGGCGAGGTATCGCGGGGGGGTGAGCTTCAGTCTAACACCGAGCTGATAGGGCGGCTAACCGGGGGGCGGCATTGGGGGGCAACGTCAAACCTCTGCCGCATGATGCAGCGCCCACCACCCTCGCGCCCGTTCCTCAGTCCACTCGGCCTGCAACTCCACGGTACTCAGCTGACGCGCCAACTCCCGAGCTGTCTGCGGCCGCTCGGCCGGATCCTTGGCCAGGCATGCCAGAACGATCTCATCGAGCGCCGCCGGGATGGCCAGTTCGGTTCGGGCCGAGGGCGGGGCGGGAGTGGTCTGGACGTGGTGAACGAGAAGCGCGACGGGCGTGTCGGCGGTGAACACGTGCTGCGCGGTCAGGAGCCAGTACGCCAGACAGCCCGCGGCGTAGATGTCGCAGCGCCCATCGAGGTCCCCGGTTCCCAGAGCTTGCTCGGGGGCCAGAAAGGCGGGGGTGCCCTGTATCGCATCCGCCCTGGTGAGACCGGGGTCGTCAGGCTCCCGCTCCGCTTCCTTTACGATTCCGAAGTCCAGGACCTTCACGAAGTCCAGCTCCTCACCGTAGCGACAGACAAACACGTTGGCGGGTTTGACGTCCCGGTGAACCAGCTCGCGGGAGTGGGCTTCGGACAGCGAGTGGCACACCTGGCTGAGAAGGTGAATGGCTCGCTCGGCCGGGACTGGGCCGAACTGCCGCACCAGCGTGTCTGCGTCGAGTCCGTCGAGCAGCTCCATCGCGAAGTAGAAGACTCCGTTATCGGCGGTACCGAAGTCGAACAGCTCTACGGTGTGAGGTGAGCGGAGACTGGCGATCGCCTGAGCCTCACGCTCGAATCGCTGCGCTACGTCCCTCGCGGTCCTCTGGTCGGTGCCGCCGGTCAGATCTTGCTTAATGAGTTTGATGGCAGCAGGCCGGGCCAGCATACGGTGTCGAGCGCGCCATACCTCTCCCATCCCGCCCTGCCCCAGCAGTTCTTCCAATTGATAGCTTCCCGCCCTGCGCGCGGCAGCCACCTCGCGACCCAGCCCGTAGACAACCCTGGCACTGACGTACGCGAACACGACCGCGAACGCTGAGGCCTCCACTGCAGTCCGATAGCTATGCGGATCGGCAACGACTCTCCCCGATACGTCGAGCAGCACGAGGGCGACGGGCACCGTGGACGCCGCCAGGATCGAGCCGACCAGCATCGTTCGGGGCGGTCCCGGAAGCAGAACCGGAAAGAGGATGACGACCACCGGAACCCATGTCACGTTTGGTAGGAATCCCATCTCGCGATAGTGCCCCCACAAAGCGGCGATCGCGATGATGAAGCACACCAGGATCTCGTACCCCAGTCCCAGCGTGAGCAAACGCGACGGCGAAACCCGGCGGTTGCCGGCTGCCCACCAAAGGACCAGAGAAGCTGCGACGGCGACGACATTACCTAAGTAGAAAAGGGTCCCGTCCTCGACAAGTGCCGCCGACACTGATCCACCGGTCAGTAGCAGCGAGATCACCGTGCCGACGGCAAAGACGAGATCAAAGGCGAACGCGGCGAGAAGAAGCAGGGCCAGGATACGGACCCGTTTGCGGACCTGCTCCAGGAGGTCCGGAGGAAGCGCCAACGAGGTTCGGGAATCCGTCGGACCTTCCCCGATGTGAATGAGAGTGGCGCGCTCGGGCATATGAATCGCTTGTGACTCCTGATGGACGTCCGAGTCCTCTCGGATCGTGATCGCCTGAGACAAGCTTACCAGATTTTGCCCGCGTCCCGAAAGCTGCGTCCGTAGGATCCGTGCTTCCAGTATACGTGGGTTGTTCGGGTGGAGTTGTCCGCTGCACGATCCACCGGGCGGGACCGCCCGCCTGAAGCTGCGTCAGGCGAGCGCGGTCGTGGTTGTTACAGTTGGCGTGACAAGGCGACCTGGATGAATAGGACGACCCTGCCGTAACTATCGACAGGACTGCCTTTTACCAGATCGGGGCGGCGAGATTCGCTGTCGAACCGAAGGCGAGACATTCGAGCAGGCGGAGCCTGCGAACAACCCCATTCGCCTGGCGGTACGCGCACTCACCTGCATACAGTTGCAGTCACATGCATTTCGGTGATTTCACTTTTGTTCGGTTGCGCTCATTCGTCCTCATTCTGTTACAGCTACAGTTACAGCTCTGAAAGCGAAGCGCCCGGCGGGCTGGAAGGTGTATATTCCTCATGTACGGCCGGGAGTGGCAATTCCTCGCAATAAGGTCGTGATCGACACGTCGCTCACCGTACAACCTACACCGGGCCTGCTCGGGGGAGCCCTCCCTGACGACCCGGGCGATGTGCCTGTTGAACCAGCTCGAAGGCGGACCAGATGATCGTCACGATTGTAGGTGCGGGAAACGCCGGAAGCGGCAACGCGTTCGTGGCCGCGGAGAACGGCCACGAGGTCAGGATCTTGAAGACCTCTCGGGGAGTCAGTCACGACGCTCACTTCGAGGCCATGCGGAAGAACGGAGGCCTGTGGGGCATCGACAACACCCGAAGCGCCAAGTATTCGGACTTCGACCACGAGTCTGAGCGGACCTTCCAGCCCCTGGCGCTCGTCACCCGGGATGTGGAGGAGGCCATCCTCGGCGCCGACGTCATCATGGTCTTCGTCCTCGTCGAGTTTCACGAAACGCTGGCCAGGAGTCTCGCGCCCTACCTTCGGGAGAATCAGCTGCTGATCCTGGCCCCCGGTTACATGGGATCGGTCTATTTCCACCGCCACTGCGCTGAGCGTCCGCTGCTCTCGGAGGCCGAGTCCAATGCTCACGACGCGTTCGTTCACGAGCCGGGCTGCGTGAAGGTCATCTTCAGGAACGTGCGGAACTGCCTGTCGTACCTTCCCGCCGAGGCCACCGATAGGGGTCAGGCCATCGCATCCGAGCTCTTCGAAACCTATCGGGACACCCGCGAGAACATCGTGGCGACGGCCCTGCACAATCCGAACCTGACCGTGCACACGGTCGGCATGTACGCCATGAAACCGATGATGGACTACTGCGC
>JBDGWG010000032.1:0-27024 GCA_039585235.1 Gemmatimonadota bacterium | reverse complement strand
AAGCCCCTCAGCGCCGATGGTACTGCAGCCTCAGGCCGTGGGAGAGTAGGTCACCGCCGGCTCTTATTCCGTTCGCCTCACCCGGTTCACCCGGGTGGGGCGTTCGCTTTCCTAACTTCCGGACTTCTCGAGCTGACCAAGTGCCACTACCGCACCGCTCACCGACTCGATGACGGAGTCGTTGTTTTCGAGAGAATCGCTGGTCCGCTCCCTGAATTGTACTTAGTCCGCGACCAACCCCATGGCGGAATCATCGGCACCTCCCGAGTGTCCAATGGCTGAGGTGATCGCGTGACGACGTCCATCAGACCGACCAGGGAGGCATTTCAATGCGGTGGGTCGCTTCTGTGGTAGTGGGCCTTCTGTTGTTCCTTGCGCCTGCAGACGCCTTCGCACAACGGATGATGCAGGGCGATCCAGTAGCCATATCTGATAGTCTTGTAGCGCGTTACGACGTCCGTCTTAACCTTACAGTTGAACAGGCGTCCGGTGTTCACGAGATCCTCACGAGTCAGGGCACCAAGGGGCAGGAATTGCTCGCGGCGGCCAGAGGTCAAGGCCGGGAAGCGATGAGGGAGATGCGCCCGAAGATGGATCAGCTCCAGGCGGAGACCAGCGAGCAGATCGAGGCCCTTCTCACGGAAGACCAGATACCGGAGTATCGCGAGATCCAGGCTGAGATTCAGGAGCAGCGGCAGGCCCGCATGCGACAACGCCAGCCAGGCGGATAGTCTGGCGGCAGAGACCAGCGAGTGAGGTTGTGGGGCCGGCCTCGGCCCCACAGCTTCCGCTACATGAGTGATCGTCCTTCTCCTGAGGCCCTGGAGGCGTTCAAGGCCGGGCTATGCGCCATCATTGGCCTTCCGAACGTCGGGAAATCGACGCTCCTGAACGAGTTGATCGGCGAGCGTCTCAGCATCGTCACCTCCAAGGCTCAGACGACCCGGCAGCGTCTCCTGGGCATCTACTCCGACGCCCGACATCAGGCGGTGTTTGTTGACACTCCGGGTCTCCTTGAGCCCCGCTATGCGCTCCACGAGTCCATGCAGGTGGAAGCCGAGCGGGCCAGAGCCGACGCGGACGTGCTGCTGTACGTGGTGGACCTGGGCTGGGAGTCCAGTGTGGACCACGCGGGTGCCTTCGAACCGCCTCCCGGCGTTCCTTCGATTCTCTGCCTGAACAAGGCGGACCGGATCAGCGCGGATCACCTTGCGGCTATCGAGGCGGATCTCGCCGAACGCTCGAGGTGGCACTCGAGAATCGTAACCGAGGCCACGAACGGGGGGGGCGTCGTTGAGTTGAGACAGACGATCCTGGGCCTGCTCCCTGAAAGCCCGCCTCTGTATCCGGTAGACGAGATCGCGGCAGCCCCCGTTCGCTTCTTCGCGGCCGAACTCATACGCGAGACCTGCTTCGAGGTGCTTGCGGACGAAGTGCCATACGCAACAGCCGTAGAAATCGACACGTTCCGGGAGAGCGATAACCCGGTGTACATCGCTGCATTGATATACGTTGAGAGAGAATCGCAGAAGGGGATCGTCATCGGTCGAGGGGGCAGCATGATCAAGAGGATCGGGCGCGAGGCCCGGCGGAAGATCGAGGGTCTCGTCGAACGCCCGGTGTACCTCGACCTCAGAGTCAAGGTCATGCCCAACTGGCGACGCCGGCCCGGCACACTTAAGCTTTTTGGATATGACCTTCCGCACGGTTCCAGGTGAGCAATGGCCATCGACCCGAAGCTCCTAGAGATTCTCGTCTGCCCGGATTGCAAAGGCGAGCTCGAGTACAGAGAAGCCAAGCAGGATCTTCTCTGCCACCGGTGCAGACTGCGGTATCGCATCGAAGACGACATCCCCGTCATGCTGATCGATGAAGCTGAGGCTTTCTAGCCTTGCGCTGGCGGCTTTCTGCGCCTTCGCTCCCGCGTCATCCACGGCCCAGGAGTCGTCTCCCGGATCTGCCCTGCGAAGCGAGTCGTCGACCCGCGAAACAGCTCGATTCCTCCTCACCCCAATCGGCGCTCGCATGGTGGGTTTGGCCGGGGCCGTAACCGCTTCCCGAGGTGACATCGAGGGAGTGCTGTGGAATCCGGCGTCGGCGGCCGGAGTCGGACGATCCACCGCCTATTTCCTCGCGGCAAACGACTTCGGCACGACGAGCCAGGTCCTGGGTTTTCTCGGGCGCTGGGGGGCCCTTCGCGCGGGTCTCACGTACTACCATTTCGACATGGGCTCGATCGACGCCCGCGATGAGGCCAACCAGAGCCTCGGCACGATCGCTCTGGATGACGACGCGTTGATCCTCACTGGAGGGTACAGCCTGTCGCCCGCGGTGGACCTCGGGCTCAACTACAAGCTGGTTCGTCTATCCTCGGCGTGCTCGGGCGGCTGCGACGGGTACGACGGGAGATCTTTCGGACATGCGTTCGACCTGGGTGTCGTTGCCGACATCAGAGGGGCACGAGGACTCACCCTCGGTGCGGCACTGAGGAATCTCGGACCCGGGATCGAGTTCACGGGCGGAGCCACGCGTGACCCCATGCCATCGCGGCTTAGGCTGGGAGTCGCGCTCGACGCGACTCGCGCGTTTCTGCCGGAAGAGCAGCGGTTCGCCTTTGTCCTCCAGATGGACGTTCAGGAGACCGTCACGGAATTTGATGACCTGGAGGGATACCTGGGCGCTGAGGCGTCCGTCAGAGGCATTCTCTACTTGCGCGGAGGGTACGCCTGGACTTCCGCGGGCCGAAGCGGCGCAGCGCTGGGCATCGGCATCCGATACGATCGACTGCGAGTCGACCTCGGGCGGTCGTTCGACGATTTTGCGGGCTTTGATTCGGATGCTCCGTTCCAGTTGTCCCTCGCTTTCGGATTCTGATCCGAGAGGAAGCGAGATCTTCGAGTGAACGACGTCCCCAGTCGCACCGATATCACCCGCGCCCTGGCCGCGGCCCGCCATGGGCCGCTGACGGCGCGAGACCTTGCACGCCAGCTGAACGTGGACAGCCACGCCTACCGCGGGTTCAGGCGCCGCCTCCGGGCCATGGAACGCGACGGGGACGTATTCCGTCAGCGCAAGGGCAGATACGCCCTCCCGGGCAGCTTCGAAATCGTAACCGGGATCGTCGATGTCACGCGCACGGGCGACGGGTTCGTCATTCCAGAAGTAGCTGGCGGAGAGGACGTCTACGTGCCGCGTCGTTTCCTCGGGTCGGCCGTGGAGGGTGATCGAGTCGCCGTTCGGGTCGAGCGACGGCTCCCGGGCCGGAATCCGGAGGGCCGCCTCGTGCGCGTGCTCGAGCGAGCGTGGAGACAGGCGGTGGGTGTGTATCACGACCGTCGGGGCTACGGAGTCGTCGTTCCCCAGGAGCCACCTCTGCCTGCGGACGTCTTCGTCCCTCCGGCCGACCGAGCGGGCGCGGTTGAAGGCGACATCGTTCTGGTCGAGATCGACGAGTGGGGTAAGGATGAGCTACGGCCGGTCGGACTCATCTCATCCGTCCTGGGAAGGCCCGGAGACCCGGGCATCGACGTCCTCGCCATTGTACTCGGTCAGCAGCTTCCGATCGACTTTCCGCCTGCCGTGCTTCGGGAGGCGGACAAGATCGCGCGACGTGGTGTCCGCCCTGAGGATACAGACGGTCGAGAGGACTTCCGCGAAACGCTCTGCTTCACCATAGATCCGGAGAATGCGAAGGACCATGACGACGCCCTCTCCGTTCGTCGGACGGCGCGAGGTCTAGAGATCGGCATTCACATTGCGGACGTGTCTTGGTACGTGAAGGAAGGAAGCGGAATCGATCGCGAGGCGCTCGATCGCGGCACCAGCGTCTACCTCGTGGATCGCGTAATTCCGATGCTCCCGGAGAGTCTTTCGTCGGACCTCTGCTCCCTCGTGCCCGGGCATGACCGCCTGACGGTCTCGGTGGTGCTGGAGTTCGACGACAACGGAATCATATGCGATCGACGGATCGTTCGAGGGGTCATCCGCAGTGCCCGGCGGCTGGCGTACGAGCAGGCCCAGGAAATCCTCGACCAGGGCCTGTCGGCGAAGGATTCGGGAGCGCCCCTCGTGGAAGTACTCAGGGACCTTTCGTCCGTGGCGCGGGAAGTCCGGCGGGCGCGCCGGGAGGCCGGAGCCGTCGATTTCGCGATCCCCGAGGCCGAGGTCATCCTGGGCGATGCGGGCGAGCCTCTCGAGATCCGGGCGCGTCCGCGCCTCGAGGCGCACAGGATCATCGAAGACCTGATGATCCTGGCGAACGAGACAGTGGCAAGCCTCGGCCTGGCGGAGGGTCTGCCGCTGATCTATCGGATACATGAGGACCCGGACCCCGACCGAATCGAAAAGCTAAGGGATCTCGCAGCCTTTTTCGGCCATTCGCTGCCCCCGGCGGCGGTTCGTCCAGCCGATCTGTCTCGGCTGCTCGACGAGGCGAAAGGAACACCGCACGAGTACCTGGTATCGACGGTGACGCTTCGCTCGATGAAGCGGGCGCGGTACGCGACGGAGAACGTCGGACATTTCGGTCTCGCCTCGAACGCCTACGCGCATTTCACGTCCCCCATCCGGCGCTACCCCGACCTCGTCGTTCACAGGGCGCTCGTCCGGTGGCTCAAAGGCTCGCCGGCGAAAGCCGACGAAGAACTCAAGGAAGTGGCTCGCCATGCGTCTGATAGGGAAAGGAGGGCCCAGGAAGCCGAGCGGGAATCGGTCGAGGCCAAGACGATCCGTTTCATGCAGCGCCATGTCGGAGACGTCTTCGAAGGCACCATAGGAGGGGTGACGAGCTTCGGCCTGTTCGTCGCGCTCGATGGAGTATTTGTGGAGGGTCTCGTCCGTCTCGGTTCTCTCGTGGACGACTACTACACCTATGATGCCGATGCCCACGCGGTCTCCGGTCGAAGGACTCGAAAGAGATACCGGCTGGGCGACCGGGTCTCCGTCCAGGTCGTCAGGGTCGACACGGAGAGCCGTACCATCGACCTTGAACTCGTCGATACCGCTTGACCCGGAGAATCACGCCGGCTAGACTCGCCGCAGACGGGGATTTCCGCGACCGCGGGGACCCCGTCTTGGTGCAAGGGACGGCGTCATTGTTGCCCTAGACATGCTGGCCTGGGAGTGTACCGAATGGCAGTATCCGATGCGAAGCTCGAACTGATCCATGGCCTCAAGCAGCGGTTGGACGAACTACGGAGGTTCCTTTGACCTCGAGTCGAAGGAGACGACCCTGGCGGGACTCGAGCAGCAAATGGCGAGCCCCGGCTTCTGGGACCAGCCGGAGGCCGCCCGCGAAGTCATTGACCAGGCCAACCAGCTGAAGAGATGGACCGAGCCCTGGAGCTCGCTGGCTGGTAGAGTCGAAGACCTGACAGCGCTCGCCGATCTCCTCGCAGATGCGGAGGACGAGGAGCTTGCGGCCGAGCTCGACGGCGAGATGAAGAGTGTCGAGGAGGGAGTCTCCGAGCTCGAATTGCGGAACATGCTTCGAGGCCCCGATGCCCACAGGTCGGCCCTGCTCACAGTGCACCCGGGAGCGGGAGGCACCGAGTCGCAGGACTGGGCCGAGATGCTTCTCAGGATGTACTCGAGGTATGCCGAGCGGCGCGGCTACGCGGTCCAGCTGCTCGAGCTGCAGCCCGGCGAGGAAGCCGGGATCAAGTCAGCCACCCTCGAGATCCTCGGCGACCACGCTTTCGGGTACCTTGTCGCGGAGACCGGGGTGCACCGCCTCGTTCGGATATCACCGTTCGATGCCCAGGGTCGACGCCACACTTCCTTCGCGTCGGTATTCGTGTATCCCGAAGTGGACGATGACGTCGAGATCGAGATCGATGAGTCCGACCTGCGCATCGATACCTATCGGGCGTCGGGAGCCGGAGGCCAGCACGTGAACAAGACGGATTCGGCGGTACGGATCACGCACGAGCCCACGGGCGTCGTCGTCTCATGCCAGCAGGAGCGAAGCCAGCACAAGAACCGTGCGAAAGCCATGAAGATGCTCCAGGCGGCACTGTACCAGCGCGCCATGGAGGAGAAAGAGGCTGAGAAACAGGCTCTTGAGGACTCCAAGGCGGACATCGCCTGGGGCAACCAGATCCGGTCCTACGTGCTGCAACCGTATACCATGGTCAAAGATCATCGAACAGACCTCGAGGTCGGAAACGCGGATGGCGTTCTCGATGGCGATATTCAACGGTTTATCGAGGCCTATTTGCGCAGGAAGGGAGGGGCCTGACCGTGAGCACTCAGGACTCCCCCGGGCAGCGTGATGGTCTGTCGATCCACGACTGGTACGCAGCACCCGAGCGACCGAAACCCTTACGCGACAGGTACGCGAAGTTGGGCAAATTGAGGGAACTGGGGGTACCGGCATACGCCTACTCTTTCGATCCCACCGATGACCTTGCGTCCGCGCTCGCGAAGCATGAAGACGAACGTGAAGGGCCGCGTGTGCGTGTCGCAGGTCGTCTGGAGTCACTCCGGGACATGGGCAAGAGCGCGTTCGCGCACCTGGGTGATCGGTCCGGCAGGCTGCAGGTCTATTTTCGCCAGAACGATCTTGGTGACGTCGACCGGGAGGTGCGGAAGCTGCTCGACCTTGGGGACTGGATCGGCGTGGAAGGAGACCTGTTCCGCACGCGAACCGGCGAGGTGACGGTTCGGGTCGAGAAGCTGGAGTTGCTGGCCAAGTCGATGCGGCCGCTTCCGCTTGGGAAGACAGAGATCACGGACGACGGCGAGTCGATCGTGCACAGCGGATTCGCCGATATCGAAGGACGCTACCGCCAGCGATATGCCGACCTGGCGGTGAACCCCGAAGTGAGGGCCGTGTTCATGGCTCGGGCCCGGATCATATCCGCTCTGCGCGGCCTGCTGGATGCCGACGGCTACCTGGAGGTGGAGACGCCGGTGCTTCAGCCCGTGTACGGAGGAGCCTTCGCCCGGCCCTTCACCACTCATCACCAGGCCCTGGACAGGACCCTGTTCCTGAGAATCGCGGATGAGCTCTATTTGAAGAGGCTGATCGTCGGGCAGATGGACCGCGTCTACGAGATATCGAAGAACTTCCGGAATGAGGGCATCGACCGCACGCACAATCCGGAGTTCACGATGCTCGAGCTGTATCGTGCGTATGCCGATTACGAGGCCATGATGGACACGGCCGAACATCTCGTAACGGCGGTGGCAACCGCGGTGGCCGGGGGACTGGAAATCGATTACGACGGGCGCGTGGTGGACTTGTCTCGCCCGTGGAGGCGGATCGCGTTCTTCGAGGCGATCGAAAACTTCGCCGGCTTCGACGCACGCTCGGCCGACACCGAGGAAATCCGTCGACGCGTGCGGGAGGCGGGGCGCGGGGACGCGGAGGATGTGGGTCGGACCAAGTTGCTCGACATCATCTTCTCTGAATGGGTCGAGCCGGAACTCGTGAATCCGACGATCGTATTCGACTATCCCATAGAGATGAGCCCCCTTGCCAAAGCGAAGCGGGGGAATCCCGACCTGGCCGAGCGGTTCGAGGTGATCGTGGCCGGAACCGAGCTCGTAAACGCGTTCAGCGAGTTGAACGACCCCATCGACCAGTGGGAGAGGTTCGCCGAGCAGGCCGTGGCGCGCGCAGCCGGAGATGAAGAGGCCCAGGGCCTCGACAAGGACTACGTGAGGGCACTCGAGTACGGGCTTCCTCCCACGGGTGGACTGGGACTCGGGATCGACCGTCTGGTGATGCTGCTTACGGACCAATCGACGATCCGAGAGGTCATCCTGTATCCGATCATGAGGAACGATGACGCTGAGTGAGGGCACGAGCACGAAACAGAGCACGGACCGCTCTTTGCACTGGTTCATCGCGCGCAGATACCTCTCCAGTCGGCGGGGCAGAGGCTTCCTCTCGCTCATCACGCTCATCGCCATCGGCGGTGTATCCGTGGGCGTCATGGCCCTGATCGTAGTGATCGGCGTGATGTCAGGGCTGCAGACGGACCTGCGGGAAAAGATCCTCGGCGCCAACTCGCACGGCATGGTACTCGAGATCGGGGAAGCCGTGCGCATGGAAAGCTGGGAGTCGGTCTTACGTCGGGTGGCCGAGGATCCGGACGTTACGGGTGCGGCGCCGTTCATCTATACCGAAGTGGGCCTGAACGTGCCAGGGGGGAGCTACTCGGAAGGAGCTGTTCTGCGCGGGCTTGCCGGAGATTCCGCGTCACTCGCCGTGACCGAGGTCGACGAGCACCTGACATCGGGTACGCTCCCATTCGGGGAGACCGAGTCGGGTCGTCCCGGAATCGTCCTCGGGTCCACACTGGCCAATCGGCTGAATCTGTACGCGGGTAAGACGGTGACGGTCGTTTCCTTCCAGGGCGCCGAGCTTACTCCGACCGGCATCCAGCCTCAGCTTCGCCTGTACGAGGTCACGGGCATCTTCGAGACCGGGCTGTACCAGTACGATACCAAGTTCGCCTACGTGGAACTGGAATCGGCGCAGAGTCTGCTCCGGATGGGGCGGGCCGTCACCGGAGTCGAATTCAACGTCCGGGACCCGTGGAACAGCGGGGAGGCAGCCGCCCGGATTCGGGACTCCCTGGGGTTCCCTTACTCCGTGGACGACTGGCAGAGACAGAACTCGAGTCTCTTCTCGGCTCTCAAGCTCGAGAAGTTCGCCATGGGGATCATCCTCCTCCTGATCGTCCTCGTGGCCTCTTTCAACATCGTCTCGACACTGATCATGGTCGTCACGGACAAGGTCCGGGAGATCGGGATCATGCGAGCCATGGGGCTGACGGCCTCCGACGTCACGCGCGTCTTCGTTCTCCAGGGCGTCGTGATCGGACTCGTGGGCACGACCGTCGGCACCGGACTCGGGCTCACGCTGTCGTGGCTTCTGGACCGGTATCAGTTCATTACTCTACCCGGTGACGTCTACTTCATCGATCACCTTCCGGTAGACACAAACCTGATCGATGTCGGCTTGATCGTTCTGGCGTCCCTATCTATCGCGTTTATCGCCACGATTTATCCGGCACGGAGGGCCGCCGACTACACGCCGGTGGAGGCGATCCGCCATGAGTGAAGCCGCCGCAGGAGCCACCGTGGCCCCTCCTGCCGTGGAGGCCGTCGATGTGCGACGAGACTTCGATGGCGCTGACGGTCGTGTGATTCGGGTCCTGAGAGGTTTGAACCTGACGCTCGATCCTGGAGAGACCGTCGCCGTCGTGGGGCCGAGCGGTTCCGGGAAGTCCACCTTACTGCATATCCTCGGAGGTCTTGACCTGCCTACAGCCGGTCGAATCGCTCTCGGAGGCCGGGACCTGGCCAACCTCGACGACCTTCAGCTCGCGAGGGTCAGGAATCGCTACGTGGGCTTCGTGTTCCAGTTTCACCACCTTCTGCGGGACTTCACGGCCCTCGAGAACGTCATGATGCCGCAGCTGATCGCCCGGGCTACAAGATCCTCCGCCCGAAGGCGAGCCATGGAGCTACTGGACCAGGTCGGGCTTGCCGATCGCTCGGGACATGTACCCTCAAAGCTGTCGGGAGGGGAGCAGCAGCGTGTCGCGACCGCCCGTGCGCTGGCCAACGAACCGCCGGTCCTGCTGGCCGATGAGCCTTCCGGCAATCTCGACCTGGAAACGAGCGAGTTGCTGCATGATGTTCTTTTCGACCTTGTGCGCGATCATGGTACGGCCATGGTGGTCGTGACCCACAACGCGGCCCTCGCCAGACGCACGGATCGGATCTTGCGGCTCTCTTCCGGCGTTCTTGAACTGGACGGGGCAGATACAGGCCAGCGAGATCGAGAGAATTGAGTGGCGAATGCTTTGCGATGACTGCCGTGAAAACCACGCCCAGGTGCATCTGACATCCGTCGAGGCGAACGATATGCGCACGCTGAACCTGTGCGTCAGCTGCGCGGCTGCCCGAGGGCTCTCCTCAGAGGAGGCTGAGGAGGCGAGCACCAGCGAAACGCCGCCACTAGTGGATTTCCTCGCACAGCTCGGATCTGCCGGCCCGCAAACACCAGCGCCCTCGGTCTCCGAGCCTTGTCCGTTCTGCGGGATCTCGGCGTCCGACTTCCGCAAATCGGGGAGGGTCGGCTGTTCGCAGTGCTACGTCCACTACGAGACTCAGCTCCGCGGCCTCCTGCGCAGGATTCACGGATCCTCTCAACACGCCGGCAAGCTGTATCTGAGCGAGACGTCAGACATCACCGACCGACTCGGCCAGATCTCTTCGATGCGACGCCGGTTGAAGCGGGCGATCGAGACCGAGGACTTCGAGACGGCCGCTGAGCTGCGTGACCGTATCCACAACCTGGAGTTGCAGGAATGATTCAGACGGCTGAGCCCGTGGCCGAGCGAGGTCTCGACTGGATCCGCGGCGGAGACGAAGCCGAGATCGTGCTTTCGTCGAGGGTCCGTGTAGCTCGCAATCTACAGGGCGTTCCGTTTCCGGGTCGTGCCGGTCCGGAGGAACGAGCCGAAGTCGTAGAGCGAGTTCGAACCGCGGCCGATCGGGCGGATCTTCTGGACGGTGGATATATCTGGGAGGTCGACTCCCTCGATTCAGTGAACCGGGAGATCCTCGTCGAGCGACACCTGATCAGCCGGGACCTGTTGACCGACCGTCGAGGTCCGTCGAGCGCCGCACTGGTGCTGGCGGACGGAAGCTCGTGCGGAGTCATGGTCAACGAGGAAGACCACCTCCGGTTGCAGGCCCTCGTGGGTGGTCTGGAGCTTGATTCGGCGTGGCGTCAGGTAGATCTTCTGGACGAGGAGATCGGGGCGGTTCTCCCCATCGCCTATCACCATCAATTCGGCTTCCTCACCGCCTGCCCGACCAACGTCGGGACCGGCCTTCGGGCATCGGTGCTGATCCACATCCCGGGTCTCGTCCTCACAAAAGAAATCACCAAGGTTCTCGAGGGCATCTCGCAGGTGGGCCTGACGTACCGCGGACTGTACGGAGAAGGATCCGAGGTCGTTGGCAACTTCTTCCAGGTCTCCAACCAGACCACTCTGGGCAAGACCGAGGAAGACCTCATCGATCACCTGGATCGCGTGACCCGGAAAGTGATCGACTACGAGCGCAGCGCGAGGGCCATGCTCCTGACGGAGGCTCCCGCCGTCCTCGAAGACAAGGTGTGGCGGGCGTATGGCATCCTCCGTACAGCCCGCAGTCTTGGCCTGGAAGAAATGATGAACCTCTTGTCGGGTGTCCGGCTCGGTATGTCTTTGAAACTATTGAAATCACCACGGGTAGAGACGCTCAACGAACTCCTGGTGCGTGGACAGGTCGCACATCTGGAGCGCGCCGCGGGCGGAAGCTTGAGCGAACAGGAAGCAGATGTCTGTCGCGCGACCTTCGTTCGGGATAAGCTAGCCACAGACGAGCGGGACGCAGGGCAGGCGCCCGCAGATGGATCCAGCGATACGACGGCGGCCGATGGGTCGCCCTCGGGGGATTGATGAACTACAACTTCACCGACCGCGTGAGAAAGGTGCTGGCCATGGCGCGCGAGGAAGCCGTGCGCCTCCAGCACGATTACGTAGGGACGGAGCACATCCTCCTCGGTCTGATCCGTGAGGGTGACGGGGTAGCCGCCGAGGTGTTGCGCAGCCTCGCGGCGGATCTGGACGAGCTATTGAGACTCGTCGAAGAGAACGTCCGGCCCGGGAAAGCTTCCGCATCGATTGGAGAGCTTCCCTACACGACCCGAGCTAAGAAAGTGCTCGAGTACGCGATGGCCGAAGCCCGCGAGTTGAATCATAGCTACGTGGGTACCGAGCATCTTTTGCTGGGCCTGCTTCGCGAAGAGAAAGGACTGGCCGCGAAAGTTCTCGGAGAGCTCGGAATCGGACTGGAGGAAGCGCGGGCCGAGCTACTGAAGCTCCTGGGAAGCGAGGGTGCAGAAGTCGAGTCGGGCAGCGTTCCGGCGCTTGCAGCGCCGCGTGGGGAGTCTAAGTCGAAGACGCCGGCGCTGGATCACTTCTGCCGGGATCTCACGGAACTGGCCCACGAAGGAGAGCTCGATCCGACTATCGGCCGGCATGCGGAGATCGAGCGCGTCATGGAAGTACTGTCTCGGCGCAAGAAGAACAACCCGGTCCTCATCGGAGAGCCCGGGGTAGGCAAGACCGCGATCGTCGAGGGCCTAGCCCAGAAGATCGATCGCAGCGACGTGCCCGATAGCTTGAAGGAACATCGTGTCCTCGCGCTCGACATGGCGGCGGTCATTGCGGGCACCAAATATCGCGGCCAATTCGAGGAGCGACTCAAGGCCATCGTGAACGAGATCTCCCAGAACCATGGGATCATCCTGTTCATCGACGAGTTGCACACTCTGGTCGGGGCCGGAGCCGCGGAAGGGGCCATCGATGCTTCGAACATGCTCAAGCCGGCACTGGCGCGGGGAGAGCTGCAGTGCGTGGGCGCGTCCACTCTGAACGAATACCGGAAGCACATCGAGAAGGATGGCGCTCTGGAGAGACGATTCCAGACGGTCATCGTGGAAGCCCCCTCGGTCGAAGAGACGCTTGAGATCCTCAAGGGATTGCGGAAGCACTACGAGGACCACCACAACGTAGAGGTGCCAGACACGTCCCTAGAGGCGGCGGCGAAGCTTGCAGACCGGTACATCACGGACCGCTTCCTGCCCGACAAGGCGATCGACGTGATCGACGAGGCGGGGGCGCGCTCCCGGCTTGGCGCTCAGGTACCACCACCGGAAGTTCTGAAGCTTCAAGCCGAGATGGACGAGCTCGCCGGACGCAAGGATGAGGCGATTCGGGACCAGGACTTCGAGCGTGCCGCCATGCTTCGCGATCGAGAGAAGGAGCTTCTCTCGGAGATCCGGCGCACGAAGGACGAGTGGCAAAAGCAGCAGCGAGAGATGCGCCCGGTCGTGACCGAGGAAGAGATCGCTTTCATCGTCTCACGCTGGACGGGCATTCCCGTCAGCCGGCTTCGCGAGGAGGAAACGCAGCGTCTCCTGAGGATGGAAGAGGAGCTGCATGAGAGTGTCGTGGGCCAGCACGAGGCCATCGAAGCGATCAGCAGGGCCATACGGCGCACGCGCGCCGGCCTGAAGGATCCCGACCGCCCCATCGGGTCTTTCGTATTCTGCGGACCGACTGGGGTGGGCAAGACGGAGCTGGCTCGACAGCTTGCACGGTTCCTATTCGCGGATGATCAGGCGCTGATCCGGGTCGACATGTCCGAGTACATGGAGAAATTCTCGGTGAGCCGGTTGATCGGGGCTCCGCCAGGCTACGTAGGCTACGAGGATAGCGGTGCGCTCACCAAGGCCGTACGCAGGCGGCCGTACTCGGTCGTGCTGCTGGACGAAATCGAGAAGGCGCACCCGGATGTGTTCAACATCCTGCTGCAGGTTTTCGACGAGGGCCGACTCACGGACAACTACGGCCGGGTGATCGACTTCAAGAACACGGTTCTCATCATGACGTCGAATGTCGGGGCCAGGGAGATCGCCTCGTCATCGAACCTCGGGTTCGAGACGGGCGAGTCGGAGGTCCAGTACGACCGAATGGCGGAGAAAGTAAGGGATGAAGTCGACAGGACTTTCACCCCGGAGTTTCTCAATCGACTGGACGAAGTGATCGTCTTCCACCCGCTCACGAAGGAGCAGATCGGGGAGATCGTTCACATCATGCTGCGAGACGTCCAACGGCGCCTGGCGGACGAGGAGCTCACCTTGAAGCTGTCGGACGCGGCCGTGGACTTTCTTGTAGACCACGGGTATGATATCAAATTCGGTGCGCGGCCTTTGAAGAGGACGATTCAGAGGTATATCGAAGACGCGCTCTCAGAAAAAATCTTGATGGCCGAGTTCGCGCCGGGAGACGAGATCGTCGTGGAGGTGGCGAAGGACTCCGATTCTCTGGTCTTCCGGACGGCATCGCATACATCCGCCAAGTGAGACATAGCCGAATCGCAGTCTGTCTAGTGGCCCTCGCCGCGATTTCGACGGCGAGGGTCGCTCCGTTGTTGGGGCAGGAAGAGCCCTTGTCCGTCACTGTCGACAGCATTGTCGTGTCGGGGAATTCACGCTTTTCGGCGGAAGGAATCCAGCGCCTGGCGCAGATCCGTGTGGGGGAGGTCGTGAACGGCCCCGCCATTCAGGCGTCCATCCAACGCCTGTTTGCCACCGGAGAATTCTCGGACGTGCGAATCCGAGTCACCCCATACACCCCGGCCATCTTCTACATCAACGTGGTCGAGCGTCCGGTCGTCGGAACGTACCGTTTCGAAGGGCTCGAACACGCCAGTGACGGTACGGTGGTGGACACCGTAGGACTGATTGGCGGAGCGGCCCTCGATCCGGCGAAGGTGGTTCGCGCAAGGGCGATGATCCTCAAGATGCTGGGCCAGGAAGGCTTCCCGCAGGCCACGGTGGACACGGCCCTCGCCCCGGATCCCAGCGGGCTGGACCAGTTCGATCTGACGTTCCGGGTCGACGAGGGACCTCGCCTGGCACTCGCCAGGGTCGAGATCGTCGGGAACGAGGCGCTTACGGACTCTGAGATTCGAGGCTCGATGAGCACGATCGAGGAGGGCTTCCTCTGGTTCAAACCGGGGGAGCTGCACCGGGACGAGTATCGGGCCGACCTCACGGAACGAATTCCAGAGCTCTACGGCGAGCACGGTTACATAGATCTGGAGATCCTCGGCGATACGATCGTCGTGGACGACCTCACGGGAAAGGGTCGGATACAAGTCCGGGTTCGCGAAGGTCCGCAATACCTGGTGAAGTCGTTTGATATTGAAGGCAATCGGCGTTTCCCGGCGTCGCAGCTGGGCGAATACTACCCGCCCGTGAGGGATGGGGAGCTGGCCCCTGAACGGCTTGAAGCGGGAAACTTCCCGCCATTCGATGAGACGGCGTTCGCGAAGGCGACGATGGATATCGCCGACCTGTACCGGGACGCGGGCTACCTGCAGGTTCAGGTCATGCCGGATGTCGTCAGAAACCTGCCGGAGACTCCCGGTAGCAGCCCAACCGTTGACGTCATCCTGCAGATCGTGGAGCGAAACCCGGCCTACATTCGTACAGTCTCCATCGTCGGCAACGACTACACGCACGACAGAGTCATACGGAAGATTCTCCTTACGCTCCCGGGTGATATCTACTCCCAGCAGCGGTTGATCCAGAGTATCAGGAACATCCAGTCCCTCGGTTTCTTCGAGACGCTGCCGCCGGACGAGGCGATCCAGATCAACCCCAGGGATGATGGAGACATCGATATCGTCTACCGCGTCCAAGAAAAGCAGACGGGCAATGTCAACTTCGGAATGTCCGCGGCCGCCGTGACCGGCCTGGCCGGCTTCATCGGTTATGACCAGCCCAATCTGTTCGGCCAGGCCAAGATCGGGCATTTTCGTTGGTTGTTCGGCGCACGCACTCAGGACATCGAGCTCACCTACACGGATCCAGAGGTGTTCGGGACCACCAACAGCGCGACAGTGGGAGTGCAGAGCTCTCGCGATCGCTTTCAGACCTTCGATCTCGGCACGCGTCGGAAGACCGGCGGATTCCTGGAGTTTGGCATCCCCGTGTTCCGATTCCAGGTCCGAGCCATTCGGCTGTTCGTGGGCTACTCACTATTCGCCGAAGACGTCAGCGACCTCGACGCGTTCGGGCTGGGGCCCGAATCGCAGGGGCTGATCACGAATGGGACTCGTAGCACGGTATCGCTTCGACTGGTTAGAGATACACGCGAGGGCGGACTGTTCCCGACAGGAGGAAACCGGAATCAGATCTCTTACCGGAAGACGGGAGGCTGGTTGGGTGGAGACGGTGACTACAACAAGTGGGATCTGAACAGCGACTGGTTTTCACGCATCGCCCAGATCGGCGGAGGACCGGGAAAGGTCCCGATCGAGCTTGTGGCGGGACTGAACTTCAAGGCAGGGCTGGTATTTGGAGACAACCCGTTTTATGTGGAGCGCTACTTCGTCGGTGGCACCCAGGTGGGGCAGCGCGTCCGCGGATACGAGGAAGCGACGATCACTCCTCTGGGGCACGTGCCGAGGAACGCACCAGTAAACAGCCTGGCGCGCGTCGGCGAGGCCTACTTCACGACCTCGGCCACGATGGGCCTCAAGCTGACGGACAATATCTTCGCCAGCACCTTCGTGGATGCAGGAAACCTCTGGTCCACTTCCGCGGAGTTCAATCCGACGGATCTCCTGGTCGGCGCTGGAGTAGGGGTGAGTTTGGTGACACCATTCGGCCCCATTGGGCTCGACTATGCGTACGGGTTCGACCGCCGCGATGTGGTGGGACGGCCGAATCCGGGCTGGCAGCTCCATTTCCGGTTCGGGCAGCTGTTTTGAGGCGCATGAGGAAGCGAAGACGGTAATCAGTTAATTGGAAGGAGACAGACGATATGGCTCTGACACGTTGGTTTGCCCTGGCGGCGGTTGCGCTGACCCTCGTCGCCCAGAATGCACAAGCTCAGGGAACGCCAGCACCCGGCACGCCCGTGGTCTACGTGCGCGGACAGATGATCCTGCAGGCTGCACCCGGTGCCGCGGAAGCGGCGCGTACTTTCGAGCGCGAGCTGGCAGACATGCGTACACAACTCCAGGAGCAGGCCGCCGTGGTGGATTCGATGCTGCAGGACTATCAGCGTCAGGAAGTCCTGCTGAGCCCGCAGGCGAAGGATCAGAAGCAGCAGGAGATCGTCAACCTTCGCAACCAGTTGCAGCAGCGGCAGGGAGAGATGGACACCCAGGCCCAGCAGCGGCAGCAGGAGCTCCTGGGCCCCATCCTCGAGGAAGTCAGCAGCGTCATCGAGGCCGTTCGCTCGGAGAACAACTACGCGATCGTCCTCGACGCTTCCAAGGAAGGACTGGTGGCCGCGGACACCGTGCTGGACATTACGGACACGATTCTCTCGAGACTCGGTACCACGGCGCCTCCTCCCGCGCCGGATGGCGGGGC
Source organism: Gemmatimonadota bacterium (assembly GCA_039585235.1). GTDB lineage: Bacteria > Gemmatimonadota > Gemmatimonadetes > Palauibacterales > Palauibacteraceae > Benthicola. The sequence goes on along the minus strand of JBDGWG010000032.1, from coordinate 10,058 downwards.
GGTTCCGCAACCGTAGAGTGCTGAAGGGAATTGCCGGGAGGGGCGACCATGCCCGCCCGGCAACTCCGTCTGCAGCCTGCAACCGTCCCCGGGCGTGGACGGCCTGCACAGGAAAGTCAAATGAGCGCATACACGGTGCAGCAGCTGGCAGACCTTGTCGCCGGCAAAGTCGAAGGCGACGCGTCCCGCCGCGTCGAGGGGGTCGCGTCGGTAGACCGGGCAGGTCCGACGGATTTGACGTTCGTCATGAACGAGCGCTACGCACAACGTCTGCAGACCGGGGCGGCTGGAGCCTGCCTCGTGACCCCGGACCTCCAGCTGGAAGCAAACGGTACGGTCTGCATCAGGGTCGAGAACCCCGAACTCGCCTTCAGTCAACTCCTCGGAGTGTTTCACCCGGAGCGTCGCCCCGACCCTGGAATCCACCCGACGGCGATTGTCGGACGGGGTACGCAGATCGGGAGCGGTGCGTCGATCGGCCCCTACGTGACCGTCGGCAGCAACTCTGTGATCGGGAGTGGCAGTCAGATCGGTCCACACACGCATATCGACGATGACGTGGTGATCGGTCAAGATTGTCGCATCGGTCCTGGTTGCACCATCCTGCACGACACGCAGGTTGGAGATCGGGTGCGCCTCTACACAGGCGTGCGACTGGGCGTGGATGGGTTCGGTTACACGCCTGGCGCCGCCGGGCTCACACGCATTCCGCAGGTCGGCCGCTGCATCATCGGCGATGCTGTCGAGATCGGCGCAAACTGCACGGTCGACCGGGGGGCCCTGGGCGATACGGTGATCGGGCGGGGAACGAAGATCGACAACCTGGTACATGTGGCGCACAACGTGACGGTCGGCGACGACTGCATAATAGTCGCGCAAGTGGGTATCGCGGGTAGTGTCGAAATCGGAACGGGAGCGCAGCTGGGCGGTCAGGTCGGGATCGCGGGCCACCTCGAGATTGGCCCCGGGGCGCGGATCGGAGCGCAAGCCGGAGTGATCGGAGACGTACCGCCAGGTGGCGTGTACTCGGGCTATCCGGCGCGGCCGCACCGGGAAGCACTTAGGGCGAGCGCGGGCTCGCTTCGCGTGCGCGAGGTTCTCCTCCGCCTCTCAGAACTGGAGCGGCGGCTCGAAGGGGAGGGTGGATGAACGAGTCGGGCGAGCGCCCGCAGCGAACTCTCGGTTCCGAGGTGACCCTGGAGGGCACAGGACTGCACTCGGGACAGTCCGTGAGAGCCACTCTGAAGCCCGCGGGGCCGGGGACGGGGGTGGTGTTCCGCCGGATCGATTGCCAGGAAGCGCCTCTCCTGGAGGCGATCGTCGACAGCGTCGCCGGAACGTCATGGGAGACGGTCCTGGGAGAGGGAGAGGCGCGCGTGGGTACGATCGAGCACCTGCTCGCCCCCTTGACCGTGTTTGGGATAGACAACCTTGAGATCCTGCTCGAGGGTCCCGAGCCGCCCGCCCTCGATGGTAGTGGCCGGGAGTGGTGTGCTTTGATTCAGGAGGCGGGCATACGGGAACAGGACGGCTCACTCGTGACGTCCGTCACCGTCCGGGAGCCCTTCGTGATTCGGGAGGGCGATTCCAGCTACACGGTGGCGCCCCATGACGGCTATCGCATCACCGCGGTGATCGACTTCGACCACCCCGCAATCGGACGACAGTCGGTGACGTTCGAGGTAGAGCCCGAGAGCTTCTGCGGCCAGATCGCTCCAGCGCGGACATTCGGCCTCGAGAGCTGGAAGGAAATGCTCCACTCGAGAGGGCTAGCGCTCGGCGCGACGTATGAGAACACGATCGTCGCGACAGAGGATGGCCTCGCGGAAGGAACCGAGCTGCGGTTTTCGGATGAGTTCGTTCGGCACAAGATTCTGGATCTCGTGGGCGACCTGGCGCTCGTCGGAGCTCCGATCCAGGGCCACATTATCGCTGAAAGACCGAGCCACAGGGGAAACGTCGCTGTCGCTCGGCGGCTAAGGAACATGCTGGCTCGCGGAGAGGGCGGAGGCCCCATCCTCGACATCAATGGAATCCTGGAATACATACCGCACCGTTATCCTTTCCTTCTGATCGACCGTGTCCTCGAGTTCGAAGGCGGAAAGCGGATTCTCGGGCTGAAGAACGTCACGATCAATGAACCGTTCTTCCAGGGCCACTTCCCGGAGCATCCCATCATGCCGGGAGTCCTGATCGTGGAGGCGATGGCGCAGGCCGGGGGGCTGCTCCTGATGAACGAGTTCGAAGACCCACACTCGAAGGTCGTCTATTTCATGTCTTTGGATAACGTCAAGTTCCGCCGCCCCGTGATGCCAGGTGACCAGCTTCTGTTCGAGCTCCGGATGCTGCAGCTTCGAGGGCGCACGTGCCGAATGCAGGGCGAAACACGTGTCGGAGGCGAAGTGGTTGCCGAAGCCACGATGATGGCGAGAGTGATGGACAAATGATCGACCCGCAAACCGTGACCGAAGCATCGATCCACGCGACGGCCATCATTCATCCCGGGGCTCAGATTCCTGACTCCGCATCGGTAGGCCCCTACTCGATCGTAGGCCCCGGCGTCGTAATCGGGGAACGGGTGACGATCGGCTCCCATGTGCTCATCGAGCGGGACACGACCGTGGGAAACGACTCGCTGATTTACAAGGGAGCCGTTCTCGGTACCGATCCCCAGGACCTGAAATACGCCGGTGAGCCGACGACCCTCATGGTGGGAAGTCGGACGACGATCCGGGAGTATGCGACGCTTAATCGTGGCACGATCGACGCCGGAACCACGGTCGTCGGAGATGATTGCCTCATCATGGCCTACGCCCACGTGTCGCACGATTCGCGAGTGGGCAACCACGTGATCCTGGCAAATTCGGTCAACATGGGCGGACACGTGGTCATCGAGGATTGGGCGATCGTCGGCGGGGTGACAGCAATTCACCAGTTCGTGAAGATCGGAACTCATGCGTTCGTCGGAGGTGGCTCCCGGCTTCCCCAGGACGTCTCTCCGTACGTGATGGTGGCCGGCAGTCCGTGTGCTGCCTATGGCCTGAATATAGTTGGTCTGAGGCGCAGGGGTTTTAACCGGGAAACGATCCGGCAGATCAGGGAAGCCTACCGTCTCGTCTTTCAGTCAGAGCTGAACGTGTCCCAGGCTCTCGAGCAGCTTGAGGTCCGGGATGACCTCCGGCCCGAGGTCGCGCACATGGTGGCGTTCATTCGTTCCAGCGAGCGCGGCATCACGACATGAGCCTGCTGAGGGTCGGAGTGCTCGGAGTGGGCCGTCTCGGATCCTCGCATGCTCGGATCCTCGGCGAAATCCCAGACTGCGAGCTTGTGGGCGTAGCGGACGTCGATCACGAGCAGGCCCGGCAGGTCGCGAATCAGCTGTCGGTAGAGGCGCTCGATGCGTCAGCTCTGGCCGCGCGCTGTGACGCGGTGGTCGTCGCCGTCACCACCTCCGCCCATCATCCAGTGGCTCTCATGGCCCTCGAGGCCGGCTGTCATGTCCTGGTGGAGAAGCCGCTTACACCGACTCTGGCGGAGGCAGACGACCTTGTGCATGCAGCGGACCGGCTCGGCCTGTTCCTGGCGGTCGGTCATGTCGAACGCTTCAACCCGGCGATCAGGGAGGTGCGGCAGCTTCTACGAGACCCCAGGTATATAGCGTCGCAGCGCCTCGCGGTATTCCAGCCCCGTGGAACGGATGTTCCCGTGATGCTCGACCTGATGATTCACGATATCGACCTGGTCCTGGGACTGGTCGATAGTACGGTCGTGTCCGTTGATGCCGTGGGGATTCCCGTCCTGACCGACTCCGTGGACATGGCGAACGCAAGGATTCGCTTCGCCAACGGCGCGTGCGCCGACATCAGCGCGAGTCGCGTATCTGCAGAGCGCACCCGGGCTCTGAGGCTGTTCCAGCCGTCAGGGTACTTCAGCCTGGACTTGGTCAGTGGAGAAGGGGAGTATCTGCGGCGGCGTGATGGAATAGAGCTGAAGGAGCTCGCCCGCAAGCGCGACGTCGGAGGCGTCTCCCTGGCCGACATCGTAGAGCGGGTGCCGATCCGGGGAGATGACTCCGAGCCGCTTCGCCTGGAGCTGGAGGCGTTCCTCGGCGCGGTACGGGGTACCGGTGGCGGAAGCGTATCGGCGGCCGAAGGACGAGCCGCCCTGGAGATCGCCCTCCGAATCGAGAACGAGATCGAGGGATCGGCCTATGTCTCTGCACAAGATCCGCGAGGAACGTAAGAAGCTGGGCTCCGGCGCCAAGCGTGGCCCGAGGACTGTGACGCTGGTGATCCTCCTGGTCCTGGTGATTCTGCTCATGGGCTACCTGAATCGGTTTGTCTAGCCCAACGATCTTCCTGGCGGCGGGCGAACAGTCGGGCGACCTGCACGGCGCGGAGCTCGCCCGTGAGTTGAAGCGGCGTATCCCCGACGTACGGCTGTACGGTCTGGGCGGGAGCCTGATGGCCGCGGAAGGTGTCGAGTTGCTGGCCGATCTCGAACGGTTGGCGGTGCTGGGCTTTGCCGAGGTCGTTCGCCACCTGCCGGACCTTGTGAAACTGCGGAGAGAAGTGCGACGCTTTTTGGTTGAGCAGGACATTGATCTGCTCGTACCCATAGACTACCCGGGGTTTAACCTGCCTTTGGCAAGGCACGCACGCCGCAGCGGAATCCGCGTCCTGTATTACATTGCCCCACAGGTCTGGGCATGGCATGAGTCGCGGGCACGGAAGCTGGGCCGGGACGCAGATCTCGTGTGTGTCGTACTTCCGTTCGAAGTTGAGCGACTCGAGCGGTGGGGGGTGAACACGCGCTTTGTAGGCCATCCTCTCCTGGATCGGGATTCTACCACGGCACCGCTGGACGCAGAGCCTGACAGACTGCGTGTCGGGATCTTCCCCGGTTCTCGTGTGCAGGAGGTGAGGCGCTTGCTACCCACCTTCCTGGAGGCGGGTCGCATCCTCTCCGACCATTTGCCACACCTCGAACTCCAGGTGGCCCGGGCACGAGATCTTCCTGCGTCCGTCTACGAGAATCTTGGCGACGCAGGACTTGTCGATGCGGCGACGGTCATGCGTTCGGCGGGAGCGGCGATCACCAAGTCCGGCACCATCACGCTGCAGCTGGCACTGGCCGGGGTCCCGATGGTAGTCGGCTACCGGGTGAGTCCGCTCACATACGCCATCGCGCGTCGTCTCGTCAGAGTGGACCACATCGCTCTGGTCAATCTGGTCGCGGGGCGCCGTGTCGTTCCTGAGTTCATCCAGAGCGAGGCGACTGCGTCCGCCATCGCCGCGCAAGTGCTACCTCTCGTCGATCGAGATACGCGGGAGCGCTTGGCGCAGGTCGAGGACCTGAAGGAAGTGCGAGATCGCCTCGGCACTCCGGGGGCAGCCGGAAGGGTCGCGGATGAGTGTGCTCGCCTCCTCGCGCCTCGGATCTGACCGTGACCCTTGACCCGGCTCTCCTGGCCGCCAAGCACCTCGGACCCTACTTCCTGAAAGCCCTCGGGCGCTCCTGGCGGTTCCGCCAGGTCGATGCGAGCGGAGACCCCGTCGAGATCCGCTATCGGGCGGGAGCCGCGATCTACGCGCTGTGGCACGCACAGCAGTTGCCACTCACGCTCAGGCACCGAAGGGAGAACATCGCGGTCATCGTGAGCCAGCACCGCGACGGTGAGATCATCTCCCGCATGGTGGAGGGTATTGGCTACCGCACGATTCGCGGCTCGAGCACGCGGGGCGGGTCTGCAGCGCTTCGAGAGTTCGCTCGGGCGGCCTCCGAGGGACATTCCCTGGCGATCACCACGGATGGCCCGCAGGGTCCCGCCCGGCAATGCAAACCCGGAGCGATTCTGGCCGCGTCTCGGACCGGTCTACCGATCGTGCCTGTAGCGGCGGCTTCAGATCACGCGTGGACGTTCAACAGCTGGGACCGGTTCCGCGTGCCGAGACCTGGATCGATCGTCTACGTGACGTATGGTGACCCGATCGTCGTTCCCTCGGACCTGGCCGACGAATCGGTCGCTGAATGGCAGACTCGGGTAACCCGGGCTCAGGAGGAGGCTACTTCCGTGTGCGAGAGGGCCGCTGCGCGGTCCAGGAAGCGCGACACATGAACTCCGTACACGCGTTGGCTCAGAGAGTGGAGACGCACGCGCGAACGGCGTGGGCCGAGAGCCCCGGGGAGACGTTGCGTCTGGCCGCCGCGGGCTTCGCGGCCGCCGCCGGAGTTCGCAACCTCTTGTACGATGCGGGAGTCCTGGCCAGCCGTCAGGCGCCGGTCCCGGTCGTGTCCGTGGGCGGACTCACGGTGGGGGGGTCGGGGAAGACCCCGATCACGGCGGACCTCGCCTCCCGGCTGAGCGGAGCCGGTATTCCGACAGCCATCGTGACCCATGGCTTCGCCGACGAGATGGACGTACACCGCATGCTCTCTCCGGAGTCTCGGGTATACGGAGGTTCCGATCGTCTCCGGTTGGCGAGCCGGGCGGCGGATGATGGGGCCCACATCGTTATCCTTGATTCCGGGTTCCAGCATCGGCGCCTGCACCGCGACCTCGACATCCTGACGCTCGACGAAGCGGCCCTCGGTCGGCGGCTGGCCCACCTACCGGCGGGACCATATCGGGAGGGCCTGGAATCGCTGACACGAGCCGACCTCGTGGTGACGGTGCTAAGGGATGTTCCAGATTGGGGTGATCCCCCTGATTCAAACGAACCGGCGTCCGCCCGTCGCCGATCCCTGGTGGACGGGTTGGCGCACGCGCCAGGGGCGCCCCCTTTCCTGGCGGTTCGCATACGACCGGATCGCGTGGTGGCCGCGAACGAAGCCGCGCTGGGCGTCCCCGATCCAGCGCCGGTGCTTGCCGTGGCGGGCATCATGTGGCCCGAGGTATTCTTTGCGCAGGCGAGAATCGCATCCCGGAGTGTCCGCGAGACCGTGGCTCTTCCCGACCATGCTCGCTTCGAAGATTCCGTGGCCGACTCACTGAGAAACCGAGCCGGCAATTCCGGAATCGTCTGCACGCTCAAGGACGCAAAGAAGCTGGTACGCGCAATGCGTGACGATACCCCTGTCTGGTATCTTTCCGAAAAGGTCGAGTGGGAGCAGCCGGAGACGACGCCGATCCCGGTCCAGGCGGCGCTGGCTCTACTGTCCACCGGCGCGCCGAACGCCGACCCCGACTGCGGAGAGACCCCGTGAACGCCTCCCGAAGGCTTCGCACGGAGGTCCTGGTCGTAGGATCGGGGATCGCGGGCCTGACCTTCGCGCTCAAGGCATCCCGGTACGCAGATGTCCTGGTCGTAACGAAGAAGGAGCGCCTCGAGTCGAACACGAACTACGCTCAAGGGGGAGTGGCAGCCGTGTTCGGGCCCGACGACTCACCCGAGCTTCACGTCGCCGACACGCTCGTCGCCGGCGCCGGGCTGTGTCATCGTCGCGCCGTGGAGGAGCTGGCCCGTGAGGGCCCCGAGCGAGTCCAGGAGCTCATCGACTGGGGCGTCGGGTTCAGCAAGGAGGACGGACGGGTCGCCCTCGGTCGGGAGGCGGGACACAGCGTAAGGCGAATCCTTCACGCCGCGGACCTCACCGGCCAGGAAATCGAACGCGCGCTGCTGGCGGCCGTAGCGGAAGAGCCGCGGATCACCCTGCTCGAGAATCACTTCGTCTGGTCACTCGCGACGGCCACCGACCCGACGGGGACCCGAGTGCGATGTACTGGGGCTCTCGTCCTCGACGTGCACGAAGCTCGTTGGAAGGCGATCGACGCCCGGGCCGTGATGATGGCGGCCGGAGGAACCGGCTACCTGTACCGTCACACGACCAATCCGGACATCGCGACAGGAGATGGTATCGTCCTCGGGTACACGGCCGGTGCCGCCATCGCAAACCTCGAGTTCGTCCAATTCCATCCTACCGCTATGTACCCGGCGGAAGCGCGGGCACAGCTCGTGTCCGAGGCGGTTCGCGGTGAGGGCGCCGAGCTCAAACGGCGGGACGGCGGGGAGTTCATGTCCGGATACCACCCAGCGGGATCGCTCGCGCCTCGCGACGTCGTCGCGCGTGCGTGCGATGCCGAGATGAAGAGGACCGGAGACTCGTTCGTGTTGCTCGACCTCTCCTCGATCGACCGTGCGGTAGTTGAACGCCGCTTTCCGAATATCATCCGGGAGTGTTCGGACCGGGGCATCGACCTGCCGGGTGATCCCATTCCGGTCGTCCCGGCCGCGCACTACCAGTGCGGCGGTCTCCTCGCGGACTGGGACGGGCGGACGTCGCTCACGGGTCTGTACGCGGCAGGCGAGATCGCCTGCTCGGGAGTGCACGGGGCCAACCGGCTTGCCTCGAATTCTCTGCTCGAAGCGGTCGTGTATGCCCACAGGGCTTCCATCCGGCTGGCCTCCGATCTTCGAACATTGCCCGAGATTCCAGGAGCGGAATGGCAGCTACCAGATCTCCGTGCCGCTGGTGAGGATGCGGGTGACGTGGAACGGCAAATCCGCGACCTTATGTGGGAAAGCGTGGGCATCGTCCGATCGGACGATCGCCTCGAGGCTGCCAGGGCAGAAATCGATGCGCTCTCGAGTCGGAGGCTCGCGCGCGACGGTACCGGGGCCGGCGCCATGCACGCCCGCCAGGTCGAGTTCATGCGTGATGTTGCGGCACTGGTCGTGCGGTGCGCCCAGCGACGGCGCGAAAGCAGAGGGCTCCACTTCACTGATAGCCATCCCCGTCGCGACAATGAGCGCTTCCTGAGAGACACGGTGCTGGCCCGATGATCGGTGCTTGGGTGCCATGAGGTTCCTCGTCCTTGCCGTTGGGGTGCCGCGTAACCCACACATGGCCGCGCTGATCCGGGACTACGAAGACCGGGCTGGGCAGTATTTCCGTTTCCAGGCGCTCGAGGTGACCTCGGCGGCCGGGGGTGGCCGCTCGGTCCCGGCTGTTCGGGCGCGAGAAGCCGACAGTCTGCGGAGGCGCGTGTCGGCTGGGCTCGACACGTGGGCTCTTACGCGGGATGGAACGGAAAGCAGTTCCCGCGATCTGGCCGAGACCTTCTCGGACCTGGCGACCTACAGCCACCCGGGCGTCGCATTCCTGATTGGGGGGGCGTTCGGCCTGGACGAAGGCCTGGTTCGGCAATGCTCGCGGCGCCTCTCACTCTCCCGAATGACGTTGCCGCACGACATGGCCCGCCTCGTGCTTGCTGAGCAGATCTATCGTGCTGGCACGATCCTGCGCGGTCAACCGTATCACAAAGGAGTGTGACGGTGACCGGCCCCCCCCCGACACGTGAGTGGTTTCGCGACTGGTTCGGCGAGGAATACCTGGCCCTGTACCCGCACCGGGACGCGAAGGAGGCGCAGGAGGCGGTCGATCTTTTCCGCCACGTGTATCCCGCCACACCTGGCTCTCGGGTCTTGGATCTGGCCTGCGGGGCCGGCCGGCACCTGCGTGAACTGCGAGCTGCCGGCCTCGACGCGACGGGTCTCGATCTCTCGATCACGTTGCTGCAATCCGCGCGCTCCGCCGCTCCGGCGGAGCCACTGGTCCGGGGAGACATGCGCCGGCTCCCGTTCGCCCGGGGCTCGTTCGATGGACTGACGAGCTTCTTCACTTCGTTCGGGTATTTCGAGGATCCGATCGACGATCGGCGCGTGCTTCAGGAGGTGGCTCGGGTCCTGGTCCAGGGCGGAGCCTTCATGCTCGACTTTCTGAACGCGGCCCGCGTACGGACGGATCTCGTGGCGCAGGACTCTCGTGAGGTGGAAGGCAACCGGATCGTCCAGGTCCGGGAGATCGCCAACGGTGTCGTCGTGAAGCGGATACGAATCGAGCCGAGCGCCGGGGGGGACTCACGGAGTTTCGAAGAACGCGTACGTCTCTATTCCTGCGAAGATCTCGTGGCCATGCTCGCGGAGGCAGGCCTCGTGACGGAGCACCGGTTTGGCGACTATGGGGGAGCGCCGTTCGGCCAGGACTCTCCCCGCCTGATCCTGTCCGGTCGTCTGCACCCGCCCGAGGAGTTGATCTCGTGACTGGCTTGTACCTTG
>JBDGWG010000031.1:0-32149 GCA_039585235.1 Gemmatimonadota bacterium | reverse complement strand
AGCCCCAGACCGCACAGTGCCGGTCGGGTCAGCAGGCGATCCGCCCAGGACAGGTTCAGCTCTTGGCCCCCGGTCTAGGTTCGCTGGTCTCGCCCGAACGGCGAAACTGTCCATCCCGGCACGAATAGTTGTTCTGCCCGGTCAGACGAATCAAGTGCCGGGATGAAGAAAGGGCCGACGATTCGCAAGGGCCGACGATTCGCAAATCGCCGGCCCCGCGTACTTCTTTGCGCCGTCATGAAGAGCGCCGCTACACCTCAGTCGCTCGTCGCGGACTGCGGCACGCCGCCCGGAGGCATGTTCTCGTTCAGGTAGCGCGTCATGTACGTGAACAGGTGCTTGCGCGTTCCCGGCCCCTCGAAGATCCCGTGCGAGCGGTTCGGATACGCCAACATCGTGAAGTATTTGTTGTGCTTGATCAGCTCGTTGAACAGCTGCTCGGCGTTCTGGTAGTGGACGTTGTCGTCGCCTGTACCGTGAATGTACAGGAGGTTGCCCTCGAGTCCGGACGCGTACTTCAGGGCGGAGGCCTCTTCGTAGTCCTCAGGGTTCTCGTCGCTGAGGCCCATGTACCGTTCCGTGAAGATCGTGTCGTAGTTCCGCCAGTCGGTGACCGCGGCCACGGCGATCCCGGTGCTGTAGATGTCGGGGTAGCGGAACAGGGCCTGCAACGTCGCGCCACCGCCGCCGCTCCACCCCCACATCCCGATGCGGGAGGCGTCCACGTACGGCCGCTCCGCGATCACCCGGGCCGCCGCCGCCTGGTCGGCGCTGTTCACCACGCCAAACCGCCGGTACTGGGCCTTCCGCCAATCCCGGCCGCGCGGGCCCGGCGTTCCCCGGTTGTCCACGCTGGCCACGATGTAGCCCTGCTGGGTGAGCATCGTGTGCCAGCCGAAGTTCCCGAAATCGAACCGGTCCAGCACCGTCTGGGCGATACTTGAGGCTCGGATCGAAGTCCGGCGGATACATGATCCACGCGTCCAGCATCGCGTCGCCCACGTCGATCTGGAACAGCTCGGTGCGTCCGCGATCGAGGGCCTCTAGCGTCCGGTTGAGACGGTCGTTGTCCTCCAGCACGCGCAGAGTCTCGTGGTCGGGCAGGCTGACCAGGCTCGTGACCGGAGGCGTCGTGAGCGTAGTGTACGTGTGGATTGCGAACGAACCTTCAGGGGAGATGCTGTAGGTGTGTGTTCCCGGCTGATCCGCCGGCGAGAGCCGCACCGGGTCTCCGCCTTCGAGGCTCACCCGGTACAGGTAGCGCTGCGTGGCGTTGTCCGGCGAGGCGATGAAGTAGATCCAGCCGCCGTCCTCGTCAACTAACAGGACGTCACGACCGGTCTCGATGTTCACGACTTCCCATTCACCTGACGTGATGGGCTCCAGCTCGCCGCTGCTGCGGTCGACGGTGTAGACGTGGCGCCATCCGGTGCGCTCGCTGATCCACGTCATGCGCTCGTCGCCGTCCAGCCAGATCCAGTCGTCGATCGCGTCGAGGTAGGCCGCATCGGTTTCGGTGAACAGCGTACGGGTCGATCCGTCGTCCGCGTCGCAAAGCATCACGTGGTTCGTGTTCTGGTGGCGGTTCATGCGCTGGATGGCCACTTCGTCACCGTTTCCGGACCATTCCATGCGCGGGATGTAGTTGTCACGCTGGTCGCCCGGTACGTCGCACCATACGGTCGCGCCGCCGTCGGCACTCACCACGCCGACCCGGGCGGCTGAATTCTGCGTGCCGACTTTCGGGAACTGGACGGGGATGGTGAAGGAGTAGACCGAATCGGTGTTGTTGATCATGTTGAACACGCCGATCCCCTCCGCATCGAGCTGCCAGTACGCGATCGACTCGCCGTCCGGCGCCCACCGCCAGCCGTCGGCGGGAATCGGCATGAAGAACTCTTCCTCGTACACCCAGTCGAAGTTGCCGTTGATGATCGTCTCCGAGCCGTCACTCGTGAGCTGTGTGACCTCGCCAGTCGCGATATCTTCGACGAACAGGTCGTTCTCGCTCACGTAGGCGAAACGCTCACCCGACGGGTCGAACTTGCCGTACATCAGGCTCGACTCGGGTCGGTCCGCGCCCATCTGTCGGAGGGCTCCGGTCTCCAGGTCCATGACCCAGTAGTCGCCGCGCGAGTTGAACCGCCACACGCGCTTCGAGTTCGTGTAGACCAGCAGCCTACTTCCGTCCGGGGACCACTCGTAGTTCTGGATTCCGAGCGGGCGGGTGGCGCCTTCCGGCACCAGCTGCGCCGCCGATACCAGTACCTCGCGCTCGCCGGTCGCGGCGTCGTAGCGGACCAGATCACGCCCCGCGCCGGCCTCGCTGCGCTCCAGCGTAGTGTAGGCGGTCCCGTCCTCCAGCCAACGCGATCGACCGAAGAAGTCGGGGCGGAAGTCTCCGGATTCGTACAACCGGTCCAGCGTGACCTTGCTGGCGTCCGTCGTTTCCTGGGCGGTAAGCGGGGGCGCGAAGGTCACCAGGGCCAACAGCGCCGCGACGGTCGAAAGCCCGGTCGTCCAACGATTCAGGAATCTCATGGCAGTGCCTCTGTTCTGCGGTATCATCGGGAGTGTCACGCGGCTCGTGCCGCGGCGGGTCAAGATACTGGGATCCCGCCTGTCTCGCCTTACAGACAGACGGGGAGGATCAGGCGTTTAGCGGGTTCCCGGACGCGAGTCCGAGGTGGCCTCCCGTGGAAGCCCACCCGGAGGCATGTGCTCGTTCAGGTAACGCGTCATCTCGGTATACAGGTGCAGGCGTGTGCCCTGTCCCTCGAAAATGCCGTGCGAGCGGTTCGGGTACGAGAGCATCGTGAAGTGCTTGTTGTGCTTGATGAGCTCGTTCACCAGCGCTTCGAAGTTCTGGTAGTGCACGTTGTCGTCCGCCGTGCCGTGCACGAGCAGGAGATTGCCCTCGAGTTTGCTCGCGTGCGTGATGGGCGCCCCGGCCTCGTAGTCCTCGGCGGCCTCGTTCGGAAGCCCCATGTATCGCTCGGCGTAGATCGTGTCGTAGTACTTCTGGTGCGATACGGCCGCCACGGCGATCGCCGTGCCGTACACGTCCGGGTACTGGAAGAGCAGGTTCAGGGCCATCTCGCCGCCGCCGCTCCATCCCCAGGTTCCGACTCGCTCTGCATCGACGTACGGCCGCTCGATGATGACCCGGGCCGCCGCCGAAAGGTCGGCCACGTTGAGCTGCCCGATCTTCCGGTACAGCGCCTTTCGCCAGTCACGGCCACGCGCGCCCGGAGTGCCGCGGTTGTCTATGCTGGCTACGATGTAGCCCTGCTGTGTGAGCATCAGGTGCCACAGGTAGTTGCCGCCGCCCCACGCATCCCGCACGGTCTGTCGCCACGGTTCGCTGTATCCGTAGAACAGGATCGGGTACTTCTGCGAAGGATCGAAGCCGGGCGGATACATCATCCAGACGTCGAGCATCGCGTCGCCGACGTCTACCTGGAAGAACTCGGACTTCCCTCGATCCAGCGCATCTACCGTTTCCCGGAGCTTCCGGTTGTCCACAAGAGTCCGGATCACCTCGTGGTCGGGAAGCGTGATGAGCTCCGTGACCGACGGAGAGCCGAAGCTCGAGTACGTGTGAAGCGCGAACCGCGCGTCGGGCGAGATATTGTAGCCGTGAGTTCCCGGCTGGTCCTCGGGCGTGAGCCTCTCGGCGTCTCCTCGCCCGTTGAGGCGCGCACGGTACAGGTACCTTTGCGCCGCGGTCTCGGGAGACGCCGTGAAGTAGACGCGGCCACCTTCCTCGTCGACCCTCTGCATCCCGATGATCTCCCAGTCGTCTCCGTCGTCGGTGACGTCCCGGACCCGTTCGCCGTCACGCGACACGCGGTACAGGTGACGCCACCCCGTGCGTTCGCTGACCCACGTGAACTCCTTGTCGCCGTCAAGCCACTGCCAGTCGCTCACAGCGTCCAGGTATGCGGGGTCGGTCTCCGTGAGGATCGTCTTCGTCCCTCCGCTCGCCGCATCACACAGCAGGACCCGATTCTCGTTCTGGTGCCTGTTCATACGCTGAATGACGATCTCGTCCGAATTGCCGGACCACTCCATTCGAGGGATGTAATTGTCCCGCAGGTCGCCAGGAACGTCGCACCAGGTGGTGGAGCCACCCGGGCTGGCGACTACGCCCACCCGGGCGGCGGAGTTTGTGCCTCCGGCCTTGGGGTACTCGACCGGGATGGTGTACGAGTAGACGGAGTCCGTATTGTTCATCATCAGGAAGTGGCGCACGCCTTCGGCGTCGAGCTGCCAATAGGCGATCGAGGCTCCGTCCGGGCTCCAGCGCCAGCCGTCGGCCTGCAGCGGATACAAGAACTCCTCCTCGTACACCCAGTCGAACGTCCCGTTGATCAGGGTCTCCGAACCATCGTCCGTGAGGCGGACGACCTGGCCGGTCGCGATCTCCTCCACGAAGATGTCGTGCTCACTGACGTAGCCGACTCGCTCGCCTGCCGGATCGAACTTCGCGAACATGAGGCTGGACTCCGGTCGGTCGACGCCCAGTTGCCGGAGGTCGTAGCCCTCGAGGTCGAGGATCCAGTAGTCACCACGCGTGTTCTGCCGCCAGACGCGCCGGGAGTTCGTGAAGACAAGAAGCTTCGTTCCGTCCGGCGACCACTGATAATCCTGGATCACCAGCGGGCGCTCGCGACCCTCCGGCATGAGCAGGGAGGCCGAGACGATTATCGTCCGCACTCCCGCTTCCGTCTCGTATCGAACGAGGTCCCGGCCGTCGGTCACCGCCTCGGAGGGCTCGAGCGTGGTGTAGAACGTGCCGTCCTCCAACCATCGGGCCCGCCGGAGGGAGTCCCCTCTGAAATCCCGTGTATCGTAAATCCGGTCGACGGTGACGGTCGCCGGGTCGGTGTCCTGGGCCACGACGACCGGGGCCACGAACAAAGAGCAAACGAAGAGCAAGTTCCCGCCCCGCCAGACGCTTCCTATCACTGGTCGCATGAGATTCCTCGTGGATTGCCGTGGTTGCCCTACTGCCTCGAAGGCCAGAGGCACGGGGCCACCACCACCTGGCGAGGCCCGTTGGCAAGCTATCGAATGGAGGAAGTCCGCGCGCTCTGTCCGAAGCCGGTTCCAGGGACGAGCGGGCCCGCAGCTCTCAGAGCCCGAGCATCTTGAGAAGGTCGTTCAGAAACGCGAAGGCCATGAAGAAAACGACGACAGTCGCGCCGGCGACGTTCGTGTACCGCACGAGCGTCGGGTGAAGCGGCCGGCGGATCACGCCCTCGACGGCCAACAGGAAGAAGTGCCCGCCGTCCAGTACCGGAACCGGCAGGAAGTTGAGGATCGCCAGATTCAGCGACAGAAAGGCGACGAACGCAAAGAACTGGGGCCAGTTCATCCGGTAGGCGCGCTCGCTCATGCGCGCGATCTCGACCGGTCCGCTGACTTCGCGGAGACCGACGGCGCCGGTGACCAGTAGCTTGCCGCTCTCCGTGATCAACCGTGTGTTACGCCCCACTTCGCCCGCGCTGTAAGCGATGGCCCCGCCAAAATCCTCATCCAGGAAGTCCGTTCCGAGGTGAGCGCCGAGCCACCCGAAGCTGCCCACCGGCGCGAACTCCGGATCGGGTTGCGGAACCCGGACATCCAGTCCAGTGCCGTGTCGCAAGATCCGCAGGGTGACAGGCTCCGTGGGCGCGGCGGGCATGGCCCCCAACCACTCATAGAAAGTCGGCGTCGGCCGCCCCTCCACCGCGACGATGCGGTCTCCAGTTCTCAGCCCCCCGCGCTCCGCGGGTGAGCCTGGCTGCAAAGTGCCGAGCACGGGGGGCAGCGGCGGCAGCAGCGACGAGAGCAACCGGATGCGATCGTTCTCGAGCTCGGGAATGACCACCGTGAGGCTCTCGCCGTCGGCGAAGTCGAGTGCCTGCGGCCCGGCTTCCACAGCCAGGAGGGCCATGGCGAACTCACCCCAATCGCCCACGGCGCGACCGGCGACCCGTACCACATCCACGTCCGACGGCATCCGTGCCCAACCCGCCGCGTCGGACGGCAGATCGTCCTCGAACACGGCACTGACTCGCGCCGGGGTCGGTGGGGTGGCCCCGCCGGTCGATCCCAGGACGCCATAAATGGCCAGCGCCAGGGCGGCGTTGGCCGCCACCCCGGCTATCACCACGATCATCCGGCGGTGCACCTTGTGAAACGCGAAACCGTTGGGATACCGCCGACGGTCCTCGTCCGTGCCCTGCATCCCCATGATGCGCACGTAACCACCGAGGGGTATGAGGGCCAGCTGATAGCGCGTCTCACCCACGCGAAACCGGAAGAGCGGCGGTCCAAAGCCGACAGAAAAGCAGGTCACCGGCATGCCGGCCCACTTGGCCGCGATCAGGTGCCCGAGCTCGTGCACCAGGATCAGCACGTGGGTGACCAGCAGTAGAAGCAGGACCGCCAGGATCATGTATCCACCTTTCGGATGCTCCCGTGCCCGACGATCGGGCGCTCGAGCCGCGCACGCCTTCACGGCCGCTCTTCATACTCCTGTGGGTGCAAGTTCCGTTCGGACCTCTGATTCTCGCGCCTCCGACAGCCGAAAGCCGCGCTCCGCTCCGAATCACGCACCCGCGACCAGGGTTCACCGGGTTGTGGAAAACGCCTGATCCTACTGGAAGGAAGACACTTACCGACCATGACACAAGCAGGAGGCATCCGCCGGATTGGCACGCACCGACCGTTCCATGTCCAGTGGGGGAAGGCCCTGACACGGCGCCCCGGTTCCCGGCGGACGTTGCGGCGGCGCTACACCGGGCGACCGGGGTTCGTGGCGCTGGCCCGGCAGCGCGCCGGTCGTTGTCCGTTCATCCCCGTGCCCCTACATTCCCCGATTCTCATTACCAGGAGCGCTCTGGGAAGGGCGGTGCTGGGGAGTTACTGACGCGGGGACACGGGCAGGCCAGGTCGGTTGCCGGTCACCATTCTCTTGGGGTTGGCGCGCAGACGCCGCCCACACTGGAGGACACCTGATGCAGAAGTGCTTCACGGGGCTTCGCTCGCTGACCGGTCCCGGTACCGGGCTCATGGCGGCTGCTCTCATCACCGCGCTCGGGGCGTGCTACCCCGGCGATATCAGCAGCGTAGAAGAGACAGATGTCGTACTGACCGTCCACAGCGGCAACGACTTCTCTGGCTACAGCACGTACGCCATGCCGGACACGGTGATCGACGTATGCGAGAATGCCGATGACCCGGAATGCGACAACGCGCTCGACATCGATCATAGCCACGACACTGAAATCCTGGCACAGATCTCCTCGCGCATGCAGAGCTACGGTTACCAGCGCGTTCCGATCGATCAGGTCAACGAGAGCAACCTTCCTGATTTGTTCATGATCGTGACCGTGTCCGCGACCGAGCGCACCTCGGCAACGGTCTGGTGGCCCTGGTGGGGGTGGGGCGGTTGGTGGCCTGGTTGGGGACCCGGTTGGGGACCTGGCTATCCCGCCGTTTCTGTAACCCGCTGGAACCAGGGGACGCTGGAGATGACCCTGATCGATCCTCTGGACACGGATCCGGATCAGCAGATTTTCAACGTACAATGGGACGGAACGCTTAGCGGGGTGTTGAGCCGGGCGGACGCTCCGATCGATACGAACCGGATCGACCGCGGCATCCAGCAGGCGTTCGACCAGTCAGCGTACCTCGACACCACCAACTGAGCGAGACAGCGAGAAGCGGAGATAAATGATGAAAGCGATAAAGGGAATCATCGCCTCGCTGGCGCTCATCATGGTGTTCAGCGGAGAGGCGCAGGCGCAGGATTGGTGGTGGGGCATTACGTATCAGATGTCCGCCTCCTCGAGTTTGCCCGGCAATTCGGAATCGAACGTCAACTTCATTGAGGACTTCAGTTTTCGTGGCTTCGGAATCGATGCCCGGTACGTGCCTGAGCGGGGCGCGAAGTACTCGTTCGGCTTCAACTTTTCCTGGAACGTCCTGAACGAGAAGAACGACTTCGGCACGGAGCGGAACACGGTCAGTCTTCCGACCGCCGATGTCACGGGGACCCAGCTCAGGTACTTCAACTCGGTGCCGCTGTTGGCCAATGCCTCGTACTATTTCGGTGACAGGGGCGGCATACGGCCGTACCTGGGTGTCAACGCCGGCACCTACTATATCGAGCGTCGCGTCGATATCGGGGTGAGCTCCCTCATAGATGACGGCTGGCATTTCGGCTGGGCACCGGAAGCGGGAATCGTGGTGCCTCTGGGCCGGCCCGAGGTCGCTATGCTGTTCAACGTCCGCTATAACTGGGCCTTCAGCGCGGGTGGAACTGGTGACCAGAAGTACTGGGGCTTCAACATCGGGATCGCCTACCGGTGATCCGATGCGCAGCCTCGAGAGGATCGACCGATAGCGCCGAAGTGTCGATACCACGGGGGAGGCCGCCGGTCTCCCCCGATGACGTTTCCGAGGACGACGAAAGGTGGTGAACTGAGTCTTGGCTGAGGTTCAGATCCGTGAAGGCGAAGATGTCACGAAGGCGTTGAGACGGTTTCGCCGCAAAGTCCAGCGGGCAGGCATTCTCAAGGATTTCCGCAAGCACCGTCACTACGAGAAGCCAAGCGAAGCGAAACGGCGCAAGGCGCAGGCAGCGGAGCGTCGCCGACGGCGCCAGTCGAGGCGGAAACGGCCGGAGTAGATCCAGCCTTCACGCCCACATCTCCTGGAACATCAGGTACTGCGAGCGCTCCATTCCCAGCGCCTGGTAGGTCTCCTGGGCCGGCAGATTGTCCCGTTCCACGTACAGGCGAATTCCGATCACCTTTTCCGAGCGAGCCGTCTCTCGCACGTGCTCGTGCAGCAGGCGATACACTCCCTCCCGACGGTGCCGCTTGGAGACGTAGACGTTCTGCAGCCACCAGACCTGGCCGTTTCGCCAGTCGCTCCACTCGGTCGTGACCATCACCTGGCCCACGACTTCTTCACCTTTGACGACTACGAAATAGCGACCCCCGGACGGGTTCTTCAGGAGTGACTCGACACCCTTCGTCAGCGTCTTACGGTCCAGCTCCCGGCCCTCGGTCTCACGAGCCATCGCCTGGTTGAACAGGACGATGCGCTGGGTGTCGTCGAGATCGGCCTCACGAATGACGGGCGGCATACCGCGTTCTCCTGTGTTCTGCTGTTCGAACCGTAGGAATTGAGCATTCTCGGTTGGCGCCGCCCGGCTCGCAAACTCGACCGGCGCTCCTGACGGCCGGGCTGGTGGCCGATACCTTTCCGTATGACGCTTGATGATCGTGTCACCGATGTCTGCATCGTCCTGCTCACCGGGATTGGCGACGTGGTACACGGGCTCCCGGTGGCCAACGCCCTGAAGGACGCTGACCGGACGCGTCGGATCACCTGGGTAGCGGAGCCGGCGCCCGCGCAGGTCTTGCGGGAGCACCCGAGTGTGGATCACGTGATCGTGTTCCACAAGAAGGAGGGTTTCCGGGGCATCCACCGCCTGCGTGACGACTTCCGGGAACGACGATTTGACCTGACCCTCAACATGCAGCGTCACTTCAAGGGCGTGTTTCCGACCGTGTTCTCGGGGGCGCCGGTACGAGTCGGCCTCGACCGCGGCAAGGTTCGGGAAGGGGTTTGGAGATTCAGCAACCTCCGCATCGAGCCTGGCCCATGGGCACACACGCAGGACCTGCTCCTGCGGTTCCTGGATCCCCTCGGGATCCCACGTCCGGATCCGCTTGAGTGGCGCATCACGTTCAGCGAGCCCGAGCGCGACCGTCAGGCCGCTTTTTTCAGCGGGTTGCCGGACGCCCCGGTAGTGGGTCTGGTTCTCGGCTCCAACGTGGCCCGCAAGGACTGGCCGGCGGAGCGTTACGCGGAACTGGCCGACGAGATCGCCGGCCGGCACGGCGCCACCGTGCTTCTCGTCGGTGGACCGGGCGAACGCGAGATCGCCGTCGCCCGGATCATTCGCGACGGCGCGTCGAGCATGCCGATCTCGACACTGGCGGACGACGTGCGGCGCATGATGTGGACGGTGGACGGATGCGATCTCATCGTCAGTCCAGACTCGGGACCGCTCCACGTGGCGCATGCACTAGGGGTTCCGGTCGTCGGGCTCTACGGCCACACGAACCCGGCGCGCGTAGGCCCTTACGAGCGATATCGTGATCTCCTGGTCGACGCCTACCACGATGAGGGAGAGGTTCCTGACCCGAGGCGCACGAGGGCGAGAGAGGGCCGTATGGGGCGGATCACCGTTTCGGAAGTGCTGGAACGCGTGGAGCAGGCGTTCGACAGCTACGTATCCGCCGAGCGATGACAGGTGCCTCCTGACCCGCCAGATCTTGCGGGATACCGCATCTACTGGCGTCTCACCACTGCAGCCGAATGGAATCATGCATCGTTCGCACGCGATGTGGCGAAATCCACTCTCGAGAACGTCATCATCGACAACTGGCTTTTTGCCGTATCCAGCTGGTCTGGCAGCGGTTTCAAGAGCCCCATCGTGTTTCCCGGGCAGGCCGGCGTCTTTCTCGCGGAGCCGCCGGGGCACTGAACCGGGCATTCGCCGGAAAGCGGCACGGTGATTGCTCTTCAACCGGGTCAGGAAGACCGAAATACACGCGAGGAAGGCGAACCACACCTGTGAAACCTGTTGGCGCGTTTCGCCGGCTATTTGTACAGGCGCCTGAAGACTCGCTTCTCCTGACCGGAGGAGAGGGCGAGCTCATCATCGCCCGTGCGCGCATCGTGTTGACCTCGGCTCTTCTCGTCCTGGCCGCTTTGTCCTACGTTCAGTCGCCGGAGTCCACTCAGTCACGCACCCACCTGGCCGGCGGGCTTCTCGCCGCGCCCACCAGCATCCTGATATTCCTGGCTGTCCGACGTGCCCAATACGAATGGTGGATGGGGCTGGCCACCACCCTGTTCGATGTGACCATGGTGAGCGGGGGATTGGTGGCCTTTCTGATCGCGGGCAATCCATACGCGGCGGCTAACAGCCAGATCGTGTTCCCACTGTATTTCCTGGCTCTGTCGGCCACTACGATCCGCCTCGATCACCGGGCATGCGCCGTCGCGGGTCTGACCGCCGTAGTCCAGTACGCAGTCATAGTATTCGTCGCGTACAGTCTGTGGGACTTCAATGCGCCGACCTATGCGCCCTTCGAGTACGGAGAGTTCGACCTCGGATCCCAGTTGGAGAGAGCTCTGATCCTCGCCGCGATGGCGTGGCTCGGGACGCTCGTGAACCTGCGCATGCAGATGCCGCACATTCTATCGGTTGCCGACCCGCTGACCGGAATGATGAACCGGCGCACGTTCGACGACAGATGGCAGGGTGAAGTGGCCCGCGCCCGGCGCTACGGCCGGCCGATCTCGATCGTGGCGATCGACATCGACTACTTCAAGCAGTTCAACGACACCTACGGACACGCGGCGGGCGACTCGGCCCTGCAATCGGTGGCGCGTGTGATCCTGAGCCGCACCCGTGCCGGCGATTTCGCCGCTCGTATCGGAGGCGAGGAGTTCGTCGTCGCCCTCCCGGAGACGAACTCGGTTAACGCTACGGCCATGGCCGAGCAGCTCCGGTGGGCCGTGGCCGAGAATCCGATTCGCATCGTCGGCCAGCGGGGCCCGGCCATCGTCACGATCAGCCTGGGCGTCGCGTCCTGGCCGGAGCACGGAGAGGAGATCACCAAGCTTCTCGAGCGTGCAGATAACCGATTGTACGAGGCCAAGCTGGCCGGTCGCGATCAGGTGAAAGGCCCCGGCGGGACGGGGAGCGAGCTCGAGGTCGGGCGGCCTCAGTCTCTCACACGGGTCAAGCCTGTCTGAGGAGTCTCCGGAACAGCAGCCAGCAGACGAACAGTGCGGCCGCGATCCACAGCCCTCCCCAGACGACCGTCGGAACCCCTGTCATCTCCGCCAGCATACGGGCATCGGACCGCAGCTCCGGTCGATCCAGGACGTCGCTCTTGATATCCAGCACCGCGTACAGACAGCTCGTAAGACCGAGGACCCAAATCACGCGTCCATTGGCGGCCGGTGAAAGGTACCGGGCCGCAGCGACCAGGGCGGCCCCGAAACCCAGTCCGAACATGAGCCCGAACGGGTTCCTCACGTACAGGACAGTGACGAGGCCGATGAAGACGCCAATCGCTCCGGTGATCCAGGGGGATCTTCGACCGAATCGTGCGGCGATGAGCACGAGCGCTGCTCCCCAGAGCAGGCTGCCCAGGTAGCCCGCCGACAGCGTGACGAACGCGTCCCCCCCGCCACAATAGCAAGCGCCACCGAGGTCCGGGGTCACCACGATCCTGTCGATCGTGCCTCCCGTAGCCACGGCCGCCAGCCCGTGGCTGATCTCGTGCAGGAGGACGACGAACAGCTTGAGCGGGGTGACGAGCCAGGTGTCCCACAGGAACCACAGCGCGGTGAAGAACGCCGCGAATCCAGCCACGAACAGGAATCTCGCCTTCGCCGTGGTGTCGCTCCGCTGCTTCCGGCGTGGATTCGCCACTCGTCTCCTCTCGTCTCGTTTCGTTTCCGGCGGCCCCATGCAGAGTCCGTCGCGGCAGAGACCGGCGACAGGTATTATGCGCACAAACGCCCCCCAGATCGATACGAGAGACCGCACGGTGAGGATTCTGCATATCACGAGCGAGGCCGTGCCTTGGGCGAAGTCCGGGGGGCTGGCCGACGTGGTCGGCGCTCTGTGCGCCTATCTTGTCACATCAGGTCACGACGTGACCCTCGCCCTGCCGCAGTACCGCGACCTAAGCGCCGCGGGACCGGAGATCGACGCCCCCTCCGTGACGGTACACGGTGGACCGGGCCCGGACTTCGACGTACGGCGCGGTACATCCGCTGCGGGGTTCGAAGTGTGGTGGGCCGATGCGCCCGAGCTGTTCGACCGCACGGGTCTGTACGGGACCGCCGAGGGGGACTTCCCTGACAACGCGCTGCGATTCGCCACGCTGGTGCGCGGAGCCCTGGCGGCGACGCTGGCTTTCGACTGGCGACCCGACGTCATCCACGCGCATGACTGGCAGGGAGCGCTGGCGCCCGTCTACGTGCGGGGCGCGTACGCGAGCGAGTGGACGACGCGCCCGGCCACCATGCTCACGATACACAACATGGCGTACCAGGGGGTGTTCTCGGCCGAGGCGGCGACGGCGGCTGACCTGCCCCAATCACGCTCCCTCGTACACGGAGACGGCGTGAGTCTCCTGAAGGGTGGCATCCTCTCGGCCGACCGGGTGACGACGGTCAGTCCCCGGTACGCCCGCGAGATCGAGACGCCCCGGCTCGGCTTCGGCCTGGACCCATGGATTGCCCGCCTGATTCCCCCTGTCGAGGGCGTACTGAACGGAATCGACACGAAGGTGTGGAATCCGGCGACGGATCGGCTTTTGCCGCGGACCTATGATGTCACCGATATGAGCGGGAAGGCAGCGTGTAAAGCGGCCCTCCAGGCCGAGGTGGGGCTGGCCGGCGTCCCGGACGTACCGCTGTTCGGGATGGTATCCCGCCTGATCGGTCAGAAGGGACTGTCTCTCATCGCCAAGCTCGGAGACGCTCTCGTCGAGCGACAGGCGCAGTTCGTATTCCTCGGCACCGGTGAGCCGCGATACGAGCGGTTGGTCGAGGATCTGGCGGCCCGCCACCCGAACGTGGCCGCACGCCTGACGTTCTCCGAGCAACTGGCGCATCGGATCGAGGCGGGGGCCGACTTCTTCCTGATGCCCTCGGAGTTCGAGCCCTGCGGGCTGAACCAGATGATCAGCCAGCGATACGGGACGCCACCCATAGTACATCGGGTCGGCGGGCTAGCCGACAGCGTGACGCACGCTTCTCGGGCAGCCGTGCGGGCCGGAGAAGCCACAGGAGTGGTATTTAATCGCTTCAACGCGCGTAACCTGTCGCGGGCCGTGGACATCGCGCGAAAACTCTACGCGAGGCCGGACGCGCTCGCGGCGATGCGCCGGGCCGGGATGGAGAGAGACTTTTCGTGGCGTCGCAGCGGGCTCGAGTACGAGCGGCTGTATCGCCAGCTTCTCGAAGACAGAAACGGAGCGGCCTGATGCGAGGCGACCTGAGGATACTCGGGCTGGTGATGGCCGGAGGCGAGGGAAAGCGGCTCATGCCGCTGACAGAAGACCGGAGCAAGCCGGCGGTCCCATTCGGAGGCAGCTACCGGATCGTGGACTTCGTGCTGTCGAACCTGCTGAATTCAGGGATCTACTCAAACTTCGTGCTCGTGCAGTACCGATCCCAGTCGCTGATCCATCATCTGCGCGAAGGATGGCGCCTGAGCACGCCACACCCGGACGACTTCATCACCGTCGTCCCGCCCCAGATGCGAGTGAGCAAGGACTGGTACCGCGGCACGGCGGACGCCGTGTACCAGAACTTCAATCTCATCTATGATTTCCGACCCGACCTGATCGCCGTATTCGGCGCCGACCACGTCTACCGCATGCACATCGGCCACATGGTCCGTTTCCATCGCAAGAAGAAGGCGGATGTGAGCGTGGCGATGCTCCCGGTGCCCGTCGGGGATGCCTCATGCTTCGGGGTCGCCCAGGCCCGGGACGACGACACGATCGTCGCGTGGGAGGAAAAGCCGGCCGTACCGCCTGAAATGCCGAGTCGACCGGGCTGGGCATACTCGTCGATGGGAAACTACCTCTTCGAGCCGGGTGCCCTGTTGAAGGTGCTTCAGCGAGTGATGGAAGAAGGTCTGGAGCCGGACTTCGGGAAGACGATCGTGCCGCTGATGGTGGAGGATCCCGACTACCGGGTCGCCGCCTACGACTTCCATCGCAACGAGGTGCCCGGTGTGAAGTCCTACGAGGAGACAGGGTACTGGCGCGACGTGGGCACCCTGCAGTCGTACTGGTCGGCCCACATGGACCTGTTGGGCGCTCGACCCGGGTTCGACCTCAACAACCGTCTGTGGCCCATCCATTCGCAGGCATATCACAGAGCCAGCCCGCGCGTGCTGTCCGGGACGATCGAGGACAGCTCCCTGGGCGTCGGGAGCGTGGTGGACGAAGCCCGGGTCGTCCGTTCGGTCATCGGGCGCAACACTTGGATCGAGAGGGGAGCGGAAGTCGTCGACTCGATCGTGATGGACCACTGCCGGATCGGCCACGACACCCGGATCCACCGAGGCATCGTCGACCGCTATAATTTCGTGCAGCCCGGTGAGGTGATCGCCGCGGACGCGGAACAGCAGCGGGCAGGCGCGAAGGTCGAGGGAGACCTCATCGCGATTCCGCGGGGACGCACTCGCCCGATCTGACCGGCGCTCGAATGACGGCGGGATTTTCGAGACGGTACGCTAGAGAAGGAGGACCAGGAGGGCCACGATGCAGACGGTCAGCCCGGTGACGGCAAGAACCGGAAAACGGCGGTCGAAAAGGGCTCGGCTCACGGCGAAGATCGAGAGAAACACGGCCAGCGTGGCGTACAGCCCGGTCAGCGCTCCCTGCCAGAGTCGGCCGTCCGGGTAAAGCATCACCCCGGCTCCGGACACCAGGGTCCCGAAAAAGAGCAGCCTCTCGGTGAGGGCCTCCTCCGGGCGCGGTCTCCCCGTGGCCGGCAGCTTCCCGGCGAGAGCAAGCCCCAGGAGCAGCACGAGCTCGACCGCGATCAGTCCGAGCCACGCGATTCTGCCCGTCGTGAGACCGGCCCCAGGCTGAAGGGCGCTGGTGAATGCGGAGAACGCGAGCGATGTAACGGATATGGCGCCCAGAACATAGATGCCGAACGCGATGAGGCGTCCTACGACCAGGTTGGCGAAGAACGTGCCGGGGGCATCTCGACGGAAACGAAGTGAGGGCACTGCCTCGAGCGGATTGCGGGAGACGACGCCAGGAGGCCAACGATCGGCCCGCGCGGCCCGCAGCACGGCGGCGGCCTCGGCTCGCGTACGCGCGACGTCCTGCGATCCGACCCATCCACGCTCCGCCGCTTCGGTCAGCTCGTCCTCGTCCAGGAGTTGCGGAGGGCTGTCCGGAGCCTGCCAAACGTCCAGGAAAAGGTCTGTCAGGTGCCACACCGCCGTCTCGGGCCGCGGCGGCTGCACGAAATTCGTGTAGTAGCCCAGGAAGTCGGCGTCCTCGTCATACACCGCCCCAACTTCGTATGACCGCCCGGGAAACATGAACCACATGACGGCCCCACCCGGCGGCACGTCTGTCTCTCCGACGCGCAGGGGAGCCGCGTCGGGCTCGAGCACCAGCAGGGTGATCTTGCAGGCCGCTCCATCGTGCAGGAGCTCCTGGGAGAAATGCTGCACGTCGTTCGGCGGGCGCCGATAGACGATGGCCACGGTGGGAGTGCCGGCGTCGCCCCGCGCCGGGACTCCCCGAGTGCGAGATCGCCGGCTGATCAGGCGTCTAGGTAATATCGGTAAACGTCCGGTTCTGCTCCGCCATCCGTGCCAGGAGTGGCGCGGGGGCGAAGCGGTTTCCAAGCGTGCCGGCGTACTCCGACAACGCGTCGTGAATCGTCGCGATGCCCTCGACGTCCGCCCACTTCAGGAGACCGCCACGGAACGGAGGGAACCCCGTTCCCAATACCATGGCGAGATCTACCGGATCGGGGCCCTCGACGACCCGCTCTTCCAGCGCTAATGCGGCTTCGTTCACCATCGAGTATAGACATCGTCGGCGGATCTCCTCCGCCGGGAAACCGGCCGAGCCGGATTCCCAGCCGCCGGTGGGCTCGCTCGTGGCCCCGCCGCTGACGGGGCCGACAAGTCTCTCGACTGTTGGGTCCGCGCCGCGGCGCTTTCCGTTCTCGTACCGGTGGAAGCCGAGTCCGTTCTTCTTGCCCAGGCGGCCGTCCTCGATCATGCGGTCCAGCACGCCCGAGGGCCGCATCCGTTCCCCGAACACTGCGGCCATCTCCCGGCTGGCGTGCCGCGCAACGTCAAAACCGATCTCGTCGAGCAGGCGCAGCGGCCCCATGGGCATGCCAAATTCTTCGAGCGCGCCGTCGATTTCTTCTACCGCGCCTCCTCCCTCCAGCAGGAAACCGGCTTCGTTCAGATACGGGCCGAGAAGGCGGTTCACCAGGAAGCCGGGTCGATCGGCCACGAGAACCGGAGTCTTGCCGAGTGCCAGGACGAGACCGAACCCAGTCGCCAGGGTCTGGGGATCCGTGCGCGGACCCGCAATGACCTCGACGAGAGGCATCTTGTGCACGGGATTGAAGAAATGAAGCCCAAGAACGGAGCCGGGTCGCTCTACTCCGTTCGCCATGCCGTCGACCGAAAGGGACGAAGTGTTGGTGGCCAGCACCGCCCCCGGGGCCGCGCGCTCGGCCTCTCGCAGAACCTGTTGCTTCACGGCCATTCGCTCGACGACCGCCTCGACCACCGCGTCGGAACCCTCGACTTCGTCGTAGTCGAGCGTGCCAGCGATGAGGGCGAACTTCAGTGAGGCCTTCTCTTCGGTGAACACGCGGGAAGCCACTGCCTTTCGGAGCAGGTCGTTGGCGTGTCGCAGTCCCGAGTCCAGGGCCGACTGGTCGATGTCCTTGAGCACCACAGGGATGTCGTGCGCGGCAGCTAGCTCGGCGATCGCTCCGCCCATCACGCCGGCCCCGATGACGCCCATCTTGCGGACCGGCCGCTTCAGGCTCGCGACGTCCTCCGGCAGCGCCTTCCGGGCTGACTGCGATAGACGAAAGACACGGACGAGGCTCCGGGATTCGGCCGTCACGGCGAGCTCTCCGAGCGCTTCGGCCTCCAGCGCGTATGCGTCGTCCACCCTTCTGCCGACGGCGCCGGCCAGAACGTCTATCGCTCTATATGGTGCCGGATAGAAGGCTCCCACTTCAGCGGCAGTTCGCTTGCGTGCGGCGCCGAACATGATCCGGCGTCCAGGACCGGTCCTCTCCAGCACTCGCTGGCCGAACCCCAGCGTCGGCGTGGACTTCTCGACCCGCCCTCCGATGACCTCGCTCACGAATTCGCGGGTCACTGCTGTGAAGCGGGCTGACGAGACCACCCGGTCCACCAGGCCCATCCGGCGGGCGCGGGAGGGACGCACTGCCTTTCCTGACAGGATGACTCCCAGCGCGTTCTGCATCCCGACGAGGGCGGGCAGTTTGACCGTTCCTCCAAAGCCCGGCAGGATGCCCAGCCGGACCTCCGGAAGGCCGATCACAGTGGTGTCCCTGTCTGACGCGATTCGATAGTCGCAGTGCAGCACCAGCTCGGTGCCGCCTCCCATGCAGGCGCCATCGATCGCCGCGATGGTCGGTACGCGCAGCCGCTCCACGCGGCGGAAGATACGCTGCCCCTCGGCGCTGGCGGCACGCGCCTCCGGAGCGGTGGACAGAGTGGCTATCGCCTCGACGTCCGCGCCCGCAATGAAGGCGCCTTCCTTCCCGCTGCGGATCACCAGGGCGAGGATCTGTCCGTTCGCGATGCGTGATTCCAGCTGCGACAGCAGCGCGTCGAGTTTCTGCATCAACGGGGGGGTCAGCACGTTCACTGACGAGTCCGGGCGATCGAAGGTCAACCAGCCAACGTGGTCGCGATCGATATCGAAGCCGAGACCGGCGGCGGATTCGGACGTCGGGCCGTTCATTGAGTCGTTCCCGCGCCAAAGTCAGAGGCATGAAAACCGGCCGGGCCGGGCCCGTCGCTCGCCGGCAGGTCCGTCGGGACGCAGGCGCGTGTGAATGTCACACGCACTCACGTCCGACGATGGAAACAGGGCTCAGAGGCGAATGCGCTCCTGGCCGTTGGCGATGTCCAGGCGAAGAGTGTCCAGCTGCGAGGGGTCGATCTGCAGGTTCCACACGAATTCACCGACCGGAATACGGATCCGGGCGTTGACCCACCAATCGCCCGAAGGAAGCGCCTGTGTCACGTATCCGTCCGCGCCCGTCGTGTCGGTGTAGGTCTGGCGCCCCATTTCGGTCAAGAGAGACTGCTCGATTTCGAAGTACCCCGCGTACGCGTCGTCTTCCCACGTGTCGCGCACTGCCTTGAACGAGTCAACGCGGGCCGTGACGGAATCCTGCATGGCCGTGAACTGGTCGAACAGCGCCTGCTTCTCACCGTCAAGAAGACCTTCCATGCCCTCCAGTTGCTCGAACTCCTCGTACTTGGACATGTACTCGCGCGAACCCCTGGACCGTGGGTCCATCGCCTGCATCTCCTCGGACAGGGTCTGCATCCGATCGCGGGCCTCGGACCATTCCAGCTCTTTGTCTCGCCACTGTTCCTGGAGAGAGCGAATCTCCGCGAACGTGGCCAGCATGTCGGCCGGAATCTCCGGCTTCGGCGTGGATGCTTCCGTGTCCAGCCAATCGAACACCGAATCGCGATCGAACGGGTAGAAGAAGACCGGCAGATTGGTCTGCGGCGCGGGTCCGTCTGCGCCCTCGCCAAGAACCTGCACGGTCACCTCGGAGCCTCCGCACGCACTGAGCGCGAGGGCGGCAGCAGCGGTCAGGAAAGAAAGACGATTGCCTCGCATCCGTGTCTCCACGTTGGATGAGCGGTGGATCTCGCATCGCGACCGGCAAATCTACCGGCTGCCCCGGTGATTTTCAAACGCATTCGCCGGACGTCGGCTCCAGGAACGACGAGAGGGACCTCACAATGGAGGTCCCTCGGTGCCTCGGTGTCTTTCACGCTGTCGGCGGGCGGCCCGTCAGGCCCGCCGGGTCACTCGTATACGATGTCGTCGAGCAGGTAGTGCCTCGGGTTCACCTGCCTGCCGTCGATCGACACCTCATAGTGGAGGTGTGGAGCCGTCGCCAATCCGGTCTTGCCGACCTCTCCGAGAATATCACCACGGCTCACACGCTGACCGCGTTTCACCTCGATGCTCCCGGCGTGGGCATAGCGCGTCTTGTAGCCGAAGCCGTGGTCGATCTCGACCGTCTTGCCGTACCCGGACTGTGTACCGGCATACGTCACGGTTCCCTCCGCCGAGGCCAGGATCGGCGTCCCGGCCAACGCGGAAATGTCGATCCCGGGGTGCGGACGGCTGTACTGAAGGACTGGATGCATGCGGCTCTGGCTGAAGCTGGAGCTGATCCACGACTCGTCGGCCTGCACCGGCCGGATCGATGGCCGGGCAAGGAAGACCTCGTGGTGCAGTTCGACCGAGTCCATCGCCTCTTCGATGGAACTGCCGAGCAGGTCCATTCGTCGCATCAGCAACTCGGCGTCATAGGCCGTGGCGTACGTGCGCTCCGCGAGTTGCGGTGAGGCGGCGAGAAACTCCTCTCGTTCGGCGGCAACCGGGAGCGGTCCCCCGACGCCAACCGCCCTGACCTCGGCGTCCAGGTCCGGGAGACCCGCCAGGAGACGGAACTTCTGTTCCTGTTCCGACAGCTCGTCCACCGTGCCCGTCAGAACGCCGACCTGGTCCTCGACCTTGCCGAGATTCTCGGTCAGGTGCCGGTTCTCGAGCCGGAGCCGGGCGAGTTCCACCTCGCGGGCGGCATCCAGACCGAGGCTCACCGCGAACGCAGCAGCGACGAAGCTGAATGCAGTGGCAGCGACAACGGCCATGCGCACGACGCGGCGCGAAACGCGCACCGTGCGGATGCGCCCCCCGCCGTCCGGCATGATCTGGACCGTCCAGTGGGCAGGTGCGTCGTGCCCCTTACCAGCGGATCCGTGTGACGACATATTTTTCCGTACCCTGCTATCCGTTACCGATCGACCGGCATCGCCGGCCCATCCCGCCCCAAAACCACCAGTATCCCACGTATTCCAGCAAAACGTGGGCCTCGGCGCTCGAGGACACGCAGATACACCGATTCCGGTGCAAGACCGTGTGTGTTGTGTGTTTGGCTGCGGCTCCGACGAACAGACGGACCCGAGCGGGACGACAGGAGACTAATTCAGCCCGGGAACAGGTGTCAAGCGCCGGCGCTCAGGCAACCTCGGCGTCCTTCTGGAACCGGGGAAACAGGACGGTCTCCCAGCGCTCCGGCACGACCCCGGGGATCTCCGCGTGCAGGCCCGCCAGAGCGGGCAGATCGTCGCCTCCGAGGCGCTGCCACATCTCGGCGGCTTTCGTGGGAATGAAAGGCTCGAGCGCCACGGCAGTCGCTGCAAGCCCGCGCACCAATGATGCCAGTACGCCGTCCAGGCGGGCCGCCTGCGACGGATCGCGGGCGAGCTGCCACGGCTGCTCCGAGTCGATGAACCCGTTCGCTGCGCGGACGATCGACATGGAGGCATCCAGTCCATCGTGCAGCCTGTGCTCCCTCATGGCCGTCACGTAGGTTTCGAGCGCCGAGTGAATGACGGCGTCCAGCTCGGTGCCGTCCGACCCGCCCGGCCGGGCCACGACGCCTTCCCGGTACTTGCGCACCATCGTGACCGTGCGGTTCAACAGGTTGCCGAGGTCGTTGGCGAGGTCCGAGTTGTACCGCTCGTCGAACTGCTGGAGAAACGCGTCCGCCGTCGCGAAGTCCCGGTCCCGGTCCCACGGTATCTCACGCAATAGGAAGTAGCGAAACGCGTCCGGACCGTGCCGATCGATCAGCTGGTCGAGGTCGAGCAGTCGAGCCTCGGACTTAGAAAGCTTCCCGCCGCCGATCTTGACGAACCCGTGACCCCACACCGTTCCGGGCAGATCCAGCCCGGCGGACAGAAGCATGGCTGGCCAGATCACGCAGTGGAAACGCGTGATGTCCTTGCCGATCACGTGCAGGGCCGCCGGCCACCGATCCCCGAACTCGGCCTCTGGATACCCGATCGCCGAAATGTAGTTGGGGAGCGCATCGAACCAGACGTAGACGGTGTGGCCTTCCTCGTCCGGAAACGGTACTCCCCACGGGACCCGGGACCGGGAAGCCGAGATGTCATCGAGCCCGCCCTCCAGCAAGCGCAGGATCTCGTTCCGCCGGCTCGCCGGCTGGATGAACTCCGGGTGCGCCTCGATGTGCGCGATCAGTCGGTCGCGGTACGCAGAGAGGCGGAAGAACCAGTTCTCTTCGTCCGTCCACAGGATCTCTCGGGACGGGTGGATCGGACACCGTCCCTCCTCCAGCTCCGCTTCACGCTTGAAGGCCTCGCAACCCGTGCAGTAGTAGCCCTCGTAGCGATCCCGATACAGATCCCCCGCGTCGCGGATCCGCCGGACCAAGGCCTGGACGGCCCGCGTATGCCGGGACTCGGTGGTCCGAATGAAATCGTCATGCGAGATATGCAGGCGCTTCCACACGCTCTCGAAACGGTCCGCGAGCTCGTCCACCAATTCCTGCGGCGTACTCCCCTGGGCCGCCGCCTCCTGCGCGACCTTCTGGCCGTGCTCGTCCATCCCGATCACGAAATGCACGTCCTCGCCCGCCCGCCGGCGAAATCGAGCGACAGCGTCTGCACCCACCTTTTCGTAGGCGTGCCCGATGTGTGGCTCTCCGTTGGAGTAGTCGATGGCGGTGGTAAGGTAGTATCGGGACACGGAATGACGCCTCGGTTTGCGACGGTGAGGGAGGACTCAGGCGGACGAGTCCAACGGCGGGCGGCCGCGGCCCCGCCGGGAAGTCACCGTCTCTGCCTTGAGGTCCTGGAGCCCTACGGTGCGCGTCTCGCCGTCCTTCCCGCGCAGTGAAATCGTCTCACGAAACAGGTCCCAGCCGGTGACTTCTTCTTTGCCGCGGCTGGTCTCGAGTCGCTTGCCGACCTTCGGAAACCGCTTTCTGGCCTGCACGTATTGTTCGTGCTCGTAGCGCAGGCACGACATCAGGCGCCCGCAAGCGCCTGAGATCTGCGCCGGATTAAGAGAAAGGCCCTGGTCCTTGGCCAGCTGGAGCGTCACGGGCTCGATCTCCGGCAGCCACAGCCGGCAGCACAGCTCCCGGCCGCACCGGCCGATGCCGCCGAGGCGCTTGGCCTCGTCTCTCACTCCAATCTGCCGGAGCTCGATACGGGTCTTGAACGTCCGGGCCATCTCCTTCACCAGGGTCCGGAAGTCCACTCGCTTCTCGGCGGTGAAATACACCGTGAGCTTGTTCCGATCCCACTGCCACTCGGCTTCACTCACCTTCATCTTCAGCCGGTGCTTCTGCACCAGAGCGCGCGTGCGGGAGCGAACCTCTCCCTCGCTTTCGTCGAGCTTCAGCCTCCGTTCGACGTCGGCAGGGGACGCCCGACGGAGAACCTTCCGGGCCGGGGGGATGACGGGGCCGTGATGCGCGTGGTCGCAGCCGCCCTCGCAGCTGTGCGTCTCGCCGTCCGCTGTGCGATGCACCCAGCCGATGTCCTGGCCCCGGTCGGCCTCCACGATCACGTACTCATTGGCTTCGAGGGGCACGTCGCCGCGATAGCTGTAGTAGTCCGAGCGAACGCCCCGGAACATAACCTGCACGATCTGGAACACTCGGCTGCTGGTGCGAGGCGCGGAACCTGAGATGTGTCGCGGCGCGGGGTGGGACGGGACCGGCCGACCCTGTCCGACGCGCCCGTCCGCTATGGGTCGCGGTGCGGACCTGCCCCCTCTGCTTCCACGACGACCGCGCGACCGACCGCGATCGTCAGCCATTCGCCCCTGGCTCTTCCCAGGCGCCCATGGCGTAGTACTTCGCGCGGCGAGTTTCTACGAGTCGTTCGGCATCGAGCTTCTCGAGATCGGAAAGCTGTCGCAGGATGGCCTCCCGCAGCGCCGCTGCCGCGGCTTCGGGGTCGGCGTGGGCTCCCCCTGGAGGCTCCGCCACCACCTCGTCGATGATGCCCGAGCCCGCCAGGTCCGACGCGGTGAGCTTGAGAGCTTCCGCCGCGTCCGCCGCCATGTCCCTGCTTCTCCAAAGGATTGCCGCGCAGCCCTCCGGAGAAATCACGGAGTAGATCGCATTGTCCATCATCAGGACGCGGTCTGCCACGGCGATGCCGAGCGCTCCGCCGCTGCCACCCTCTCCGATGATGCACGCGACGATCGGGACGCCGAGTCCCGCCATGACGAACAGGTTCCGCGCGATCGCCTCGGCCTGGCCTCTCTCCTCGGCGCCGATTCCCGGGTAGGCTCCCTGCGTGTCCACGAGCGTGATGACCGGGCGGCCGAACTTCTCCGCCATCTGCATCAGCCGCTCGGCCTTCCGGTAACCCTCGGGATGGGGCGATCCGAAGTTACGGTGCAGGTTCTCCTTCATGTCACGGCCCTTCTGGTGGCCTATGACCATGACGGAGCGCCCGTCCAGCGTCGCCCAGCCGCCGACGATGGCCGGATCGTCCCGGAAGTTCCGATCGCCGTGCAACTCGATGAAGTCGTCGCACATCATCCGGATATAGTCCAGGGTGAACGGGCGCTCCTGGTGACGCGCCAGGTGCACGCGATCGTACCGCGTCGGCTCGACCGGCTCTGAGCTTTCGATACGCCTCTCCAGTTCCCGCATCTCGCCGCTCACGTCGATGCCCCGCTGTTCGGCGAGGGCCCCGAGCTCCGCCAGATGCTTCTCCATGTCCGAAAGGCCTTCGCGTGCCTCTCCGTTCATTCCTCTATCCTCATATCCGCGCTATCCGCGAATCAAATGTACACGTTCCCGACCCAGCAGAGCCCTCAGGTCCGCGAGCAGCGCCGCCGAAGGCGCGACTCTGAGCGAGCGCGACGCGAGTATCGGAGGCTCGACGCCGTTTCCCTCCGGGTGCCACCTCAGATAGAGGGCTCCCTCACCTGGCGACGACTCGAGCACCTCCCGCACGCTCCTGAACTCGCCCGGATGCGCATCGTCTCCTTCCCGGAGCTCGATGCACACCGCGACCCCTCCACTCGCGTTCACGCTCTGGAGCAGCCGGACCGAATCAACAAAGATGGGCGGATTCTCCTCATCTCGCGAGTTCGCGGACACCTGGCCTTCGATGAGAACCGGAGCATCCTCGGCAAACAGGCCCTTCGTTTCCTGCCACTGATCACCGAACACCATGGCCGAAGCCGTTCCGTGGAAGTCCTCCACGGTGAGCTTGCAGTATTCCTTCCCGCTGCTCCGGCCGACGTTGACATTCATCGAAGTCACGACGCAGGCAAGTTCCACCCGCCGGTCCCTCTGCTGTCGCAGAGTGGATGTATTGGCCTCGAGCGCGAACATCTCCACGAGGTCGCGGTAGCGCTCCAGAGGATGCCCCGAGATGTAGAAGCCGAGCACGGCCTTCTCGTCCTTCAAGCGCTCGGCTTCCGTCAACGGGGCGACGTGCGGCAGCCGGGGATCCGGGCGCTCGACGGAATCGGTCGAGCCGAACAACGACTCCTGCCCCGTGTCATGCTCGCGCTGCCGGAGCTGGGCCTCGGAGAGGACGGTCTCGAGCCCGGCCTTCATGGCACCACGCTCGCCCAGCTCGTCCAGGGCTCCTGAAGCGATCAGGCAGTCGAGGACGCGCTTGTTGTTGAGCCGGAGATCGATGCGCTGGCAGAAGTCGAACAGCGACTCGAACGGGCTATCCTCCCGGGCCTCGGTGATGGAGCGGATGGCCGATTCCCCGACACCCTTGATGGCCCCGAGACCGAACCGGATCCGCCGGTCGTCCACGACCGTGAACTTGTAGCGCGATTCCGAGACGCTGGGTGGGAGAACCTCGATCCCCATCGAGCGGGCGGTCGTGATGTACTGCACGACCTTGTCGGTGTTGTCGATGATCGAGCTCAGAAGCGCCGCCATGAACTCGGCCGGGTAATGCCGCCGGAGCCACGCCGTGCGGTACGAGATGAGCGCGTAGGCGACCGAGTGCGCCTTGTTGAATCCGTAACGACCGAACGTCCGGATGAGGTCCGCGATCTCGGCGGCCTTCTTCTTCGGCGTGCCCCGCTTGATCGCGCGTTTCTGGAAATCGCCCAGGACCTTCTTCGTTAGAGCCGCGTCCTTCTTGCCGACCGCCTTGCGAAGCACGTCAGCTTCGGCGAGCGAGAATCCGGCCAGCACGTTGGCGACCCGCATCACCTGTTCCTGGTAGGTGATGACGCCGTACGTCTTATCCAACACCTCCGCGAGCTCGGGGACCGGGTACTCCACAGGCTCGAAGCCCCGCTTCCGCTTGATGAACACGTCCGTCATCCCCGTGTCCAGCGGGCCCGGTCGGATCAACGCGTTCACGGCGATCAGGTCGTCAAACCGATCGCACCGCATGGCACGCAGTTTCTCGGTGGCGAGCGAGGACTCGAACTGGAACACGCCCCGGGTTCCGCCGGAGGCGAGCATCGCGTACACCTCGGGGTCGTCACGCCCGATCTCGTCCCAGTCGATGTCCACTCCGTGCCGCCGGTGAATAGCCCCCTCGGCGTCGTGGATCACGGTGAGAGTGCGGAGACCGAGGAAATCCATCTTGAGCATCCCGGCCTTCTCGAGAGCGACCATGTCGTACTGGGTGATGACCTGGTCGCCGTTCTTCGTGTCGCGACACACCGGCACGTACTCGTCGAGCGGTCCGGGGGCGATCACCACGCCCGCCGCGTGCACCGATGCGTGCCGCGAGAGGCCCTCGATGGCATTGCCGTAGTCCAGGAGCTGCCGGGCTCGCGGGTCGCTCTTGTAAAGGTCCTTGAGTTCCTTGACCTTCTCCACTGCCTCACCGATTGACAGTGAGAATCCGGGCGAGTTGGGGATCAGCTTGGCGATCTTGTCGGTCTCGGCCGGCGTGAACTCGAGCACGCGCCCCACGTCACGTACCGCGGCTCGTGCCTGCATCGTCCCGAAGGTGATGATCTGGCCGACTGAGTCCGAGCCGTACTTCTCGCGAACGTAGTCGATGATCCGGCCGCGGCGTTCGTAGCAGAAGTCGATGTCGATGTCGGGCATCGACACACGCTCGGGGTTGAGAAAGCGCTCGAACAGGAGATCGAACTCGAGCGGGTCCACGTCCGTGATCCGCAGGGCGTAGGCCACGATCGAGCCGGCGGCCGAGCCCCGCCCGGGCCCGACGGGGATGTCCCGCTCACGCGCCGCCCGGCAGAAATCCCACGTGATCAGAAAGTACCCGGCGTATCCCGTCTTGGAGATCACGCCGAGCTCGTAGTCCAGGCGCTCGCGGACCTCGTCGGGCAGCGGGTCTCCGAAACGTTCTCGCGCTCCCTCTTCCGCCAGGTGCCGCAGGTGCGCCATGTTGTCCTCGAACCCCGGCGGCACCGGGAAGCCAGGCAGGTGGTGCTTCTTCTCGAACTGGATCCCGCAAGACTCGGCGATGTCCACCGTGTTCGACATCAGCTCCGGCCGGTCCGGAAACAGCTCGGCCATCTCGTCGGACGACTTGAAATAGGACTCCTGCCCGTCGAACGAGAGCCGGTCCGGGTCGCTCTTGAGGACGCCCGTACCGATGCACAGCAGCGTGTCGTGCATGTCGGCGTCTTCGCGGCGCAGGTAGTGCGCGTCGTTTGTTAGGACGACCGGCAGCCCGAGCTCGTCGGCGATCTGGAATATGCCCGCGTTGACCTGTGCCTGACCCTGGATGCCGTGGTCCTGTACCTCGAGGTAATACCGGCCGGGGAACGTGCTCGCGTAGAACTCCGCGGCCGCTTTCGCCCTGTCGTACCGGCCGAAATGCAGGTTCTTCGCCACCTCTCCCGATAGGCACGCGCTGAGCACGATCACACCGTCGGAATGCTCTGCCAGGATCTCGTGATCCAGTCGGGGCTTCCGGTAGAACCCCTCCGTATGAGCGCGGGAAGTGAGCCGCACCAGGTTCCGGTAGCCGGTCAGGTCACGCGCCAGAACCACGAGGTGCGCGTACTCGGCCGGGGCATCCTTCGGCTTCTGCCTCTCGCGCCGATCGCCGTACGCGACGTAAGCCTCGAACCCGATTATCGGCTTGATGCCCTTCTTGCTGGCCTTTTCCTGGAACTCCCAGGCCCCGTGGAGATTGCCATGGTCGGTGATGGCGAGAGCGGGCATGCCCATGGATACGGCCTGGCCGATCAGGCCGTCGATCCGGTTGGCTCCGTCGAGGAGCGAGTACTCGCTGTGGCAATGAAGGTGAACGAAAGACATCAGGCGGTCAGGCGCTTTCTTCCAAGGTCGCGGTTCGGTTCGATCAACGGACGCATGTGAAGGAGTCCAGGATCTCCTCCAGCTGCATCATGTATTCGTACTTGCTGCGACGCGGGTTCGGCGAGTAGAGCCACGCATCGAGGTAGATCACGTCATCTCCGCAGCGGACGGCGCGGGCCACGAACGGGCCTGCCGCGGGGTAAGCCGCGCGGTCCTTCCAGACGCCGCGGGCCTCGACCGCTTCCGAGCCGTTGAGGTCAAAGCTGCGGCCGGTGCCGCCCAGCACGTCGAAGTCCTGCGGGACGTTGTACTGGATATCGTCGACCGCCGCCCGCCACAGGTACACCATGGACGGAAACATGGAATCGACGGCTTCGCCGCGCTGGATCAGGATCGACCGGATCAGCTCGCTCGGGTCCGGGTTGTCGTTCCGGATCAGGACCACGCCGTCGCCGCGATCCACCAGCTGGTACACGCGCGGGACCTCGAGGGTGAACCCAAACTGGGCGCGCAGGAAGTCGCTGGTGGCCGTGTCCACACCGGATGTGAACATCCGGTTGAGCACGTAGGCCCTGAACTGCTCCTCGAGATGTTCGGACAGCCCGGGAAGCTGCTCCCGCCAGGACTCTTCCTCCCGCCCGGGCTCCAGAACGACGGCTGTCGCCAGCTGCCCGCGCGCCCACACGTTCTGGGCCTGCACGGTCTCACCGGGCTCCACCGACGCCCGCCCGGCCTTCTCGGCTATCAGCCGCACCCGGGAGTCGTCAGGCGTCCCGAACACGAGGACTTGCCGCCACAGCAGGAGCTGACCGATCTCGGGCGATTCCGGGTCGGTCTGAGTGACGTTGAAGATCTTCTCGTCGCGAGTCGTGTAGACCGTTCGCTCAAGGGCAGCGTAGGTGTCCTCCTCGACCGCTGCCCACAAGGCGTCCTCGGCGACGAGAATCAGCGAATTGGCCTCTCCCATGGCGGAGGAAAGACCGCACGCTGCCATGCCAGCGGCGCCCGCGAGGACGGCCGCGATGGCGATCCCTGAACCCCGAATTCGGAGAAACTGGCGCGCGTTCGTCATGCTCCGCCCGTCGGTGGAAGTGGTGCGACGCAGTCCGGATTGCCAAACTACCCCGGCGCGCAGACCAACAGCAACGGCCCCCGGGGCCCGCTGGCGAACTTTCCCTAATCCGGCGGGTAAGCGGGCGGTCGCGAAGTACGTCGGAAGCCCTCCGGCACCGTTTCGAGGGTAGGACAAACGACGGGAATCGAGGTCCATTGGACTCCATACGAAACATCGCCATCATCGCTCACGTGGACCACGGCAAGACTACGCTGGTGGACAAGATGCTCCGCCAGACCGGCTCGTTCCGGGAGGGGCAGCGGCTCGAGGAGCGCATGATGGACTCGAACCCGCTGGAGAAGGAGCGCGGGATCACTATCTTCTCCAAGAACGCTTCCGTCCGCTGGGAAGCGCCCGGCGGGGGTGGGGTGAAGATCAACATCGTGGACACGCCGGGACACGCCGATTTCGGCGGCGAGGTCGAGCGGATCCTGCGCATGGTGGACGGGGTGCTCCTCCTGGTGGACGCGTTCGAAGGTCCGATGCCGCAGACCCGGTTCGTGACCCGGAAGGCGCTCGAACTGGGGCTGCATCCCGTGATCATCATCAACAAGGTGGACCGACCGGACGCCGATCCCGACCGGGTGCACGACGAGGTGCTCGAGCTGCTGATGGAGCTCGAGGCCACGGACGAGCAGCTCGACTCACCGTTCCTCTACGCTTCGGCGAAGGACGGGTGGGCCTCCGTGGACCCGGCCGAAATCGGTAGCGACCTGGCGCCGCTGTTTCGCGCGGTCGTGGACTCGGTTCCAGCCCCGAGCGGTCTCCCAGGAGCCCCGTTCCAGCTCCTGGTCTCGACGCTCGACTACTCGCCGTACCTGGGACGTATGGCGATCGGACGGGTGGAGAATGGTGTCATCCGGGAAGGGGACATGGTGGCGGTTTGGGGCCTCGAGTCGGAAGCTCCCGACGCGGCCGTCCGAATTCCCAAGATCTACGCGTACGAGGCCATGACGCGCGCGGAGGTGCCGGAGGCCCGCGCCGGACAGATCGTCGCCATTGCCGGCATTGAGGAGGCCGAGGTCGGTTCCACCCTGTGTGATCCTGAGGCACCGGTCCGCCTCGAGGGCATCGCAGTGGAGCCGCCGACCCTGTCGGTGGAATTTCGGCCGAACACGTCCCCATTCTCGGGCCGCTCGGGCCGCTTCGTCACGTCGCGGCAGATTCGGGAACGGCTGTTCCGCGAAGTGCAGTCGAACGTGGCCTTGCGTGTGGAGGAGACCGATGAGCCGGACCGATTTCGCGTCGCGGGTCGAGGTGAGCTGCACCTGTCGATCCTCATGGAGACCATGCGACGTGAGGGGTACGAGTTCAGCGTGTCGCGACCGCACGTGATCACACACCTCGGAGAGGACGGAGGGATTGAGGAGCCGTACGAGGAAGTGATCGCCGACGTGCCCGAGGGGATGATCGGCGTTGTGATGAGCGGCCTCGGGGAACGTCGCGGCGACATGGTGGACATGGAGAAAGGCGACGGAGGCCTCGTGCGGCTGCGATTTTCCGTCCCATCTCGCGCGCTCACTGGCTACCGGTCGGAGTTCCTCACGGAGACGAGAGGCGAGGGCACGCTGCACCGCCAGTTCGACCGGTATGGCCCGTGGGCCGGCGAATTGGAGGTCCGATCAACGGGAGCGCTGGTGTCCATGCTGGAGGGGGTCGCCACCGCCTACTCGCTGTTCAGCCTGCAGGAGCGTGGAAAGTTGTTCGTGCGGCCGACGGCTGCTGTGTACAA
This sequence comes from Gemmatimonadota bacterium, assembly GCA_039585235.1. Classification (GTDB taxonomy): domain Bacteria; phylum Gemmatimonadota; class Gemmatimonadetes; order Palauibacterales; family Palauibacteraceae; genus Benthicola. The sequence continues at coordinate 1,346 of JBDGWG010000031.1, read as the reverse complement.
CGGCATGATCGTCGGCGAGCACGCGCGCGAGAACGATCTCGAGGTCAACGTCATCAAGGGAAAGAAGCTTTCCAACGTCCGGGCTTCGGGGGCCGACGAGGCCATTACCCTGGAGCCGGCACGCGAGATCACGCTCGAGTATGCCCTCGAGTTCATCCGGGACGACGAGCTGGTGGAGGTCACGCCAGACGCCATCCGGCTCCGAAAGCGCATGCTCACAAGCCACGAACGGAAACGTGATCGGCGGGCGGTGGCAGGCGGCTGACGTCTTCGTCCCCGGCCGCTCCATTCACCTATCTGTAAGGCGCTTTCCCCGCCTCCCTTGCGCCGGCCCTTGACACGGAGCCGGCGCCTTTCTAATAAGCGGCGAACAGGTGGCACTTTCCGTTTCAGGAGGGTCACGAATGACCGGTAGCGCCGGGCCCTGGAGCTCGCATGACGATGATGCCGAGCACTTCTGGACCTTGCAGCAGGATGAAGAGGACGAGGTGGACGAGGGTTGGGACGACGACGATGACTGGGATAACGACGATGATTGGGATGAGGAATGGGAGGACGAGGATGAAGACGACGAGGAATGGGAGGACGAAGAACTAGATACGGACGCGGACGTGGGCGGACCCCGGCGCCGGTCCGACGACGACTGGAACTGATTCCGTGGCGCCTGAAAAGAGGTCGAGCTCGAGCCGGACGATCCGCTCAGCGAGGGCGAGGCCAAGGCATTAGGCTGGTGGGCTCGCATACCCGATCTAAGGGCGAAACAGAGGCCGTATCAGAGCCCGGCAAGAGGTTGACTCCCTCGTCCGATCGACTACCTTTGCAGCACTCCGCGAGTCGCCCCTCCGCGACTCGCTTTCTTTTGCGGCGCCGCGCAGCGCAGATTGCCGGAGAGCGGTACTTTGGAGGCACGGGCTCGTAGCTCAGCTTGGTTAGAGCGCACGCCTGATAAGCGTGAGGTCGGTGGTTCAAATCCACCCGGGCCCATTTTCGGAGGTCCTTGCCGCGCTTGAGGACTACGCGGACGGGAGCGTGGTCCCACCGGATCGACTCAAGGTGGCTCGCAGTCACGGCCCAGCAAGCAAGCACACGCCCTAACACGCGCCCGGCCACACACGGTCGGGCGCAGGTGTGTGTGGATCGCACGGGAGCGGGCCTCTACTGAAACGGCGTGATTTCAAGGGCAGAAAACGGCCACAAGCGGTCATTTCATTGGCTCAGGAAGACCTGACAGCCTGCCTCGTTATCTTCTCTTTACCTTCGTCGATGCCGCTTTGAATCCGCATACGTAATGAAAGCTGGCTGTATGTCACCTTCTCTTTCCTCAATTCTCTCGACGAGCCACTGGA